>JAMPFE010000001.1:194599-261914 GCA_023664705.1 Lachnospiraceae bacterium | reverse complement strand
CGCAGAATACTTCGGGCGGTAGCCCGAAGTATAGTGCAAGTTTCCAATTAAAAAAATTCATTTTTCCGCACCGTGAATTTGCCGCTGCCCGACGTCCCGACTATCGCAGTGAGTTTCCCTTGCCCGAAGCTCAATCTGCAATCGGGTTGATACGGGTCGGACTGCGAACTCAACAGCATTATAGCATAATCGCGAGCAAATGTCAAATCAAAAAGCCGAAACGACAGGACGCCGTCTCGGCTTTTATTTGCGAATATCCGCATAACGGAAAGCTTTCGCCGATACCGCCGCGGAAAACGTCACGGACTATTTGCGTTTTATGGGCCTCAGCACCTGATATCCCAGCGCTTCGGGATAATGCCGCTGATAGCATTGGCAGACGTCCTCGTTCCAATCGTACTTCCCGCCGCCGAATTTGCTTATGTCGTAATTCCAAGCGAGGTTTTCAACTCTGCTCATGACCTCACCGTTGTCTTTCAAATAATCATACGCGGGGTGATAAAAAACAAGATAATGACTGTCGGGAAATTCTTTTAATTCAAAGCCCTCGGGAATTTTCCCGCTGTAGTCGAGCGGCACGCCGATACCGTAAAAATATCCGCGCCCGCCGCCTGTCTTGAACCAGCCCGCAGTGTGCGCGGTAACAATAAGGTCGGACACGTTGCTCAAACTGTCGACGATACCGCAGACCTTGTCGCAGTCGTGATACTGCCACATTTCACCGTAGTGCCCTGCCCTGTCCTCCCAAATGCCGAGATATTTGTGCGCGGGAATAAATTCGACCCTCGTATGCGCCTCGGTCAAAACTGATGTGCTCATGGTTTTCTCTCCTTTTCGGTTTTGATAATATTCGGGGCTGAGAACGACCTGCCGCACGGAAAGCGGTATGGGAACGGGTTCTCTGCGATAGGACGCGGGCGTGCACCCAAACGCCTCCCGGAACGCTCTCGTAAGAGCCTCCTGCGAAGAATAACCGCACCTCACGGCAATATCAATGATACGCTCGTCGGTATCGCGTATAGCCAAAGCCGCGAGACGGAGCCGTCTGCCCGCCACATAGCTCTTTATGGTCATACCCGTTATCTCGTGAAACCGAACCGAGCAGTAATATGGCGAATAACCTATCTGCTTTGCCATTTGCGGCAGCGACGGATTTTCACACAGATTATCCTCTATCCAGTCTATCATTTTCTGTATTGCCTCGTTCCATTCGTACAAGCCGTTCACCTCCCTACGAAAATAATTATATCATATTTGCGGGAGAAAATCTTGATTTGAGTTGTGGAATTTTGCGGGGGTGCGCTAAACGGTTAGCGTCCAAAATTGTGCGGCGTTCCTTAGGTATCCAAACCTTTCAGAAATTCTATAATTATCTCGGCACATTCTTGCGGCTTCTGCTCATATATCATATGGTCTCCGCCAATACAAACCACCTTGCAGTTACCGAGCTTTTCCGCGTATGGAAAGATGATTTCCCGTCTGGCTTGTTCATAATCGTCAAGGATCTCTTTTATCACCTCATCGCCGTATTGAACGGGCATTGGCTGTATATCCATACCATTGATCTCTATCCGGCGGTTTATCCATATATTATGCTCGAGTATATCTTCCCTTGTCTCAAATCCCCAGCTCGCGCAGATATAGAGCTTCGGCACATCGTTTGTGATGATACCGTTAAAAGCGTTCCGCGCATTTTCGGCAAGCAGCCCGTCCTCCGAAACAGGGGCTATCGAATCGAGCGTCATATACATAAGCGCGTCCGCAAGCTCCTGTTCTTCTTCCGAGAAATTGTCGGGATACCGCTCAAAATAATTCCTCAGGACATATCTGCTTAATCCCGTTTTCGCCAGAAATGCAAGGGCTTTATCTTTTATCCCCACATTGTAACCCGGTGAATCGTCAAACGCCGTCGCGCTTAATTGGCTGCCGTCCACGAAAATGACGGATTCTATCTCTTCGGGATAACGGCTTACCCAATACGTTGCATACGCTCCCCCGATAGAGTGCGGCATAAGGATATACGGCGCTTCAATATCCGCGTTTTTCAAAGCCCTTCGGTAATCCTCAACTATGTATTCAAGCGTCATTTCGTTGTCGGTATCGTCGCTGAAGCCATAGCCCGCGCGGTCAACGAACACGATAAGATTGTCCTTTTCAAGCGGCGCGGTCATCTGTCTCATAGCCACGGGAAAATCGCCCGACCCAAGTCCCGCCATAGCTATAATGGTATGCTCGCCGTTTTTATTGCCGAAGCCCGAAACGTTTAGGCAGCGGTCGCCCGCCGAAACGGGATTATAATACCCCTTTTCCTTTAACAGCTCGGTCTCTTTGCTTGTTTTTACTCTGTGGAATATAAACGTTCCCGATACAAACAGCAAAACGGCGGCAAGCATTATAATTAACGTTCTTATTACAATCCCGCAAATTTTTCTTTTTTTCATTTTTCCCGCCCTTTCGTATCCTCATGCTGTAATTTATTATAGCGAAATCGGTTGATTTTGTCAAGCGGATTTCCAATTTTTAGTGTGGGATTTTAATGATTACTTTAAGTTATCGAGAGAACTCACTCCGAAATCTCAAAACATCGCTTAACCCGCGCGATGTCCTGTTTGTCGGACATAATATGTGCTATAATATGGACATAAACGTATAAAAAATCATTTAATTTCCCACAACCGCTCCCGAATATGCTATAATATAATTGACCGGGGTTAAAGCTATCGAAAAGCGAACCGCGGAGCTGATAAAAAAGGCAAAATCCGAGAAGCTGAAAATTACCGACTTGGAGGAGGTATCACTATGATTTACGCAATGAGCGACATACACGGCTGCTTGGAGGCGTTCGAGACGGCGTTGGAGTTGGTCGACCTTTCGGGCGATAACAAGCTCTTGCTGCTTGGGGATTACGTCCACGGCGGCGAGGCAGGCTACGGCGTGCTCGACAGGATAATCGCGCTTCAGCGGAAATACGGCAGCGATAAAGTCATCGCGCTTATGGGCAATCACGAGGAGGCGGTTCTGGACGGCTATTGGCAAATTTCCGCAGACGGCTACGGACGAGCCTACGAAGGCGACGTCGACCGCGACGATGAGTACATAGGCTGGATAGAAAACCTGCCGCTCTATTACTTCGAGGGGAAAACGATCTTCTGCCACGCGGGCATTGACGAGGAAGCGGGTGAGTATTGGGAGCTCGGCACCGACGACAACACATTTTTGGGAAAATTCCCCGCGCAGACGGGCAAATTCCACTGCGGCGGTCTCGACCTGAAAATCGTCGCGGGGCATGTCGGCACCGCCGAGATCGCGAAGAATCCGCGCTTCCACGACATCTATTTCGACGGCGAGAGCCACTATTACATAGACGGCACCGTTCTCGACAGCGGCGAGATACCCGTGCTTGCGGTCGATACGGTGAACGACAAATACTACCGCGTAACGGATTCGGGCTTGTGGATAGTCGAGCCGTATGACGAAAATTGGTAAAATCATGATTTACGGGAAAGGAGACGCTATGAAAATCGAATTTGTAAGCTTCACGGGGGAATATCCGTGCCTGTGCTTCGGAACGCTCACGCTTCGTATAAACGGCAGGGAAACGACGTTCGGCTGCTTCCGCGAGAGCGCCGAATATAAGGATTTCTGGAAGAGCGGCGGGACGCTTTATCTCAACTATAACGACGACGGCGAGTATTACGTGACCGAGGGCGACTGGACGGTCAGGGAGGACGAGCTTCCCGATTTTCTGAAGCCCCATGCCGCGGAGCTCGCCGAGATCATGAACCGAAATGTTCCGCGCGGACACTGCGGAGGCTGCCTTTAAAAGGAAAACGGAATGTTCGCGGATTTCAACGCGATATGGAACGAATTTATCACCAACGGCAGCCCGCTTGATAATAACGCCCTCCGCACTAAAAAAATCACGAAATCCTCCGAACCGCATAAAATAAACAAGGGTAAGATCCACAGCCGTACCGCGAAGGTGATGACGGCTGCGCGCCGTTATCCTTGAATAGCCAAGCGGGCAGGAAAGCAAGGGCTTGCAGCGGCTGTTTGATATACCCGAAAGCGGGCTGCCCCGAAAGGAGCGGCCCGCGATCTTATTTGTCCTCAAGCGCGTGAACCAGCCGCTTGAAGTGCCGTCCGCGCTCCTCGAAGTTACGGTAGAACCCGTAGCTCGCCGAAGCGGGCGAAAGCAGTACGCGCCGCTGCGCGAATTCTCCCGCCATGCGCACAGCCGCCTCCATGTCCTCCGCGTACAGCAGATTGACCGCGGGGTTGGTAACGAGCCGCCCTATGCGCTTTCCGCTGTCGGGCAGCAGAATGACCGTCTCGACGACGCCCCTGTTCAGAAACTCCCCCAGTACGTCGTACGAAATGCCCCTGTCCATGCCGCCGAGTATAAGGCAGTCCGCGCCGTCGAACGCGTTCACCGCCGCGATAGCCGCCTCGGGCACGGTGCAGATGCTGTCGTTGATGTATTCCACGCCGTTTATTTCGGCAACGTACTCCAGCCGATGCTCCAGCCCGTTGAACTCGGGCAGCGCGTCAAGGCATTTCTGCAGGTCCGCTCCCGCCTTGACCGCCGCCGCGAGCGCTATAGCGATGTTGTAGACGTTGTGCCGCCCCCGCAGCCGCGTGTTTATCCTCTCCGCGGGTATCTCCTCCCCGAAAAGATGTATCGCGCCGCCGTCCGTCCACACGTCCGCCTCCTTGCCGAAAGCCGAGGAAAAAACGCTCCCCGCGCAGTCCGCGGGCAGGATATCCGCGTTCGCTATCGTAACGCCGCTCTCGTTCTGAAACCGCGCTATATTGCGCTTTGCCTCGGAATACGCCTCAAAGCTCACATAGTGGTCGAGGTGCTCGGGGAACAAATTCAGCATGATCGCTATGTCGGGCGAGTGCCGAACGAATTCAAGCTGATGACAGCTCATCTCGCAGACCGCCGTCATTTTCTCGTTCAGCTCGTCAAAGCGTTTCATGGGAGGAACGCCTATGTTTCCTATCAGCATGGTCGGCATGCCGTTAGCCGCCAGAAAATGATGAATAAGCGACGAGACCGTGGACTTCCCCTTGGTGCCCGTCACTCCGACGATACGGCAGGGCTTCATCCGCAGCAGCAGCTCCGTCTGCGTCAGTATCTTGGCCTTTGCCGCCTCGTCCAGCCTGTTCTTGACGGCGACCCCCGGCGACTGCAAAATGATGTCATACTCCGCGCACTCCTCGAGGTAGTGCGCCCCGCATATCGCCGTAAGGTTCGGCATCCGCAGGTCATATACGTCGATAGGGTTCATGTCCGCGATAGCTATCTCGGGGCAGCATTTCAGCTTCCTCAGAATGTCCAGCCACACCTGCCCCTCGCGCCCGAAGCCCAGAATAACGGGGCGCTTGCCCTCAAAAATCGGTTTTAAAACGTCAAATTTCATTGATAATTCTCTCCAAATACGGTAAAAATCGTTCGGGAACGAAGTTGTCCCCGTCAAAATACTTCGTCAAGTCAACGGGACGATAATCGGGAAACCGCTTCTCAAACCGCCTCAGCAGCGCGGGAGGTTTTTCCCGCCGCCTGTCCAGCGCCATTTTCAGCGCCAGCCGTACCTCGTCCTTGGTCCCCACGCATTCAAACGGCTTATCCTCGCCGTCCAGCGTCAGCCCGTCCAGCATCTCCGCCAGCTCCGTCTTTTCCAGCATATCGCAGCCGAAAATTTTCGTCAGCTCTCCGTCGTCCAGAAACGCCGCCAGCAGAATGTACACGTACAGGCACTTCGCGCAGCTACAGCACCAGACGTTCGTTTTCGCCCCCAGATTGCAGCTTTGGAATACGGGGAAATACTGCGGATACTTCACGAACTCCCTCGCTATCTGCCATTCCGACAGCGGCCGCAGCAGGCTGAAATATTCGGGGCACTCCCCGAACGCCTCCGCGCAGTATTCGCGGAAATCGCGCTCGAATTCGGTCGACTTGCTGTACTGATGATTTATCATCGCCCCGTCGACGTATGTCTCGTTGGCGCTGCTTTCGTTGGATAAAACGATGTACCTCTTCCCGAGAAAGCACGCGTGCAGCATCGCCGAAAACGCCACCACCGCCGAAAACGGCGTGTGCCCGTTGAGCCAGCCCGCCTTGTTGCGTTCGAGCAGCCCGCTGTCAATAACGCGCGTCGGACCCGCGACGCGCTCGAGCGGCAGTCCCGCCGCCTCGACGCAGCCGAGCGCCGCCTTGCCCGCGTTGATAATGTACGGCGTGACGTCCTCGCCCGCCTTTTTCAGCAGCTCCAGCGTCACGACGCTGTCCTTGCCGCCACCCACGGGCACCAGCGCGCCGCTCAGACTCGGCTTGCTTTTCGGCAATTCACACGCCTCGGGAGCCTCTATCGTCATAAAAGAGGAAAAATCCGTCCCGATGCCGTTTCGGTAAAAAAACTCGCCCAGCCCGTTGAAATACAGCTTTTTCCACCAATTCTTCCGCCAATCCGACAAGCCCCCGCACCGCACCTCGACGGTCGGACAGCACGCGCATTTCCAGTACGACACCAGCTCCGCCATGCCGAGCGAAAACGCGATCTCCTCCGCTCGGCGGCGGTCAAAATCCCTGTCGGCGAGCTTGAAATTAAAGGACCAGACGGGTCGGAAATGAAACTCGTCTATCTGAAAGTGAAAGCGAAGCTCGCTTCTCTCCTCGTTCAGCTCAAAATCGTGGTATATAAATCGGGGATGTCTTTCGCGCAATTCATTAAATTTGTCAAAATTGCCCATTTATCCACCTCTCGGTCACAATATTTTGTGGATTTCTCACAAATTTATTCGTTGATAATAACGGGTGCGGCGGTAAAGTCCGCGCCGCAGGCTCTCGGCTCGGCGAACGCCAGCGAGTAAATATCGGTGCAGCGCGCCTCGAGGTTGGCCTGCAGAAACGCCTCGCGCGAGGTTTTCGACAGCGCCTTCAGCGACGTGTCTATCGGCACGGGACATTTAGCCGCCGCAAGTATCTCCCGCCCCCGCGCGTTCATTCCGAGAACGCGCAGATACGCGGGCTTCTCCGATGCGAATTTCTTGTCGATGCCGAGGAACGCGCACAGCGCCGCCCTGCGTATGCCCGCCAGCGTAAACCGCTTGGTCTTGGCAAGGAAATACAGCTCCGACAGCGACCGCGCCCCGCGCGCCGCCTTGTACAGCCTGTCGGAAAGCCCGCAGATGCTGTCGTAGCAGCGCTCGAAGTCCTCCGCGCGCAGAGTCCTCAGCTTAGCCAGAATCGCCCTCTCCAGCCGCGAAATATCGGCGGTCGGCGCGTCGACAGCGGGCGCGAACGCCGAGCAGTCCCCGCCGCCGAGTATCTTCTTCCGTATCGCCGAGGCGCTCATGAACACGCCCTCCTCGTCCCCGTCATGCTCCGCCCCGAGCCGCTTCACGGTCATCGGCACTATCGCGCTCGCAATGTCGTCCAGCGCCCCGAGATATTCCACGGCAAGCGTGTTGTTCGGCGACGCGATAAGCTCCGCCACGTCCTCGGTGTAGTATTCGAGCATCGCCTCGTGCAGCGCCGCGGGATAGCTCCTGCCGCGCTTTATCAGCCTGTCGAACTCCTCCGTCCGCGCCGTAAACTCGACAGCCCGCGAAGCCTCTTTCAGCGCCTCCATATCGCCGCTTTCGCTGCCGAACGACAGCACGTCGACGCACCCGAGCGCCGAGATTATCCCCACCGCGCCCCTCGCGAAGCCCTCCGCCGACATCAGCGAATACCGCACGGGCAGCTCGATAACAAGGTCGACGCCGTTTTCAAGCGCCGTCCTCGCGCGGACGTGCTTGTCGTACAGGGAAACGTCGCCGCGCTGCACGAACGCGCCGCTCATAACGGAAACGATATGCGTGACCCCCGCCGCGCGCGTCCGCTCGATGTGGTATTTATGCCCGTTGTGGAACGGATTGTACTCGCCGATAATAGCGCCGATTTTCATAAGATCCTCCAAAAAAATCCGACTTATTTGAAAATTATATGTACCTCTTGTTATATTTTACAACAATTTTTGTGGAAAATCAAGAAAAATATTAAAAAATACTTGATTTTTTTTGTGAAAAGATTTACAATATAAATGGATTATAATTTTATTTCAGGAGGATATATACAATATGAAAATTCTGGTAATCAACGCAGGCAGCTCTTCATTGAAGTATCAGCTGCTGAACATGGACGACGAGAGCGTTATCGCAAAGGGCAACTGCGACCGCATCGGCATCGACGGACACATCAAGCATACCACGTTCGACGGTCGCACGGTCGACGTCGACTGCACGTTCCCGACGCACACAGAGGCGTTTGAAAAGCTCGTCGAGGTGCTCACCAAGGGCGAGGCTTCCGTGCTGAACTCCATGGACGAGATATCGGCAGTCGGACACCGCATAGTACAGGGCGCGGAGATATTCGACAAGACCACGCTCGTCACAGACGACGTTATCAAGCAGATAGACGACCTCTCCGAGCTCGCCCCCGTGCATAACCACCCCCACGCGCTGGCGCTCTGGGCTTGCAAGAAGGTCATCCCCGAGACGACCCCGCAGGTGGTCGTGTTCGATACCGCGTTCCACCAGACCATGCCCGAAAAGGCGTTCATGTACGCTCTGCCCTACGAGTGCTACGAGAAGTTCCACGTAAGGAAATACGGCTTCCACGGCACGTCCCACAGATTTGTCTCGCAGGCTCTTGCGGACGCGATGGGCAGGGATATCAAGGACCTGAAAATCGTTTCCTGCCACCTCGGCAACGGCTCGTCGATAACGGCGGTAGAGGGCGGCAAGTCGATCGACACGTCCATGGGCTTCACGCCGCTCGACGGCGTTATCATGGGCACGCGCTGCGGCGCTATCGACGCGTCTGCGGTAACGTTCGTCGCAAGCAAGCTCGGGTTCTCCCCCTCCGAGATGAGCGACTATCTGAACAAGAAATCGGGCTTCCTCGGCGTTTCGGGCATCTCCAGCGACAACCGCGACCTCAGCGCCGCCGCCGACAAGGGCGACAAGCGCGCAATTCTCGCGGGCGATATGCTCCGCTACGAGATAAAGAAGTACATAGGCTCCTACGCGGCGGTAATGAACGGTCTCGACGCTATCCTGTTCACGGGCGGCATCGGCGAGAACTCCGACGACCTCCGCGCGGACGTCTGCCATAATATGGAATATCTCGGCGTCAAGCTCGACGACAGCGTAAACAAGGGCTTGCGCGGCAAGCTGACCAAGATATCCGCTCCCGACAGCAAGGTCGAGGTATGGGTAGTTCCCACCAACGAGGAGCTGCTCATCGCGCGCGATACCAAGGCTCTCGTGGAGTCCATGAAGTAAAGCGATAAAGTTAAACGGAATACCACAGCGCCGTTCCGAGCCGTTTCGCGGCTTGTGCGGCGCTGTTTTGCGAAAGGAGCACAGATGAGGAAAAATATCATAGCGGCGGCGCTGATGTCGCTCTGCCTGTTGTTTACGGGCTGTAATAACGAGGTCAATAATAACTCTCCGTCGGAAACCTCGACCGTGATTTCGGACAGCACTGCCGAAAGCGATGTGCAGATCGAGGCCGCGGCGGGATTTCATGTCGACGGCACCAAGCTGCTGGACGCGAACGGCAATGAGTTCATCATGCGCGGCATCAATCACGCGCACGTGTGGTTCAAGGATAAGCTCGAAACGGCGCTCGACGGCATCGCCGCAGCGGGCGCTAATACCGTGCGCATAGTGCTCGCGGACGGCGACCAGTGGGAGAAAACCACCGCCGAGGACTTGGAAAATACCATTCTCGAGTGCAACAAGCGCAAAATGATAGCCGTCGTGGAGGTTCACGACGCGTGCGGTATGGACGACCGCAGCTATCTCGACCACGCGGTTGATTACTGGATCGAGATGAAAAACGTGCTCGCGAAATACACCGACACGGCGATACTCAACATCACCAACGAATGGATAGGGCAGTGGAACGCCGAGGCTTGGCACGACGGCTACGTTGACGCGGTGGCGAGGCTGCGCGCGGCGGGCATCAAGAACACCATTATGGTCGACGCGGCGGGCTGGGGACAGTACGGCGAGAGCATTCACAAGTACGGCGCGGAGGTTTTCGCCGCCGACCCCGACGGAAACACGATGTTTTCTATCCACATGTACGGCTCCGCGGGGAAGAACGCGGGCACGATAACCCGCAATCTGAAGGGCGTTACCGACCAAGAGCTGTGCACAATTGTGGGGGAATTTGGATTTAACCACAGCGATGGCGATGTTGACGAGGCGTTTATCATGCAGTACTGCACGGAGAACGGGCTCGGGTACCTCGGCTGGTCGTGGAAGGGCAACGGGGGCGGCGTCGAGTACCTCGACATCGCCGTCGATTGGGGCGGCGAGACGCTTTCCGAGGACTGGGGCGAGCCGCTTATCAACGGAGAATTCGGCATTAAAAGCACCGCGAAAACCTGCTCCGTTTTTGAATAGCAAACGGCTGTTTTTGCAAGTTTTTGACTGGGAAATTGCAATTTTTTTTTAAAAAGGGACAAATCGGGGCGGATTTGTCCCTTTTCTTGCAGCTTTTTGCAGCCGGCGTGCAGTTTTTTGCAGCCGTTTTGCAGTTATTTGCGGTTAATTGCAGTTTCGGGCTGTAAATATTTGGAAATATTGTTATTTTATGTTAAAATCTGGGATTTGCGGTGCTAACTAATTTGAGACATGCGGAGAGCCGCTTTCCGTTAAAATGCCAAAAAAATCGTTCCAAAATCGGAAAATTTAAGATAAATATTATATTGAAAGTTGGTGAAAATAATGTTATAATTTAACTTGGTATATAATGCTTGAAGCAATTTACTTTATATAACTAATTTTTTCGGAGGACAATTTAATGTTTGGAATGAGCAAGGATATCGGTATCGACCTCGGGACCGCAAACACGCTGGTTTATATGAGGGGCAAGGGCATCATCATTCGCGAGCCCTCGGTCGTTGCCGTGGACAAAAAGGCGGGGCAGGTGCGCTATGTGGGGCAGGAGGCGAAGGACGTTATCGGACGCACACCGGGGTCTATCGTTGCCGTGAGACCGCTTAAGGACGGCGTTATCGCGGATTTTGACATGACTTCGACCATGCTGGAGCAGTTCATCAAAAAGGCGCTGAAGGGCAGAGGCAAGGCGCGCGTTATTATTTGCATTCCCTCGGGCGTTACCGAGGTCGAGCGCAGAGCCGTTAAAGAGGCGGCGCAGCAGGCGGGCGCTAAGCGCGTTTCCATTATCGAGGAGCCTATGGCGGCGGCTATCGGCGCGGGGCTGCCCGTCGCGGAGCCTATGGGCAGCATGATCGTCGATATTGGCGGCGGCACGAGCGAGGTCGCTATAATCTCGCTGGGCGGCATCGTCGCGGCGCGCTCCGTGAGAGTGGCGGGGGACGAATTTGAGTCCGCTATCATCAACTACATCAAGAAAAAGTACAATCTCCTTATAGGCGAGCGCACCGCCGAGAACATCAAGACCGGCATCGGCTCGGCGTTCAAGACGGACGAGAATGAGCCCGTTATGGACATCAAGGGCAGAAATCTGCTCAACGGGCTGCCCGAGAACATTACAATCACCTCCGAGGAGGTTCGGGAGGCTATCTCCGAGCCGCTTTCGCACGTTATCGACGCTATCAAGACCACGCTTGAAAAGTGCCCGCCCGAGCTCGCGGCGGATATTATCGAGAACGGCATTATGCTCGCGGGGGGCGGGGCGCTGCTGCGCGGGCTCGACAAGCTCATTCACGAGGAGACGGGCATGCCCGTGAAAATTGCCGAGAGACCGCTCGACTGCGTTGCCGACGGGACGGGCAAGGTGCTCGAAAATATCGACAAGCTCGAGGACGTTCTCAGCGAGGACGAGATGATTTACTGATTTTTAACATTTTACTATGATTTGCGGTGAACTATGAAGGATTTTTTTCACAGCGTTAAATTCAAAATTCTCATCTGCATAGGCGCGCTGCTGCTGGGGCTTATGACCTATGTGGCGGTGACGCTCGGAAAGGAGACGGCTCCCGAGCAGATAATCGGCACGGTCACTTATCCGTTCGTTTCCGCCGCAAACGGCATTGCCGACGGGGTCTCGGGCTTTATCGACAAGCTGGTGAACGCGGACAAGTACAAGTCCGAGAACGACGAGCTCTCCGCGCAGCTGAGCGAGATGTACAAGCAGACCATGGACTACGAGGAGCTTAAAGCCGAGAATGAGCGCCTGCGGGAGATGCTGGAGCTGAAACAGAAGAACGAGGACTATCAATTCTCGGAGCCGTGCGACGTTATCGCGAGAAACGCCAACGACATCTACGGGGGCTTTACCGTCAACATCGGGGAGAGCGGGGGTATCTCGGAGAACGACCCCGTGATAACCTCCGTGGGGCTTGTCGGGAGAGTGACGAGGACTGCCGCGAACTACGCGAGAGTTACTACCATTATCAGCCCCGAGGTGAACGTCGGGGTGTATACGATGCGCTCCAAGACCACGGGCGTTATCGAAAACAACATAGAGTCCGCCTCAAAGGGAATGTGTTTGATGAGCGATATACTTAAGGACGCGGATATCAAGGAGGGGGACGTTGTTTTCACGTCGGGCAAGAGCGGGCTGTTCCCCGCGGATATAATGGTCGGCACCGTTACGGAGGTGTACGACGACCCGAACGGGCTCTCAAAGCACGCGCTTATACAGCCCGCGGAGGACGTGAAGAGTGTGACAATGGCGTTCGTTATCACGGACTTCAACGGAAAGGGTATTCCGTTTGAGATCGGAGAGTAGCCGTGGATCTGAGGAAGAAGGTTTCGGGAAAGGCGCGCTCGCGCAGGGCGATGCTGCGCGGCGCGGCAAGGTGGGGGCTTTATGCGGCGGCGCTGCTGGTGTTTTATCTTTTTGAGTGCAATCCGCTGATACGGGGATACTGTCCGCTGCTGCTGATACCGCTGGCGACCGCCGTGGCGATGTACGAGGGAGACCTTGCGGCGGGCGTTTTCGGCGTGTTCTGCGGGCTTATGCTGGACATCGCGAACGGCGTTACGGTGGCGGGGTTTTCCTCACTGTGGCTGCTGTGCGCTTGTCCGCTTATTTCGCTGATGTCGAGGTTCTGGATAAAGGTTACGTTTATAAGCCATTTTATCGTAAACGCGGCGGTCTCCGTGATAATGGCGGCTATGGATTTTCTGTTTTTGCACTGCATGTGGGAGGGCGCGGACAGCGTTATCTCGTTTACGGGCGTTATTCTGCCGTCCTACGGGGGGGCTGTGTTTTATTCGATACCCGTGTATTTCCTTATCACGCTTATCGTGAACAAGCTGCGTCCCAAGGAGCAGAGGCGGCTGGAGGAGTCCGCGCAGAGCGCGGAGGAGTCGGAGTTCAAAGAGAAAGACTAAACTTCGGCTGCGCCGAAGCAGAAAAAGTTGACAGTGTACAATTGACAGTTGACAGTTTCGGAGCGCCGCCTGCGGCGGCGTATTTTTTTGAGGTTTGTTATGTCTAAGATTTCTTCTTTTATTCGGTCGATGGTCATGGCGGCGGTCGTTATCGTTATCTCGTTTTTGTGCGGGCTGAGGCTGCTGAAGATGCAGCTTGTCGACGGGGCGGGGTATCTGAATATGACGAAGCAGAGCACCGTTACCGAGCAGGATATAGAGGCAGCGAGAGGGCAGATCGTCGACGCGAACGGAAAGCTGCTGAATACAAACAAGATAGTTTACAGCATAAATTTTCAGTTTTTCTCGCTGGAAAAGGGCACGGAGAACGAGATCATCTACCGCGTGCTGACCGTGCTGGAAAAGAACGGCGAGGAATGGAACGACTCGCTGCCGATAAGCAGAAGCGAGCCTTATTCGTTCGACGCGGGGCGGGAGGCTGCCGTTGAGACGCTGAAGGAGCGGCTGAACATAGGGAGCTACGCGACCGTGGAGAACTGTGTTTATCAGCTTTACGACCAGTACGGCATCGACGAGAAGTACGGCGAGAAAATGCGCCGCGCCATTGCGGGCGTGCGGTATGAAATGGTCGTCAAGGATTTTTCGCAGCTCAATTCCAAGTTTGTGCTGGCGGGCGACATCGGGGAGGACACCGTGCTGGAGCTTAAGGAGCTCGGCGCGCTGCTGCCCGGGGTGGACATCACCGAGAGTTGGGAGCGGGAGTACCTCGACGGGGATATCGCCGCGCATCTGAGGGGCACCGTGGGGGCTATCTCCGCGGAGAAATACGCTGTGCTGAAGGACAGCGGGTATTTGCTGAACGACGTTATCGGGCTGGACGGGACGGAGCAGGCGCTTGAGGACGAGCTCCGGGGTATCCGCGGGGTGCGTACCATAACGAGAAGCGCCGACGGCGTGAGCCTGACGGACGAGGTGACGAAGGAGCCCGTGGCGGGGAAATCGGTCATGCTGACGGTCGACGCGGAGTATCAGTCGCTTTTGCAGGACGCGCTGAAATATCATATTGAATATCTGAACTCGCCGTATTACACGACCTACTACGACGCGACGCTGCGCGGAAAGGGCTGCAAGGCGGGGGCTATCGTGGTGCTGGACGTAAAGACGGGGGGGCTGCTGGGGGCTGCGACTTTCCCGAACTATGACATCAACGACCTGCTGAAGGACTACAACGAGGTGCTGAACCGCCCGGACGGACCGCTGCTGAACAGGGCGCTGTTCGGGGAATACCGCCCGGGCTCCACGTTCAAGACCATTACGGCGACGGCGGGGCTGGCGGAGAAGGTCATTTCCCCGACGGACACGATAAACTGCACGGGGACGTATTACTACTACGCGGGGTATACGCCGTCCTGTCTTGGAACTCACGGGTTTATCCCCGTGAGGACGGCGCTGCAGTATTCCTGCAACATCTTCTTCTACGAGACGGCGCGGAGGCTCGGCATCGACAGGCTGGCGTACTGGGCGGAGAGATACGGCGTGGGGAAGGACCTCGGCTTCGAGCTGAACATGAACCTCGGGCAGATGAGCTCCATGGAGCTGTTCGAGGAAAATAACTACGAGTGGTATGAGGGCAATATTATACAGGCGGGAATAGGGCAGTGCGAGACGGCGCTTACGCCGATGCACCTCGCGGTGCAGGCGATGACTATCGCGAACAACGGCGTGAGGCTGGAGCCGCATATCGTGAAGTCCGTGTACAACTACGATTTTACAGAGAAGCTGTACGACAAGGAGCCCGCCGTTGCGGAGGATTTCTCGAAGGAGCCCGATATGGACAAATATATGGCCGCCATTCGGGACGGAATGAAGCTCGTCGCGTCGACGCAGGTGAATTTCACCATTGACGGGGCGGGGTGGGTGAGCCCGTTCGACTACGTGGGCGTCGGCAAGGAGAACGTTGCCGTTAAGACGGGAACGCCGCAGGCTGCCGAGGACGTGTACAACTCCGCGCTGATAGGCTTTTATCCCGCGGACGACCCCGAGATAGCTTTCGGGCTGTATCTGGAAAAGGGCGAGTTTACGAAGGTCCTCGCGGCGAACGTTATACAAGCCTACGTTACGGGGAAAATTTCCACCAACTACGACGAGAAGGGGCTGCCGAAAACCATACTGTAATATCGAAAATTTTTGCGCCGAACGGGACGATGAAAATCCCGTTCGGCGTTTCATTGTTTTTGTTCGTTAAAATGCACAAAAAACATACCACAAAACTCGGTAATTTCACGAAATTTTGTTAATATAGAAAAAAACTCTTTTCATATCGAGGATTTTGTGCTAAAATGTAGATAGAGTATTTTTATTACTGTTGCTTGGCGGCGGAGCTTCGGAAAAACGCTTTGCCGCCGCGGCTGAGAGGGGAATATTATGTCACAGATCATTGCGGTTACGGCAGGCAAGGGGGGCACGGGCAAGTCTACGACCTCCGCGAACGTTGCGACGGGGCTCGCGACTCTCGGGCACAAGACGCTGCTCGTGGAGCTGGATTTCGGCTTGCGCTGCTTAGACATCATGCTGGGTATGAAGGACAAGGTAAAGCACGATATTGGCGAATATCTTGAGGGGAAGATCGATATTCTGACGGCCACCACAAAGGTGGACCGCGTGCCGAATTTGTCCCTTGTGTGCGCGACGAGGAATCCGTTTATCGATATCAATCCCGAGAAGATAATGGGCGTGTGCGAGGAGATGCGCGAGCATTTCGACTACATAATCGTCGACACGGCGGGTATCGGGAGCTCGGTTTTCAGCGTTATCAAGGCTGCCGACCTTATTCTTATGGTAACTACGCCCGACACCGTGTGTGTGCGCGACGGGCAGATGCTGTCCGACTTCCTGTATGTGAAGAACTGCATCAATCAGCGCCTTATCATCAATAAGGTGAGCGAGAATTTCAAGAACGAGGATATTCTGTACGACCTCGACGAGGTTATGGACGCGGTGGGTATCCCGCTTATCGGCGTTGTGCCCGAGGACGTGAACATCAAGATATGCGGCGCGAAGGGCGACGCTCTGCCGCCGACATGCGGCGGATTTAAGGCGTATTCGTCCATTGCGAAGCGCATTGACGGGCAGGACGTTCCGCTTTCCATCAAGATCGACTGATATTACATACCGCAATGGACAAGGAGGGGTTTGGTAAATGAACATTGCTCTTATTGCTCACGATTCCAAGAAGGAGCTTATGGTTCAGTTTTGTATTGCCTACTGCGGCATTCTTAGCAGATACAACATTTGCGCTACCGGCACGACGGGAAAGCTTGTTTCCGAGGCCACGGGGCTTCATATTCAGCGCTTTCTGAGCGGCTCTCAGGGGGGAGACCAGCAGCTCGCTTCGAGCATAAGCTGCAACGAGATAGACCTTTTGGTGTTTTTCCGCGACCCGCTTAATCCGCGCTCGCACGAGCCCAACGACATCAATATTCTGCGGCTTTGCGACGTGCACAATATTCCCGTCGCGACGAACATCGCCACAGCGGAGGCGCTTATCCACGCGCTTGAACGCGGCGATCTCGATTGGCGAGAATATATGCGCTAATAGAGGTAAGAGTTTCGGATGTAAGAGGTAAGATGCGGGGCTTTTGTCCCGCATTTTTGTTCACAAGAAAAAAACGCCCCGCATACAATGCAGTGTAAT
This sequence comes from Lachnospiraceae bacterium, assembly GCA_023664705.1. Classification (GTDB taxonomy): domain Bacteria; phylum Bacillota; class Clostridia; order Oscillospirales; family Ruminococcaceae; genus CAG-115. The sequence goes on along the minus strand of JAMPFE010000001.1, from coordinate 244,831 downwards.
GCATTGTAAGGGGGTTTTTTAATTGACTAAAGGCATTGACGTTTCCTCTTGGCAGGAGGACATAGATTTCAAAAAGGTAAAGAAGAGCGGCGTGAAGTTCGTCATCATTCGGGCGGGCTTCGGCACGCGCACGGAGCCCGACAAGTACTTCGAGCGCAACTACAGGGGCGCGGCGGACGCGGGGCTGCACGTCGGGGCTTACTGGTACAGCTACGCCGAAAGCGGCGCGCAGGCTCACGAGGAGGCGCGGGCTTGTCTGGATATTATCAAGGGGAAAAAATTCGATTTCCCGATATTTTATGATTTGGAGGAGCAGTCGCAGTTCGTGCGCGGCATGGATTTTTGCAGCAATCTCGTGCGGATATTCTGCAACCAACTTGAAGAGAACGACTGTTTCGCGGGGCTGTATACCTCGCGCTATCCGCTTCAGCACTACATTTCGCGAGACGTCGCGAGCCGCTATGCCGTGTGGGTCGCGGAATACAATCCCACGCTGAACTACCGCGGGAATTACGGCATATGGCAATACTCCTCGACGGGGAAGGTCGACGGCATAAACGGCGCCGTTGACCTAGACTACTGCTACGTCGACTACCCGAAGATAATAAAGGCGGCGGGGCTGAACGGCTATTCTAGCGGCGCGCCCGTGCCCGAGAAAACGGTCAAGGAGGTCGCGCTCGAGGTCATCCGCGGCGATTGGGGCAACGGCGACGAGCGCTATGACAGGCTCACGGCGGCGGGCTACGACTACTACGAGGTCCAGCGCGAGGTCAACAGGCTCTTGTACGGTTAACGCCCGAACAGTCCCTTTTTCACGTATTCCTCCGAGCATGCGGACAGCAGCTTGTAGCCCGTTTTTTCGATACATTCGCGGACGGAATTTTCATCGAGGGGCGTTTCCGAGATTATCTCGGTGACGCCCTTTTTGTGTGACGAAGAGACCTTTTTCACCTTGAAAGCCGCGCGTACAGCGTCGTTTATATGCGCCTCGCACATTCCGCACATCATGCCGTCAATTTTCAGCGTTGTCTTTATCATTGTAAATTCTCCTTTCGGTTAGCTTCGGCTAACGTTATTATATCACGGAACGGAGATTTTGTCAAGCGCTTTGAATTGACAAAGGCGGTGTAATGTGTTACAATGTTTACATAAAATTCTTTTGGAGGACTTGAAATGAGCGAAATAATTGCCGTAATAGACGACGACCCGCATATAAACAATATGCTCTGCGAGCTGCTGAGCCGCGAGGGCTACGAGGTGATGCGCGCGTTTTCGGGCGGGGAGGCGCTGGCGCTGCTGGAGGAGAAAACGCCCGACCTGGTGCTGTTGGATCTGATGATGCCGGGGCTTTCGGGGGAGCGGGTGCTGCCGAGGATAGGAGACGTGCCCGTTATCGTGATGAGCGCGAGAGCCGACGTGGGCAGCAAGGTCGAGCTGCTGCTGTCGGGGGCGGTCGATTACGTTACAAAGCCGTTCGACACCAAGGAGCTGCTCGCGAGGATACGCGTGCAGCTGCGGAGGAATACGCGCGCCGAGCTGCTGGAATACGGCGGGCTTTCGCTGAACACGGAGCTGCACGAAGCGAAATTCGGCGGGAACGCCGTGAAGCTCACGAAAACCGAGTTCGCGATACTGAAAATTCTCATGCAGAACCCAAAGCAGGTGATAACGAAGTCGCAGATACTCGACAGGATAAGCGCGGATACGCCCGACTGCGTGGAAAGCTCCCTCAAGGTGCACGTAAGCAACCTGCGCAAAAAGCTCCGCGACGCGTCGGGGCTGGACTTTATCGAGGCGGTGTGGGGGATAGGCTTTAAAATGCGCGAAATCTTAACCTAATCTTAACCGTTTTCTTTACCGATTTCTTAACCGTTGGGGGGTACAATATATTCGGAAGCAAGGAAATGCCCCGCAAAACGATCAAACCAAAACAGCCGCATACATACCGAGGGGCGTTTTCTTGTTTCCGTTTATTTTCGGATAAGGAGATGTTGATATGGAAAACATTCTTACTACACGCGATCTAGTGAAAAGGTATCATAAATTCACGGCTCTGGACGGGCTTTCGATGAACGTGCCGAAGGGGGCTATTTACGGGTTCGTGGGGCGCAACGGCGCGGGCAAGACCACGCTTATAAGGCTTATCTGCGGATTGCAGTTCGCGACCTCGGGCACTTTTACGCTGTACGGCACGGAGAGCACGGGCGATATTTCCAAGGCGCGGCGCAGAATGGGCGCCGTTGTGGAAACGCCGTCCGTTTATATGGATATGACCGCGGAGGACAACCTCAAGGAGCAATACCGCGTTCTCGGTATGCCGTCGTTTAAGGGTATTCCCGAGCTGCTGAAGCTCGTCGGACTGGAGAACACGGGGCGGAAAAAGGCGAAAAATTTCTCGCTGGGCATGCGGCAGAGGCTCGGCATTGCCGTCGCGCTGTGCGGCGACCCCGATTTTCTGCTGCTGGACGAGCCGATAAACGGGCTTGACCCGCAGGGCATTATCGAGATACGCGAGCTTATTCTGGAGCTCAACCGCGAAAGGCAGATAACCGTGCTTATATCGAGCCATATCCTCGACGAGCTTTCAAGGCTCGCGACGCACTACGGCTTTATCGACAAGGGGCGCATCGTCAAGGAGATAAGCGCCGAGCAGCTTGAAAAGGAGTGCCGGAAGTGCGCGAGGGCGACCGTTTCCGATACGAAAAAGCTCGCGACGGTGCTGGACGGAATGGGTTTGGAATACGCGGTCATCGACGAAAAGACCGCGGACGTCTACGGGGAGATAAGCATTACAAGGCTCACCGAGGCGCTGAAAAACGCGGACTGCGAGCTGTTTTCGATAAACGAGCACGACGAGAGCCTGGAGGCGTACTTTATCAACCTTGTGGGCGGCAGCGAATAGGAGGGCGCGATGAGGGGTTTACTGCGGGCAAATTTTGCGCGGCTTTGGAAAACGACGTCCTTTTGGGTGTGTCTTGGCCTTCCCGCAGTGTTCGCCCTGCTTATGGGCATAACCTCGACAAGACACAATTTTTTTGTTGCCATGTACAACATTACCCCCGTATCGCTGTTCTTCTCGGCGGTCTTTGCCGTGCTGTACCTCGGCACGGACAATTCGGACAGGACCGTCCGCAACAGGCTGATAGCGGGAGTGCCGCGCGTCAAGGTCTACTTCGCGGGACTGATAACGGTTTCGGTCGGAACGGCGCTTATCTTCGCCGCCGCGTGGCTCGCGGTGATAATATATGACCTTGCCTGCGGCGTAGGGCTCGGCATTGCTGCGGCAGCGACGGCGGTCGGGGCGCTGATATTCCGCAAAAAAGACATAAAGTGAGGTTTAAATATGTTCAGACTGTTAAGGGCAAACTTTGCCAGGCTTTGGAAAACCAAATCGTTTTGGGTATGCGTTATCATAGCGGTTTTCGACAGCTTTACGAGATTTGTTTTCAACTGCGTTGAGGACGGGAGCTGCACGAAGCGGCTCGGCGATTTGCTGACGGGCGGCGGCACGGACATAATGCTCGTCGCGGCGGTTTTTACGGCGCTGTACCTCGGCACGGATTACTCGAACGGCACTATCCGCAACAAGCTCATTATCGGGCGCAAGCGCGCGGAGGTCTATTTCGCGAACCTGATAACGGTGATGGCGGGGACGTTCATCATAACGGCTGTCGATCGCGCCGTTACGCTTTTCTGCGGGCTGGCGAGGGGCGGGGCTCTCGGGCAAGAGGAGGGGGACTTCGCGTTTCGGCAGCTTGTCGTTGTGTGCGCCTTGACGGCGTTCTGCGCGGTCAATACGCTTATCGGCATGCTCGTCTCCTCGAAAGCCTCTGTCGTTACGGCGACGCTTTGCGCGCTGTTCGCGTCGATGTTTATCTCCGCGCCGCTGCTGGCGTTCCTCGGGATGCCCGAGTATTTTGACAGCTCCATGGTCGGCACGGCGGCGCAAACGGAGGGAGCGGTCCGCTTTGAGATAACGACTTCGCCCGAATTTGCCGCCGAGGGAGAAAAAAATCCGCTGTACGTAGACGGCGCGCGGCGGGTGATGTTTTCGGTCGTAAACGATATGCTCCCCGCGGGCGCCGTAAGCCGCCTGGAGAACGGCGCTGCCGCCGAGGAATGCAGGGCGCTGCCGCTGTACTCGCTGGGTCTGACGGCAGCGGCAACGGCGGTCGGAGCACTGATATTCCGCAAAAAAGACATAAAGTGAGGTTTAAATATGTTCAGATTATTACGGGCAAACTTTGCCAGATTATGGAAAACCAAATCGTTTTGGGTGTGCTTTATATTGTCGGTCGCTTTGAGCGCCGCGAATTTCTTTGAGAGCTATTCCGTGCAAAAGGAGAGCATACAGCGGCTCGGCGCGCAGATAATGTCGAATGGCTCCAACGTGATGCTTTTCGCGGCGATATTCGCGGCGCTGTACCTCGGCACGGACTACTCGAACGGCACTATCCGCAACAAGCTCATTATCGGGCACAAGCGCCTCGATATTTACCTCTCGAACCTGACGACCGCGGCGGCGGGGGCGCTTATGATGCTTGCGGCTTCGTGGCTGACGGTGTCGACAGCGGGGCTTTGCCTCGGGGGGAAGCTCGGTATGCCCGCGGACGAGCTGGCGCTGCAAATGCTGATATGCATTGCCGCGATCGCCGCGGTGAGCGCCGTTTTTACGCTTATCGGCATGCTGATAACGTCCAAGTCGTCGATAACGACGATAACCCTTGTGCTGACGTTCGCGCTGATACTCGGCTCGGCGGTGATAATGTCGCTGCTCGGCGAGCCCGAGTACGTTTCGGGCTACGAGATCTCGGCGGACGGGCAGGTCTCGCAGAGCGAGCCGCAGCCGAACCCGCTGTACGTCAGCGGCGCAAAGCGCGTTGTTATGACGGCGTTGAACGATATTCTCCCGAGCGGGCAGATATTGCAGCTTGAGACGGGCGACGTTCACACGCCCGAAATACTGCCGCTGTATTCGCTGGGGGTGCTGGCGGTCTCGACGGGCGCGGGGCTTTTGGCGTTCAGAAGGAAGGATTTGAAATGACGTCACGGATATTTCACGCGAATATGTTTCGGCTGAAAAGGAACAAGCTGTTTTGGTGGTCGCTGGCGCTGACGGCGCTCGTGACCGCGGCGGCGACGGCGTTCGACTGCCTGTCGATAGAGGGCGACCTGTCGCTGTGCGCGCTGGAAACGCGAGCTCTCGCGGGCGCTCCCTACGCGCAGCTCGCCGCGGCGGCGGTCATCGTGCTGTTTATCGGCGCGGACAACAGCGGCACGATACGCAACAAGCTTTATGTCGGCAGCCCCCGCAGCGGCGTCTACGCGGCGAACCTGCTGACGGGGGTCGTCATCGGCTGCTCGATAAACGCCGCTTGGCTTGTCGGAGGGCTTTCGGGAGCGCCGATACTTGGCTTTTGGCGAATGTCGTTCGCGGAGGCGGCTTGGCTCATTGCGGTCTCGTTTGCAGCGACCGCCGCGGTGAGCGTCCTTTCGGCGATAGTCGGCATGCTGATACCGCGCAGGTCGGCAGCGGCGGTCGCCGCCATGGGGGGAGCTATCGCGCTCATGATAGCCGCAGGGACGGTATATTCGCGGCTTGAGCAGCCCCGCGAGACGATGACTGCCGAGCCCGCGGACGGCGAGCTTGTTTTCGAGGTGAAGGAAAATCCGCTCTACATCGACGGGCTCAAGCGCGCCGTTTACGAGGCGGCGCTGCACATAAATCCGCTTGCGCCCGCGGTAACTCTGTCCAACTGCGACCTGACGAACACAGCCGCCGACGTCGCGGGAACGGCGTTCGTCGCGGTGTTCGCGGGTTCGCTGGGAGCGGCGGCGTTCAGCCGAAGGGATATAAAATGACCGTTTGCTATTGACAATTTGTACGAAAGCTGTTATAATATATATTATAGCCAACGTAAAATGTATATGGGAATTTTTTCCAAAAGTCAATAACTCAGAAAAACGGGGTACATAAAATGTCGGAGAGGGAAATTTATCTGGTCATAACGCAGACGGGCAGCATCGTTTCGCGTATGCTGAAAAAAATAACGGGCGCGGAATACAACCACATTTCGGTTTCCCTTGAGCCCGACCTGCGCTGTATGTACTCGTTCGGCAGGCGGTATACCTATTTCCCGTGGTACGGCGGTTTTGTAAGGGAGTCCACCGAGTACGGCGCCATGAAACGCTTTTCCGACGCGCGTGCCGTCGTGCTGGCGATACCCGTAAGCGAGAGCACCTATAACGGGGTCGAGGCGGCGCTAAAGGACATGATAGCCCACAAGGACGACTATCATTACGATTCGATAGGGCTCGTGCTGGCGGGCTTCAAGATAATCTACAAGCGCGAGCGGCATTATTACTGCTCGGATTTCGTTCGGGAGCTGCTGGTGAATTTCGGCATCGAGGACAGCGGGCTGTTCGAGCCGATAGTCCAGCCCATGCATTTCCTCGACATTCCCGACGGGAACGTCATTTACCGCGGCAGGCTCTGCGACTACGGCGGAACGGCGGTCCGATAAGTATGCACCCGTATATCATCTGCGCGGTTCTTGCGGCAGCGGCGGTTTTCCTCGCGGCGAAGTGCTTTTCGATGAAGCGCTCGGCGCGGGAGATAAGGGAAAAGATGTCGGAAAAGCTCTCGGGGGACACGAACACGCTGATAGACATCTCCTCGGCGGACGGGGATATGAGAGAGCTCGCGGCGGCGCTTAACGACGAGCTTGTAAGGCTCCGCGAGGAGCGGCGGCTCTGCAGGCAGGGCGATACCGAGCTGAAGGACGCGGTGACGAACGTCTCCCACGACCTGCGAACGCCACTTACGGCGATGTGCGGCTATCTTGACCTGCTCGGGCGCGAGGAAATGAGCGCGGAGGCAAGGCAGTACCTTGAGCGGATAGTGGACCGCGCGGAGGTCATGAAGCAGCTCACGGAGGAGCTTTTCAGGTATTCCGTGGTCGCGGCGGCGAAGGAATTCAAGCTCGAGCGGCTCTGCGTGAACGACGTGCTGGAGGAGAGCCTCGCGGCGTTTTACGGCGCCGTCTCGCAGCGCGGCATAACCCCCGAGATAGATATAACCGAGCGGCGGCTGGAGCGCATAACCGACCGTTCCGCGCTTACAAGGGTATTCGGCAACATCCTCACGAACGCGCTGAAATATTCCTCGGGCGACCTTTACGTGAAAATGACGGAGGACTGCGTTATCACGTTCGCCAATTCCTCGGACGACTTGGAAAAAATCTCCGCGGAGCGCCTGTTCGACAGGTTTTACACGGTCGAGACGGGGAGCAACTCCACGGGGCTCGGGCTGTCGATAGCGAAGCTGCTCGTCGAGCAGATGAACGGCGGCATCTCCTCGGAAATACGCGATGATAAGCTGGTTATTACCGTAAAATTATAGAAGTACGCCCCGTCAAGGCAATGTCTTGACGGGGCGTTTTTTTATGGAAGTGCCGTGATAAGATAAGGCATGGTTTGTTTTACATGCAAAGCACCGAGAACGCCGCCTTGCGCTGTATGTCCGTGAGGGGAGACAGCAAGCCCTTTTCGAGCAGCTTTTCAACGCAGCGCGGGATAATATCGGGGTTTCCGAGGGTCTCCGTGCAGAAAACCGCCTTTACAAGGGGCTGAATGTGCTCGGGATACGCGTTCTTCATCAAATCGAATATCTCCCCGTCGAGCTTATCGGCATATTCCCTTAGCTCGTCGGAAATGTCGAGCCTGCCTTTAAGACGCCGCTCGAACGCCTTGTAAAGCGAGCCGTCCCTTGCGCGGTCGTAATCCTCCGCGTTAAAGAGCACGACCTGCACCTTGCCCTCGAAAACATACCCCTTGTCGCACAAGCGCTTGTATTCCTCGGGAGTAACGCCGTCTTTTCCGCCGCTCATAAACTTTACGAGCGCTTCCCAATCGGAGCTGAGATTGTCGCGCCAGCCGCCGTTTCTGTCTGTGAAACGGCAGTCGATGGAAACCACGTAAGACGTTTCCTTATCACCGTCGAAGGTGCTGTCGTGCATATAGCCGCACGTCCAATAGGGGTAGGGATCGGGCTTGGCGGGCTCGGGCGTTTCATCGCTCAGCACATGGGCAAGCGCTATAAAATCGCCGCCGTCGGGGCGCTTTACGCCGTATTTCGTGAAATTGAGGTCCTCCGTGAGATTATTCAGCATTAGCATGCACGACATGACCAGCGCGTATTTCATAAAGTTGACGTTGCTGTCCGCGCAGGAAAAGCCCCAATGCGCGGGGTCGCTCTCGAAATCGCGGAACACGCGCGGGAAAAAGCTTTCGCAGAGATACTCCGCCGCCTTATCATCAACAGCGCCCGTATTGCCGACCCTCTCCTGATCCGTTATCAGCATATTCGTGCGGTATTTCGGGTTCTTGGAATTGTCGAGCTTGTCTATATAGGCGTAGTCGACGAGCTTTTCAAGGTTGTCCGCGACGTACACCTGCGGCACGCCGACCTCCCGCGCTATCTCCTCCAAGGTTTTCGGCTGCCAGTAGCACGCGAACGCGATGTTCTGCTTCAGCCGCGTGTCAAACATATCGTTGGTGTCTCCCGTCGAGCCCGGGGAGCCGCAGTGCCCCATGTTGGTAAATCTTATCGGGGAGACGCCAAGATTTTCTTCGTTAATTGTCATTGTAATGCCCTCCTTCAGTTTGCTGCGCGCGTCGGACAAGTGCCATTTCACGGTGCCAGCGGAGATGCTCAGCCGCTTTGCTATCTCGTTTACGGGCATTTCGCGGTAGTAGTGCATATACACGACCTGCCGCTGCCTGTCGGAGAGGTAGCCTATCTCGCGCCGCAGAGCCTCGAGGGTCTCCTCGTCGTCATCGTCGTGCCTGTCGTAATACGGGACGACCACGTTGTCGATATCCTCGAAGCCGCGGCTCTCGGTAAGCCGCCGAACGTATTTCGACCACACGTTCCGCGCGACGCGGTAGACGTACCCGTCGAGGTTGACGATCTCCCCCGCCCGCAGAAACGAGCGGTACACCTCGCAGATTATCTCCGAGGCGAGCTCGTCCGCTTGGTCGACGTTTCGCGTTTTCTCCATAGCGAAGCCGAATATCCTGTCGCGGTATTCGTAAATTTTCCTGTCCGCCGTTTGTTTGTCCATTTTGAAAGCCTCCGAAAGCGTTTTCATATATACAGTGCGCGAAAAAACAAAAAGGTTGGGCGCTATGGCGCGTGTAATACAGAAGTTTTTTTGTGTCGAGCGAAAACGCTTGACGCCGAAATTTTCTATGAAACGAACTGCCCAAGGCAGAAGCTGCCGCCACGGCGGCACGCCTTTATTTTAACATTTTATTTTCCGTTTGTAAAGCCCTTGACAAATAATATAAAAAATGTTAAAATCTATATATAGGAAAAGGAGGTCGCATATGAAAAGGAAATTCGTCATTCTCGCCGCGCTGTGCGTGCTGCTTGCGGGCTGCTCCGACGGCAGCGCAAGGGAGCCTATAACCGTAAACTATTCGGATATGTTCGCGCGCTCCCAAGATTTGGAAGAGGTCACGGTGCAAAGAGAGCTGGGAAGCCTGTACACAAGCGCTCAGGACGCCGCGGATACCCCTCTCGGGGACGTCTGCTATCTTCCGTACAAGCAGCGTGACGACAAAAAAACAAAGTACAACGTCGGCTACAGAGCCGTTTTCAGGACGAGCTCCGATACATATCTGCTCGGCGTTTTCCCGAGCGTTACCTGCAAATGGGAGGACCTTAACGACGAATGCGAAAAGCTGGGGAAAATGCTCGACGCGGAGTGCACCGTGGTGGGCGCGCCGTCCCTCGAGGACCTTGAGTTTTTCAACAGCGCGGGCGTTTATATCCCGGGGCGCTATGAGATGTGGACTGCCACTCTCGCGGACGAGTCCAAGGCGTTTTACCGCAACGCAAAGGGCTCCTATGAATCGTCAAGGTCAATCAAAAAGAAATGCGGGCTGTGCGTTCTGATAAAAATAACCGCGCAGCAAAGCGACGCGGAGCTGCTCACGCCGACGGATATTCCCGGTTACGAGGCTGCCAAGACACGCCTTGAGGAAGAGGAAAAGCAATACGCCGATGCCGTTAAGGAAGCCGAGGAAGCCGAAAAATAAAGAGATCCCCTTAGTGTATCACGAAATTTTTGTTTTTTCGTGCGTCTGCCTAAGGGGATTTTATATCGGCGCCGTCGCGGGCGTTTTCTTTTATATAAATTCCGATCGTTATATTCCGAACGGCAGCGCCATTATCGCCGCCCACTCGCGTATCCAGTAGTTAAGGATATTGCGCGCGGGGGTCTTGGAGGAATGATGTCCGACCGTCCGAAAGCCGTTTTCGCGGGCGTATACTCCCGCGCGGTACTGGTGGAAATCGTTGGTAACTATCACCACGTTGTCCGTTATGCCGCGCTCGGCGAGCTTCGCTGCCGAAAAACGGAGGTTCTCGCGGGTGCTGGTGGACTTGTCCTCCGTGATTATGCGGTCGTCGGGGATGCCGTTCTCGATAAGAAAGCGGCGCATCGCCTCCGCCTCGGGGATGTCCTCGCCGCTGCCCTGCCCGCCGCTCGTTACGCAGACCGCCTCGGGGTGCTCGTTCAGCACCTCTATCGCGGCTCTCAGTCTGAACGCGAGCATGGTGCTGGGAGTCTCGCCCTTTACTTGGCAGCCGAGAACTATCACGGCTCGGGGGCTGTCGAGGGGCTTTTCCGTGTGCGACGCCATATTCACGGAGAAAACGACGCACAATACCGCGCAGAACGCGATAATGCCGCCGAAAATTATCAAAAAGACCTTGCCGACGATCCTGCGCCATATGAGCTTTATCAGCCCGCAAACGGGGTTCCACAGGAGCGCGGCGAGGAATATCGCGCCGAAAAGCGCGGAGCCGATGTACGTGCCCGCGGTGACGAAGTTCAGGTTGACCCAGACAAGCATTGCGAGGGAGGCTGCCGCGATAAGTATTCTCGGTATGTTGGATAAAATTTTGCTCATATGTTCACCTTTTTAGGATAAAATGACTGCCGGGCGGCGTGCCGCCGCGGCCATTCGTTTCATAGAAAATTGTGGGTCAAGCGTTTTCGCTCGACACCACAATACTTCTATATCATATGTTCGGCTCGGCAGTGTGAATTTTTAACGAAGAGCCGCCGCGAATATGCTCTGACGTACGCAGCCGAATATTTCGTCGAAGTCTCCTCCCATGCTGCCCGCGCAGGAGAGCGCGCAGGCGAAAGCAATGATGTAGACCAAGAAAACGACGCCGATCATGATAGCCTCGACTATCAACATTCCGCGGGCGTAGTTCTTTTTGGGCTGGGGCGTGTCGCTGCTGAAGCCCCAGACGAACAGCAATATGATGCCGATGAATCCGAGACTCGAGAGGAATACCGTCAGCGCCCACTGTCCGACGCTCATATTTTCCGTGCGCTCCGTTGCGCCGACGTTGTTGTAGCTCTGCGGGTAGGCGGGCATCTGCGCGGCGTTGGGGCTGCTTTGCTGGTATGTAGGCGCGGGGGTCGACTGCATGGGCTCCGTTGACGGCGTGCTCGGCTTGTCGAGATTTACCGCGCTTTCCAGGGGCGCGCCGCAGGACGGACAGAATTTACCCTCGCCCTGTACGAGCGTTCCGCATTTGTCACAAAATCTTTCCATAATTAACCTCACTATCTTTTTCTGTTGGGAAGCAACTTTCCCGTTATCTACTATAATACCATATTATTTGTATTTTGTCAATGGTATTTTTATTCTCCGTGTATCCATTGGCTCATTCCCGCGCCCCAGACCTCGTTGGGGCGCTCGCGGAAGCCGAACTGCCTGTAAAAATCCTCTCTGCCGATAGCGGACATGAGGTACAGCACTATCGTCTCACCCGGGAGCAGCGTGGAGCGCATATACTCCATTGTGCGGCGCATCATTTCCTTGCCGATGCCGCGGTGCTGATACTCGGGGATGACCATTACGTCGGTGATGAAGTTTGCGTAGCTGCCGTCGGACAAAACGCGTATCATGCCTATCGCCCTGCCGTTATCGCGGACGGTCGTTATGTGAAACGCGTTGTTGAGGGCGTTGCGGGCAATGCGCTCGGACAGAACCATAAAATTTACGGCGCGGCGCATTTCCATGTACTCCTCGAAGGAGGGAGCCTTGTCGATATACTCAATTGCCATTTTTTACCTTTCCGTAAAATTCCGTCCCGCTTGCGGCAGGACGGAATATGATTTAGTCTTGATTTTCGTCGGGGCTCTCGGGTTTTTCCTCCGAGGTCTCCTCGGGAACTGTTTCGGGAGCCGTTTCGGATTTTTCCTCAACGAGCTTTGTCGGGTTGCCGTCGATGTCTATTTCGTTGTTCATAAGCTTATAGAACACGGGGCCGTCGAGCTTTTCGTGCTTGATGAGGTACTGCGCGCAGCGCTCGAGCAGATCGCCGTGGACCGTGAGGATTTCCTTTGCCTTTTCGTAGCCCGTTTCGATGAGCTCGCGTATTTCGGCGTCTATCTCGCTGGCGACGTTTTCGGAGTAGTTCTTGCCGTGACCGTAGTCTCTGCCGAGGAACACCTCGTCGTTTTCACTGCCGTACAGGATAGGTCCGAGCTTTTCCGAGAAGCCGTAGCGCGTTACCATATCCCTTGCGACGGAGGTGGCGCGCTCGATGTCGTTTGACGCGCCCGTGGTGATGTCGTCGAGGATGAGCTTTTCCGCCGCGCGTCCGCCGAGCAGGACTACTATCGACTCCTCCATGCGGTTTTTCGTTACGTGGGAGTTGTCCTTTTCGGGCAGGTGCATCGTAAAGCCCGCTGCCATGCCTCTCTGGATAATGGAGACCTGATGGACTTTATCCTGCGTGGGGCAGAACATCGTGGTGACCGCGTGACCCGCCTCGTGGTAAGCGGTGATGCGCTTGTCCTCGGGGCTGACGATGCGGCTCTTCTTCTCGGGGCCCGCAACGACTTTTATCGTTGCCTCCTCGATGTCGGCTTTGGTGACCGCCTTGCGGTTGTTGCGCGCGGCAAGCAGCGCCGCCTCGTTTACGAGATTTTCCAAGTCCGCGCCCGTAAAGCCCGCCGTTGTCGCGGCTATGGTCTTGAGGTCTACGTCGGGACCGATATTCTTGTTGCGCGTGTGGACTTTGAGGATTTCCTCTCTGCCCTTGATGTCGGGATAGCTTACGACTACCTGTCTGTCGAAGCGCCCGGGACGGAGGAGAGCGGGGTCGAGTATATCGCGGCGGTTGGTCGCCGCCATTACGATGATGTTTTCGTTTTCGGTGAAGCCGTCCATTTCGACGAGGAGCTGGTTGAGGGTCTGCTCGCGCTCGTCGTGACCGCCGCCGAGACCTGCGCCGCGCTGTCTGCCGACGGCGTCTATCTCGTCGATGAAGATAATGGACGGGGTGTGCTTTTTAGCTTGGTCGAACAGGTCGCGCACACGCGAAGCGCCGACGCCGACATACATCTCGACGAAATCAGAGCCCGATATCGAGAAGAACGGCGCGCCCGCCTCGCCCGCGACTGCCTTTGCGAGAAGAGTTTTACCCGTTCCCGGAGGTCCGACGAGGAGCACGCCCTTGGGCACTCTCGCGCCTATCTCGCGGTATTTCGCGGGGTTTTTGAGGTAGTCAACTATCTCGACAAGCTCCTGCTTTTCCTCGTCCGCGCCCGCAACGTCCTCGAACGTTACCTTTCTGCCCGTCTGCTGGCGGACGTTCGCGCGGGAGAAAGTGTTCATCTTGCCGCCGCCCGTGGTCTGGCGCAGAACGATGACCGTAAAGATGACCATAACGCCCACAAGGAGCAGATACGGGAGAATGCTCGTGAGGAAGGTGTTGTCGGAAATGGGGATATAGTTTTCGTACAGCGGCGCTTCGGGGTTCGCCTCGTTGTAGCGCTGACGGTAATTCGCTATCCTGCCTTCCTTATTGTAGCCCGCGTTTATGTCGTTTATGAAAATGCTGACATTCGGGACGGTATATGTTTTGATGTCCTGCTGATTTTCAATGCTTCCGCCCTTCAGCACGTAATTCAGCCTGCCGCTTCCGAGGTCGAGAACGAACGCGGAAACGTTGAGGTCGTCGAATTCGGCTATAACGTCGGAATATTTCGCCGCGGTGTTGGAGCTTCTTCCTCCCGCGAAATTCAGCACGGATACCAACCCGAATATCAGCAGAAGCGCTATCAGAAAGTAGATTATTACGCCTTGGAGCTTATTTTTCTTCATTTAGACCGCCTTTCCTGTTACGGGCGATTTTTGCCCGTGAAAATATATTTTATATTTTTATAATGCCTTATATACGCCTATGTACGGCAGATTTCTGAACCTCTGGTCGCAGTCGAGCCCGTAGCCCACTACAAACAAATCATCTATTTCAAAGCAGCGGCTGTCGACGGTGAAGCCCTTGACCTCGCGGCGCGACGGCTTGTCGAGCAGGCAGACTATCTTCAGCGACCTCGGTTCGCGTTCCAGAAACATTTCCTTGACCTTTGAGAGCGTGCGCGCGGTGTCGACGATGTCCTCGACTATCACCACGTCGCGCCCCTTTATATCGGGGAGCTCGCTTTCGTTTACGTCGACGACTCCCGTCGTCGTTGTTCCCAAATAGCTTTTCGCGCGGAAAAAATCTATCTCCAGCGGGCACTCCACCGCGCGTATCAGGTCGGCGAAGAACACCGACGCGCCCTTTAAAACGCAGACGAACAGCGGATTTCTGCCGCTGTATTCCCTTGTGAGCTCGGCTCCGAGCCGCGCTGTTTCTTCCTTTAGCTGCTCTTCGGTGAACAGAATTTTTTCGATTTCCTCGGGAACATACATTATGCTCTCCTCCATACAAAAATCATTATAACATATAATTCACAAAAAAGCAATTGATTTTCGTGAATTTCTGCTGAAAATTTCGGGATATTTTACATTTTTTTCCTTTTTTCGTTGAAGCGGCGGTAGTGCTGCTCGATAATTTCAACGAAGCACACGCCCTTGCGTATCGTGAAAAAGCGGTTTTTGCAGGGATTGTACCTCGCGGAGCGCCTTGTCAGCAGCTCCGACGCCGTGCTTATCCTCAGCGCGGAGGGCTCTATGCCGCCGTCCATGAGTATCGTTTTCACCGCGCGGGAGCGTATCGGCGCGGGGAGCTTGGCGAGCTCCGCGGCGTTGTAGCCGCGCCCCGCGCGGTTTTCGGCGAGCGCCTTTCGGGCAAGCTCCTCGAGGAACGCGCTGTCCTCGCGGAGGGTCCCGGTCATTCTGCCGAGCGTTCCGAGCGCCGAGGGGTTTATTTTCAGCAGCTCGGGAAGCACCTTGAGGCGTATTTTATTGCGGGTGTAGTCCTCGGAGAGGTTGGTGCGGTCGGTCACGTAGTCCTGTCCGCGCGCGGCGAGGAACTCCTCGACCTCCGCTCTCGTGCGGTATATCAGCGGTCTTATCACGCGGAACTCCCCGAGAGCGCGCACGGGCGGTATCCCGCACAAGCCCGCGAGCCCCGTGCCGCGCGTCAGATTTATCAGCACGGTCTCGGCGTTGTCGTTGGCTGTGTGCGCCGTCGCGAGGACGGCGCTTTCGCCGAGGCTGCCGAGCGTTTCCAGAAAGAAACCGTAGCGCACACGGCGGGCGGTCTCCTCGGAGCTTTCGTGCTTTTCGGACAATGCCGAGACGCTTATTTTCCTTGCCGCAAGCGGAATGCCGAGCCTTTGGCAAAGCTCGGCGCAGAAGCGCTCGTCGCGGTCGCTTTCCACGCCGCGCAGCCCGTGGTTCAAGTGGCACGCCGAAAGCGCGAAGCCGCGCTCCTCCGAGAGCGTTTTCAGCGCCAGCAGCAGCGAAACGCTGTCCGCGCCGCCCGAGAGCGCCGCGCATACCGCGCTTTTTTCGCCGAGCATATCGTGATCGGCTATGGTTTGCCGAACATTATCAATAAAATCGTTCATTTTTGTCAGCCGCCGTTTTGATTTTGCGGAATATACTTAACGTTGGTAAATTTTGTATACTCGCCCTGCCAGCCGAGGTAGACCGTGCCCGTTTCGCCGTGGCGGTTTTTCGCAACAAGGCACTCGCAGACGTTCTGGTTGGGGTCGGTCTTGTCGTAGTAGGAATTTCTGTACAGGAACAGCACTATATCCGCGTCCTGCTCGATAGAGCCCGAATCGCGGAGGTCGCTCAGCAGCGGGCGCTTGTCGGGGCGCTGCTCGGGTCCTCTGGCGAGCTGCGACAGCGCGATAACGGGGACGTTAAGCTCCTTTGCCATAATTTTCAGGTTGCGCGTTATCTCCGATATTTCGGCGACGCGGTTCCCGTGGAAATTATTTACGCTCGTCATCAGCTGGAGATAGTCGATTATGACCGCGCCGAGATTTTTCATGCGGCGCAGCTTGGATTTGATATTCGTCACGTTGCAGCCGGGGGTGTCGTCGATATAGATCGGCAGACGCTGAAGAAGATCGGCGGCGACCATTACGTTGTTGAGCTGCTCGGGCGTGGAGCGCCCCGTTTTCATCGCGTCGGACGGGAGCAGCGCCTCGGAGCACATCATTCTGGAGACTATCTGCTCCTTGCTCATTTCGAGGCTGAATACGCATATCTGCTTGTCGCGGAAGCGCTTTGCCGTATTTGACGCGATATTCATCGCGAAGGACGTCTTGCCCATACCGGGACGGGCCGCGAGGATTATCAGGTCGGACTTGTTGAGCCCGAAAATGCGCTTGTCGAGCTCGGTAAAGCCCGTCGCGAGACCCGTCATCGCGGGCTGTCCGCCGTTTTCGCGCGAAGATTTTACAAGCTCGCTGAACGCGCGCACCCTGTCGTAGACTATCCCCGCGATAGGCGTAAGGCTGCTGTTTTGAGTGCCCGAGCGGATATCGAATATTTTCTGCTCGGCAAAATCGACTACCGCGTCCGCGCTGTCGGAGGAGTTATTCGCCGCGTCGATTATCTCCTTGGAGGCGAAAATAAGGCTCCTCAGGAGATATTTTTCCGTGACGATCTCGGCGTACTTGGCTATCGAAGATATGCTCGGGCAGCGCTCCAGAGCCTCCATAAGGAACGCCCTCGCGTCTGCTGCCTGCTCGAAAACCCCGTGCCTTACGCACATATCGCCGACCGTCAGAACGTCTATTTTTTCGCTGCTCATGTAGAGCTGCGTCATAAGCGCGTATATCTCGCGGCAGCGGTCGATATAGAAATGCTCGGGGCGAAGCTTTTCGATGACCTCGCCGAGCATCTCTCTATCGCCGATGACCGCGCCGATGACCGCTTCCTCCGCTGTCGGGTCGAACGGAAGATTTACCCCCGTAAGATCGTAATCCGCCATATTTTCGTCAACCCTCGTCCTTTACGCTTACGGTGAACTTTGCCGAAACGCCAGCGTAAAGCCTTGCCTCCGCGGAATAATCGCCGAAGCCCTCTATTTTCATCGCGACGTTTATTTTTTTCTTGTCCACGTCCAGACCCAGCGACTGCTTTATCGCCGCGGAGACCTCTTTAGATGTAACGGTGCCGAACAGCCTGCCGTTCTGACCCGCCTTTGCCTTTACGACGACGCTTTTGCCCTCGAGCTTGCCCGCGATATCCTTGGCGTTGGCGATATCGACGTCTATCTTATGCTGAGCGCTGTCCTTCTGCCCTTGGAGCAGATTGAGGTTCTTGGCGTTCGCCTCCTGCGCCAGCCCCTTTTTTATCAGGCAATTTATGGCGTAGCCGTCCTTTACCTCTCGGATCTCGCCCTTTTTGCCCGTGCCCTTTACGTCCTCTAACAATATGACCTTCATTCTGACCTCCCGTTTTTGTTTAATCCTTATCTTTCGGCGCTGCCGTGAAATACTCGTCAATGGCTCCGTGAAGCCTGTCGAGCGTTTCCTCTACGGTAATGCCGTAAAGCTGCGCGCCCGCCATGGACTGATGTCCGCCGCCGTCGTCTATTTTGTTGCCGAGGCTTTCCATTATGACCTGCACGTTCACCTTGCCGAGCGAACGTGCGCTTATGCTCCAGCCGTTCTCAATGGGGTACACCGTGAACGACGCGTCGACGTTGCGTATATACAGCATTTCGTCCGCAGCCTGCGAGCAGAGCACCCGTATGCCCTCGAAGCTTTCCTCGACCACGGATATGGCGCAGCGCGCCCTGTATATCTTCGCCGAGGAGATTATCTGCGATTTTTTTGTTTTGCTCTCGATGGTCGTGTCGAACAGCTTTTTCACGGCTATGGTGTCCGCGCCTATCTTCTTCAGATACGCCGCCGCCTCGAACGTCGAGACACCCGAGCGCATCACGAAATCCTTGGTGTCGAGCGTGATGCCCGCAAGGAGCGCCTCCGCCTCCAGCGGCTTTATCAGCGCGCCGCTGCCGAAATACTGGATAAGCTCCGTGACGAGCTCCGAGGCGGACGAGGCGTTGCTCTCGTGGCAGCGCACCGCGAACTCCGTGATAGCTCCCGCGCTCAATCGGTGGTGGTCGATAATGACGACGCGGTTTTTCTGCGCGAGCTCGAACAGCTCCGCGTCCTCGAGCTTTTTGGTGATGTGCGTATCGACGATTATCAGCACCGATTTCGGCGTTATCCACTGCCTTGCCTCCTCGGGCTCGATAACTACGGGCGTGTCGTAATCCACAAACCTGTCGAACAGCGCCTTTGCGTTCGTTTTAGAGCTGTCCCTGAACCTCGCGACCGTGTATGCGGGAATGCCGAGTCTCCGTATCGCGCAGGTGAGACCTATCGCCGAGCCCGCGCTGTCGAAATCGCCGAAGCTGTGTCCCATTATGTACACGGTATCGGCTGTGCTGATAAGGCTCTTTATCTCCTCCGCCGCGAGGCGTATCTTTACCTTTCCCGTGCGCTCCTTGCCGGGGGATATAGCGCCGAACGCGTCAAAGCCGTTGGACGTTTTCACGAGCGCCTGATCGCCGCCGCGCTCGAGCGCCTTATCGAGCATCTCGCTTGCGAAGCGCTCTCCCTCGGCGAGCGACGACGCCGTTGCGCCCACGCCTATCGAAAGCGTAACAGCCGCTCTGTCGCGCACTATTATCTCATGCGCTTTGTTTATCAGCGCCATTTTGTCCTTTATCATCTGATTTAGGTACTGCTGCTCGAGCACTATCAGGAACTTGTCGCCCGTCATCTTTTTCAGCACTGCCTTTTTCTCGGCGAAGTACTCCTCAATCAGCCTGTCGACCTGTATCGTGACGTAAGCGCGTTCGCTCTCCTTTGCTCCCGACAAAAGCTCCTCGTAGTTGTCGACCATTACAATCATGACCACGGGCTTGGACATTTCGTGCGTTACCTGGAGCCTTCTGAGGTCTGTGATGTCGCGGAAGATGAGCATCGTTATGCGCTCCATTACCGCCTCGCCGCCGCTTTCCGCGCCGAAGATAACGGGCTTTCCCGCTATTTTGCTGTCCACCGCGAAATCATGGACGACGGAATACACGCGGAACCAGTTTTCCCCGTAGCCTATTTCCCTGCCGTCCAAGCCGAAAAGCTCAAGCGGCATATCCGTTACGGGATTTATCGAGCTTTCGTCCTCGCTCGGCGTAAAGAACGTATCGTTAAAGCAATTGTTGCTCCAGATAACGCTGCGCTCCTCGTCGACGACGCATATCGGCAGCGGGAAGCTTATCAGCGACATCGAATCCGTGCTCCGTATCTCCTCCGAAAGCTGCTCGAAATACCAGTACTCGCTCTGCCGTATCTGAAGCAGCTTCCCGAGAGCCAAGCCCGAAACGCCGAGCAGTATCGGCAGCGACACCCAGAACATCAGCGGCTCGCGGCGGAACACATATACGTCGATGACTATCAGCATTATTATCAGCGTTCCGACAGCCGCCAACAGCACGTTGCTCTTGTAAAAATTCTTCATGGCGTTTAACTATATCTCCATAATGATAGGCAGTATCATCGGGCTGCGCTTTGTCTCCTTGTAGATAAACTCCGAGAGCGCGTCGCGCATCGCGCTTTTTATATTGCCCCACTCGCGGACGTTTCTGTCGTGCAGCTCCTCCATGGTCTGTATCATAAGCTGCTTTGCCTCGTCGAGGAGCGCCTCGCTCTCGCGGACGTACACAAAGCCCCTCGACACTATGTCGGGTCCCGCGACGACTCTGCCCGTCTCGCGCTCCATTGTCGCCACGATTATCATAACGCCATCCTCGGCGAGGTGCTTTCTGTCGCGCAGAACGACGCTCCCGACGTCGCCGACCCCGAAGCCGTCCACAAGCACCTTTCCGCTCGGAACGGTGCCCGTGAGCTTCATTTCAACGCCGTCCGTTTCGAGAACGTCCCCGAGGTCGGCGATGAACGTGTTCTCCTCGGGTATTCCCATGCCCGTCGCGAGAATAACGTGCTTTTTCATATGCTTGTACTCGCCGTGAATGGGAACGAAGAATTTCGGCTTGGTGAGCGATATCATCATCTTCAGCTCCTCTTGGCAGGCGTGACCCGAAACGTGCACCTCGTACATGCTCTCGTAAATGACCTCCGCGCCCTGCTTCATAAGCTCGTTGACTACCTTCGTGACGAGCTTTTCGTTGCCTGGAATGGGGTTCGCGGAAATGATGATAAGGTCGTTGGGGGTTATCGTGACCTGTCTGTGGTCGCCGCTGGACATTCTCGACAGCGCCGAAAGCGGCTCTCCCTGCGAGCCCGTTGTCGCTATGACCAGCTCGGCGGGGTCGTATTTGTTGACGTCCTCGATGTCGATGAGCGTGCCGTCGGGGACTCTGATGTAGTTCAGCTCCACAGCCTTCGAGATGACGTTCGTCATGCTCCTGCCCGAAACGGCAACGCGCCGCCCGTGCTTTACAGCCTCGTCGATTATCTGCTGTATGCGGTGGATGTTGCTGGAGAAGGTCGCGATTATGATGCGCTTTCCCTCCGCTCTCGCGAACAGCCCTTTAAAGCTCTCGCCGACAGAGCGCTCGGATTTCGTGTAGCCCGGGCGCTCCACGTTGGTGCTTTCGCTCATCAAAGCGAGCACGCCGCGGTTGCCGAGCTCCCCGAACCTCGCGAGGTCGATAATGCCGCCCTCTATCGGCGTGTAGTCGACCTTGAAGTCGCCCGTGTGCACGATAACGCCCGCGGGAGTGTGTATGGCGAGCGCGCACGCGTCGGGTATCGAGTGGTTCACGCGGATAAACTCCACGGACATACAGCCCATGCGCACGTTCTGGCGCGGCTCCACTACGTTAAGCGACGCCTGCGACAGCAGCCCGTGCTCCTTAAGCTTGCCCTCGACGAGCCCGAGCGTGAGCCTTGTGCCGTAGATAGGCACGTTTATCTTTTTGAGCAGATACGGCAGCGCGCCGATGTGATCCTCGTGCCCGTGCGTGATAATGATGCCGCGGAAATGCTCCCTGTTCTTTTCGAGATAAGTGAAATCGGGCACTACAAGATCCACGCCGAGCATATCCTCGTCGGGGAACGCCAGACCGCAGTCCACGATAAACATATCGCTGCTGCACTCGTATACGTACAAGTTCTTTCCTATCTCGTTCAAGCCGCCGAGCGCCATGAACCTTACGGGGGTGCTTCTGCTTTCGCGCGGCTTTTTCTCGACTGGGCGCGGCTTGGCGCGTCCGAGCACGGGAGTCTTCGGCGCGGCGGGGGCTCTGTTATCGGTCAGCACGGGAGCTCCCGTCTGTCTGACCTTTCTCGCGGGAGCGGGAGCCGCGCCGCGGTAAGTCTTTTTCGGAGCCGTCTGCGGAGTTGAAAACGCGGCTCTCGGAGCGGTTCTCTTTTTCGCAATGTTTTCCGTTTCCGTCAGCAATTTGTTATTCGACAATAATCCCATAAAAAATCCTTTCTGTTTGTGCAAAATCCACAAAAATCTCCCCGAATTTTGCACAATTGCCCTGAATGATATATTTTTGCGTCAAAACGAGTTAAATCAAATTGCGGCATTGGCAAAGAATTATTCGGCAAACATCGCGTATTCGCCCTTTAGTTCAAGATCTTGCGCAATTTTCGGCGTACCTTATGTATAGTTGGCAATATTTTACAAAACCCAAAACTCATAACGTCCGCGTTTCGGGTTTAAAATAATGTCGGGCATTTTGTAAAACCTTTTTTGACGACAAATTGATAATATAAATAAGAGGCGGAGCCTCAAAATTCCAAAATTTTACAAATGAATTTCCTTTTTCGGGAAAATACATATCTATTATTATACCGCTTTTTCGGGAAAATGTCAAGGGGTTTATTTCCGTAAATAAGCGCGGCGGTATTTTTGCGTGAATTTCGCCGAATTTTTGGCGGCAAAACTTAAAATCTCAGTCCTATATTTCCTTTGATAACGGGCGGCGTTCCGCAAAAAATATGATAGCGAGCCCAAGCGGAGCTTTCCGCGCGGCGCTCAACTACAAACGAAAGGCAGTCAACATAATGATGCGAAAACAATTTAAAATATTTTCGGGGACCGCGGCGGCGCTGACGGCGCTTTTTATTGCGGTTTTCGGCTATTTTTACGCCGCGCTCCCCTGCGATATAAGCGTCGACACGGGCGCGGGATTTTCGGGCGGAGGATTTTCTCCCGTCGTTCTGCGGCAGACGGCGGAGGGCGTTTCCTATTATCTGGGAGAGCTCCCGATAAAGACCGCCGAGGTCGCCGAAAAGCCGCGGCGCTCGGTCATTCCCTGCGGCACTCCGTTCGGCATAAAGGTGCGCTCGGACGGCGTTATGGTGATAGAGGTAGCCGAGGACTCCCCCGCGGACAAGGCGGGGATTAAGGCGGGAGACGTGATAGTCTCCGTGAACGGCGAAGAGGTCCGCACCAACTCCGAGCTCAGCGAGGCGGTGCAGCTCTCGCCCGAGGGTACCGATATAGTACTGCGCCGAAACGGCGGCGAGGCGTCCGTAAATCTCGTCCCCGAGGACGGCGGCGGGTTCCTTAAAATAGGCGCTTGGGTGCGCGACAGCGCCGCGGGCATAGGCACGCTGACGTTTCTCGACCCCGAGACCATGATGTTCGGCGGGCTCGGGCACGCGGTGAGCGACGTGACGACGGGCGGCGCTGTGCCGCTTAAATCGGGCGAGATAACCGAAGCGGAAATTTACGACGTGGTCAAGGGCAAGGAGGGCAGCGCGGGCGAGCTTTGCGGCGCTATATTGCCGAATTCCGACATCGGAGAGCTTTCGGGCAACACCCCCGCGGGCGTTTTCGGCAGGCTCTCCGCGCCCGTCGAGGGCAAAACGGTGCCCGTGGCGTTCAGACAGGAGGTCTCGGCGGGCAAGGCTGTGATGCTCACGACCGTCGACAGCGGCGCTCCGCGCGAATATTCCATTGAAATAGAGCGCATAAATCTGCTCGATTTAAACGGCTCAAAGGGCATGGTCATCAGGATCACCGACAGCGGGCTGCTGGAGAAAACGGGCGGCATAGTGCGCGGAATGAGCGGCAGTCCGATTTTGCAGAACGGCATGCTTGTCGGCGCGGTCACGCACGTTCTGGTCAGCGACCCCACGCGCGGCTACGCGGTTTTCGCGGAGAGTATGCTGGATAACTGCAAGAATTTGACAGCGATGTCAATTATCGACTAAAACCCTTACCTCGAACCCGGAATTTCCACCGCAAACCTCCGCGCGGCAGCGCTGCGGCAGCTCCCCCGAGATAATGCGCTTTGAAAGCATATCCTCTATATCGGTCGTTATTTTTCTGCGGAGAGGGCGCGCGCCCATGCCCTCCTCGCGGACGCTCTCGCAAAGGCGCTTTGCTACGCTTTCGCCGAACGTGAGCTCTATGCCGCGCGAGCGCGCTCTCCGCGCGACGTTGTTCAGCATTTTCACGCATATCTCCTCCATGCTTTCGGGGGTAAGGCTCTCGAACACCACAACGCTGTCGATACGGTTAAGCAGCTCGGGGCGGAACTGATTTTTCAGCGCCCCGAGCACGTCCGCGCTGCCGCCCTTTTCGCTGCCGAACCCGAGGTGATTGCGCTTAAGCTCCTCCGCGCCGATGTTGCCCGTGAGGATTATAACGGTGTTTTTGAAGTCGGCGACCCGCCCGTCCGAGGAGGTGAGCTTTCCGTCCTCGAGTATCTGCAAAAGTATGCAGAGCACGTCGGCGTGCGCCTTTTCCACCTCGTCGAACAGCACCACCGAATACGGACGGGAGCGCACCTCCTTTATCAGCCTGCCCTCCTCGCCGTAGCCTACATATCCGGGCGGCGAGCCTATCAGCTTGCTTACGGAGTGCCGCTCCATAAACTCGGACATATCAAAGCGTATAAGCCGCTTGGGGTCGCCGAAAACGCCCTCCGCGAGCGCCCTCGAGAGCTCCGTCTTGCCGACCCCCGTCTGCCCGAGGAACAGAAAAGAGCCTATGGGGCGCTCGGGATCCTTCAAGCCCGCGCGCCCTCTGCGGACGGCGTTCGCGACGAGCGAGACCGCCTTTTCCTGCCCGATAACGCGCTTTTTCAGCAGGCTCTCGAGGTTGGACAGGCGCTCGCTTTCATCCTCGGAGAGCCGCGCGGCGGGTATCCCCGTTATCGCGGAGACCGCCTTGGCGACGTCCTCCGCGCCGACGATAACGCGCTCGCGCTTGGGCACTCCCGCAAACAGCTTAGGTCTTACGGCAAGCCGCTCCGTGCGGGCTCTCGCGGCTGCCTCGTCGATAAGGTCTATCGCCTTGTCGGGGAGCCGCCTGTCGTTCAGATAGCGCTCCGAAAGCTTGACGGCAGCCTTTATCGCCTCGTCCGTGATAACGGCGCGGTGGTGCTCCTCAAGGCGCGGGCGCAGTCCCGAGAGAATATTAACGGCAGCCGCCTCGTCGGGCTGCTCCACGCATATCGGCTGAAAACGGCGCTCCAGCGCGCTGTCCTTTTCGATAAAGCGGCGGTACTCGTCTGTGGTCGTCGCCCCGATAAGGCATATCTTTCCCCGCGCCAGCAGCGGCTTTAAAATGCTCGCCGCGTCGATAGCGCCCTCCGCCGCGCCCGTGCCGACTATCATATGAATCTCGTCGATAAACAGGATAACGCAGGGATTTGAGACCGCCTCGTCCAGCACGCCCTTCAAGCGCTCCTCGAAGTCGCCGCGGTACTTCGCGCCCGCGAGCATTGCCGAAAGATCAAGGGCAAACACGCGCTTTTCGGCAAGCTCGGGCGGCACTGTGCCGTTGGCGATGCGCTGCGAAAAGCCCTCCGCGACGGCGGTCTTGCCGACGCCCGCGTCTCCGATAAGGCAAGGGTTGTTTTTGCTGCGGCGCAGGAGTATCTGCACCATGCGCTCCGTCTCGGTATCGCGCCCGATAACGGGGTCGAGCTTGCCCTCGCGCGCCTCGGCGGTGAGCTCTCTGCCGTATTTTGTCAGCATCGGGAACTCGCTGCGGACGTTTTCGGGTCTTTTCGCGGACTTTTCAGGCTTTTTCGGCGCGTTGTCAAAGCAGGGGCTGTCGTAGCTCCGCGCGGAAACGTTGCTATAAAGCCGCGAGACTGTGTCGGAGCTTTGCTCGGCAAGTATCGCGTAGGCTGTGCAGTCGCGGTCGGTGAGTAGCGCGAGCAGGATATGCTCCGTGCCGACGTATTTATCGTTCTTGGAAACGGCATAGGAACGCGCGTTTGTAAGCAGCTTTTTCAGTCTCGGCGAGAAATCCTTTTCGTTAAGCTCCACGCTCCGCCCTATGCCCGCCCTGTCCTTGAGCTGCAAAATAAGGTCGCGGAAGCGTATCTGCTGCCGCGCGAGGAGCACTCCCGCGGCGCTCTCGGAGTTCTTCGCGAGCGCGCAGAGCAGGTGCTCGCTGCCGATATAGGTGTGACCCATCTGCCCCGCGATGGTCATTGCGCTGCCGAGCGCCTCCGCAGCCTCCCCCGAAAAGCCCGGCGTGATGTTTTGGTTTGCCATTTTTTACTACCCCCACTTAGTTAAATTTGTATTTTTATTATGGGAATTTTTGGGGGAATTATTCCGCGGCAAAGAAAAAGGCGCGGAAAGCGCCCTTTTGCAAAGTTTACAGTTTACAGTTGATAGTTGACAGTTAAGGTAATGATGCGGAAGATTACGTTTATTGTCACTCGGATAAGCGCTTATTTGCCGAGTCGCTACAAACGTGACTGCTTTCAGCCATACAATAACTGTCAACTGTACACTGTCAACTGTCAACTTTTTCAACTATATTCTTTTGACAAGAAATTCCAGAATGTCCTCCATTACCTCGGCGCGGTTGAGCTCGAATATCAGCTCGTGGCGAGCCTCTCTGTAAATGCGCAGGTTTACGTCGCAGCCGTGGGAGAGATATTTCGCCGCCGCGCTGCGCACGCCGTTCCCGTATTCGCCCACGGGGTCCATTCCGCCGCTCAGGAAAAGCATCGGCAGGTCGGTGGGCGTATTTTCGATAACGGGCTTGCTGTTCGCGCACATCAGCGCGTTCAACAGGTCGCGGAAGCCCGCGACGGTAAACGTGAAATTGCACTTCGGGTCGGCGCAGAATTTGTCGACGTTGGCGTCGTCGCGCGAAAGCCAATCGTTTGGCGTGCGGCGGTTCTCGGTGCGCAGGTTGAAAAATCCGAAAGCCAGCTTTGCGCCCAGCTCGTGTCGGTAGAGGTCGCCGTGATTGCGAGCCATGATGTCCAAGGCACGGCGCAAGGGCGCGGAGCCCGTCAAGCCCCCCGCGGTGCCCATTATGACCGCGCCGTTCCAGCGGTCGCCGCCCGAGAGCACGTTATATCTTCCGCAATAGCCGCAGACCGCATCGTCGACGTTCGTGCAGTCGGCGCAGCCGCTGTTCTCCACGGTAACGCTGCAATACTTCGACAGATAAATCCTCGCCAGAAAGCTGCCCATGCTGTGCCCCATAAGGAAGTGGGGGATGTTCGGGAACTGCCGCTCCAGCACCGCTTTCATTCTGTGCAGGTCGCGCACCATATTCACATAGCCGCGCTCCTGACCGAAATATCCGAGCATATCCTCGTCCGTTATCGAGTTCCCGTGACCTATGTGGTCGTTGCCCGCGAGGGCGATATCGTTGCCGCAGAGGAATCCCGCGAAGTCCTCGTAGCGCTCGATATACTCGCACATGCCGTGCGACAGCATAAGCGCCGCCTTGGGCTTTTCGGGGGTGTAGATGTAAAAACGCGCGTCGCAGAGCCCGCTCGCGCTCGGGAACTTGCCCGTAAGCTTTTTCATATCAAAATCTCCTTATCGTAATATTTTTTTGCAAAATAACCGTCGGTAAAGTGTATTATTCGCCGCCGCCTGCGGAATTATGCCGTTACAGTTTTCGTTCAAGCTGGCAGTCGAACGGCTCCGCGCGGACGTGCTCCCGGTTGTAAACCACCGCTTCAACGCAGCCCACAGCCGTGTAGAACGCCCGACTTTCCACAGCCGAATGAGCTGAGATGTACAGCTTCTCCGCACCGTGAGCCCTTGCCCACGCGCACGCTCTCGCGAACAGCGCCCGTCCGATACCCCTGCCGCGTCGATCCTGCGAGACATGCATACTCGATAGGTCGAGGTACTTTTGTTCGCCGCCGAACAGCCGCGGCTCCACCGAAGCAAAGCCCTTCAGCGCGCCGCCGTCGAACGCGCCGTACACAACGCCGCCGCTTGAGACGGTGTTTTTCAGGCATTTTATCAGAACAGCGTAATCTTCCTCGCTCCAGTCGTCGATGAACGGGTCGCTTTTTATCGTCCACTCGCCGTTGACCCGCCGCCAACAGTCCGTAACGACCTGCCGACGGATAAAGGCAGCGAATAACTCCCTGTTGATTTCCGCTTCATTTAACTCTCTGTATTCGATCATCGCGCCCCCAAGTTGACCGCCTCGAGCCTGTATATGGGCTGCCCGAGGTCGCTGAAGCGCTTTTCGTATTCGGTGACGATATTCCCCTCGAAGCCGCTGTTATGCAGGTCCAGCGAGACATTTTGCAGCATAAACCCGTTAGCCGAAAACTGCTCTATCGAGAACTCGAAAAAGTGCATATTGTCGGTCTTTTGATGAATTTCCGCGCCGTTTTTCAGCACTCTGCGGTAAATTTCAAGGAAACGCGCGTGCGTCAGGCGGTGAACGGCGTAGCGGTTTTTCGGGAATGGGCAGCTGAAATTGAGGAAGAGCCTGTCGACGGCGTTCTCGTGGAACATATGGTCGAGATACTCCGCCTGTCCCATGCAGAAGCGCAGGTTCGGCAATTGCAGGCGCATTTGCTCCTCCGCGCCCGTGACAAGGACGTTCGGCGTTTTCTCCAGCGCGATAAGGTTTATATCGGGATTTTGCCGCGCGAACTCCACCGCGAAGCCGCCCTTTCCGCAGCCTATCTCCAGATAGAGCGGATTACCGTTGCCGAACGTTTTCTCGGAGCTTACGAAAAACTCCTCGGAGAGCGGATCGTTAGCGTGCTCGTTTTGGCACTGCATATGCAGCAGAACGGGCTTGCACGCGGCAAGGCGCTCGTCGAGGTTCTTCTTTCTTCTCATTCTCATGGCTGTTTACCCCGCTTCTTCTTGGGCCGTTTCATTCTGAATACAAATATCTTGCTTAGTATATAATTAAGTATAAGCACGATAACGTTCGAGAAAACCTTCGCGCAGAACTCGTAAATGACGTTGTGGATGCCGGGCAGGTCGACGAGCAGGAACATTATCAGCAGGTCGACGAAAAGCGTGGCGATGCGCGAGGCGTAGAGCTTAAGCGCCTCCACGAGGAACTTCCCGACGGTGTTCGCCGTGCTGTTGAAAACGTACACCCTGTTGGTGAGGAACGCGAACGTCACCGACAAAAACCACGAAACGATAACGGGCAGCGCCGTGTTGCTCTCGATGCCGAAGCGCGAGGTTATGTTGAATATCCACGAAAGCCATTTCGGAACGCTCTCTTGGTCGGGAAAAATCACGCGGCAAAGATAATACGAGAGCATTGAAATGACGGTCGTCCCGATGCCGAAAACGAAGTACAGGATTATCTCCTTGTGCTTTTTGCAGAACTCCCGCCTACCCTCCTTGGTTTTCAGAGCGGCGAAAGTTTCCTTAATATCTATGCCTTTTATCTTAATAGTAAACACCTCTGTTAACTTAACGATCGCTTTATCGTCGGCAAACCGCCGAACCCTATTCGGTATTATACCATATTTTTCAAAAAAAATCAAGAGCGGCATTGCAACATATCTCACGGGCAAATTACAGCCGTTTTTGTTGTTTTTTCACAGCGCGGAGAGCAATTATCCGTAATTTTTTGTCAAAACTATTGACATATCGTGAAAATTAAGGTATAATGTATTTTGAAGATTTATGGGTATGTGGCGCCCGATTTATTAACGGAGGATAAAAAAATGTCCGATTACATCAGAAGATTACCCGTGTATCTGCTGCTGGACTGCAGCGGTTCAATGGCGGGAGAGCCCATCGAGGCGGTAAAGCAAGGCATCAAAACGCTCATTTCGGAGCTTAAGGGCGACCCTCAGGCGCTCGAGACCGCGTTTCTGTCGATAATCACGTTCGACAGCTCCGCGCGGCAGATAAGCCCGCTTACCGAGCTTATGCTGTTCAAGGAGCCGCAGATACAGGCGGGCGGCGCTACCGCGCTCGGCGGCGCGCTGAAGGTGCTCGCGGAGTGCATTACAAACGAGGTGCATACCTCCACCGCCACGCAGAAGGGCGACTGGAAGCCGCTTGTGTTCCTTATGACCGACGGCGCGCCCACAGACAACCTCGACGAGGGCATAGACGCGATAAAGCAGGTCTCCACGGGCAACATCATCGCCTGCGGCGCGGGCGCGAACGCAAACGCGAACACGCTCAAGAAAATTACCAACAACGTGCTTATGATGAACAATCTCACGGCGGGCGATATGGCGCAGTTCTTCGCGTGGGTGTCCAGCTCCATAAAGGCAAGCTCCAAGAGCATCGACGCCAAGCCCGGCGACCCCATCGAGCTCCCTCCGCCCCCTCAGGGCTTTGTTATCGTGCCTTAACGGCATACAGGTGAATTGAATGGATAAAACCGAAATGAACCCCGCTCCCCCGAGCGAAAGCGCCGAGCAGCAGCTCTCGATCACGTTCGACGACATCGGGAAAAAGCCCGCGATAATGTCGGCGGAGGAGTACCTTAAAATACAGAAGTCGCTTAAAGAGCAGGGCACTGCCGCGCCCAAAAGCGATGAAAAGCCCGTTGAGCTGCCGAAAGAGGATAATTCACAAAATGTGAAAAATGATGCTTCAAAGCCCGACGAGAAGGCTCGGGAAAACGCTCCGCTCGCCCCCGCCCCGCACCTCTCGGATATGGAGGTAATGGAGCATACGGCGTCTATCTGGCAATATAAGGAAATTGTCGACAACGGCACGGAAATGCACTCGGAATACCACGAAAAGCGCACAGTTACGCCGTTTGCCGAAGTAACTGGCGCACGCGTGCGCGGCAAAAAGCACAAGCACGAGGGCACGAACTGCGACGACTATTTCGAGACCGCCGTCACCGACGACTGCGTTATCGCGGTGGTGTGCGACGGCGCGGGCTCCAAGCCGCTTTCACGGATAGGCTCGCGCGTCAGCGCGGAGACCGCCGCGGCGTATCTCAAAGCCAAAACGACGGAGCTTTTTTCGGCAATGCCCGCGCTTAAATCTGGGCTTGCCGCCGATTTAAACTCAGCCGAGTTTATGGCAGCCTGCGGACGCGTCGCGCCGCTTGTCCAAGAGGCGGCGAGAGAGGCTTTCGCGGCGCAGCAGAATGAGCTTTCCAAGCTCTCCGAGGACAAAAGGTACAAGGACGCTCTGGGGCGCAAGCCCGTCATCGGCGACCTCTCGACGACGTTTCTGGCGGCGGTGATAGTGCCCGTGGAGGTCGGCGGCAAGCCGCAGGCCTTTATGGCGTGCGTGCAGATAGGCGACGGCTGTATCTGCGCAATCGACAGCGCCGCGGACAGCGCTCATTGCCTGAAGCTCATGGGCGAGGCGGACAGCGGCGCGTTTTCGGGCGAGACGGATTTCCTCTCCGAAAAGAACTCCAAAGCCGAGGTCATCGGCGCAAAAACGCGCATTTCGCGCGGCAGCTCCGATACCGTGCTGCTGATGTCGGACGGCGTCGCGGACGATTATTTCCCCGCTCAGCCGATGATGCAGCGGCTGTACCTCGACCTTTGCCTGAACGGCGTTCTGCCCATGGAGGGAGAGCGCGGCAGGGGCGGCGAGGATCCCGCGCCGATACGGTTCCGCTCGGTGTCGCTCACGCAGCAGAGCGTGGCGCTCCAGTACGCGAAACAGCTCCTCGGGGACAAATCCGAGGAGGCGATGGCGGCGCTCTGGGACAAGCGTGGAATGCTTTGGTGCCATTCGCTTGAGGCGTTCAGAATGAACATCGGCGACACTCCCGAGGAGCGCCTGCGCGTATGGCTCGACAACTACAACGAGCGCGGCTCGTTCGACGACAGAACGCTCGTTTCGGTGAGGGTCTTGCGCTGATTTTCGGAACGAAAAACACGTCTTTTTTTAAACGTGAAATTTTCGAGGTTTTTCGGCAATGATTTTACGCGGAAATCCCTTTTGTTATCGCATATACCGCAGTTAAAAAAATCTCGGAAAACGTTCAAAAAAAGCATTGATTTTAAAGGCGAAATCGCTTACGCGGAAGGATAAAAATATGATAAGCGGCGAAGTGCTTACTGCCGTGCTGGAAAACGGCAGCAAAATTCAATATGTATACGACGCAAACGCGCCGCGCGGCGGTATGAAGCACACGTTTTTCACGCCCGACAGGAGGTTCGCGGTGCAGTTTTTCAACAACCCGCGCGACTCCGAAAATCCGCGTTTGCAGGACCGGATCCGCACCATTGTGGGAATTTACAACCCCACGCTCTCGGAGGCGGACGGCGGCGCGCTCGGGAACACCGAAAAGACCGCGGATTATTTCAGGCAGCGGTTCTGCTGGCCCGTGGCGATCGTGAAAAGCCCCGAATTCGGCATTGTCTGCCCGACCTACCCGAGCAACTTCTTCTTCGGCGACGGCGCGTCCGCGGTGCTGAATTTGAAGGGCAAGGACAAGAAATCCAACTGGTTCACGGGGCGCAACCGCAAGTACCTCGAGCCCGCCGAGCGCGGCGATTTCCGCACCATGCTGAAAACCGCGATAGGGCTCGCGCGGACGGTGCGCAGAATGCATCAGGCGGGTCTGGCGCACTCCGACTTATCCTGCAACAACGTGCTCATCGACCCGAAAAGCGGCTCCGCCGTAGTCATCGACATCGATTCGCTCGTCGTGCCGAACAAGTACGCCCCCGAGGTCGTCGGGACGCGCGGCTACATCGCGCCCGAGGTGCTCGCGACGCTGGAGCTCGACTACAACGACCCGCGGCGGGCGCTGCCGTGCGTGCAGACCGACCTGCACGCGCTGCCCGTGCTCATCTACGAATATCTTTTTTTTCGGCACCCCCTTATCGGACCGAAAATTTACAGCACCAAAAGCGCCGAGGAGGACGATTTTCTGGCGCTCGGCGAAAAGGCTACCTTTATTGAGAACCCCGACGACCGCTCGAACAGACCTCCTAACCTCGGCGTGACGATACAGTCTCTGTCAAAGGGCTTGGAGAAGCTGTTTCTGAGGGCGTTCGTGGACGGGTTGCATAACCCCTCGGAGCGTCCTGCCGCAATGGAATGGGAAACGGAGCTGCTCAGGGCTTGGGACAGGCTCGTGCCGTGCGCGAACCCGCACTGCGAAAAGAAATGGTTCATACTGCGCGACGAAAACGCGCCCGTCTGCCCGTTCTGCGGAACGCGCGCCGCGGGGAAGATAATCCGCCTCGGCTTCAAGAGTGAAATGCGCGGCAAAAAGGGCGTTTACCGCGGCAAAAGCGAGGTCATCGTCTACGACAAAATGCCGCTGTTCGACTGGCATGTGTTCTCAAACGTCCACAACGATGAAAAGGCAGACCCATCCATGCGCGCCTATATCGCCTATTATAACGGTATGTGGCTGCTCGTCAACAGCGGCATAGAGGGCATGACGTCGCCGTCGGGGAGGCTCGTGCCGAAGGGCAGCGCCGTCGAGCTAAAGGATCTGGCGATGTTCCGCATGAGCGACAAGGAAAACGGGCTGCTGTGCGAGACGACGATAATCGGCGGAAAATGACCGCAAAAACCGCAATTATGCCTTTGGCGTAACAATACAATAAGTAATATATGAAAGGATCATTACAAAATGAAAAAATTCGGTCTGACAGACAAGGAGGTTGCCGAAAGCAAGGCTAAATACGGCGACAATTCAATGACGGAGCAGGCTCACGAGAGCTTCTGGGATAAGCTCAAGGGCAATCTCGGCGACCCCATGATAAAGATACTCATCGTCGCGCTGCTCATCAACGTCGTGCTTGCAGTGCTCGGTCTGGTGAAGAACGCGGACGGGCATCCGTTCGTGGAGGGCGCTCCCGAGTGGTACGAGCCGCTCGGCATCTTCATCGCGATATGCCTAGCGACGCTGGTTTCGACGTTCTCCGAATACCGCAACGAAAACGCGTTCCAGAAGCTTCAGGAGGAGGCTTCCCGCATTATGGTCAAGACCTACCGCAACGGCGTTATCTCCGAGGTCGCGATAAACGACATCGTTGTCGGGGACGCGATATTGCTCCAGTCGGGCGATAAGATACCCGCCGACGGCATTATAATCGACGGCGACATCAAGGTAGACCAGTCCGTGCTGAACGGCGAGAGCCGCGAGGCTAAGAAATTCGCGATACCCGAGGGGTGGGTCGACACCGACGAAAACACCAACTTCGACAGCGAATACAAGGTATACCGCGGCGCGGTGGTCTGCTCGGGCAACGCGGTAATGCAGGTCACGGTCGTCGGCGACAAGTCCGAGTACGGCAAGATAGCCTCCGAGCTGCAGACAGAGGACGACCGCGAAACGCCGCTGAAGGTAAAGCTCGGCAAGCTCGCGAACGGCATCTCCAAGTTCGGCTATATCGGCGGCGTGGCTATCGCTGTCGCGATGCTGGCGAAAACTATCCTGTTCGATACGGGCTTTGCCCCTATGGCGTTCCTCGCGCCGGGCGGCGTATTCGCGTGGGCGGCGCTGCTTAAGGCGCTTATTGAGGCGGTTATGCTGGCGGTCATCATCATCGTTATGGCGGTGCCCGAGGGTCTGCCGCTGATGATAGCTATCGTTTCGGCACAGAATATGGGCAAAATGCTCAAGGACAACGTTCTCGTGCGCAAGGTCGCGGGTATCGAGACCGCGGGCTCGCTGAACATCCTGTTCTCCGACAAGACGGGCACTATCACCAAGGGCAAACTGGAGGCCATCAACTTCCTCGACGGCGCCGTAAACGAATACAAGACCTTTGACGACGTCGGCGGAAAGCTCGGCGACCTGCTGTCGCTTTCCATTCACAAGAACACGCTTTCGATGATTTCGGGCGAGGGCAAGGAGCGCCGCGTGCTCGGCGGAAACGCCACGGAACGCGCTATCCTCGGCTATGCCATGAACACCGAGTGCAAGGCTGTCGTTAAGGCTGTCGGCAACATTCCGTTCAACTCCACGAACAAATACTCCGCGACGCAGGTCGAAGGCGAATACGACCTCTCGCTTATCAAGGGCGCGCCCGAGAAGATTTTGCAGCGCTGCTCCCACTACTACGACAAGGACGGCAAAAAGCAGCCGTTCGATATGAACGCGCTCAACGCGAAGATAGACGAGCTTGCCAACCGCGCTATACGCGTGCTTGCCGTGGCGACCTCCGAGGACGCTCTCGGCGAGGAATCGCTGCCCGAGGGCAACAACTGGACGCTCGTGGGCTGTCTGGGCATACGCGACGAGGTTCGCCCCGAGTCCGTCACCGCTATCAAAGAGGTCAAGGGCGCGGGCGTGCAGGTCGTTATGATAACGGGCGACCGCAAGGAGACCGCCGTCGCTATCGCCAAAGAAGCCGGGCTTATCGACTCCGACAGCAACCTTATGCTCACCTCGGACGAGCTTGCGAAGATGTCCGACGACGACATCAAGGCAAAGCTAAAGGATATCCGCGTTATCGCGCGCGCGCTGCCTACCGACAAGAGCCGTCTGGTGCGTCTCGCGCAGGAGCTTGACCTCGTCGCGGGCATGACGGGCGACGGCGTGAACGACTCCCCCGCGCTCAAGAAAGCCGACGTCGGCTTCGCTATGGGCGGCGGCACGGAGGTCGCGAAAGAGGCTTCCGACATCGTTATCCTCGACGACAACTTCAACTCGATAGACCGCGCGATACTCTACGGGCGCACGATCTTCAACTCGATACGCAAATTCATCGTGTTCCAGCTCACTATCAACGTGGCGGCGGTTCTGGTCTCGTTCGTCTGCCCGCTTATCGGCGTGGCAAATCCGCTGTCCGTTATCCAGATACTCTGGGTCAACCTCGTAATGGACACCCTCGCGGCGCTGGCGTTCGGCGGAGAGCCGCCTCTCGAGCGCTTTATGAAAGAAAAGCCGAAGCGCAGAAACGAGCCGATAATCAGCAAATATATGATGTCGGAAATTATCGTCGGCGCGGGCTGGACTTTCGCGCTGTCGATAGCGATGCTTATACTCGGGTCGTTCCCGAGCGGCGATCCCGTAAGCTATCTTGAAAGCTGGGGCTGGCTGCGCGATATCCACATCGAAAACGAGCCGCACGCGATACTCCACACGGCGTACTTCGCATTCTTCATCTTCATCGCGGTGTTCAACGCGTTCAACGCGCGCACCGACCGCATGAATTTGTTCGACAATCTCGGCAAAAACAAGGGCTTTTTGACGGTGTTCGGCATTATCGCGGTAGTTCAGATACTGATGACCTACCTCGGCAGAGGTATTCTCTCGGGCTGGGGACTGAACCTCGTCGAGTGGCTGGTGGTGCTTATCCCCGCAATCTCGATAATCCCGATAGACCTTATCAGAAAAGCGATCGCAAACTCGGCGGGCAAAGGCAACTGAGGTAACTCGCCGTTTCCCCTGCGGCGCGGGGGAATACGGTAAAATATAATCTACGGAGGAAACAATTATGGCAGTAAATCTTTCTAAGGGTCAGCGCGTGAGCCTTGACAAATCGGTAACTATGGCGCGTATCGGTCTGGGCTGGGACACCAACCGCTACGACGGCGGTCAGGATTTCGACTTGGACGCGTGCGTGTTCCTGCTCGGCAGCAGCGGCAAGGTGCTTAAGGACGAGGACTTCATTTTCTACAACAATCTCTCGGCGAGAAACGGCGCTGTTGTGCATACGGGCGACAACAGAACGGGCGAGGGCGACGGCGACGACGAGGCTATCATCATCGACTTTTCCAAGATACCCGCGGAAATTGAGAAGATCGCCGTTACGGTAACGATTTTCGACGCGGAGCAGAAGCATCAGAACTTCGGGCAGGTATCCAACTCCTACGTCCGCGTTGTTAAGATAGACACTCCCGACGACGTCGGCGGCGAGGAGGTCCTGCGCTTCGACCTCGTTGAGGAATTCTCTATTGAGACGGCGCTCGTGGTCTGCGAGATATACCGCTACAACGGCGACTGGAAGTTCAACGCGGTGGCGGCGGGCTATCAGGGCGGTCTGGAGGCTCTTTGCCGAGCCTACGGCGTTAACGTATAGTTGATAGTGAATAGTTGTTAGTTGCCAGTTAAGGAAGTGACGATAGCGGAAACGTTTATAGCGTATTTCCAAGGCGCTTTTCCTGTCGCTATAAACGTGACCGTTCGCAGC
Source organism: Lachnospiraceae bacterium (assembly GCA_023664705.1). Lineage (GTDB taxonomy): Bacteria > Bacillota > Clostridia > Oscillospirales > Ruminococcaceae > CAG-115. The sequence goes on along the minus strand of JAMPFE010000001.1, from coordinate 208,251 downwards.
CAAACATTAACTAACAACTAGCGGCTATTAAACTATTAACTATCAAAGGGGGCGGGGCTTGTGGACTTAAAAGGGCTTATCGACGGCGCGGCGGCGGGGTCTTGCGTGACGCTGCCGTCGGGCGAATTCGAGGGACCGCTTGTGATAAGCAAGCCCCTGCGCCTTGTCGGCAAAAACACCACTATCTGGTCGAAAAGCTCCCCCGTTATCGAGATCAACTCAAACGGCGTTTCTATCGAGAATATCCGCGCGGAGCTCACGGAGGGCGGTCTTAACGACATCGCCGTTTCGGCGGGCGTTCTCGCTTCGGCAAAGGACATCGAGGTGCTCGGCGGCGTGCGCGGTTTCGGCGCGGAGGACGGCTTTTTCGACGTGCCGAGGACTATCGGGCTTGGGGAATTCGCGGCTGACAGCGTGAATACGTTCACGCTCGCCGTAAACGTTCCCGACAAGACCGAGATAGTCTGCAATATCCGCGAGGTCGCGTTCTCGCCGAGTACGCTGAACGCGGGGCGCAGCGAGCTTACCGTCACAGTTTCGGGCATTTCGGCGCAGACCTATCTGTACGCGGAGGTGCTGTTCAAAAGCAAATTCACGCGCAGGATATACCTTACGGGCAGACCCGCCGCGAATGCCGAAAGAGCCGAAAACAAGCGCATATACGACGCTCCCGAGCGCGATTTTTCGCGCGCGCCGCTCCCCGAGCCGATAAGCGCGCCCGCGGCGACGGACGTTATCTCGATGACGAGAACGCCCGATAAGTCGCTGCCGGCGCTCGCGATGAGGCGGGGGCAGCGCGTTTCGCTGTCTCAATACATAGGCAGCCGATTTGATATCTTCTTCACCTGCGAAAAGCCGAGGGGATATGAGATCGACCCCTATGTGTTCCTGCTCGGCGAGGACGAACGGTCGCTCGGCGACGCGGGGCTGATTTTCTTCGGCAACGAGCGCTCCGAAAACGGCGAGGTCGTGTACGTTCCCGCGGACGGGCACATCGAGGTCGACTTGGCGAAGGTCGATTTCAGGGTGCGGAGGATAGCGCTGGCTTACTCGATATACGCGGGCGATACCGTGAAAAATTTCGCGTCGGTGAGAACGCCGCGCGTGTCGATAAGAGCGGGCGGGGAGCGCGTTTCGTTCGTTATGGACGGGCTTTCGGCGGAGGCTACCGTCGTGGCTCTGGAGTTTTATCTGTACAAGGGCGAATGGAAAATATCGGCGGTCGGCGCGGGCTACAAGGACGGCATGGCGAAGCTCTGCAACCGCTACGGCATCGAAGTAGTTGACGAATAATAGCTTAGGGGGTACGCAAGGTGGAATTTACGAGATATGTCGGGTATGACGATCCCGACGGGTTTCGGGGATTCTTAATTGAACAGTTTGTCGCGGCGCAGAAAAACGGGCTGTTCTTTAAAGAGAAGCTGCCGCTCGCGACTACCGACGAGATAGCGAAAGCCGCGGAATACACCGCGTCGAGCTTCGAGAACGCGGAGGACATCAAGCGCGGCTTAGATATGTTCCTGCACAAGATAAACCTGCCGTGCGACAGCGCCAAGCTCGCCGAGATAATGGCAAAAGCGGTCGCGGAATGCGGCGCCAACAAGAAAAACACCTACTTCGTGATACTCTGCTGGCTGATAAAGTACCTCGGGGCAAGACCGGGCGCCGTGCTGTATATAGGCTCGGCAACGCTCAGGGAGCTGTATTTCCTGTATATGCTCGCCGCGGCGGGCGTTAAGGTGACGGTCGTCAGCTACGGTCTGGACGCGGATTTCGGCAAGTTCCCGTACAAGGACGATGTGACGGTAAAGGGCGGTCCGATAACGTCGCCGATACAGATAGATTTCGGGAAGATAGACCTTTCGAGGGAGGCTAAGCTCGCCGAAATGCGCGCCGAGGGAGAGCGCGTGAGCGGTCTCGTAAAGCGGCTCGACACGTCGGCGGCGGGGATATTCGAGGACGTTCTCAAAGACAGGAAGTCCCGCGTTATCGGGAACGGCGGCGTGTACACCGAGGACGGGGAGATACCCGTGTACTCGGCGGCGCTGATAGGCTTCGACGAGGAGACCGTGTATACGAATATGCTCGTCAAGTTCAAGGAGGGCTTCGCGGGGCTGAAAAAGCAGCTCATCTTTATCGAGAAGCCGCTTGAAAACCCGAACGCGGACGAGGTCCGCGCGCTCGGGACGGTGCCGAGGACAAGCACCTCGGAGATGATAGACGCGCTGGCGATGCAGATAACGCTGAGCGGCGACCCCATGCGGACAGCGCTTGCGCGGAAAACGCTCACGGAGCTGCTCAACGAGCTGAACACGGGCAATCAGACCGTCGTGCTGAATTACGGCAACAAGCTGATAACGTGGCTGTACCGCTGCACGCAGGCGCGGAAGTACGCGGTGCGCTACGAGGATATCCCCGTGATACTGTACTACGGCGACATCTCGCAGTCGGAGATGTATTTCCTCAATTTTATGTCGCGGTGCGGGTTCGATACCGTTTACATCACGCCGAACAAAGGCAACCTCGCGCTTGCCGTCGACAGGAACATCGGCGGGAGGATGCAGATATTCGAGCTGCCGCAGAGCAAGGAGAGCGGAAGCTATCCGAACAAGGCGATAAAGATGAAGGTCGCGACCGTGGCGTATTCCGCGGAGCGCGATCTGGACACCATGCTGTACGGCGGCGATACGGGCATCTATCGGAGCTTTCAGTTCCCGAACAGCCAATCCGTTACGCTGAAAACGACGTTCGAGGAAATTGCCATCCTCTGGAAACAGGAGGCGCGGTTCAGGACGGGCTTCGCGACGGCGGGAAATCTGGTGTCCGTGCCGAATATCTTCGCGAAGATAAGCGGCGTTGAGAACGGCAATCTCGGGAACTACTGGGAGGATATAAGGCAGAAGCTCACCCCCGACACGCTCCTGTTCGTAAAGGCGAAAAACCCCGAGGAGCCCGCGGTCGATTTGTCGGTTTATCGGCAGTTTTACCGCAACGGGCAATACGACGTTGAAAAGCTGAAAGCGAGCACGCTCAACAAATTCAGCTATCTGCCCGACCGCATACAGGATATGCTGTTCTACAAGCTGCAGGAGGCGGCGTCAAGCGGGTTTGTGAAGCTGCAGGGCGACGAGCTGATGTGCAGTATACTGTACCACGGAATGAGCCTTACAAAGTCCTTTATGCAGATAATACAGCGGTTTGACTTCACGAGGGCGATACCGAAGGTGATATACGTCGACGCGGTTGAGGACACGTTCACGCTCTGGGAGTGCATACACCTCGTGCTGTGCAATCTGATAGGCTTTGACATACTCGTATACACGCCGACGGGCTACAAAAATCTCGAGACCTACGTCTCGTCCGACGCGTTTGAAGAGCATATAATGAACCAATTTTTATATGACGTGGAGGTTCCGAAATTCAAGATACCCTCCGAGGAAAAGAACGGCGGTTTTTTCGGAAAGCTGTTCGGGAAACACTAATAGTTTTTAGTGAATAGTTGCTGGTTTCCAGTTAAGGTAGTGTCGATAACGGAAACGTTTATAGCGTAACCCCAAGGTGCTTTTAGGTTTCGCTATGAACGTGACCGTCCGAATTTCTTCCTTAACTAACTACTAACTGCTATTCTCTAATAACTAGCTGCAAGAAAGGATCAAAAATGGGATTACAATTCACACCGGGCGCGGCTGCCGCTCAGCAGACCAACACGGAGGTCGAGACCACGGCGGTCGTTACGAATGCCGTTCCGACAACGTCTCCCGCTATCCTCGACGCTAAGATCGAGGAGGCGAAGAACTTCAACATCGTCGTAAAGACCGACGAGATAAAGCAGCAGCTCGCCACAAGCAAGGAGATAGACCAGCTCGTCTCCACGATAAACGTCAACGACAGCTCGACTATCGTGAAATTCGGCGCGGAGGCTGCCGACCAGATATCGCAGGCTTCCGACCAAGTCCTCAACTCCATGAGCATCGAGCAGATAAACGATACGGGCGTTATGCTCAAGCACCTCGCCGCCATTATGGATCAGTTCGACATCAAGGAAATTCAGGACGACAAGCCCGGGCTTTTCGGCAATCTCAAGAAAAAGCTCGACAAGATACTCAACAAGTACGACACCATGGGCAAGGAGATTGACAAGGTATACGTTCAGCTCAAGCAGTACGAGACCGAGATAGAGCAGGCGAACGCCAAGCTCGGCAATATGTACGAGGCGAACCTCGGCTACTATCAGCAGCTCGTCAAGTACATCATGGCGGGCGAGCAGGCTGTCAAGGAGCTCGACCAATTCATCGACGAATACAAGGCAAAGGTCGAGGCGAACCCCGACGACGGCACTATCCGCATGGACTTGTCGAATTTGCAGCAGATGCGCGAGATACTCGACCAGCGCGTTATGGACCTGAAGATCGCCGAGAACGTCGCGCTCCAGACCGTTCCCATGCTGAAGACCATGGAGTACTCCAACCTCAATCTGGTTCGCAAGATAAACTCCGCGTTCATCATCACGATGCCCGTGTTCAAGCAGTCGCTCGCGCAGGCTATCATGCTGAAAAGGCAGAAGATACAGGCGGACTCCCTCGCGGCTCTCGACGAGAAAACCAACGAAATGCTCATCAAGAACGCTCAGAACACCGTCGACCAGTCTAAAATGGTGGCTGCAATGGCGGCGAACTCCTCAATCAAGGTGGAGACGCTCCAGCAGACGTGGCAGACTATCGTCAACGGCATCGACGAGGTTCAGGCTATACAGGATCAGGCGCGTGAAAAGCGCAAGCAGGACGCCGTCGCTCTCGAGCAGATAAAGACCGACTACAAAAAGCGCATGAAAGCGTGATAGTTATCGGAGAATAGTTGTTAGTAGTTGGTTTTGCAAGAAATGCGCCGTTTTTACGGCGCATTTTCTATTTTATTAAATCGGCTTGGTTATCTCGCGCAGCCACTCCGCCTCCTCGGGCGGCAAAAACGGCGAGAGCTGCTTGTATACGTATTCATGATAAAAATTGAGCTGTCCCTTGTGCGAAAAACACTCGATATCAATGCCGTCGACGTCGAACGGCACGCAGGTCAGCGGCTCAAAGCCGTAAAACTCCCCGTCGCTTTCGGAGAACTCCTCGCATTTTACGCACAAAACAAGGCTCTCGTGGCGCACGCCGAACATTCCCTCATAATACATTCCCGGCTCGTCGGAGGTTATCATTCCCGCCTCGAGCGGCGCGTCGTTGACCGCCCGCCACGATATCCGCTGCGGACCCTCGTGGACGTTCAGCAGAAAGCCCACGCCGTGTCCCGTGCCGTGGTTGAAGTCGGTTCCGGTTCGCCACATGCTTTGGCGGCAAATTCCGTCCAAGGTCGAGCCGCGCACGCCTTTCGGGAACGCGGTGTTCAGCAGCTCAAAATGCGCCTCCAGCACTTGCGTGAATGTGACTTTTTCAAACGGGTCAAGCTCCCCGAGAACGAACGTGCGCGTTATGTCGGTCGTTCCCGCCGCGCCGCCGCCGAGGTAATGCCCGCCCGTATCGGACAGCAGAAAGCCGCGCGGCTGCAGCTCGGCGTTCGTCTCCTCCGTCGCGGAGTAATGCACGACAGCGGCGTTTTCGCCGTAAGCCATTATCGGGTCGAAGCTCTGCCCGAGGTAGCCCTCGCCCATTTTGCGGAACTCCTCCAGCTTTTCGGCAGCGGATATCTCGGTTATTTTTTCGCGCCCGACGGCGTGCTTCAGCCAGTACATAAACCGCGTCACGGCGACCCCGTCGCGGATATGCGCGGCTTTCATGCCCTCTGTCTCGGCGGCGTTCTTGACTGCCTTCATCTGCACTATCGGACTCTGCTTGGAGATTATTTTCGCGTTTTCAAGCGAGGTTTTAATTCGGTAATTCACTGCCTTAAGATCCGTCCAAACCGCTCCGCTCTGCGATTTGAGCGCGCCGTAAAAATCATCGTAGGGGCGTATCTCAACGCCGTCCCTTTGCAGATTTTCAACGATCTCGGCATTGAAAATAGAGCGCTCCGCAAACAGCTCGACGCCGTCCTCCGACACCAGCATAAACGACAGGAACACGGGATTGTAATCCACGTCGCCGCCGCGCAAATTCAGCGCCCAAGCTATCTCGTCCAACGCCGAGACCGCAAGGCAATCGGCGTTTTCGGCTCTCATTTTCTCACGGATAAGCGCCAGCTTTTCGCTCCTCGACTGCCCGCAAACGCTGTCGGGCAGCTCGAACACGGGCTTTTTCGAGAGCGGCGGGCGGTTCTCCCAAACCATGCCGCCCAAGTCCTCGTCGGTTTTCAGCGCGACATTTTTCGGCTGCAACGCTTTAACGAGCCGCATCGCGAACGCCGCCGTGACCGTTCTGCCGTCAAAGCCCAGCGCCGAGCCCTCGGGCATTTTTTCGAGCAAAAATTTCTCGATAGTCGGCACGGACGGCTCTCCCATGCGCATAAGCTCAATGCCGCTCCCCGAGAGCTCGCGCTCCGCCTGAATAAAATAGCGCCCGTCCGTCCAGAGCGCCGCCTCGTCAAGCGTCACGACAAGCGTTCCCGCGGAGCCCGTAAACCCGCTCAGATACTCGCGGAGCTTGAAATGCTCCCCGACGTACTCCGAGCCGTGGAAATCGTCCGTCGGCACGATATACGCGCAAATCCCGCGCGCCCTCATCAATTCACGCAGCTCGTCAATTTGTCTCATTTGTAACTCTCCTTGCAATCAATATTGAAAATTCCGCGCAGCAAAGCCGTTTGCGCCTGTACAGCGGAACGTCCGCGGCGCGGTTTTTGTCGGCGAATATCTCAAATTCGCCGTTTATTTTCGCGGTGAGCCTTTTTGCCGTAGGGTTGACAAGCAGCAAAAAATCGCCCGTTTTCATCACGAAGCCGCCGCCGAGCTCCTCGAAAGCGCACTCCCCGAAGCCGCTCAAAAAGCGCCGTCTGAAAGCTATCAGCCCTCGGTAATACCCGACGATATCGCGGTTTTCGGCGAGCGTATCCCACTTCAGCGAATTCACGCTGTCGGGGGCGTTATAGCTGTTGTCGACACCGTTTTTCGTGCGCAGGAACTCCTGCCCCGCCTGAATGAACGCGATGCCGCGCGACAGGAAAACCGGCGCTGCCGCCATTTTGTCCGCGCTTTTGACGCGCTCCAAATCGGCTCCCTTAAGCGAAATTTTCAGCTTATCGAACAGCGTGAGATTGTCGTGGCACTCGACGTAATTCACGGTCTGCAGCGGTTCGGCAGTCCAGAAATCCTCGGGGAACCTCCCCGAGAGCGCCCATTTTATCGGCGCGAGGTGTCCCCCGTCGGGCGCGCCGTTGACATAGCCCGCGTCCTCGGGGTCGAAAACCGAGCCTTTTACGCCGTCGCGAAAGCTGTCGTTGAAAAACGCGAACCGCGGCAGCCTCCGCGCGTTCCGCAAAACCGCGCGAAACCGCTCGGGATAAGGGCTCGCGCCGCCCGTCCAGCCCTCCCCGTACAGCAGTATATCGGGATTTATCCTGCGCAGTCTGCATTCGGCATCGCGGAGGGTTTTTATGTCCAGCAAGCCCATTAAATCGAAGCGAAAGCCGTCAAGCTTATACTCCCGCGCGAGGAACTCCAGACTGTCAATAATGAATTTCCGCGACATTTTTCTTTCGCTCGCGAACTCGTTTCCGCAGCCCGAGCCGTTGGAATATTTTTCCTTTCCGCGGAAATAATAGCGCGGAAAAATCCTCCCGAAAGCGCAGTCGTCTGCCGAATAGACGTGATTGTACACCACGTCCGCAACCACTCCGAGCCCCTTTTTATGCGCCGCCGCGACGAGCTCCCGAAGCTCGAGAATGCCGTCGCGCCGCGAGTAATACGCGCTCGGAGCGTTGTAAAAGCGCGGATTGTAGCCCCAGTTGTATTCGCCGCCGTCCATATCGAAATCAAATATCGGCATAAGCTGGATATGCGTCACGCCGAGCGATTTGACGTAGTCAAGACCGACTAAATCCCCATGGGAATTTTTTACATTTTCCTCGCAGAACGCGGAGAATTTTCCGCGGTTTTCAAAATTCGCGCTCTCGTCCATTGAAAAATCGCGCACCGAAAGCTCGTAAATTATCGGGTTCTCCGCGGAGATATTGCGCTCGTTCTCCCACCCCTCGGGAGCGTGCCGCCGCATATCGGCAACGATGCCGCGCGTTCCGTCGGAGGTCGCCGAAAAGGCATACGGGTCGGCGCTCTCGACGGTCTCGCCGTTGCGCGTTACCGAAAAATCGTACAAAACGCCGTCGAGGTCGCCTTTTTTTTCGTACTCGAACACGCCGCCCCTCTTCGTCATCGAAGCGGCGAAAATGAGCTCGTTTTCGGCATTGTAAAGCCGCAGCTCCATATTCTCGGCAAACGGCTGCCAGACGCGGAAAACCGTGCTTTTCGGCGTGCAGAGCGCCCCCAGCCGTCCCCTGTAACACTGCCTGTCGGCAGCCTTGAAATCAAAACAGTTCATCGTCATAATTATCCAGAAACGTATGCACGCCGTCCTTGTCCTTGTAGGAGATTATCCTGTCGAGCCGCACCGCGCACACGCTGCGGAAAATGTTCTGCTCGACCTGCGGATTTTCCGCGGCAAGCTCGGCTATCAGGCGCTTTACGAGCTGCCGCTTCGAGCCCTCCCCGCGCTGCGTTATTCCGCACGCGCACTGCAAAAATTGCAGTTCATTGCAGTCGCGCCACGCGATAATATCGCGCTCTCGCACGTAAAACAGCGGGCGTATCAGCTCCATGCCCTCGTAATTCCGCGCGCGCAGCTTCGGCAGCATCGTCTGCGTCTGCCCGCCGTACAGCATGCCCATAAGCGTGCTCTCGATAACATCGTCGAAGTGGTGCCCGAGCGCTATTTTATTGCAGCCCAGCTCCCGCGCCTTATTGTACAAATGCCCGCGCCGCATTTTCGAGCAAAGAAAGCACGCGTTTTCGGCGCTCTCGGTGTGCCTGAAAATCTCGGTCGTGAACGTCTCAAGCGGCAGCCCGAGGCGCTTTGCGCTGCCGATTATCCGCGAAAAATTCTCCTCGGAGTAGCCCGGATCCATCGCGAGATACCTCACCGAAACGGGAACGCTCCCGCGGCGCTCGTAGTCGCGGAACAGCGCCGCCAGCAGCATCGAATCCTTGCCGCCCGAAACGCACACGCAAATTTTATCGCCGCTTTTCAGCAGCTCAAATTCCTCGACAGCCTTGGAAAATTTCCGCGTTATCGTCCGCGCGAATTCCCCGTGCAGGCTGTTTATCACAGCGTTTTCTTCCATTATTTTCCAAGTCTCATATACGTCTCGGCAAGGCTTTTCAGCCGCTCGGCGTCCTTTGCCCTGAGCATCTGCGGCTGCATACGCCAGCTCCAGTTGTGCTTGCCGAGCGTGGACGGCAAATTCATGCGCGCGCTTTTCCCGAGCCCGAGGATATCCTGCATCGGTATGACCGCGAGGAACGAGCCGCTTGCGTAGGCGTTCCGTATCGCGCAGTCGGAAAAACGCTCGAAAAGCCCCTTGTGCAGGTAGCTTTTCGCCATTTTCGCGGACTTCGCGTCCGTTTCCCTGAGCCATTGCATTATCGTCGCGTTGTCGTGAGTGCCCGTGTAGCAGACGCTGTTTTTCGGGTAGTTGTGGATAAGGTGGTCGTTGTCGGCGTTTTCGGGATTGAAGCCGAACTGCACCACGCGCATGCCCGGGAAGCCCGAATCGGCGAGCAGCTGTTTCACGCTGTCGAAGATGTCCCCCAAGTCCTCGGCGATTATGTTCACGTCGCCCAGCCGCGCCTTTATCGCGTTGAACAAGTCCATTCCCGGACCGTTTTCCCAAGTGCCGTGCTCGGCGGTCTTGTGCCCGTAGGGAATGGCGTAATACGTGTCGAACGCACGGAAGTGGTCTATGCGGAGCATATCGTACAGCTGCGCGGACTTTTCCACGCGCTTTATCCACCAATCGTAGCCCGTGCGCTTCATCTCCGCCCAGTTGTACAGCGGATTTCCCCAGAGCTGCCCCGTTGCCGAAAAATAATCGGGCGGCACCCCCGCGACGCGTTTCGGGCAGAGCCTTTCGTCCAGCTCGAACAGCTCGGGGCTCGCCCATACGTCGGAGCAGTCGGGCGAAACGTAAATCGGGATATCGCCGATAAGCCCTATACCCTTGCTCTTGCAATAGCCGCGAAAACGGTTCCACTGCCTGAAAAAGATGTACTGGCACCACTTCACGAACCGTATCTCGTCCTTCAGCTCCTCCTTGTACCTCTCCATCGCCGAGGGAACGCGGGACTTTATGTCCTCGTCCCAAGCCGTCCAAGGCTTGCCGCCGAATTTGCCCTTCAGCGCCGTGAACAGCGCATAGTCGTCCAGCCAGTCCGCCTCCTCGCGGACGAACGAGGTGTACCCCACGTCGTCCACGAACCTCGCGAACGCCTTGTGCAGCAGCTCGTCCCTCGTCGCGGATATTTTTTCATAGTCGACGAACGCGGGGTCGGCTCCGTAGTCCGCGTTCTCGCAGTCGGCTTTGTTGAGCAGCCCGTGCTCGCAAAGCTCGTCAAGGTCTATCATAAGCGGATTTCCCGCGAACGACGAAAACGGCTGATACGGCGAGTCCCCGTAGCCCGTCGGTCCTATCGGCAGCACCTGCCACCAGCTCTGCCCCGCGCTTTTCAGCCAGTCGGCGAATTTCTCGGCAGTCTTTCCGAGCGTGCCGATGCCGTACGGCGACGGCAGCGAGGTAATGTGCAAAAGCACTCCGCAGCTTCTTTTATTCATAATTTCATCTCCTTAATTCAGACGTTCGCCCGTCACCGAGAAAACGGCGACAACAATGAAAACAGCTATAAACACTATAATAAACCCCACAATGAACGCCTTTTCGTGCTTCGGAGGAGCGGTCTGCGGCAGGGGCTTTTCCTCGGGCGGCGGCGCGAACGTCGGCTGCATATCCGCGGGGCGGCGCTTTTCCGCCGCGGCGAATATCTCCTCGGCGTCGTTCCGCGTTAACCGCTCGCGGACGACGTTCAGCAGCTCCCCCGTTTTCTCGTTCTCAAACAGCGTATACAGGTTCGCGGGCTCGAAAAATATTTGCTGTATCTCGGGATATTGCAGCAGATTTTGGATCTCGTGCAGCTGCCGAATACGCTCGTCTTGCAACACATACGGGTTCGCGAGTATGCGCGAGATAACGGGGTCGGGGCTGTACGGCACCCGCGCGGCGGCAGCGCTCACGGGCGGCGGCGACGACGCCTCATTCGATACCGTCTGCACTTTCGACAGCTCCTTTGCCGTCAGCTTAGAGGCTATACTGCTCATTATCGCCATAACCACGCCGATTATCATAAGCCCAACGCCGCAGAAGAAAACCGAGCTCATATCAATAGCGGTCATCAGAAAATAGCCGACGAACAGCGTTATCATGGCGATAGTTATGACCGTTGCCGCGGCGGTCGACGTATACCGCGCCGCGCGCATCTTCCCGTGCAGCGGATTGCCGCGCTCGGGATAGCGCCTTTTTATCGCTATGACCGACCTGACGACATTGCCCGCCATTATCCCCAGAAAGCCGAGCGCCAAGCCCGACACGGCGACAACGACGTTCCCGTTCATTGCGCCCAACACTATCATAGCCATTGCCGCGAGCGTCGTAACGAGCACCACCGCGGACTCGGGCGAAAACCTTTTCTTCATAAAAAATCCTATCTGTTCCAGTACTTTCTGTCAAGGCTTCGGAACGCTATCGCCTGCGAAACGTGCGATTTTTGTATATCCTCGCTGCCCTCGAGGTCGGCGCAGGTGCGCGAGACCTTCAATATCCTGTCGTAGGCTCTCGCGGAGAGCCCGAGCTTTTCAAACGCCGCCTTAAGCATATCCTGCGCGTCGGGCGTTAATTTGCACACCTCCGCGATAATGTCCGAGGTTATGCGGCTGTTGGACTTTATCCCCGTACCCTTGTAGCGCTCCGCCTGAATGTCCCGCGCCCGCTGAACGCGCTCCGCTATCGCCGCCGAGGACTCCGCGGGCTTGCGTTCGGCAAGCTCGTCGTATTTCACGGGCTTTATCTCTATCTGAATATCTATTCTGTCGAGAACGGGCTGGGAAATTTTGTTAAGATACGCCGAGACCGTTTTCTCCGAGCAGGTGCATTTTTTCAGCGGATTGCCGAAATTTCCGCACGGGCAGGGGTTCATAGCCGCGACGAGCATAACGTCGCAGGGGTAGTTGACCGAGCCGCTCGCCCGAGAGATGGTTATATCGCCGTTCTCCAGCGGCTGCCGAAGCGTTTCGAGCACTCTCCTGTCAAATTCGGGCAGCTCGTCAAGGAACAGCACGCCGTTGTGCGCCAGCGAAATTTCCCCGGGGCGCGGTATGCTGCCGCCGCCGACAAGCCCCACGGAGCTCGCGGTGTGGCTCACGGCGCGGAACGGGCGCGCGGTCACAAGCGGCTCGCAGGGGTTGATTATCCCCGCGACCGAGTGTATCTGCGTGGTCTCGATGCTTTCATCGAACGTTATCCTCGGCAGTATCGACGGTATCCGCTTTGCCAGCATCGATTTCCCCGACCCGGGAGGTCCCAGCATAAGTATGTTGTGCGAGCCCGCGGCAGCCGTCTCGATAGCCTTTTTCGCGGCATACTGCCCCATAACGTCGGCAAAATCCTCGAAATAGCGGTATTTCCGCTCGGGCGGTATGTAGCGCGGCTCGGGAGAAAGCCCCGTCCCGTGCCGCAAAAACTCCATTATCTGCGTGATGTGCTCCGCGCCGTATATCTCCACGCCCTCCGCGACGGAAGCCTCCTTTGCGTTGTCGATAGGCAGAAACACGCGCTTTATGCCGTTCCGAGCGGCGGTCAGCACCATGCTGAGCGCGCCGTTTACGGGCGCGAGCGTCCCGTCCAGCGACAGCTCCCCGATAAACGCCGTATCGGCAACGTCGCACGCAACGACCCCGCTCAGCAGCATAAGCGCTATCGTTATCGGCAGGTCGAACATCGAGCCTATCTTCTTGACGCTCGCGGGCGCGAGGTTCACCGTTACCCTGCCGCCGAGGAGCTTCAGCTCCAGATGCCCGAGAACCGCGCGGATACGCGCTTTGCTCTCCTGTACGGCGATGTCGGGCATTCCCACTATATCGAACGACGGCTGTCCCGCGGAGATGCTCGCCTCGACCGTTACGGGAAAGGCGTTCAGCCCGAACAGACCCACGCTTTCTACTTTACTGAACATATATCCTCCAAAAATTTTTTATTTTTTCATAATTGGAAATTTTCGCCGTGAAAAAGTTACTGCCGCTAATTGACAAGTAAACTTGGCGAAATTTGCAGTTTTTTGCAGCTCTCGTGCAGTTATTTGCAGCCGTTTTGCAGTTAAATGCAGATTTTTGCGGTTTTCGGCTGTAAATATTTGGAAGCGCTGTAATTTTATGTTAAAATTTGGAAATTATTTTGGCGCAAAAAATTTGTGCAGTTTTTTGCAGTCTCGAATTTGCTATGATAAAACCAGAATTTGTTGGGGCACGCACAAGCGAGCGTCGACAGGGCATTTAAGTCCGCATTTTGAGCCGTGCGGGAAGCTGCGTTGATTGTATTTCTTTCTCGGAAAGGCGCGTTTTTGTCCTCAGCAACCGAAAAATGCGGAAAAGGGGGAGTGGGAGAGGGGAAGAAGATCGGAAGAG
>JAMPFE010000001.1:89307-194499 GCA_023664705.1 Lachnospiraceae bacterium | reverse complement strand
AGACGGCGAACGGATACGTTGAGGTGGTCTCGGGGCTTACGCGGTCCGACGCAATCGTGACCGAAAGCTCGGGGGAGCTGTACAACGGCGCGGAGGTATATGTGGAAAGATGACCGAAAATGCAATGAAGTCGGCGTACCCGCGGATACGCCGACTTGCTGTTTTTTCGGTTTTCGTGATTTCTCCGTTAAGGACTTATGCCATATTGTTGGGCATTTCGGGGGGCGTTCCTCCGCCGAAGTTACCGCCGAAATCGTCGTTGAAGCGGTCTCCCCTGCCGCCGCCCGGTCCGCCGCCGAAGCCGCCGAAGCCGCCTTGACCGCCAAAGCCGCCCGGTCCGCCGCCTTGTCCGCCGAAACCGCCTTGTCCTCCAAAGCCGCCGGGACCTCCGAAGCCGGAGCCGTTGGCGCCGTTTCCGCTGACGCCCTCCTCGGCGGTTATCGTCGAAAGCAGCTCGTTATCGGCGTAGATGCCGTATTCCTCGCCGACGGTCAGCTTGTCGCTCGAGAATATCAGCGACTGGCACTGTTTGGGAGTGACCGTGGAGAGCACAGCCGTGCCGTCCGACGAGCGCACCTCGATAGTGCTGCCCGCGCTTACGTTGGCGTTTATCGACAGGCAGGGCTGGGAGAGCGTGCTGGGAGCCTGCGCCATGCCCGACGCGCCGAGCGCTATGAGCGTGCCGCCGCTTACCGCGTAGGAGCGCTCGTAATCTATCGCGCCGTTCGCGGAATTTGTCGGACCGTAGACCACTACATATCCTCCGCTCTGGGCAACGGTGCCGTTGCTGTCAATGCCGTCGCCGTCGGCGTTTACGGTGATATTGCCGCCCGAAATGCTGATATAGTATTCGTCGCTGCTTTCGCCGAAGCCGAAAAAGCTGCCGTTGTCGCCGCCTGCGGCGTTCAGTCCGTCGTCGGCAGCCTTTACGTCGATCTCGCCGCCGCTTATCTCGATGCTCTTGCCCTCGAGACCCTCGTAGCTCTTGGTTATCGTGATATTGCCGTCCTTGATAACAAGCTGCTCGTCGGCGTGAACGCCGTCGTCGCAGGAGGACAGCGCGAGCGTGCCGCTGTTTATCGTGACGTTCGCGTTGGAGTGAACGCTGTCGTCCGCGGAGGTGACGTTTATTTCGCCGCCCGAGATAGTTATATCCGAGCCCGCCTTCAAGCCCTTTTGGCTTTCGGCATTGTCCGAACGGCTGTCCCAATCGAACGGGTCCGTGCTTGCCTTGACCTCGGCATACGCATCGTCGCCGCCCGCGTATATCGTGATACTGCCGCCGTCGACTGTGAGCTCCTTTTCGGCTTGTATGCCGTCGTTTTCGGCGGTTATTTCGAGCGTGCCGCCCGTCACCGTGACGTATCCGCGCCCCTCGTCGGTATCGTTGGTGGACTTAATGCCGTCGCTCTGCGCGTTTACCGTTATCTCGCCGCCGCTTATCTCAACGTAATCCTTGCCGACTATGCCGTCGTCGGCAGCGGTGATGTTAAGCGTGCCCGACGTTATCGTCAAGCCGTCCTTGCATTTCAGCGCCTCCTTGTAATTGCCCGTTACGGAAAGGCTGCCGCTGCCAGAAATTACCAGATCCGCGCGGGAGAAAACCGCGCCGTCGGGCTCGGTCTCGCCCGAGGGGAGCGTGTAATTTGCGCTGTCGGTCAGGGAATTTTCGGTGTTTTCGGCAAGGTACAGCATAAGCGTTTTTCCGCTCTCGCAGTCGATGACGCTGCCGTCGGCGCTCGCGAGCGATACGCCGTTGAGGATAAGCGTTACCTCCTCCTTTTTGTCGACGGTGACAAGTATCTTGGCGTTGTCGGAGCTCCCCGAGAGGGTGTACACGCCCGCCTTGGAGACAGTCACGACGTTGTCCTTTACGGACGCGCCGTTTCCGCTTATGTCGACCTTATCCGCGGAAAACGTTACCGTGCAGTCGGAGGAGGTCGGCTCGGCTATCTGCGCGGAGCCGACCGCGTTGTTCACGGCGTTCTGCTGCCCGACCGTGCTGTTCAGCAGGGGGCTTGACGTGCCCGAGCTGTCCGAGGACTTATCGCCGTCGTTCGCGCAGCCCGTAAAAGCAAAGGACAGTGCGCAGAGCGCCGCGAGCGTTTTAAAATTCATTTTCATATCAGCACCTCCGAAAACCGTTACATTTCCTCGTGATTGTCCGTCAGAACGCTGCACGATACCGTAAGATTGCCGTTTCTTACGCGTATTTTGTCGAGAAATTCCTTTTCCTTTTCGGCGTTCTTCAGGATTATTTCGTACCGCAGCTCGTAAAGCGTTCCCATGCTGACCGTTTTGGACATTATCAGCCGCGAGCTTGAGGTGTACTCGGAGAAAACGTCCTTGAAGCAGGTCATATAGTCCGCGTCCTCGGGGATGAGCACCCGCAGGAGCTTTGCGGTTCTGACGATGCCGAACGCGGGAATGAACCCGAGCGCCGCCAGTATGACGCCGACCGACACCGCGATTATCGCCGCGAAGCCGAGATAGCCCATGCCCGTCGCGAGACCTATGCCCATTGCCAGAAAAACGTAGCAGAGCTCTCTGGACGTGCCGGGCGCGGAACGGAACCGCACCAGATTGAACGCGCCCATTACCGCGATGCCCGCACCTATCGAGCCGTTCACCAGCATTATCACCGACTGCACCAGAACGGGCAGCACCACCAGCGTGACCATAAGATTTTTGGACGCGCGGGGATTATTGAGCCTGTACAAAAACGCCGCGAAAAGTCCGAGCGCCGCCGAGGTCAGCGTGCAGAAAATCGCGCTTTGCGCGGTAAGTCCGACATTTGTGTCGATTATACTTGAAAACATTGCTTTACACTCCCGTTTATCTCATTATTTGTATTTAGCGCAAAGGATCTTACGGTCTCCTCACGCTTTTGTCTTATCTCGTTCATGAAGATATTGCCGTATTTCGAGAACGAGCCGCAGGTTACCTTATTCTCCGACAGCACCCTCACCAGCCAGAGCGGGATAGCGCCCGCCGATTTGACCTCCATTATCACGTGGGGCTGCGTTTTCAGATACTCGCCGTCTGCGCCCGAGCGGAGGTCGAGGTCGTTTCGTCTGAAGCGGACGTTCCCGTCGAACGTCAGGCGGAACTCCCTGTCGTCGTTGCCGTAGAAAGCCTCTCTGTCGTAGCAGATGACTATCCTCGGGACGAGCTCCCTGCGGCGTATCATATAGTCTATCTCCTCGAAAACCTGCCCGCGCTTGCTCGGAGCTGCGCCGTCGGTTATGTAGTCGTGGAGCTCCTTGTAAGTAAGCTCAAAGCGGCGCTTGTAGGTTATCCCGCGGAACTTCTTTTTTATCTCCAGAAACGCCTCGGAGCCGTCCTCGACGTGCCCGTAGCTCCGCAGCCGAAGCTTTTCCCTGTAAACGGGCTTTCCGAGGGACGTCCTTATCAGATCGTTGTTACGGTTGTCCATGTAGACGTTCAGTATCGTGTGCTTGCCGAAGCTGTCCTCGGTCATATATTTTTCTATCTCCGCGCGGAGGATTTTGTATTGCTCCTCGTTGAGCAGGAACTTCATCTCGCGCCTTTTAAATGTGTTTGCGTATGCCATTTTCTCGTCCCTTTCGTTTTCGATAATCAAATTATAATTCAATATTGTGATAATTTAATGATAAAAGCAAAATAATTTTCTGTAACTTTTCGCATAGTTTTTGTGAATTAAGTGTAATTTTATTACAAAAAACGGGAGAACTAATCCCCCGTTTTCTTCAGCATTTCCTCGGCGGCCGCGAGCGCGCTTTCGCTCTCTCCGCTGCCGTCGATGATACGCGCGAGCTCGCGCCTTCTGCCATCGCGGTCGAGCTGCGTTATGTGCGTGAACGTGCGTTCGCCGTCGGACTGCTTTTCGATAAGCAGATGAGTATCCGCCTTTGCGGCTATCTGCGCGAGGTGCGTGATACAGAGCACCTGCCGCTTTGCCGCGGTCTCCGAGAGCTTTACGCCGACCTTCTGCGCGGCGCGCCCGCTTATCCCCGCGTCCACCTCGTCGAAGATGAGCGTCGGGATATTGTCGTGGTCGGCGAGGACGCTCTTTATCGCCAGCATGATGCGCGAAAGCTCGCCGCCGCTCGCTATCTTGTTCAGCGGGCGGGGCTCCTCGCCCGCGTTCGCGGAGATCAGCAGCTCCACGCTGTCCCTGCCGTTTATCGTTATCTTATCGGAGCTCAGCGCGAATATTATGCGCACGTTCGGCATATCCAGAAAGCTCAGCTGCGCGCATATTTCCTCGGAAATCTTTTCGGCAGCCCTTTTGCGGCGCTCGGAAATGCCCTCGGCGAGCGTCTTTACCTCCTCGGCGAGCGAGCGCTTTTTCTCGGAGAGCAGCTCTATCTCGTCGTCCGCGGAGGACAGCTCCGCAAGCTCGTCCGTGCATTGCGCGAGATAGTCCACGAGCTCGTCCGCGTCCATATTGTATTTGCGCTTGGCGTGCTTCAGCGCGGAGACCTTGTCCGTAAGCTCCTGCATCCGGAGCTCCGTTTCGTCGCCGCCGAGCGCGAACACCTCGTCGGCTATGTCGTTCACCTCGGGAATGACCGCCGTAAGCCTGTCGTAAAGCTCCCTTGCCTTGGGCTCGACGTCGGCGATGCCCGCCAGCAGCTTTGCGGCGCTTTGCAGAAGATCGCTTGCCGCGGGCTCTCCGTCGGAGCTCAGGCAATTGTACGCGCCTATCCCGGCCTTGACGATATCGGCGTTCCTCTGCATGCGCTCAAGCTCCCGCTCAAGGCGCTCTCCGTCGCCCTTTTCGAGCTCGAGAGCCTTCAGCTCCTCGACGACCGAGGTGAGATGCTCGATTTTGAGAACGCGCGTGTTCGCCTCGTCCTGCAGGGCTTTCAGGCGCTTTGAGGCTCTCGCGAACTCGCGGAATTTGGCGCGGTACTCCTCCAGCGCTCCCGAAAGCTCGGCGTAGTTGTCGAGAATATCGCGCTGATTGTCGTTGGACATCAGAATACGGTTTTCGTGCTGCCCGTGAACGTCCACGAGCATACTACCTATCTCCTTGAGCATGGAAGCCGTCGCCGTGCGCCCGTTTACGCGCGCGGCGCTTTTTCCGTCCGCGAATATCTCGCGCGTGAGCAGCAGCTCGTCCTCCGCGGGAAAGCCGAGCTCCGCGAGCTTTGCCGAGACCTCCTCCGAGAGCTCGTCAAACAGCGCCGTTATCACGGCTTTCTTAGCGCCCGTGCGGACGATGTCCTTTGTGGTGCGCTGCCCGAGAATGGCGTTTATGCCGCCGATGAGAATGCTTTTTCCCGCGCCCGTTTCTCCCGTGAATACGTTAAAGCTCCCGCCGAAACGCGCGGACGCATTTTCGATAACGGCGAGATTTTCAATTGAAAGCTCCCTTAACATTTCCTCAATCCTTATCAGTAAGCCGCGCGAGCTGCGCCAACAGCTGAACGGCGTGATTTTCCGACCTCGTGACTATGAATACCGTGTCGTCGCCCGCGATAGAGCCGACGACCGCGCCGAAGCCCCGCTCGTCGACGACCTTGCACGCGGCGTTCGCGAGCCCCGCGTGGCATTTCAGCACGACCATATTCTGCGCGTAATCCATTGAAATGACCGACTGCGCGAAAATGCTGCTGTATTCGATATCCCCCGCGGCTATCCCCGCGGAATAGCAGCCGAGCTCGTCCTCGCTTTTCCTTATCCTCAGCTCGCGTATATCGCGGGAGAGCGTCGCCTGCGCGGCGGATATGCCCTCGCGCTCCAGAAGCTCCTTGAGCTCGTTCTGCGTTGAGACCTCGTTCTCCGAGATAAGCCGCATAATGACCGACTGACGTTCCTTTTTTTTCATAACGACCTCACTTGAACGGCGTCATCAGCTTGTTGTGGATAGCGCCGTAGAAACCGCTGCCCGTCTCTATCAGCCCCAAGGACAGCTTGGAAAGCATTATCTGGAGAATGTCGCCGTCCATGAGGGGTATTCCGCTGCCGCCGTCCACGCTGAACGTCGCCTTGGAGTTCTGGTAGTGATTGACGCGCGCCGTAATTATCTGCTTGTCCGAAAACAGCATCGGGCGGTTGAACAGCGTGTGCGGACAGAGCGCCGTGAACTCGATGCACTCGAGGTCGGGCGACAGGATAGGTCCCCCCGCCGAGAGCGAATACGCCGTGGAGCCCGTCGGAGTGCTGAAGATAATGCCGTCCGCGCGCACTCTCGAGACCTCCGCGTCGCCGCAGTTGACGACGTACTCGGGGAGCTTGGAAACGCTCGAGCGCGACAGTATAACGTCGTTCAGGACGTGCTCCGAAAAGATCTCGCGCTCCTCGCGGAACACCTTGCAGTCCAGCAAAATACGCCTGCTTACGGAAAAATCGCCGCTAAGCAGCTCGGGGATGCGTGATATCTCGTGCGGCTCGAGCGTTGCCATAAAGCCGAGCCTGCCCATATTCACGCCGAGCAGCGGGATATTGTTCTCCGCGGCGATCTTGCCCCATTTGAGGATGGTGCCGTCGCCGCCGACCGTTACCATAAAATCGCATATCTTCGGCGACTCGACGATATCCGCGCCGAGCCTTTCCGCGTACTCCGAGTCCCTGCCGTAAACGCACGGCGCAAAGCCGCTCTTTTTCAGCAGCGCGGCGAGCTCCGCGGCAAGCTCCGCGGCGCCCTCTTTTCTGATATTGCAGCCTATCAACACTCTCATTGCCGCTCTCCCTCCGACTTTTTCAGCGCGAGCAGATACTCGGCGTTCCCGTCGCCGCCCGTTATCGGCGAGACCGCCGTGCCGAGCACCGTGAAACCGCACCGCTCCGCGAAACTTTTGACTTCCTCAACGCATTTCAGGCGCGTTTTTTCGTCGCGGACTATTCCCCTTTTGGACAAATTTTTTCTCCCGACCTCGAACTGCGGCTTTATCAGCGCGACGGCAGTCCCCTCTTCCGCGAGGAGCCCGTACATATGCGGCAGAACGAGCTTCAGCGAGATGAACGAAACGTCCGTGCCGATAAAATCCGCTGCCGAAACGCCGTACTTTTCAAACGTGAAATCGCGGATATCCGTCTGCTCCAGCGAGATCACGCGGCTGTCCGCGCGGAGCTTTTCGGCGAGCTGGTCTCTGCCCACGTCCACCGCGAACACCCTCGCCGCGCCGTTTTGCAGCATGCAGTCCGTAAAGCCGCCCGTCGACGAGCCTATATCAAGGCAAGTCTTGCCGCCGAGGTCAATGCCCCACAGCCCGAGCGCCCTCTCGAGCTTTTGACCGCCGCGCCCGACGTATTTCGGGAGCTTCGTCCCGGATATCTCCACCATGTCGGTTTCGGCTATTTCAAGCGAATTTCGGGCGGCGGGCTTACCGTTTACGGTCACGCCGCCGTTCTTTATCAGGCTCTGCGCGGCGCTTCGGCTACGGCAAAGCCCGTTTTCCGTTAAATACACGTCAAGACGCATAGTCACCCTCGCAAATAGATACCCATACTGTCGCCGTCGCCGCAATAGCAGACTACCCAGTCGAACCTCTCGCGTTTAGGGAGTATGTAGAAATCCTCGACCATACCCGTACAATCGCCGAGGATACGGATTATCTCGGGCAGTTTCCCCTCGTAGACCCAACCGCAGTCGTTTATGTAGTAGTATTCGGCAGGGCGGTTTTCTTTCGGGATAAGCTCGTCGATCCTGCCGACAAATTCCGACCAATCGTCAACGTGATAGCCGTATTGAATGCTCCCGATATACTTAAGCTCCGAGCGGAATTTCAGCCACAAATATTCAAGATGAATTTTCAGAGAGCTTTCATAGTCTATAAACGTATAGTAAAACCGCTTGATAACGCGCTCCCACTCGGTTTTGGGAGCCTCGCGGAAATTCGCGCGGTCTATGTTCAAATCCTTTATCGACTGCTCGGCTTCATTGCGGACCTCGTACCGAAACCGCTGTTCCTCGCTGCTGTACTTTGACATCGCTAGCCCTCCAATTTTTTAGCCATTCCGTCCGCGTCCAGCCCGTACATCGCGAGCTGCTCCTCGACGGCCGCCATGGGAACAAAGCCGTCTCCGACGCCGACAGTCTCCGCCCTGCCGCGGTAGCCCCGCCGCGCAAGCTCCGCGAGAAAGCCCTCGGCAGCACCGCCGCGCAGCGAGCCCTCCTCGAAGAAAACTATCTTATCGTAGCCGAGAGCTATATCGAATATCTCCTCGGGGAACGGGTTTATCGCAACGAGCCGCAGCATATCCGCGCCCGTTTCCCCGCAAGCCGCCGCCAGACTCGCCGAAATTCTGCCGTAAGCAATGCCGAGAACGCGCGAGGTCTTTCCCGAATAATAAAAGCTCACCGCGGGCTCGAAAGCCGCCTTGAACCGCTCGGGAACGCCCGAAAAATCGGGCTCGCCGCCCTTGGGATAGCGCACGCACGCAATGCCCTCGGTGCGGTATATCGCCTCGGACAGGCATTTTCGCAGCTCCGCGAAGGTTGCGGGGCAGTAGATGACGGTATTCGGCACGGCGCGGAGCATCGGCACATCGAAAACGCCCTGATGCGTCTCGCCATCCGCGCCGACAAAGCCCGCGCGGTCTATGCAGAGCGTTATGTGCGTGTTCTCTATTGCACAGTCGTGAATTATCTGGTCGAAACCGCGCTGCAAAAACGTCGAATACACAGCGAACACGGGCAGCATCCCCTGCACCGCGAGCCCCGCCGCGAACGTCACAGAGTGCTGCTCGGCGATGCCCGTGTCGAAAAACCGCGCGCAGCAGCTGTTTTTGAAGTAGTTCAGCCCCACCGCGTACTTCATCGCGGCGGTTATCGCGCAGATGCGCCCGTCGGACTTGCCGAGCCGCTCCAGCTCGCGCCCGAAAGCCTCCGAAAAGCTGCCGTCAACGTGCGTGGGAATATCGTTGTACGCAAACTCCTCGACAGCGCCGTTCGCCGCAACGGCGTGGTACTCCCCGGGGTTGCTTTCGGCGGGCTTGTAGCCCCTTCCCTTGCGCGTGAAAACGTGGACTACGCACGGGCGTTTCATCAGCTTAGCCACCGACAGCGCCTCGGTCAGGTCCTCGATATTGTGCCCGTCCACGGGACCGATGTACGCGAAGCCGAGGTTCTCGAACAGGTTGCTGCTGTCGTAGAGCGCCTCCTTGACGAGCGTTTTCGTCGCCGCGACGGCTCTCTCGAGCGAGCGCCCCACCAGCGGCACAGACGAGAGCACGGTCTTTACGCGCTCCTTGGCGCGGTAGTATTTCCTCGTGGAGCGGATATGCGCGAGGTACCGCGCGAGCGCGCCCGTGCTCTTGCTAATCGACATCGCGTTGTCGTTGAGGATAAGCGTGAGGTTCGAGGCGGTCTTTCCCGCGTTGTTGAGCCCCTCGTAAGCCATTCCGCCCGTAAGCGCGCCGTCTCCGATAACGGCAGCCACAGCGCCGCTCTCGCCCTTTAAGCGCATTGCCGTGGAAATGCCGTAAGCCGCCGAAACGGACGTGCTGCTGTGCCCCGAAACAAACGCGTCCGCAGGGGATTCCGCGCGGCGCGTAAAGCCCGAAACGCCGCCCTTCTTCCGCAGGGTGTCGAACCCCGAAAAGCGCCCCGTAAGCAGCTTGTGAGCGTAAGCCTGATGTCCGACGTCCCAGATAACTTTATCGCCGCCGAAAACGTCGTAAACGTAATGTATCGCGACCGCGAGCTCCACAGTGCCGAGGTTCGAGGACAAATGCCCGCCGTTTTTCATCACGGTACGCAAAATGCAGCTCCGCAGCTCCCTGCAGAGCGCCTTAAGCTGCGGAGTCGTCATATGTGAAATAATGTCGTGATCAATATTGTCGTCAAGTAACATAACATACCTCGCGCAGATATTATTTCAGCGGAAATACCATAGCTATCAATATTCCCAGCAGAGAGCCCGCCAACACCTCTATCGGCGTGTGCCCGAGGAACTCCTTAAGCTCCTTTTGATTGACAAGCTCGTTGATATCGGAATCCTCGTCGCCGCCGCTCAGCTGCGATATTTCGTCGTCGAGATTATCCACGATATGCCGCAGCTTGTTGAGCTCCTTGGCGTGCAGCCCGGCGTTGTACCGCACGCTCATGGCGTCGTAGATGACGATAGCCATAAGCAGCGCCGCGAACGCGAATTCCGTGCTCTCAAAGCCCTTGAGCCTGAGCGTATAGATCGCGACCGACACCACCAGCGACGAGTGCGACGACGGCATACCGCCCGCGCCCGTTATTCTCTCGGGATTGAACGACTTGAATTTTATCGAATAATGAAGCGTTTTCAATATCTGCGCCGCTATCCACGATATAAACCCCACCGAGATAATGGGATTAAGCATTATCAATTTCATCATTTTTTACGAAAGAACCTCCGTCAATATTGACGATTTAAAAGCATATTTGTAAGCCCGACGAGAAAGCCGTTGTCGTCGAAAGCGCCGAGCAGCTCCACTGCCTGCTCGGTGAGAGAGCGCGCCTGCTCCCGCGCCTTTTCGAGACCGACCGCCGTGACGTAGGTGTATTTCCCGTCCGCGCTGTCGCTGCCGACGGGCTTCCCGAGGAGCTTCTCGTCGGCGGTAACGTCGAGGATATCGTCCACTATCTGGAACGCCAGCCCCAGCCGCTGTCCGTAGCTCCCCGCCGCGAGCTGCTTATCCGCGCCGGCTCCGGCCGCAATGCAGCCCGCCTTGCAGCAGAACTCCAGCAGCGCGCCCGTTTTCATTCGGTACATCTCGAGGATAACGCTCACGGGCGGCTGCTTTCCCTCGTTTTCGAGGTCGACGGTCTGCCCGCCTATCATTCCCGAAATGCCCGAAAGCTCCGCGAGGAGCTTTATTATGCGCAGCGCGGCGTCCTGCGGAAGAGTTTTCCTCAAGCCCGCCTCGGCTATCACCCGAAACGGCAGTATCGCCAGCGCGTCCCCCGCGAGCACGGCCGTCGCCTCGCCGAACGCCTTGTGGCAGGAGGGCTTTCCGCGGCGCATATCGTCGTCGTCCATGCACGGCAGATCGTCGTGGATAAGCGAGAACGTATGCATCATCTCGATAGCGCACGCCGCGGGCAGAGCCGTTTCGGGCTCTCCGCCGCACACGCGGCAGAACTCCATAACGAGCGCGGGACGGATGCGCTTCCCGCCCGCCGAAAGAGAGTACCGAGCCGCGTCCGCGACGCTCTTTTGCAGACATTCCGTCTCGGGGAGATACTTTCCGAGCGCCTCCTCGGTCATCTCCGCGTAGTCCGCGAGAATTTCCTTAACGTTTACCATACTATTTCGCTTCCAGCTTTTCAACGGTAAGCTTCGCGTTATTGATATATTCCTTGAGCCTTTCGGTAAGCTCCACAGCTTCCGTATACAGCTTCATGGATTCCTCGAGCGAAAGCCCGCCGCCGCTCATTTTTTCGGAAATTTCCCTCAGCTTGCTCATTTCCTTTTCAAAGTCCATTTTTATCATTCCTTTACTGTTTTTACGACGGCAGCCGCGCTGCCCTCGCCGAATTTTATATCTATCTCGTCGCCCTCGGAAAGCTCCCCTGCGCTTTTGATTATCCTTCCGCCCGCGCTCGTCAGCGAATATCCGCGCAGCAGCACCTCCAGAGGATTGAGCGCCGCTATTGACGCGCCGATGTTTTTCAGCGTGTTTTCCGCGTATGCGAGCCGCCTGTGCATATTGTTGGATATTCCCTCGGAGAGCCGCGCCAGCTCCCGCTCCCACTCGGCGACTCTGCCGCGCGGAGAATAAAGCCGAACGTCCCTTTCAAGCACGGCAACGTCCCGCTCCGCGTCCGAAAGCGAGCGTTTTATCACGTGACCGACCGCGCCTTTAAGCGCCGTCAGCTCCGCGAGTATCTCGTTCTTGTCGGGCACGGCGAGCTCCGCCGCAGCGGACGGCGTGGGCGCGCGCTTATCGGCGGCAAGGTCGGCTATGGTCGTGTCTATCTCGTGCCCGACGGCACTTATCGTGGGTATTTTGCTCGCGTAGATAGCTCTCGCGAGCTTTTCCGAATTAAAGCAGTCCAGATCCTCGCTGGAACCGCCGCCGCGCCCGAAAATAATAAGATCCGCGTCCGTTTTCTGCGCCGCCTCGATGCCCTTTATCAGCGACGGCACGGCGTTTTCGCCCTGAACGTTGGCGGGAATCAGCAAAAGCCTTGTTACGGGGTAACGCCGCCCGATAACATTCATAATATCGTGCACGGCAGCCCCCGTCGGGGAGGTTATCACGGCTATCTTCTTCGGGTAAGCCGGCAGCTCTCTTTTCTGCTCGAAAAGCCCCTCGTCACACAGCTTTTCTTTCAGCCGCTCCAGCGCGAGCGCCGCGTCGCCCTCGCCGTCCTTTTTTACGGAATAGCACTTTATCTGGTATTCCCCGTAGGGCGCATAGGTCGATATCATTCCGTCGCATACCACCATATCGCCGTCCCGAAGCGAAATATCATCATCCGTGAACATCGCGGCGGGGAGCTTGAACTTTCCCTCCGTCAGCGAAAAATATATGTTATACTTGCTGTACATTCCGCTGTTTTTCGAGTAACCCGATACCTCGCCGCGCACGGTCACTCTCCGCAACAGCATGCTGCCCTCGAGCGTCTGCTTTATCTTTTCGCTTATCTGAGACACACTGTACGGCTTTATTGCATTATTCTTTTCCATCGAGCTCCCTCATATATGAATTTAATATCCCGTTTATGAAGCCGCTGTCCGCTTTAAGCGAATACTTCTTCGCAAGCTCCACCGCCTCGTTTATGGCGGCGGCGTTTGGCACTCTTTCGCAGTATTTCATCTCATAAACGGCAATTTTAAGTATTATCATATTGACCTTAGCGATGCGCGACACGGAGCGCGAGGTCGAATATTTCGCGATTATACCGCGAAGCTCCTCGTCGTGCCCGAGAACGCCCCTTACTATCTCCTCGGTCTGTTCGTTTTTCGCCATATCGAACGCCTCGGCGTTAAGCTCGTCTATCTCCTCGAGCGTCGTGCCGAAAAGCAGCTGATACAATATCAGAAACGCCCCCTCGCGAACCTCGGGGCGGCTTAGTCTTTCACTCATCGGTTCACCTCAATTTTGCTCCGCGGCGGCGCCGTCGTTTTCCCCGTAGCTTACCCCCGCGATATTAACGTCGACCTTCGTCACCGTAAAGCCCGTCATATTCTGCACGGCGCTTTTCACGCTGCGCTGTATGCTCTCCGCGACCTTTACGGCGTTGTACCCGTCCACGACGGAAATGTCGAACTTTATCGCCGCCGCCTCGCCGAGTATCCTCGCGCGGACGGGACCCCTCAGCCTCGCCATCGCCGACGGCGGCTCCAGCCGCTGACCCTTTGAGGCGACGCCCTCGATCTCGCACGCGGCGGTCTCCGCTATCTTGAGGATGACCTCCTCCGACACCTTGATGCTCCCCGCGGTATGTTTTTTAGATGATTCCATATTTTTCCTCCATATGATAAACGGTTTTGACCGCATTTTTCCTTATACTGTATTATTATACCACAGCGGCAGGCTGCCGCCGCCATTCCCAACTACACCCCCGCTGAATTACAGCGTTGTTTTCTGTAAGGTTTTAGGTTGTTTCTATTATACCACAAATTTCCGCAATAAACAAGCCCTTTTTTAAAGAAAACTGTAACCAATTTCGGTTTTTGGAATAAAATGCGATTAGAACAGGCAAAATCAGCGGAAAGGCGGTGAACGGCATGCGCGGACCGAAAAGACGAAGAAAGCGCTGCGGAGCGGGAGCGGGCGCGGTGCTCGCGATAGCGGCGTTTCTCGGAGCGGTCATGTGTCTGTCGTTCTTTTCGCTCAAGGTAATGCTGTTCGTCATCGCCGTTCTGCTGATAGTGCTGGGGATCTTCCTTTTAAGACTGTGAGAGGAGAATACATATGAAGGTTGTCGTAGTGAAAAGCCCGAAAATGTTCGTCGGCTTTCTCAGGCTGATGTTCGGCATCAAAAAATCGGAAATGACATAAAGCAAGCCGCAGCCCCGTACAAGGCTGCGGCGACTGTTTATTTCACCTCGACAATGGTTATATTGCCGCTCGCGACCTCGACCTCCGAAAGCAGCGTGGACTTTATCTTAGCCGCGCCCGCCGCGTCGAGACCGTCCGTTTTGACGATAATGTTCGCGCCGCTGTCGCTGAGATAGCAAAGCGCGTCCGCGAAGCCCTGCGCCTTCAGCAGCGTTTCGATCTTGTTTTCGCTCTCGATAACGGAGCTCAGAGCCTGCGCGTTCGTTTCCACCACCGTCAGCTCGTCCTTGGTCATATCTCCGCCGTTGTACATGCTCGCGATTACCTGCGCCGCCTCGTCGCGGGTCTGCTGCTTGTCAAGCCGCGCCTGCGCGAAATAAGCGTCGCTGCCCGCGTCGTTCGACACGAACGAGGTATCGCCGTAGTTCGCGCTGCCGCCCACCTGCGTCGAGGGCTGCGTTACCTCGCTCTTCTTCCCCGACGACACGATAAAGTTCACCGCGACCGCCGCGCCGAGCAGCACCGTCAGCGAAGCTATCGCTATCTGTTTCTTCCCGATGATCAAATTAAGTCTCTTCATAAAATACTCCTCTCAAATTCAACAGGTCACATAGACCTTGGACATACCGATGTTCAGCGCCTTGGCGACCGTATTCGCGACGCGCTCCTTTACGGCGGGGTCGGAAGCGCCCGAGCACACCACAGCCGCTCCGCGCACCTTCGGCAGCACCGTGCCGACCTGCAGCGGCTCCTTGGCGCTTCCCGCGAGCACCACCTCCGTCTCGCTGCCCGAGCTCTGCGAGCCGCCGTCCGCGCCGCTGTTCGACGAGCTCTCCGTTTTCCTGTCCTTCTCGTACACCCTCTGCGAGACCGTGTCCAGCGTCACCATCACCGTAACCTCGCCCGCGCCGTCGATGCGCGAAATGAGGCTTGTCAGCCGCTGCTCGAGCTCCCGCTCGATATCGGCGGCGTTTTCGTCGGCGGCGTAAGGCTCGGAGGCGCTTTTCTCACTGCCGCCGCGGAAAACGGTGCCGAGCAGCAGCAACAGCATGACCGCGACCGCCCCCGCGACAACGATTTTTCTGCCCTTATCCCCGAGCAGGAACTCCTTTAAACGCTCCGATAACCTCACTCCTTTACCTCCGCCGTTACTTTGATGTCCTCCGAAAGCTCCCGCGAGAGGAGCTCCGCCGCCGCTTCTGCCGCCGCATGCTCTCCCCCGCCGAAGACGAGCTTTACTTGTGTAATATTTATGCTGTACAAACCCGAAATATTAACGATAACGTGAATTTCTTCGGGATAAATTTCGTGCTCCCCGAGCAGCTCGTACAGCCTGTCGGACATATCTTGGCATACCTTGCGCCGAAGATTTTCGTTAACGTCGGCGGTCATTCCAGTGAGCCCGCCGCTCGCGCTCATATCGTAATTATGCGCGTCAAGGTCTATCTCCGCGCCCGTCACCGCCGTTATCCCCGTCAGCAGAAAGACCGCCGCGATAAGCAGTGAAATCTGCTTCGAGTACTTATTTTCGGGCACCAGCATTCTGAAAAGCGCCGTGCATATCGCCGAAATGCAGATAGTTGACAAAAACCTCATTTTACACCGTCCCCGTTATCGCCAGCAGCAGCGCCGCCGCCAGAGTATTCAGCAGCAGAAAGCACACCGTCACCGCGATTATGATTGTCATCGCCGCGCCGCAGCTCTTCAGCAGCGCGGTAAGCTCCTTCAGCCCGAACGTCTCCGCCGCGTACTCCGAGCAAGCCAGCGCCGCCCTGTAGCATATCAGGCTCACCAGCTCGGGCAGCAGTATCGCCGCGACCGCCATTATCCCGTATGTACCCAGGCTGCTTTTCAGCATCGTCAGGCTCCCGCTAAACGTATTCACGGCGTCGGATATCGTCCCCCCGACTATCGGCACCCCCTGCGAGACCATAAACTTCGCCGTCTTTATCGCCGCGTTGTCCGCGGACGACGCGACCAGCGTCTGCGCCGAGAGCACGCTCATAAACACGGTCATTATCAGCGTCAGCCCCCACACCGCGAACTTTTTTATCAGCTCCCCGAGCTTGTCCAGATGCATTTGAGGGTGAACCGCGCCCGCGGTCGATACCCCGATGACCGTACCGCAGAGCGGCGCTAGGAAGTTCACGGAGAGCTGCGAGAACAGCTGCGTCGCCGCGAGCGCCGCAGCGTTCACGGCGGACGCGGTCGTAACGTGACCGAGCACCGCCGCTATCGCCGTAAACGCGGGAATGAACACGAGCATAAAATTCGCCGCCGCGCTCAGCAGCCCGAGCGTCCCGTCCAGCACCTCGTACACAGCCGCGGCGGCTATCCCCGCGCCGCAAAGCACGCCCACCGCCGAAAGCACGCCCTTCATGCTCCCCTCCCCGCAAACGCTCTCGGCAACGGCGCAGAAAATGACCACCCCGCACAGCGAACAGAGCAGCCGCAGGGGCTTTGTGACGTTGTTCTTGAACAGCTCCCATATCTCCCCGAGCGCTCCCCCGAACGACAGCCCCAGCGCCCCCGAGTTGTCGGGAGCGATATTTTTGTCCTCCAAGGCCTCGCGGGCGCTGTCGGGCAGAGCCTCCTCGAGCTGCTCCCGACCGAAGTCCACAGTCTCGGCAGCGGCCGCGGGAGCGAAAATTATCGAAAAAAACGCCGCCAAAACGGCAAAAAACACGGTTTTCATCGCTTTTCATTCCTTTGCTTTGACAAAACTTTTCAGCCGCTGCGCGGCAAACATAAACTAACTGCTAACAACTATTCTCTTAAATACTAATTCACCCCACAAGCCCCGTGACCGTATTCGCCAGCTCCACAAACACGGGCAGCGATATCGCCGCAATGGATATCCTGCCGCCAAGCTCCAGCTTCGCCGCGACGGCGCTCTCCCCCGCGTCCCTCGCGCAGTCCGCCGAGAGCGTCGTGATATAGCACACCCCGAGCGCCTTCAGCAGCACCCTCGTAAACTCCCCGCTAATGCCCGCATTTTCCGCGAGCTCCGTCACCGCGCCTATCGACGGCGCGGCGGCCGTTACCGCGGCAGCGAGTATCGCGACCCCCGCCGCGACCCCGACGAACACGGCGCTCTCGGGCTTTATCTGCCGAACGATAACGCACAGCGCCGCCGCCAGTATCCCAAATCCGCACAGCGTAACGATATTCATACAATCACCACAGCCCGAAAACGTTCCGTATGGTCTCAAACAGCTCCTCGATAGCGGGAATGAGCATCATCAGCACGATTATCAGCCCCGCCACGGTCATCATGACCGCCTGCTCGTCGTGGTCGGTCTTTTTGAGAATTAAATTCAGCACAGCCACGATAATGCCCACCGCGGCGATCCTGAAAAGCAGATCCAGTTCCATATAATCCCTCAAATTATCATGATCGCCGCGGCAATGCCGCACAGTGCGCCCACCTGCGCGACCGCCCTCCCCTTTCGGGAATACGCCTCCCTTGCCTCGCGCTCAAGCTCGGAAAAACGCTCCGCGTACAGCTCGACAAGCCTCAGCGTGCCCTCTCTGTCGGACGTCCCGAAATCGCGCCCCAGCTCGTCCAGAAGCGCCCTCTCCCCGCTGTTTTTCGGCAGTTGAGAGCACGCCAGCTCCCACGCGCCCCTCGCGTCCTCTCCTACGGCAATATATCCCCGCGCAAGCTCCGCGAACCTGCCGTCCGCGCGGCGGATAAGCTCGTCCAGCGTCGCTCCCGAACAGCGTATCTCTATCAGAAACCCGCTCAGCATCCGCGAGATCTCGCCCGTAAATTCGGCGCGGCGTTTCAGCGCGCCCTTTCGCCGAAACCCCTCCAACACGCAGCACGCCAGCGCGATAAGCGCCGCCAACAGTCTCATAAAATCACCCTTTTTCCCGATAGTCCAGCAGCCTGCCGCGCTCCCCCTACCGCCGAAACCCCTCCAACACGCAGCACGCCAACGCTATCAGCGCCGCCAACAGTCTCATAACATCACCCTTTTTCCCGATAGTCCAGCAGCCTGCCGCGCTCCCCTATCAGCGCGCAGCAGTCGAAAAACGGCGCGATGCCGCGCGTCTGAGGACGTCTGTTCAGCTCGTCGAGGCTCGCCGCGTGCGCCGAGGCGATTATCTTCACGCCGCAGAACAGCGCCTGTTCGACGGCGCTCCCGTCGTTTCCTATCTCGTCGCAGATGACGACCTCCGGGCTGAGCGTCCGCAGCGCCAGCATAATGCCCTCGCTTTTCGGGCAGCCGCACAGCGCGTCTGTGTTCAGCCCTATATCCAGCGTGGGAGTGCCGTGATAGGAAGCGGAAAGCTCGTTGCGGCTGTCGATAAGCGTCACCCTATGCCGCTCTCCGAGCCGTCTCGCGAGGTCGCGGAGAACGGTCGTCTTGCCGCAGAGGGGCTTGCCCGCGATAAGCACGGAGCGCAGCCCTCCCGAAAAGAACCGCGAAAAAATCTCGTCCGCGCAGCCCTTTATTTCGTGCGCAATTCGGATGTTCAGCCCCGAGATGTCCTTGAACATCTCTATCCTTCCGCCGTTCGTGACCGCCGTGCCGCATATCCCGACGCGGTGCCCCCCGTCGAGCGTGACGAAGCCCCGCGCGATGTCCTCCTGAAAGCTGTGCACGGAGTATCGGCATATCTCGGCGAAGCAGTCCGCGAGCTCTCCCGCCGAAAACGGTTCGGAGCACACGCGCATATCGCCGAGGATATTCACGCAGACGGCGGGTCTGCCCGCACGCAGACGTATCTCGGCAATGCCCGAGATCGGCTCCGTTATGCGGATCTTCGCAGCCGACTTCAGCGGCAGCTTCATAGTGCTTATCATCTTGACCTCCGAAATACTTGTCCCGTCTTTCGGTAAATTCTATGAACGCCAAGAAAAAAATAGAACACGAGGAAAATCGGAATTTACGGCGCTTTTCGCCCTCCCTTTTCAAAAAGCTTTCGGAAGCGCGTCGGGGGTTGACAAACGGGACAAATCGTGTTATAATTGTCTTGGCGTCAAAAATGCCGCAAATACGTTCATCGAAAGGAAAAGTTTATGAAAAATAATAACTATAAGGGGGAGACTGCCGCTTAACCTCGGAGGTTTGCGGAAGATCCCGACATTCCTCCGAAAGGGCGATAAATTCTTTCAGGAGGATACCCCATGAACAGGGAAAACAAAAAAAGGTCGTTTGAAAAGGACTATTATAAGACCCACCCGTGCACCGAGCCGTTTACCTGCAAGGTTTGCGGACGGCTCGTCACTCCGGACGGCGCGGGGAGCGAGCACAGAAACCACTGCCCGAACTGCCTGTCGAGCCAACATCTCGACAACGAGGTCGGGGACCGCTCCGCGGACTGCGGAGGCGTAATGGAGCCTATCGCGGTGTGGGTGAGAAAAAACGGCGAATGGGCGATCGTTCACCGCTGCAGGATATGCGGCGCGCTGTCGTCGAACCGTATCGCGGCGGACGATAACCCCATGAAGCTCATTTCGCTGGCGATGAAGCCGATAGCCATGCCGCCGTTCCCGTTGGAGCGCATCGAGGAGATGACGGCTCTTATGGGCGGAGACGGCAATTTCAAGCGGTAAAACGGGCGTTGCAGCCCGACGGAAAAACGCCCCCGAACTTTCGGGGGCATTTTATTGGGATTGCCAAAAGCGGCACGCTTTTGTACAATATGCTGTATTTGTTTGTGAAATATATACAAATTATGCCTTTTGAGCTAAAGAAAGCCCGCACGCCTGCCGATATAATTTAAGATACTATAATTATATGGAGGTGGCTTGTATGGATCTGTCCGCTGTCGGTTCGATAACCGCTTACGTAAAATCAATAAAGACAACGGAAAGCGTTCGCAGCCATATTGAGACGGGCTTTGCGGACTGCCGTTCAAAGGATACCGCCGATTTTTCGGCAAGAGCCCGCGCCGAAGCGCGCCGCGGAAGAACGCAGCCGAGCGCCGAGGAAATCCTCGGGAAGATTGAAGAAATGAAGCAGTCCGCGGAGAAGCAGAGCGCCGAGAAAACCGCCGAGACTGCCGATAAAAATGCCGTCGAAAGCGCCGCGGAAAAGCCCGAGGACGTTACAAAATCCATCTCCGAAATGGTAAAGGAGCAGATGGAAAAGCTTGATAAGCTGTTTGCGGAGAAGGAGTACGACAAGGCGAACGACAGCCGTTTGACGGGCATCAAGGCAAAGATGCGCACGGGCTCGGGGCTTACGCCGAGCGAACAGCAATACCTCGCCTCAAAAGACCCCGAGGCGTATTCGAGCTTCCAGAAGACCGAGAGCGCGAAGAAAATGTACCGCTGCTCGCTGAACGCCTGCCGCACAAAGGACGAGGTGAACGCCATGCGCCTGTCCAACGCGCTTTCGGCGCTGGCAGCGTATAAAAAGTCCATACGGGGCGGCGGCGACGGCGCGGACGTTGCGGGGCTGAACGCCGCGCTCGACCGCGAGATACGCAGCTTTACGGGCTCGGCGAATTACAGGCGGCTGCCGACCGTTGCCGAGTGCAACAAATTCGACCGCGACCTCGCGAAGGCCAAGCGCAACGAGCGCGAGAAAAAGCTCGCCGAAAAGAGAGCGCGTGAGCTCAAGAAAAAGCGCACTCTCGCGGCAAAAAGGCTCGCGGCAAAGCGCGCGAAATACAAGAAAACGCCGGGCGACGGAAAACAGACCGTCGCGCAGGTGCTCTCGTCGCCGACCGCCAAAAAGGTGCTCGCGTCGCGCGCGAAGAGCAATTATTGCGGGTGCGCGGAAATAGGGAGTTACAACGGCGTAAGCAGGCTCTATTCAAAGGCTTAGCGGCTGCCCTTTAACAATGCTCGGCAATTAAAAAATCACTGTCCGCGGCTTTCCCCTCGGGAGAGCCGCTCGGCTTGTGTAAAGGAGTTTTTATGAAAAAATTACGTATCGTTACGGCAGTGGTCATCGCGGCGGCTCTTACGGGCTGCGCGAATGACGGGACAAGCTCGGAAAGCTCCTCGGCGAGCTTCTCGACGAGCTCTTCGGTGCAGAGCGCCGACAACGGCGGCGGGGTTCAAAGCAGCAGCTCCGAGAGCAGCTCGGAAAGCAGCGTCGATAGCTCTGCGGAGAGCGAGCCGCAGGTCTCGGAGCCCGAGTCCTCGGAGGAGACCGACGACCCCGAGAACACGTTCCTCGTGGGGCTTGCGGGCGATGTCATTCGGCGCTCGGAGCTCACGATGATATTCACGAGCAGCGGCACGGACGGCGACCCCGCGGAGTTCTCCGAGGAGAATTTTTCGGGCGTGGTGTGCGACGGGTTCGTTTATCTTGCCGAGCCCTCGGGCGTTTGTCGGACAAGCTATGACGACGCGGACGTTTTCGACGGGGAGTCTCTGCGGTTCACGGACGTTTCCGAGACGCCGAAAAAGGACTACAAACGGGTCTCGGTCGGGGAGACGTTCTGCGGGCTTACACTGAAGCAGGCGGAGGTGAATTTCGCGCACGGGCTCGACAGCACGGAATATACGCTTGGCGACGGCTCGGTAAAGCTCGGCTCGGAGCTCGGGTTCCCCGAGATATACTTTATGGGCGGCATGGCGGCTTTCGAGGGCGAGGCGACGATGACGGGATATATGTGCGCTGCGCCCGAGGACGAATACAATGTCGCGGAGGGCGACATCATCTTCGTGCCGAGCGGGTGCGAATGTACGATGCCCGTTATGGGCTACCGCTTCGACCCCGACGTCGGAACGGCGCACTTTCCGCGCATAAATACGCGCGGCGGCATGTACTGGGAGAACGAATACGGCTATGTGTACCTCGGGAACGCCGTTTACGGGGAGGTCTCCGCGGACGTTTCCGCGCTGCCCGAGGACGGCAGCTTTGTGAAGGTGAGCGTCACCGTCGACAACATAAAGTTCACCTGCGGGATAAATATGATGGACACCTGCACCGCGGATATAGTGGATTTCGAGATATTGTGAGCAAATTTCTTTACAAATTTTTTTCAACAAACTCTTTACTTTTTGTTTAATATATGATATAATTAAATCAGCGTAAAAATTTTTTCGTGAAAGGAAAAAAGCTATGTCCAAATCTATACTTATTACAGGCGGCGCGGCAAGCGGCAAGTCGCGCTACGCGGTCACGGGCTTCGCGGCGTTCGACTACGTTCTCTACTTGAAAATGGGCGGAGAGATCGACCACGATATCCGCAACCGCATCGAGTTCGACAACAACAAGCACGGCGTTGAATGGGAGATAGTAAGCTCGGACAGCCTCTCCCCCGCTGACGAGGTAAAGGATCACAAGTTCGTCATCTTCGACAGCGTTTCCTCGTATACGAGACTGATAATGAAAGAGATGTTCCCCGACAGAAAAACGCCCGACGACGCCGAAAAAAAGGAGCTCGAAAAGCGCATAATCGACGACATCTCGGCGGCGCGCGAAAAGGTTCGCGAAAACCGCGGAGACATCATGATAATCACGCTTGAAACGGGCTTTTCGGTCATTCCCGAGGACGGCTATTTCGCGGCTTACAGGGAGATAGTCGGGCGCGTTAATCAGCGTATCGCAAATTCCTCGGACGAGGTTTATTTTTCGGCAAGCGGTATCCAGTTCAAAATAAAGTAATAACAGATAAGGAGTTTTGTTATGACGTTTGAAGAATTTATTATGCAGGCGCGCTCCGTGGGGGCGTCCGATATTCATCTGACGGTCGGCGCGCCGACGGTCATCCGTGTAAACGGCGAGCTTTGCAAGTTTACGGAGCTCTCCGACCAGGTAGTCCACCGCACTATCGTTTCCATTCTTTCGGCGGAGCAGGAGAAGCTGCTCACCGAAGGTCAGGACATAGACTTTTCGTTCGAGCTCAAAAACGGCGCGAGACAGCGTGTAAACGTGTTCCACCACAGCGGCAGGCTGGCTTGCTCGATACGTCTGCTGAATGCGGATATCCCCACTCTCGACGATCTCGGAATGCCCACCGTCCTACTCGAGCTGGCGAGAAAGCGCAGAGGGCTCGTGCTCGTTACGGGACCCACGGGCGCGGGCAAATCCACGACGCTCGCGGCTATGATACAGCATATCAACGAAACGCGCGCCTGCCATATCATCACGATAGAGGATCCTATCGAGTACCGCTACGAGCAGGCTAAGGCAACTATCCACCAGCGCGAGATAGGACGCGACGTTCCGACGTTCGATTACGCCCTCAGAAGCGCGCTGCGCGAGGATCCCGACGTTATTCTCATCGGCGAGATGAGAGACTACGAGACCATTTCGCTTGCAATGACGGCTGCCGAAACGGGACACTTGGTATTCGGAACGCTGCATACAAGCTCTGCCGCGCAGACTATCGACCGTATAATCGACGCCTGCCCCATTCACGCGCAGGAGCAGGTTCGCGCCCAGTTGGCGAATATGATACAGGGCATCATCGCGCAGACGCTCGTTCCCGCGTCGGACGGCAAATCGCGTTGCGCCGCAGTCGAGGTAATGCTTGGCTCGGACGCTATCAAGAACCTTATCCGCTCCAACAAGATAGCGCAGATGGAGACGACCATGCAGGGCAGCACCATGCAGGGCATGCAAACGCTCATCGAGAGCCTCAGCAGGCTCTACAAGGCGGGCAAGATAACCTACCAGACCGCGCTCGAATACTCCAACAACCCGCAGGAAATGGAGAAAAAGATGCTCGGGGCTTGATTTTTGCAGCAACAGCGTCGGGAGCGTGTATAACGCTCCCGATTTTTTGCTAAAAAAATTTTAAAAACCCCTTGACAAATTCCGAGCGTTGTGATATAATAATTACGTTGTGATGATTGCGCTGTTATAGCGGCGCTGTCATTTGCATTAAATGCTGTTATAGCTCAGTTGGTCGTGTTTGCGCTCCGCGCAAACGCTGCACATCCTTGGTAAGGATGTGGTCATCGAAAATGTTTATATGCTGTTATAGCTCAGTTGGTAGAGCACATCCTTGGTAAGGATGAGGTCATCGGTTCGACTCCGATTAACAGCTCCATTAACCGTCGGTTTTCCGACGGTTTTTGTGTTTTATATAATTTATATAAATAATGCTCCTCCCCTGTCGGGGAGGAGCGAGTTTGTTTTTGTTAAATCAGCCCTTAAGCGCCTCTTCAACGGCAACGGCGCAAGCCACGGTAGCGCCTACCATGGGGTTGTTGCCCATGCCGATAAGCCCCATCATCTCAACGTGCGCGGGAACGGAGGACGACCCCGCGAACTGCGCGTCGGAGTGCATACGGCCCATAGTGTCGGTCATGCCGTAGGAAGCGGGACCCGCCGCCATATTGTCGGGGTGGAGGGTACGTCCCGTACCGCCGCCCGAAGCCACGGAGAAGTACTTCTTGCCCTTGTCGGTGCACTCCTTCTTATAGGTGCCCGCAACTGGGTGCTGGAAGCGCGTGGGGTTAGTGGAGTTGCCCGTAATGGAAACGTCAACGCCCTCCTTCCACATGATAGCAACGCCCTCGGTAACGTCGTTCGCGCCGTAGCAGTTTACCTTAGCGCGCAAGCCCTCGGAGTAGCTCTTGCGGAACACTTCCTTTACCTCGCCCGTGTAGTAATCCATCTCCGTCTCAACGTAGGTAAAGCCGTTGATGCGAGCGATTATCTGCGCCGCGTCCTTGCCGAGACCATTCAGAATAACGCGCAGCGGCTCCTTGCGTACCTTGTTTGCCTTCTCGGCGATACCGATAGCGCCCTCCGCGGCAGCGAAGCTCTCGTGACCCGCGAGGAAGCAGAAGCACTTGGTCTCCTCCTCAAGCAGCATTTTGCCGAGATTGCCGTGACCCAAGCCGACCTTTCTCTGGTCTGCGACGGAGCCCGGGATGCAGAAGCTCTGCAAGCCCTCGCCGATAGCGGCGGCAGCGTCCGCGGCGCGCTTGCAGCCCTTCTTGATAGCGATAGCGCAGCCGACTGTGTACGCCCACTTTGCGTTCTCAAAGCAGATAGGCTGAATGCCCTCTACGAGCTTGTAGATGTCGAGACCCTTTTCCTTGCATATATCGGCGCATTCCTCAATGGAGTTGATGCCGTATTCTTTGATAACAGCGAGAATTTGCTTTTCGCGTCTGTCATAGGATTCAAATAAAGCCATTCTTATGTACCTCCTTACTGCTTTCTCGGATCGATGATCTTCACCGCGTCGGCTACGCGTCCGTACTGACCCTGAGCCTTTTCAAAAGCGGTGTTCGCGTCGTCGCCGTCCTTGATGAAGTCCATCATCTTGCCGAAGTTCACAAACTTGTAGCCGATAATTTCATTTTCCTCATTCAAAGCAAGACCGGTAACATATCCGTCGGTCATTTCGAGGTAGCGCGGTCCCTTCTTGAGAGTGCCGTACATGGTGCCTATCTGCGAGCGCAGACCCTTTCCGAGGTCCTCGAGCCCCGCGCCGATAGTCAGACCGTCCTCGGAGAAAGCGGACTGCGAGCGCCCGTAAACTATCTGGAGGAACAGCTCGCGCATGGCTGTGTTGATAGCGTCGCAAACGAGGTCGGTGTTCAGCGCCTCGAGAATGGTCCTGCCGGGGAGTATCTCGGCAGCCATAGCCGCGGAGTGCGTCATGCCCGAGCAGCCGATAGTCTCAACGAGAGCCTCCTGAATAACGCCCTCCTTGATATTGAGCGAGAGCTTGCAGGTGCCCTGCTGTGGAGCGCACCAGCCGATGCCGTGCGTAAATCCCGAAATATCCTTGATTTCCTTTGCCTTTACCCACTTAGCCTCTTCGGGGATAGGGGCGCAGCCGTGAGCAACGCCCTGCGCCA
Organism: Lachnospiraceae bacterium; assembly: GCA_023664705.1. GTDB lineage: Bacteria > Bacillota > Clostridia > Oscillospirales > Ruminococcaceae > CAG-115. The sequence goes on along the minus strand of JAMPFE010000001.1, from coordinate 168,845 downwards.
CGGGGCACATAGCGTCAACTTCATGAGAATAAGTCATACTTTTTTTCTCCTTTGTCGAAATTTAGCCGCGGATTTTGTGCACTTTGCCAAATCCACTGACCATACAAATATATTATACAACATATTGCCGATATTTTCAAGAGGAAAAAGAAATTTTTTGTATATTTTTTAACAAATTTCAGCAAAAAAGTCGGGAGCGTCCGCGCCGCCCCCGTTATGCTCTCAGCCGTCGAGATTTACGTTGTACGCCGGAACCTCGAAATCCTCAAACTGCCAGTAATCCTCGGAACGGCTCAATTTAAAATCGGACGGTCGGTAAATGAACAAGCGGCAACTTTCAAATCTTCCGCAGTCAACCTCAAAGGTCACTCCCGAAGCCTGAAACGTAACATACCTTCCGCCGATAACGAAAACGTTCCCGTCCTCTATCTCTTTTGCCGCGTCGGGAACTCTCGCAAGAATATCCTTATCGGCGCAAATGATATCCGCAAGCGCCTTGCTCGGCTCCGCGCCCGATATACAGCAGTATTTTTCGCCGTCCCAAAAAAACGGCTTGACTATCCTGTCGAACCCCTCCCAAAAAGCCGAATCGTCGCCCCATATGCTGCTTGCGCTTATCTCCTCGGCAGCAACGCCGTCTTTAAACGAAACGATGATCGCCCGTTCCGTACCCGAGGAATGCCCCGACGTGACCATAACCTGCGTCGTTCCGTCGTCAAAGTCTATCCTGAACATCTGTTTCAGCATTTGCCTGCTCAATATCTCGATAACGCCCGCCTCGCCGCTGCCGTTTATGTATATAACGGGGAAGAATGTCGTTGTCTCCGACCATTCCCGAAAAGACGACGGCAGATACGTTCTGAGAACAACGATGCTTTCATCGTGCACGCCGTCAAGCCTTGCGGTAAAGCCGTAAAGGACATCGATCCCGATCTCTATCTCCCCGCTGCCGTTTACGGAAAGCGATTGCCCCCACGTTGACACGTATGACGATACGTCATCCTCGTCAATATCATCGGAGCTCGGCATAAGCTCCCCGTTTTCAACATTAAAATATTCGTAAGCCGTTTTCACAGCGTCGGCATAGATCTCGGAGCTCACGTATGCCTCGACAGCCCTGTCCGCGGCGGAGCTTTCACACGAAATGCCCCCTATCTCGGTCATTTCGTAACGCACCGCTTTAACGTCGTCAAACCTCGACACATAGCCGCTCAGCTTGAAATCCTCCCCGAGCGGAACGTATTCGGGCTCGCTCTCCGAAGAAACGTCCGCGGAGCTTGTCCGCGCCGAAGAGCTTGCCGCCGCCGAGCTTGTTGAAGCCGAGCTCTGCGGGCTTGTCCATGCCTCCGACGACGTTGAAGCCGTGCTCCGCGAGCCGCTTTCAACGCTCCCCCCGTCGGCGCACCCCGCCAACATGACCGCCATAAGCGCCGCGCATACAATTTTGCGTTTGATGTTCATAATTCCTCCATGCTCCCCAAGCCCGAAACGCTCCCTCGTCTTAATATTATACAACACATTGCCGAGTTTTTCAAGGGGTTTTTCCGTCACGGAGCGTGATTTTTTTCACAAGCCGATTTTTTGTATTGATTTTTTTTCGGGAATATGTTATAATTTAAATATATGTTCATAAATGGAGGAGAGAATATGCGGCTGATAAACATCGGCTTCGGAAACGCCGTAAACGCGGATAAGATCGTCGCGGTGGTAAGCCCCGAGGCTGCTCCCGTAAAGAGGATAGTCCAGCTCGCGAAGGACGGCGGCACGGCTATAGACGCGACCTGCGGGCGGAAAACGCGCTCCGTTATCGTGTGCGACAGCGGTCACGTCGTTCTCTCGGCTCTCCAGCCCGAAACGATAACGGGAAAAACCGATACGGGAGGTACTGCATGAAGGGACTGCTTTTTGTGGTCTCCGCGCCCGCGGGGTGCGGCAAGGACACCATTCTCAACGAGCTTTTCAAGAAAACCGACGCGGCGGGCTATGCCGTTTCGGCAACTACCCGCGCGCCGCGCGAGGGCGAGGTGAACGGCGTTCACTATCATTTCCTCACGCGTGAGGACTTCGAGCGGAAGATCGCCGAAAAGGAGGTCCTCGAATACACCGAGTACTGCGGCAACTACTACGGAACGCTCCGCAAAAGCGTCGACGAGCTGATAAGCCAAGGCAAAGACGCGATTCTGAAAATAGAGGTCGAGGGCGCGATGAATATCCGCCGCATGTTCCCCGAGGCGTGCCTCGTGTTTATCCTGCCGCCGTCGTGGGCTGTTCTCGAAAAGCGCCTGCGCGACAGAGGCACCGAGACCGAGGAAAAAATAATCGAGCGCACAAGGCAGGCTCGCACCGAAATAGAGTTCGCGAAAAATTACGATTACCTCATCGTCAACGACAAGCTCGACGATGCCGTAAACGACCTGCTGGCGGTGCTCCGCGCCGAAAAGCTGCGGCGTTCGCGGAACGATGCGCTGCTGAACGGCTTCGGGGAGGGCGGCGCTTGACAGCTCAAATTGCCGTTGAAAATACGCTGTACGCGTTCGACACGCTGTTCTCATATGAGATACCCCGTGAACTCGAAAGCTCGGTAACGCGCGGAGTGCGCGTGGTGGTGCCGTTCGGACGCGGCAACAGAAAGCGCATAGGTGTGGTTTTCAGCGTGAGCTCCGAGCCGCCCGAGGGCAAAATAAAGCCGATAGATTTCGTTATCGACGGCGAGCCCGTGCTCTCCGGGGAGCTCATGGACCTCTGCGAGTGGATACGCGAAAACACGTTCTGCACGTATTACGACGCTTTCCGCTCGATACTTCCGCCGGGGCTGGGTTTCTCGCTGAAAAGCGGTTACAGGCTCGCGGAGGGCTTCTCCGGGGAGCTTTCGGACAAGGAACGCGGATTGTTGAATTTGTTGAAAACTGCCGACAAGGCAGCGTTTTCCGCGCTGATTTCGGGCAGCGCCGCAGTCGTGAGGTCGCTCGCGGCTAAAGGAGCTTTAGTCGAGGAAAACGCCGTCAAGCGCCGCGTCGGCGACGAGAGCATAACAATGCTGCGGCTTTGTCCCGACGTCGAGCTCCCGAAGCCGACCGCTAAGCAGCGCGCTGTTATCGCGTTTCTGGAGGCTGTCGAGACGGCGTCTCTCCACGAGGTGTGCTACGAGTGCGCGGTAACTCCCGCGGTCGTAAAGCGCCTTGTCGAGAAGAACGTTCTCGAGCGCTACGAGAATATAGTTTTCCGCACGGAGAGCGGCACGGAAGCCTCGCAAAGCCCCGATAGCATCGTGTTCTCGCCTAAACAGCAGGAGATATTTGACGGACTGCTGGGGCTTATGAGCCGCGGCGAGCCGAAATGCGCGCTGCTGCGCGGAGTCACGGGCAGCGGCAAGACCTCGGTGTTCATAAGGCTGATAAACGAGGCGTTAAAGCGCGGTCAAAGCGCGATAATGCTCGTGCCCGAAATTTCACTTACACCGCAAATGGTGAACAAATTCAAATCGCTTTTCGGAGATGAAGTCGCGGTAATGCACAGCTCCCTGTCCGTCGGGGAGCGCGCCGACGAGTACCGCCGCATCCGCGAGGGCAGAGCGCGTATCGTCATCGGCACGCGCAGCGCGGTATTCGCCCCCGTGAAGAATTTGGGAATAATCGTCATCGACGAGGAGGGCGAAAGCTCCTACAAATCCGAAAGCACCCCGCGATACCACGCCCGCGACGTCGCAAAGCAGCGCTGCTTCGCGCACAATTCGCTGCTGTTGCTCGCTTCGGCAACGCCCTCGCTCGAAAGCTGCTGCCTTGCGAAAACGGGTCGGTATTCGCTCTTCGAGATAGACGAGCGCTACAACAACGCGGCGCTCCCCGAGGTATACATCATAAATATGCAGGAGGAGCGCCGAAACGGCAATATGTCCACGTTCTCGATGCCGCTTATCGGCGAGCTTGAGAGCAACCTCGGACGCGGCGAGCAGTCGATACTGCTGCTGAACAGGCGCGGCTACCACACGAGCGTGCGCTGCCTCGCCTGCGGAAAACCGCTGGAGTGCCCGAACTGCTCGCTGCCAATGACCTACCACAAAGCGAACGGCTGCGTGATATGCCATTACTGCGGCTATATGCGGCGGCTGGACGCGGTCTGCCCGAAGTGCGGCGGACGGTTCTTCGATATGAAAGGCGAGGGCACGCAACTCATCGAGGACGAGCTGGCGCAGATGTTCCCGAAGGCGCGCATATTGCGCATGGACGCGGACACCACGTCGACGAAAAACGCGTTCGAGCGCAAGTTCAAGGCGTTCGCCGACGGCGAGTACGACATAATGGTCGGCACGCAGATGATAGCGAAAGGCTTGGACTTCCCGAACGTCACGCTCGTGGGCGTGCTGAAAACGGACAATTCGCTTTACGCCGCCGATTTTCGTGCATACGAGCGCACGTTCTCGCTGATAACTCAGGTCGTCGGCAGGGCGGGGCGCAGCGGAAAAAAGGGGCGGGCGCTCCTGCAGACGTTCTCGCCCGAGCACTACGTGATAAACCTCGCGGCGCACCAGAACTACCCCGATTTCTACGCCGAGGAGATTTCGCTGCGCGAGGCGCAGTTTTACCCGCCGTTCTGCGATTTGGTGACATTCGGGTTTTCGTCGCTCGACAACGGAAAATGCTCCGCGGCGGCGAAGAAGTTCTCGGCAATGCTCACGGAGAACGCAAAGCCCTACGGAGGGCGCGTTCCCATGCGGATACTCGGACCCGCGCCGAATACGGTCGGGAAAATAAACGGTCGTTACCGTTACCGATTGATAATAAAATGCAAAAACAGCAAGTCGCTGAGGAGCGTCATAGAGACGACCTTAAAACAGGCTTACGCCGACAAGGCTTTCGAGAACGTCGGATTTTACGCCGATATAAACGGAAATACCGATTAAATACGGAAAGGGACAACGAAATGGCATTAAGAGAGATAGTGAAGTTCGGGGAGGATATTCTCCGAAAAAAGTGCAGAGAGGTCACGAGCTTCGATGAAAAGCTCGCCATTCTGCTCGACGATATGAAGGAGACGCTGCAAACCGCGGACGGAGTCGGTCTCGCCGCGCCGCAGGTCGGTCTGCTGCGCAGGGTGGTGGTCGTCGATATCCGCGACGGAAAGGGCGCTATCGAGCTTGTAAACCCCGTTCTCGTCGAGCAGTTCGGCAATCAGGTCGGAAACGAGGGCTGCCTGTCCGCTCCGGGAGAATGGTGCGAGGTCGAGCGCCCCATGCGGGTCACGGTCAAGGCTTTTGACCGCCACGGCAAGGAGATCACGGTAAAAGGCAGCGGTCTGCTGGCGCGGGCGCTCTGCCACGAGCTCGACCACTTGGAGGGCATCTTGTTCACCGACAGGGTGAAACAGGACATCCCCGAGCGCGCGGAGGCAAGGCGATGATACTTGACATACTGCAGTTCGGCGACCCCGTTCTGCGCGAGCGCTGCGAAGAGGTAACGGAGTTCGACGGGGAGCTCTGCGGGCTGCTCGACGATATGTACGAGACAATGGTCGGCGCGCAGGGCATAGGTCTCGCCGCGCCGCAGGTCGGCGTGCTGAAGCGCGTCGTCGTCATCGACACGGGAAAGGGCAAAATAGAGCTCGTAAACCCCATCATAACGGCGATGTGGGGCAAACAGTTCGAGCCCGAGGGCTGCCTTTCCCTGGAGGGAAAGCGCGGCGTGGTACAGCGCCCCTCGCACGTCCGCGTAAAGGCTCGGAACCGCTTCGGAAAGCCCGTCAAGTACCGCGGCAAAAACCTGCTCGCGCGGGCGTTCTGCCACGAGATAGACCACCTGAACGGCATCCTGTTCGAGGACAAGGTCATCGAGTGGGTCGAGGAAGAGGAGGACGGAGAATGAATATGAAACTGGTTTTTATGGGCACTCCCGAATTTTCGGTGCATACCCTCGAGGTCCTAAAGGCGGTCGGCAACGATATCCGCGCGGTTTTCACGCAGCCCGACAAGCCGAAAAACCGCGGCAAGCAGATAACGACCTCGCCCGTCAAGGACTTCGCCGCCGCAAACGGCATCCCCGTCTATCAGCCGCATTCGCTCCGCAAGGGCGAGGACGCTGAGGAGGCGCTGAGGGTGCTCGGGGAAATAGCTCCCGACGCGATAGTCGTTGTGGCTTACGGGCAGATATTGCCCAAGGAAATACTCGAGCTGCCGAAATACGGCTGCATCAACGCCCACGCCTCGCTGCTGCCGAAATACCGCGGCGCGGCGCCGATCCAGCGCTGCATACAGGACGGCGAGACCGAAACGAGCCTCTGCACCATGCTGATGGACGAGGGGCTTGACACGGGCGACATCCTCATGCGCCGCGACGTCGCGATAACGCCCGAAATGACGGGCACGGAGCTCTCCGCGATACTTTCGGACGTCAGCGGCGAGCTTGTCGCGGAAACGCTCGTGCGGCTCGAAAACGGCACCGCGGCGCGCTCGGCGCAGACCTATTGCCGCGAGCCGAGCTACGCGCAAATGATAACCAAAGAGGAGCTCAACCTCGACTTCACGCAGCCCGCGAAGCGCGTCCACGACTTCATCCGCGCCATGGCGGACGTCCCGTGCAGCTACACGTTCCTCGACGGGAAGCGCCTGAAGGTGTACCGCTCGCGGCTCACGGAGCGGACGAGCAAGCTCCCCGCGGGCACGGTCGCCGACGCGAAAACGTTCGCGGTAGCGTGCGGAGACGGCGTCTGCGTTGAGCTCACCGAGGTCCAACCCGAGGGCGGAAAGCGCATGCCGACCGACGCGTTCCTGCGCGGAAAAAAGCTTTCCGAGGGCACGGTTTTGGGCAAAAAATAACGCGCTTTTTCCGCGTGATTTTAAAACCGTTTTTTCAAGCCGAATTTTGAACGATTTTTTCAACGCCATTCGACATCGCAAACACGCATTGCAAAGCGGTTTTGAAGCTTTTTGCAACGTTTTTTCGGAACCGCTTTTTACGGGTAAAAAAAGCCCGTTTTTCGTCCCAAAAAACGCCGCTTTTTCGGGACAATTTCAGAGTAAATTTCGGAGGTGTGCCATGGCTGACGCCCGGCTTACGGTCATAAAGCTGCTGCAAAGAATGGAAAGCAGCGAATCCTATTCAAATATCCTGCTGGACAGCGCGCTTACGGAATCGGGCTTGTCGGAGCGCGACAAGGCGTTCGCGGCGGCGCTGTTCTACGGCGTCACCGAGCGGAAAATGACGCTTGACTACATCATCGGGCAGAACAGCCGGCTGCCGTTCTCGCAGATCGACCCGACCGCCGTAGTGATACTCCGCGCGGGCTTCTACCAGATATTGTATATGCCGTCCGTCCCCGAAAGCGCCGCGGTCAACGAAAGCGTAAAGCTCTGCAAAAAGCTGCACATTTTCAACGCTCAGGGCTTCGTAAACGGCATGCTGAGGACGTTCATCAGGAACGGCAAAAAGGTGGATTACAGCGGTCTCGAGCCCGCCGAGCGCCTCTCGATCGAGTACTCCTGCCCGCAGTGGATAACCCGCAAGTGGACCGCCGAATACGGCGAGGAGTCCGCCGCAAAGGCGCTGAAAGCCTCGCTCGGCGCGCCGCCGATATTCGCGCGGGTAAATACCACCAAAATCACCGACGAAGAATTAGTGAAATTGCTGAAAAAAGAGGGCATAAAAGCCACCGTAAATCCCCGTCTCGCGGGGTGCGTCAGACTGGAGAAAACGGGCGACATAGAGCGCTCCGCGGCGTATAAGGACGGGCTTTTCCACGTTCAGGACGTGTCCAGCCAGCTCTGCTGCCTGACGCTCAAGCCCATCGTCAACGAAACGGTGCTCGACATCTGCGCCGCCCCGGGCGGGAAATCGTTTACAATGGCGGAGCTTATGGGCAACAACGGCCGCATAATTTCAATGGATTTGTACGAGGCGCGCGCGGGGCTGATAGCAAAGGGCGCGGAGCGCCTCGGATTGCGCATTATAGAGCCGCGCCGGAACAACGCCGCCAAGTTCAACGAGGAGCTCCCGCAGGCGGACAAGGTGCTTTGCGACGTGCCGTGCTCGGGGCTGGGAGTTATCCGCCGCAAGCCCGAAATAAAGTACAAGGACGAAAAGGAATTTGAGGAGCTCCCGCGGCTTCAGAAAGCCATTCTGGAGGTCTCCGCGCAGTATGTGAAAAAGGGCGGCACGCTGGTGTACTCCACCTGCACGCTCTCCCGCGCGGAGAACGACGAGGTCGCGCGGGCGTTCGCGGAAACGCACCCCGATTTCTCCCCGATAGTGCAGCCCATTCCCTACGCGGGCGCAGAGAACAGCCCCATGCGGACGTTCTTCCCCGAGGAGGACGGCGGCGACGGCTTCTTCACGGCAGCGTTCAGGCGCATAAAATAGCGCTTCGGAGGATTATGGAAAAAATTGACATATTGTCCCTTGACAGGGACGAGCTCACAAGCGAAATCTGCGCCATGGGCGAAAAGGCGTTCCGCGCGAAACAGATCTACGATTGGCTGCACGTGAAAAAAGTAACGGAATTTTCACAAATGACTAATCTTTCTGCACAATTTCGCGAGGAGCTTTCAAGAAAATTTTGTATAAAATCACTAAATGTTAAAAAAAGGCTTGTAAGTCGGATAGATAATACGGTAAAATATCTGTATGGGCTTCCCGACGGAGAGACCGTCGAGTCGGTCTTAATGGAGTACAAGCACGGCAGCAGTCTGTGCGTCTCCACGCAGGTCGGCTGCAAAATGGGCTGCAAATTCTGCGCCTCAACGATAGCGGGCTGGGTGCGCGACCTCGAGCCCTCCGAAATGCTCCTCCAGATATACGAAAGCGAGCGCGACAGCGGGCGCACGGTCAACAGCATAGTGCTTATGGGCATCGGAGAGCCGCTGGATAATTTTGACAATGTTGTAAAATTTTTACGGATATTGAATTCCGACGGCAGCGGAATGAGTCTGCGCCACCTGTCGCTCTCGACCTGCGGCGTCGTCGACAAGATCCGCAAGCTCGCGGAGCTCAAGCTCGGGGTCACGCTGTCAATATCGCTCCACGCGGCGACCGACGAAAAGCGCGGCGCGATAATGCCGATAAACAAGCGCTTCCCGCTAGCCGAGCTCATGAAAGCCTGCGACGACTATTTTTCGGCAACGGGGCGCCGCATCAGCTTCGAGTATTCGCTCATCGAGGGCGTCAACGACACGGACGAGTCCGCAACCGAGCTTATAAAGCTGCTCGGCGGCAAAAACTGCCACGTCAACCTGATACCGATAAACGAGATAACCGAGCGGGATTTCAGGAAAAGCCGCTCCGTCGGGCGCTTCCAAAAGCGGCTCCTCGCCGCGGGCATAAACGCGACGGTCCGCCGAACGCTCGGCGCGGACATAAACGCCGCCTGCGGTCAGCTTCGCCGCGATGATAAAGGCGGATAATTGATATATAAATTGTTAATTTTACACAAAAATGGGGTGTGTTTTATGAACATCTTTGCCAAAACCGATATAGGACTTGTCCGCACGGAAAATCAGGACAACGTGTGGGGAGAAATGCTCTCCCCGACCGCCTGCGCGGCGGTTCTCTGCGACGGAATGGGCGGCGAGAGCGAGGGCGGTCTCGCCAGCAAGCTCGCCGTCGACCTTATCTCGGAGCGCATAAAGCAGAATTTCAACGAAAAAATGGGCAGGAATTCCATTCGGAATTTGCTGATAACAAGCGTCGTCGCGGCAAACAGCGTCGTTTGGGACACCGCGAAAATGCACGCCCACGAGGTCATGGGCACGACCTGCGTCGCGTGCATAGCGTTCGGCGGCACGGCATATATCGTCAACGTCGGCGACAGCCGCGGCTATCACCTGTTCGTGGAGGGCGACAACGAGTGCATACGCCAGATAACCAAGGACCATTCCCACGTGCGCGAGCTCATCGACCGCGGCGAGATAACCGAGGAGCAGGCTAAAGTCCACCCCAAGCGCAACAAAATAACCCGCGCCATCGGCGCCGAAAGCGACGTCACGCCCGATTATTTCGAGCTCCCCCTCGGCGCCGAGGATATGGTTCTGTTGTGCAGCGACGGGCTTTCGTCCTACGGCGACGATATGGACATCCTTGACGTCTGCTTCGATTCCGCCCCCGAGGAGTGCTGCGATAACCTTATAAAATACGCCAACGAAAACGGCGGCCACGACAACGTCTCGGTCGCGCTGATAATCCCGTGACCCGAAAAAATTTAGTTGGTTTGTACAAATTTGCGGCATTAATTACTTTTCGTATTATGAAAAATAAGCGAAGAACGGCTGAAATTTTCCCGAAATAATACACAAAACGCGCAAGATCCGAGGTTTTTCGCGCCGTTTTTCGCCGCAAAGTTTTTCCGCGCGTATTGACAATTTGTTGAAATAGTGGTATTATTTAAGGTGGGGTTTTCTCAAACATCATTAAATCAAGCTTTATAATATCAACAAGGGGAACGGCGTCCGTTACCATACGGCGGACGCAGCGGGAGCCTTCCCGACAGAGAAGTATGGAGAAATGGCGGAACGAAATGGATAACAACATCGGAAAAAAGCTGGACGGGCGCTATGAGCTGCTCGAGCTTATAGGCGTCGGCGGCATGGCGGATATTTACCGCGCGCGCGACGTCCAGGAGGACAGGGTCGTCGCGGTCAAGATACTCAAGACCGAGTTCGCGGGCAGCGAGGAATTTCTGCGCCGCTTCCGCAACGAAAGCAAGGCAATCGCCCTGCTCAGTCACCCGAATATCGTAAAAATATACGACGTTGGCTTTACCGACAAGGTTCAGTTCATCGTTATGGAGTACGTCGACGGCATCACGCTTACGGATTATATCGAGCAGCAGGGGCTTCTTAAATGGCGCGACGCGGTGCATTTCACCGTGCAGGTGCTCAAGGCGCTCCAGCACGCCCACGACAGAGGCATAGTCCACCGCGACGTAAAAAGCTCGAATATCATGCTCCTGCGCGACGGCACAATAAAGGTCATGGATTTCGGCATCGCGCGTTTCAACCGCGAAAACAACAAAACCATGTCCGAAAAGACTATCGGCTCGGTGCATTACATCAGCCCCGAGCAGGCGCGCGGCGACATCACCGACGAGCGCAGCGACATCTATTCGGTCGGCGTCGCGCTCTACGAGATGCTCACGGGCAAAAAGCCGTTCGACGGCGACACCCCCGTCGCGATAGCCCTCAAGCATATGCAGAGCGCCCCGAAAAAGCCCACGGAGCTCAACGAGACTATCCCCGAGGGTCTCGAGCAGATAGTGCTCCGCGCAATGCAAAAGGAGCCCTCCGCGCGGTATCAGACCGCCGGCGAGATGATCTCCGACCTCGAGGACTTCAAGAAGAACCCCGGCATAGTTTTCGATTATAAATACAATTCCGCCGACGGCACGGCAAAGTACGCCGACCGCGCAAATCCCGCCGTCGAAACGGAAAATATGCGCCGCAAAAAAATCGCCGAAAACGACGATTACGACGACGATGATTACGACGACGATGAAGACGAGTACGAGGAGCGCCGCAGCCCGCTTATCCCCATTCTTTTCGCGGTAGGCGCGGCGTTCGTGATAGCGACGGTATTTCTCGTATTGACGCTCGTCTCCAGCCGCCTCAACCTGCTTCCCGACAGCTCCGTCCCCGAGGGCGACGACAGCCTCGGGATAAACGTCGGAGTAAACGGCGAGTTCCCGATGCCGAATTTCCTCGGCGAAAATTGGGACGACGTCGCTCTGAAGTACGCGGATAACGAATATATGGTCCTCGAGCCCGTGCAGGAGTACAGCGAGTATACGCAGGGTCAGATCTTCGAGCAGTCCGTGCCCGAGGGCAGACGCGTCAAGGTCGGCACCACCATAACCCTCAAGGTAAGCAAGGGCATCAAGCAGGAGGAGATACAGGACTTCACCAACAGGACCGTCTCCGCCGCCGACCAGCAGCTCCGCAAGGACGGCTTCAACCCCGTCACCCGCTACGAGGAAAACGAGGATATCGCGAAAGACTACGTCATCAGAACCAGCCCCGCCGCCCACGAGCGCGCTCCCGTTGGCTCTACGGTAATAATATTCGTCAGCCTCGGTCCGAAAAACACCCCCGTTTATATCGAAAAGTTCGTCGGACTGCCTATCGATGAGGCTCGCAAGCGCTGCGAGGAGCTCCGAATAAATCCGATAATCGAGTCCGTCCCCAGCGACGCTCCCGAGGGAGAGGTCGTCGCGCAGGATAAGGAGGTCGGCACCTACCTCAACCAGAACGAGGATATCAAGCTCTCCGTCAGCACGGGTCAGCTCCCCGAGTTCTCCAAGGAAGTAAAGGTGCAGCTCCCCGACGGCATTTCGGGCGAGTTCAAGTTCAAGTATTACGTCGACGCCGTTCTCGATGAAACGGTGCAGAGCCCCACGATAGACGTCGGACTCAGCGGCGCGAAAACGCTCACATACGAGGTCAAGGGCAAGCCCGGCGAGACCAAGGAGCTCACCATAAAGGCGCAGTCCGTTGCGACCGGCAGAGAGGGCGTTCTCATAGTCGTCAACGTCACCTTCGACGAAACCGGCGCTCAGCCCCCCAAGCAGGGCGATTATAACCCGAATATATTCGCCGAGCTCCAGACAGCCGCGCCGATAAGCAGCAGCTCGACCACCTCGGAGCCGACGTCCGAGCCGACCGAATCCACCGATACGGGTCCCGTCTACGTCGACCCGAACGAGAGCCGCACCGAGGACGATATAATCAGCAATATCAACAGCATTATACAAAGCGTTGGCTGAACGCCGAACGGAGTTGATCGAAATTTCATCCTTAGCTTTTGAGGGTATCATCACAAAAGCTGTCGGGGGCGTCTACTATGTGGACGCCCTTGACGGCTATGCGGAGGAAAGCGTAAAATGCGCCGCGCGCGGGATATTCCGCGCCCGAGGGATAAGCCCCGCGGCGGGCGACCGCGTTCTCGTCGAAACGGGCGAAAACGCCGACCCCGTGATAACCGAAATACACGAGCGTAAAAATTTCCTCGTCCGCCCCCCGCTCGCAAATCTCGATAAAATCGTGCTCGTCAACAGCACCGCCGAGCCCGCCGTCAACCGCTTCATACTCGACAAGCTCATCGCCATAGCGGACAGCAAGGGCATCGAGCCCGTCGTCGTGTTCACGAAGATAGACCTTGAAACGGCGGGCGACCTGCCCGAAATATACCGCGGCATCGGCGTCGACGTATGCACCGTCGACAATCTCACGGGCGAGGGCGCGGACGAGGTTCGCGCGCTTATCGAGGGCAAAATATCCGCCTTTGTCGGCAATTCGGGCGTCGGAAAATCCAGCCTGCTCAACGCGCTTTATCCCGAGCTTGCCCTCGAGACCGCCCACATCAGCAAAAAGCTCGGCAGAGGCAGGCACACCACGCGTCAGGTGGAGCTTTTCAAGCGCGGCGGCGGCTACATAGCGGACACGCCCGGCTTCTCGACGGTCGACACGGAGCGCTATTGCCGTATCCCCAAAGGCGAGCTGGACGGCGCTTTCCGCGAGTTCGGCGAGTTTCTCGGGGAGTGCGCGTTCGCGGACTGCGCCCACGTCAAGGAAAAGGGCTGCGCGGTGCGCGCGGCGGTCGAAGCGGGAAAGATCGCCAAATCGCGCTACGAAAGCTATCTCGGAATGTACGAGGAGGCAAGCCAGATAAATGATTGGGAACGGTAAGGCGGCGCGGTATGTTATAGCCGCGGGCAGGGTGTCAACCGCACTGTGAAAGCTATATCGTAATGTTCAAGGAGGCAATAACAATGATCGGAAACGATAACAAAATATGCTCTATAATCTGCGGAGCGCCCAACAACGGGCTGCAAAAGGAGCTTGTGCAAGGCTGTGTAATAGCCGCGGACAGGGGGCTCGACGTCGCGCTCGCGGCGGGGATAACCCCCGACCTCGTCGTCGGCGATTTCGACAGCGCCGAGTCCGAGGTGCCCTCGGGCGTCGAGTGCGTAAGGGTCTCGCCCGTCAAGGACGACACGGACGCGATGCTCGCCGCGGATTTCGCGCTGAAAAGGGGCTGCAAGCGGCTGCTGTTCTTCTGCGCGCTCGGCGGCAGGATAGACCACACCATCGCGAATATCCAGATGCTGTATCACCTGAAAATGCGCGGCGTCGAGGGCGTGCTTTTCGGCGACGACGCAAGGCTGTTCCTGCTGTCCGACGAGAGCGCCGAGATACCGCGGTACGACGGCTATCTGTCGGTTTTCGCCTATGACAAAGCCGCCGTCGTTACCGAAAGCGGCGTGAAATACCCCGTCACAAAACACCCGCTCACCAACGATATGCCGATAGGCGTAAGCAACGAGATAACCGCCGAAAAAGCGGTCGTTACCGTGCATTCGGGCACCGCGCTCGTGCTTGAAGTTCACGCTAAGTGAAACCCGCCGCCCGTTTTCACTTTTGTGAATTTCCCCGCCGTCGCATTATTTTAGCATGCGAAAAACTGCAATTTACTGCAAACTTTTTCCGCCGCCAAACAGTTAGTACGGCTATTTCCAAATTTTAACATAAAAAATACATTTTTGACAAATTTTTACAGCGCAAAACTGCAAAAAACTGCGCTCGTGCTTGAAGTTCACGCTAAGTGAAGTCCGCCGTCCGTTTTCACTTTTGTGAACTTCCCCGCCGTCGCATTATTTTAGCATGCGAAAAACTGCAATTTACTGCAAATTTTTTCCGCCGCCAAACAGTTAGTACGGCTATTTCCAAATTTTAACATAAAAATACATTTTTGACAAATTTTTACAGCGCAAAACTGCAAAAAACCGCATTTAACTGCAAATCGACTGCAAATCACTGCACGCAAACTGCAAAAAACTGCACAAAAAGGGACAAATCACGAAAATTTGTCCCTTTTCTCATTGCGTTTTGCAAGTTCCCAGTCGAAAACTTGCAAATTTTCACGATAATTCACAATAAAAGGCAAAAGCGAGAAAAAAGCCCGTCAGCCCTTATCCCGCCTCGCCTCGAGCAGCAAAATGCCGCACATTACCAGCACGCACCCCGACAGCGCCGCGTTCTTTGTAAACGGCTCCGTTGAGCCGTTTGTGAGGAACGTCTGCACGTCCGCGGGCGGCAGCAGCCCCGACAGCGGAACCGCCAACAAACCGCTTAACAGAGCCGCTCCGACCCTCGACAGCACAAACTTTTTCAGCGGTATTTTTCCCGCCAGCGCCGCGACCTGCATTATAACGCACGCTCCCCCGAAGCTCAGAAGCGCCGCGCATGCGATAACAGAGCCGTTTGTCGGGGCTATCGACTTTATCCGCGTGACCTCCAGCAGCGCCGCGAATATCTCCCCCGAGTTCTCTCCCGCGCCGAGCAGCCCGAAAAGCCGCTCAAACAGCGCGTTCACGCCGATTTCGTTCAGCATTGCCGAAACGACCGAAAAGCCCGTTATCATCGCGCATACCGTGAACATCCCCCGCGCGCCCGCCGTCACCGACGAGATAAACGCGCCCGCGCTCAGGTCGCAGCGCGCCTCGGAGCGCTTCAGCGCTATTCCGCCGCCCGCTCTCACCAACAGCGCCATTATCAGCGACGACAAAAAGCCCACCGCGAACAGCGCCGCCCCCGCCGCGGCGCTGCCGAAAACGCGCATGCCGACTATGCCTACGACAAACGACGGACCGCTTCCGAAGCAGCAGCACAGCATTCTGCCCGCGTCCTTCTCCGACAGCGCCCCGCGCCGCGTAAGCTCCGCGAGCAGGCTCGCTCCGACGGGGTATCCGCCGACATTCGCCAGCACGAACACCGCGCAAAGCTCCTCGTCTATGCGCAGCAGCTTCGATAACGGCAGCGTCAGCGGTCTCAGCGCCGTGCGGTACAGTCCGCTCCGCTGCAAATACGCCGCCAGCACCGCAAACGCGAACAGCGACGGCACTATAACCTCCAGGCAGTCCGAGACCGCCGCTCCCACCGCCGCCGTTACGACGCCCGGCTTTGTTATCAGGAAAACTGCGGCAAGCACCGCTACCGTTGACAAAAAATACTTCATTTCAGACCTTGGCACTCCTTGTTTTTGACCTTGTTATCGTGAATACGACAGTCGGCACGGCTGCAAATTTCATACCTTGGTATTCCTTGTTTTTGGCTCTGCTATCGCGAATACGACGGTCGGCGCGGCTGCAAATTTCATACCGCACACTCTCTTTTCGGCAGCCCCCACCGCGATATTCGAATCCGTTATCGTGAATACGACAATCGGCACGGCTGCAAATTTCATACCGCGTTCCTTTTCGGCAGCCCCGCCGCGATATTCGGCTCCGTTATCGCGAATACGGCAGTCGGCACGGCTGCAAATTTCATACCGCGTTCCTTTTCGGCAGCCCCCGCCGCGATATTCGGCTCCGTTATCGGTAAAACCGCGATAAGCGCCGTCTCCCCTTTTACGGCTTTTCCTCGCGGTTCACGCCCGCCACGCCGCCTACCGCCGCGAACGCCGCGCAGAGCAGCAGCTTGACGAAAAACATCGCGCTCAAGCCGCTGCCGAACACCGCCGAGACGATAACAAGCGGCAGCGCGAACAAAATTCTTGACGCTCCTTGTTTTTGGCTTTGCTATCGTGAATACGACGGTCGGCGCGGCTGCTTTTACGGCTTTTCCTCGCGGTTCACGCCCGCCACGCCGCCTACCGCCGCGAACGCCGCGCAGAGCAACAGCTTGACGAAAAACATTGCGCTCAAGCCGCCCCCGAACACCGCCGAAACGATAACAAGCGGCAGCGCGAACAGAATTCCGCATTTCAGACCTTGGCGCTCCTTGTTTTCGGCTCCGTTATCGTGAATACGACGGTCGGCGCGGCTGCAAATTTCATACCGCGCTCCCCCTTTTCGGCAGCCCCGCCGCGATATTCGGCTCCGTTATTGGGAAAATCTGCAACAAGCACGGCTGCAAATTTCATACCGCGCTCCCCCTCTTCGGCAGCCCCCGCCGCGATATTCGGCTCCGTTATCGGGAAAACCGCAGCAAGCGCCGTCTCCCCTTTTACGGCTTTTCCTCGCGGTTCACGCCCGCCACGCCGCCTGCCGCCGCGAACGCCGCGCAGAGCAGCAGCTTGACAAAAAACATCGCGCTCAAGCCGCCTCCGAACACCGCCGAGACGATAACAAGCGGCAGCGCGAACAGAATTCCGCATTTCAGACCTTGACGCTCCTTGTTTTTGGCTCTGCTATCGCGAATACGACAGCCGGCGCGGCTGCTTTTACGGCTTTTCCTCGCGGTTCACGCCCGCCACGCCGCCTACCGCCGCGAACGCCGCGCAGAGCAGCAGCTTGACGAAAAACATCGCGCTCAAGCCGCCCCCGAACACCGCCGAGACGATAACAAGCGGCAGCGCGAACAGAATTCCGCAGAGCGCTCCCGTTTTCAGCCCGTCGCGGCGCTTTATGACGCCCGCCGTCCGTCCGCAGAGAAAGCTGCCGATCGACATTGAAAGCACAGCCGCCGCGCCCGCCGTCTGCGCCGCCGCGTCCGTCAGCGACAGCAACAGCGCCGCCAAAGCGCTCACGGGAAGCGCCGCCAGATACCCCGCGATAAGCCCCGCCGCATACGGCAGCAGCCTTGAATTCCGTTTTCGTTTACGCATTGCATCGCCCCCGAACTATTCTATTCGCGGGTCGGACAAATTAGAATTTCACTTCGTGCAAAATATGTCAAAAGCCGCGCGCCGATTTATGCAACGTGCACAAAAATTTGCCGAGCGGCGACATATCCGTTTTGCTTTTGCGAACCTGTTTATAGGGGAGAGAAATTTTCGGAAAGGACTGATATTATGTTTAGCAAAAGGCTTTTATTCGCTTCGGCAATACTCTCGGCGCTGCTGGCGGGGTGCGCGGAGGGCGGCGCGGTCGTCTTCGAGGCAAGGCTTTCGGAGGGCGGCACCAAAATCGTCGGATATCATGATCTTGAGCGGATACCCGAGGGCGCTCCCTACGGAGCGATAATCAAGGCTCTCGGGGAAACGGAATCGTTCGGTTATTCGGGTTATCGGCAATATCTGACGTTCGACGGCCGCCTTATACAGCTGCGGTTCGACGGCTCGGACGACGTATGCCCGTATTCGGGAGCGGAGCTTTACGGCAGCGCGCTCCCGCTTTGGAACGAAAAACGCATCGGTCTCGCGATTGTCACAGACGATGAGATCCTGCACGTAACCTATTTCGCTCAGCGCCCTCTTACGGGCGAGCTTTACTTGACGGACGCGATACTCGTTGTCGGCGATACGACAAGGATAACGCGCGAAAACGGCTTCAAAGTCTCAAAGGAGGACTTCGCGGAGGCGGGCAGCGCTGTGAGGTTCGAAGCGCAAACGGAAGCTTACAGCGACCCTCCGATGGTACACTGCACCAAAGTGACCGTTGTCGATACGGATCTGCCCGAGGTCGTTCCTCCGTATGACGAGACGCTTTCCGACGGCTCCGTGAAAACGTTTTACCCCGACGGCGTGACGGTCACGAAATTTACGGACGGCGGCGTTGAGACCTTTCTTCCGTACAGCGGCGGAGGAAAAGTCGAATACGAGCCGCCCGAGGGGAGCTTTGGGAAGCCGTACCGCGAGACCGCCGTCATATCCCGTGATGAGCTCGCGGAGATACCCGGGAGCATTCCTTACTGTAAGATTTTGGAAACGCTCGGGGAGACGAACGCTTTCGGAAATCCGCGGTACCGTCAATATATAACGGACGACGGGCGGCTGGTTC
The DNA here is from genome assembly GCA_023664705.1 of Lachnospiraceae bacterium. Classification (GTDB taxonomy): domain Bacteria; phylum Bacillota; class Clostridia; order Oscillospirales; family Ruminococcaceae; genus CAG-115. The sequence continues at coordinate 150,152 of JAMPFE010000001.1, read as the reverse complement.
AGCTTTGGTTCGACAATGTGAACGCGCTTTGCCCGTATTCGGGAGCGGAGCTTTACGCGCGCGCCCTGCCGATAAGCTGTGACGGGGATATCCCCGAGGGCATGAGATACGGGGTGCTGACGTTGAGCGGGGACTTTGTTTACGGCGCGGGGAGCCTGTCGGGCGCGTCTCTTCTGACGGGGGACGCGGAGCTCGTCTTTTCGGACGGCTCGCCCGCCGCCGAGAGCGACCTCAAGCCCGAAACGGCGGCGCTGGTAAAGTACGATTACGCGCTGTACGGCTCCCCGGAGCAATGGCACTGCACGAAAATAATCATTTTGGGGTAAATATCGGGGCTGCCTTTGGGGCAGCCCCTTTCTTAAAATACGCAGTTGACGGTTTCGGTGAAAAATATGTATTTTTAAGCAAAAATGCACGAAATTTTTGAAAATTTTTTCGGAATTCTATTGCAATTTACGAAAAGATGTGATACAATATAAAGTGTAATATGCGGGAATTGTGTACAAGCAATTGCCGATAATAATACTATGTATTTATAGGAGGAACAAATCCAATGGCTAGACAAAAGCTTACGATGGACGGCAACAACGCCGCGGGTCACGTTTCTTACGCGTTTACCGATCTGGCGGCTATTTACCCCATCACCCCTTCTTCCGTTATGGCGGAGGTAACAGATTCCTGGGCAACGGCAGGAAGAAAGAACATTTTCGGCGAGCAGGTAAAGGTCGTTGAAATGCAGTCCGAGGCGGGCGCGGCGGGCGCCGTTCACGGCTCTCTTTCCGCGGGCGCGCTGACTACTACCTACACCGCTTCTCAGGGCTTGCTCCTGATGATACCGAATATGTACAAGATCGCGGGCGAGCTGCTCCCCTCCGTAATTCACGTTTCGGCTCGCGCCGTGGCGTCTCACGCGCTGTCTATCTTCGGCGACCACAGCGATATTTACGCTTGCCGCCAGACGGGTTACGCGATGCTTTGCTCCACCAATCCTCAGGAGGTCATGGATCTCGGCGCGGTAGCGCACCTCGCGACTATCAAGGGCAGAGTTCCGTTCCTGCACTTCTTCGACGGCTTCAGAACCTCTCACGAGATCCAGAAGATCGAGGTCTGGGACTACGATACCCTCGCTAAAATGGTTGATTGGGATTCCATTCAGGCGTTCCGCGACAGAGCGCTCAACCCCGAGCAGCCCGTGCTCCACGGCACTGCGCAGAACCCCGACATCTTCTTCCAGGCGCGCGAGGCCTGCAACAAGTACTACGAGAACATCCCGAGCATCGTTACCAAGTATATGGACAAGGTAAACGCGGAGATAGGCACCGATTACAAGCTGTTCAACTACTACGGCGCTCCCGACGCGGAGGAGGTCATCGTCGCTATGGGCTCCGTTTGCGATACAATCGAGGAGACTATCGACTACATGACGGCTCAGGGACGCAAGGTCGGTCTCGTAAAGGTAAGACTGTACAGACCGTTTGTTTCTTCCGCTCTGGCTGAAGCTATCCCTTGCACCGTCAAGAAGATTACCGTTCTCGACAGGACGAAGGAGCCCGGTTCGCTCGGCGAGCCGCTGTTCCTCGACGTCGTTGCCGCTCTCAAGCGCGAGAACAAGTTCCAGGACGTTCCCGTATTCAGCGGACGCTACGGCTTGGGCTCGAAGGACTGCAACCCCGCGCAGATCATCGCGGTCTACAACAACAAGGAAAAGCCGATATTCACTATCGGTATCGAGGACGATGTTACCAATCTGTCCCTCGCTATCACAGAAAACCCGAACACCACGCCCGAGGGCACTACCTGCTGCAAGTTCTGGGGTCTCGGCTCGGACGGCACGGTCGGCGCGAACAAGAACTCCATTAAAATCATCGGCGACCACACCGATATGTACGCGCAGGCTTACTTCGCTTACGACTCCAAGAAGTCGGGCGGCGTAACCATTTCTCACCTGCGCTTCGGCAAGAGCCCGATTAAGTCCACCTACTTCGTCAACAAGGCGAACTTCGTTGCCTGCCATAACCCCTCCTATATCGACAAGTACGATATGGTCGAGGACGTTATCCCGGGCGGTTCGTTCCTGCTGAACTGCCAGTGGTCGGTGGACGAGCTCGGCGAGAAGCTCCCCGCTTCCGTAAAGAGCTATATCGCGAAGAACAACATCAACTTCTATATAATCAACGCTATCAAGGTGGCTAAGGAAATAGGTCTCGGCAACAAGACCAACACCGTGCTCCAGTCCGCGTTCTTCTCGATCGCGAACATTATCCCCGCCGCCGAGGCTATCGATTATATGAAGAAGGCGGCTTACAAGTCGTTTGCCAAGAAGGGCGACGACATCGTAAACATGAACTACGCGGCTATCGAAAAGGGCGCGGGCGAGGTCATCAAGGTTGACGTTCCCGCGGATTGGGCGAACTGCTCGGGCGAGCTGGTTCACCCTCACTTCGAGGGCGACAACAAGTTCCTCATCGACTTCGTAAACAACATTCAGGTTCCCGTAAACGCTCAGCGCGGCGACAAGCTCCCCGTTTCCACTTTCGTGGACATCGCGGACGGCACGTTCCCGCAGGGCTCCGCGGCGTTTGAGAAGCGCGGCATCGCGGTCGACGTTCCCAAGTGGATCCCCGAAAACTGCATCCAGTGCAACCAGTGCGCAATGGTCTGCCCGCACGCCGTTATACGTCCGTTCGTTTACAGCGAGGAGCAGGCGGCTAAGCTGCCCGCAGGCACCGACGTTAAGGACGCAACGGGTCTGCCCGGCATGAAGTTCACAATGGCTATCTCCACGCTCGACTGCACGGGCTGCGGCGTCTGCGCGAACATCTGCCCTGCTGGTGCAAAGGACAAGGCAAAGAACGCGCTCGTTATGACGCCTATCGAGCAGGCTATGGAGCAGCAGAAGTTCTTCGACTACGCCGTCGCGAACGACAACTCCAACTGCGCTGCCGTTGAGAAGTTTAAGGAGAGCACCGTTAAGGGCGCTCAGTTCAATCAGCCGCTGCTCGAATTCTCGGGCGCGTGCGCGGGCTGCGGAGAAACTCCGTACGCTAAGCTCATCACTCAGCTGTTCGGCGACCGTATGTACATCGCGAACGCGACGGGCTGCTCCTCTATCTGGGCAGGCTCCGAGCCGTCCACTCCGTACACCACGAACAAGGCAGGTCACGGTCCCGCTTGGGCGAACTCGCTGTTCGAGGACAACGCGGAGTTCGGTCTCGGTATGTTCCTCGCGCAGGATACTCTCCGCAAGAGAGCGCAGAGCAAGCTGAAGGAGATCGCCGCGCTCGACGGTCACGAGAAGGCTAAGGCTCTCATCGACGAGTACTTCAAGACCGAGAACGACGGCAAGGCTAACGCCGAGGCTACAAAGAACCTCGTTGAGGCGTTCGAGAACTGCCACTGCAGCAACGAGCCCGCAATCAAGGAAGTGCTCAAGCTCAAGAGCTACCTCTCCAAGAAGAGCCAGTGGATCTTCGGCGGCGACGGCTGGGCATACGACATCGGCTACGGCGGACTTGACCACGTTATCGCTTCGGGCAAGAACGTAAACATCTTCGTTTTCGATACCGAGGTTTACTCCAACACGGGCGGTCAGGCTTCCAAGGCGACCAACGTCGGCGCTGTCGCACAGTTCGCGGCGGGCGGCAAGGACGTCAAGAAGAAAGATCTCGCGGGCATCGCAATGAGCTACGGCTACGTTTACGTCGCTCAGATCTCCATGGGCGCGGACCGCAACCAGTGCCTTAAGGCGATCGCCGAGGCTGAGGCTTACGACGGACCGTCGCTGATAATCGCTTACGCTCCGTGTATCAACCACGGCATCAAGGGCGGTCTGACCATCGCTCAGCAGGTTGAAAAGGAAGCCGTTGAGGCGGGCTACTGGCACCTGTTCAGATTTAATCCCTCGCTCGCGGACGAGGGCAAGTCTCCGTTCACGCTCGACAGCAAGGCTCCCACGGGCGACTACAAGGCGTTTATGATGAGAGAGGTTCGCTACAACTCGCTCATGCGCGCTAATCCCGACAGAGCGACCGTCCTGTTCGACAAGGCAGTCGCGAACTCCAAGGCTAAGTACGACCACCTCGTTGAAATGCAGAAGGCTTACAAGGAAGAGTTTGAGAAGTAATTCTCCGAAAAACGCATAAATTATCCCCCGAGGGTCTCTCGGGGGATAAATTTAAAAAAAGTATTGACAATTTTTTTTTTGTGTGTTATAATAGATGTGTAAGACAAAGTGCTAATTGTTCATGCTTACACAAAACATTCCCCCGAGGACGTTCGAATTCGCTCGGGGGAACTTTTTATGGCCCCGACGTTGCCATCGGGGATTTTGTGTTACGGAAAGCCGGATTTTCATTCCTCGGGGAAGAAATATCCCTTCTGCTCGAGATAAGCGTCGGCTTGGTCGTGCGGCAGAAGAACGATCTCTATTCTTGAGTCGTCCGCGGCAAATTCAAGATAGGTATACCTGTCGGAAAGGAAATTCGCGACCTCGAACCCGCCGTGGCGAACGCCGTCCTTGCTCTGAAATTTCACAAGCTTATTGTTGACGCCCGTATAAAATTTGTTTCCCGCTTCGTCAACCATCATCCATTCGCCCCACCTGTCGGGATATTCGGGATTGCGGACGACCTTTATATCGCCGACGGCGGTATATCCCTCAATCTCTTCGCCGAGAGCGAAATCGGGAAACTCGAAAACGTATAATTCCCATTCTTCTCCAAGATCGTCCGTAAACGTGCTGTAACGCGGCTCGACGGGCACGTCGTTTATCGTGACCTCCTTTGGCGCTTTCAGCGCCGCCGCGGCAGCGACCGCCGTCACCGCGCAGAACGCCGCGGCGGCAGCCGCTATAAGCGCCGCCCTTATTCCCTTCGGGCGCTTGCGGGCGGTTTTTACGGCTTCGGAGACGATATTGTCGTCGATATTGCTCATAGCCTCAAATAACGGATTTATTTCATTCATAGAATAATCCCCTTTCGATAAGATATTGTTTCAGCGACGCGCGCAGTCTCGCGAGAGCGGTGGTCGCGGCGGTCGGCGTCATGGAGCAGGCTTTCGCCGCGTCCTTTGCCGAGCGCATGTAGAAGTAGCGGAGGGTGAACAGCCGCCGACGGCGCTCGTCAAGCGATTTCAGCCATTCGTTCAGCGCCGCGGAGAGCTCCGCTTTTTCCGCCTCGTCCTCCGTGGAGTACCTTGACGGCAGGCACTCGTCGAGCTCCGTCATAAGCTCGGTCGAACGCATTGCGGCGGTGTTGTAGCGCAGCTTGTCGACAGCCCTGCGGCGCGCTATCTTGCATATATACGCCGCAAGGTTCTCGGGGCGGTCGGGAGGAATTTTCTCCCAAACGGCGAGCAGCGTGTCGTTCGCGCACTCCTCGGCGTCCTCGGGCGAGCGCAGAAAGCCGCGGCACACTTTCAATATCAGGCGGCTGTATTTGGCTTTCAGCGCCGCAAGCCCGCTTTGGTCGCGGTTCGTCAGCAGCTCGGTTATCTTTTCGTCCTCCAACTCATCACCTCCTCTGCTAATATAGTCGGACGCAAAGAACGGTTTGTCACATCGGCGGATGAAAATTTTCCGAAAACGGTCATTTATTTTGAAAGGTTATCAAAAATCCCCTTGAAAAACTTGTCCGAATGTGCTAAAATAAACCTTGTGTGAATGTCAAAAAGAAAAGAGAGATAAAATGACCGAAAATCTGAATTTTACAAAAGGACTTAAGGACGGTATCCCCATCGCGCTGGGCTATCTGTCGGTATCGTTCACGTTCGGCATAACCGCCGTAAATACGGGCATACCGCCGATAACCGCGATACTCATCTCGCTCACCAACGTCACAAGCGCGGGGCAGGTCGCGGGCGTCGGCATAATCGCGGCACACGGCGGCTTCGCGGAAATGGCGCTCGCGCAGCTCATAATCAATATGCGATACGCGCTTATGAGCCTGTCGCTGTCGCAGAAGCTCGACGAAAAATACACGCTGTTCCACCGCGTCGTCACGTCGTTCTGCGTGACGGACGAGGTGTTCGCGGTAGCGTCCGGCAAGAGCGGAGAGCTCCCCGCGCGGTATATGTACGGTCTGATAACGCTGCCGTATCTGTTCTGGTCGGGCGGCACGGCAGCGGGAGCGTTTTTGGGCGCTGTGCTGCCCGAAACGGTAAAATCCGCTCTCGGGATAGCCATCTACGGCATGTTCCTCGCGATATTCATCCCGCCGTCCAAAAAGAGCCGCGGCGTGCTCGCGGTCGTAATCGCGGCGGCGGCGCTCAGCTGCGTTATCTATTACATACCCGCGCTCGGCTTTATTTCAAGCGGCATTTCGATAATCATCTGCACGGTGACAGCCGCGGCGCTCGGAGCGCTGCTGTTCCCGCGTAAGGAGGCTGCCGAAAATGAGTGACGCGCTGTATTTGTTTATAAGCGTAGCGGTAATGGCTCTGGTGACGTATCTTGTCAGAATGTTGCCGCTGAGCCTCTTCCGCAAGAAAATAAAGTCTCGGTTCGTGCTGGACTTTCTGTATTACGTCCCGTACGCGGTGCTTGCGGCAATGACCATTCCCGCGATATTTTACAGCTCGAACAGCGTAATAAGCGCGGCTGCGGGATTTCTTGTCGCGGCAGTGCTGGCGTTTTTCGAGCGCGGCTTGCTCACCGTCGCGGTGTGCGCCTGCGCGGGAGTGTTCCTCACGGAACTCGCCATGCGGTTTTTGGGTTAGCGAAAGGAGAAAAATATGAAGCTGATGTTCGCGTCGGATATCCACGGTTCCGCGCCGTGGTGCGAAAAAATGCTCGCGGCTTACGAGCGCGAAAAGCCGCGGAAGCTCTGCCTGCTCGGCGACATACTCTACCACGGACCGCGCAACGACCTCCCCGAGGGCTACGCGCCCAAAGAGGTCATAAGGCTGCTCAATCCGCTTAAAAACGAGCTTTTATGCGTCTGCGGCAACTGCGACACCGAAGTCGACCAGATGGTGCTGAACTTCCCCGTTCTGCAGGAAAGCGCGCTCGTCTTTGCCGACGAACTGGAACTTTTCCTCTCTCACGGGCATCATCACAACCCGCGGAGCCTGCCGCCGCTCGGCGAGGGCGCGGTGCTGATAAACGGGCACACTCATGTCCCCAAGGCGGAGCTCGTCGGGGGGATACACTGCCTGAACTGCGGCTCGGTCGCGCTGCCGAAGGAGAATACCCGCCATTCCTATATGATATACGAAAACGGCGTTTTTGTCTGGAAAGCGCTCGACAATGCCGAAAACGCGGAATTTATGCGCTATAGTCTTTAATAAATTAAAATTGCCCCGTCAGCGTCACGCCGACGGGGCAATTTTTAAGCATTATCTGTACAGCTTCTGAGCCTTATAGCTCGTGTGCAGCACCTCGTGCGCCTTGTGGGAGTTCGGTTCGCCGAAGAACTCGTCGTAAACAGCCTTTACATCGGGGTTCTCGTGCGAGCAGCGCATCTTGTTCGCGCTGTCGATGTCGTACAGCACCTTCGCGCGGTCCGCTCTGATATCGGTGAAGTTCTTTACCGACGCGGGCGGGATTATCTGTCCGCCGCCGTTTACGCAGCCGCCCGGGCAAGCCATTATCTCAATGAAGTGATATTCCGCCTCGCCCGCCTTTATCTTCTTCAGCAGCGCCTTGGCGTTCGCGAGACCGCTTGCGACAGCGACCTTGACTTCCTTGCCGCCGACATTGTAAACAGCCTCCTTGACGCCCTGAACGCCGCGGACCTCCTTAAACTCGATAGGAGAATCCGCCTTTTCGCCCGTGAGCTTCCAGACAGCGGTACGCAGAGCAGCCTCCATAACGCCGCCCGTCGCGCCGAATATAACGGCAGCGCCCGTGCCCGTGCCGAGCGGAGAATCGCACTCCTCGTCGGGCAGCTCGTTGAACATAATGCCCGCCTTCTTGATGAGGCGCGAAAGCTCGCGCGTGGTTATCGTGATATCCAAATCGGGAACGCCCGCCGCGGACTGGTCGTCGCGGTTTATCTCGTACTTCTTCGCGGTACAAGGCATTACCGAAACGGAAACGATGTCCTCGGGCTTCTTGCCGAGCTTCTGCGCGTAGTAGGTCTTAACGACCGCGCCGAACATCTGCTGCGGCGACTTGCAGGTCGACAAATTCGGGATAAACTCGGGGAAATAGTTCTCGCAGTAGCGTATCCACCCCGGCGAGCAGGAGGTTATCATCGGCAGAGTGCCGCCGTTCTGAACGCGGTCAAGGAACTCGTGCGCCTCCTCCATAATGGTGAGGTCGGCGGAGAAGTTGGTGTCAAACACCTTATCGAAGCCGAGTCTGCGCATTGCGGCGATCATCTTGCCCTCGACGTTGGTGCCTACGGGCAGCCCGAAAGCCTCTCCGAGCGACGCGCGAACCGCGGGAGCCGCCTGTACAACAACAAACTTCTCGGGGTCTGCGATAGCGTCGAGCACCTTCTGCGTGTCGTCCTTTTCGGTGAGCGCGCCCGTCGGGCAGGCGATGATGCACTGACCGCAGGAAACGCACGCGGTATCCGCGAGCGCCATATCAAACGGGGACGCTATCTGCGTAGCGAAGCCGCGCTCGTTCGCGCCGATAACGCCGATGCCCTGAGTAACTCCGCAGGCAGCCACGCAGCGGCGGCAGAGAATGCACTTGGAGTTGTCGCGGGTCATATGCGCCGCGCTGTCGTCGATGTCAACGGCGGGGTTTTCGCCCTCAAACCTGTTCTCCTCGACGCCGTACTCGTTGCAGAGCTCCTGAAGCTCGCACGAGCCGCTTCTTACGCAGGACAGGCACTCCTTCTTGTGATTGGAGAGGATAAGCTCCAGAGTGGTCTTGCGGCTCTCGATGACCTTGGGAGTGTTCGTAAACACCTCCATGCCCTCGTTTACGGGGTAAACGCAGGAAGCGACGAGGCTCCTCGCGCCCTTTACCTCGACAACGCATATACGGCACGCGCCGATAGCGTTGATGTCCTTCAGATAGCAAAGCGTGGGGATTTTGATACCCGCCGTTCTCGCTGCCTCAAGGATCGTGCTGCCCTCGGGAACGGAATAATCCACGCCGTTAATTTTGATATTAACCATAACTTTGTACTCCTTTCCTATCAGGCTTTCTCGATAGCGCCGAACTTACAGTTGGACGCGCAGACGCCGCACTTTATGCACTTGTTGGTGTCGATAGTGAACGGGCTCTTTATCTCGCCGCTGATAGCGCCCACGGGGCACTTCTTCGCGCAGAGCGAGCAGCCCTTGCACTTCGCGGGGTCTATCTTGTACGCCAGCAGGCTCTTGCAGACGCCCGCGGGGCACTTCTTGTCCTTAACGTGCGCGATGTACTCGTCCTTGAAGTAGCGCAGCGTGGACAAAACGGGGTTCGGCGCGGTCTGACCGAGGCCGCACAGCGCGTTGTCCTTGATGTAGTAGCAGAGCTTCTCGAGCTTGTCGAGGTCTTCCATTGTAGCCTTGCCCTCGGTTATCTTGGTAAGAATTTCGTACATTCTCTTGGTACCTATACGGCAGGGCGTGCACTTGCCGCAGCTCTCGTCGACGGTGAACTCAAGGAAGAACTTGGCGATGTCGACCATACAGTTGTCCTCGTCCATGACGATAAGTCCGCCCGAGCCCATCATAGAGCCGATAGCGATAAGGTTGTCGTAATCTATGGGTATGTCAAGGTGCTGCGGAGGAATGCAGCCGCCCGAGGGACCGCCCGTCTGCGCCGCCTTGAACTTCTTCCCGTTGGGAATGCCGCCGCCTATCTCCTCGATAACGGTGCGCAGCGTGGTTCCCATGGGAACCTCCACCAGACCCGTGTTGTGTATCTTGCCGCCGAGCGCGAACACCTTCGTGCCCTTGGACTTCTCCGTGCCCATAGCCGCGAACCACTCGGGACCCTTAAGGATTATCTGGCAGACGTTGGCATACGTTTCAACGTTGTTGAGAATGGTGGGCTTGCCGAACAGACCCTTTACCGCGGGGAACGGCGGACGGCATCTCGGCTCGCCGCGGTTGCCCTCGATAGAGGTCATCAGCGCGGTCTCCTCGCCGCAGACGAACGCGCCCGCGCCAAGTCTCAGCCCGAGGCGGAACTTAAAGCCCGTCCCGAAAATGTTGTCGCCCAGCATGCCTATCTCTTCCGCCTGCTTGATAGCAATCTCCAGACGCTCAACGGCAATGGGGTACTCCGCGCGCACGTAGATATAGCCCTGATTTGCGCCGATAGCGTAGCCCGCGATAGCCATAGCCTCGATAACGGAGTGCGGGTCGCCCTCGAGCACGGAGCGGTCCATAAACGCGCCCGGGTCGCCCTCGTCGGCGTTGCAGCAAACGTACTTCTGCTCGTTAACGGAAGCCTTCGCGAACTGCCATTTTCTGCCCGTCGGGAAGCCCGCGCCGCCGCGTCCTCTCAGACCCGAAGCGAGCAGACAGTTGATAACGTCGTCCTGCGACATCGTTGTAAGCACCTTATGTAAAGCCTGATAGCCGTCGCGCGCGATGTATTCCTCCACGTGCTCGGGGGAGATGACGCCGCAGTTGCGCAGCGCCACGCGGTGCTGCTTCGCGTAGAACGCGGTATCGTTCAGCGACTTTATGGTGTCGCCCTCGACGGTCTCCGCGTAGAGATATTTCTTCACGGGAACGCCGTTCTTCAAATGGCTCTCAACTATCTCGGGGATATGGTCGACCTCCATTTTGGAGTAGAACGTGCCCTCGGGATACACTATCATAATGGGACCGAGCGCGCACAAGCCGAAGCAGCCCGTCTTGATAACGTTCACCTTGTCCTTCAGACCGTTGCGCTCGAGCTCCTCCTCGAGCTTCTTGATGATATTCATGGAGCCAGACGAGGTACAGCCCGTACCGCCGCAGACCAGAACGTCCTTAACGCCGCTGTCTTTGCCCTCGACGCGGACGTTTACGACCTCCGCCGCCGCGGCCTTGACAGCGTTAAGCTCGTCTATTGTTTTGATAACATTCATCTTAAAGATTTCCTTTCTTAAAATCGGAATTCTATGTACCTAACGTACCTTTTGCGCTTAATTGTACTTTTCGAGTATCTTGTCAACGTCGTCCACGGTAAGTCTGCCGTAAACGTCCTCGTTGACGGTGAGTACGGGAGCCAGACCGCACGCGCCTATGCAGCGGCACGCGTCCAGAGAGAACTTTCCGTCGGACGTTATCTCGCCGCTTCCGATGCCGAGTTTTTCCTGAAGCTTGTTGAAGATATCGCCCGAACCCTTTACATAGCAGGCCGTTCCCAGACACACGGAAATTTTGTACTGTCCCTTCGGGTTAATGGAGAACTGCGCGTAGAACGTAACTACGCCGTACACCTTTTCCAGCGGGATCTCCATTGCGTCCGCTATCATGCTCTGCACCTCGATGGGAAGGTAGCCGTAAATGTCCTGAGCCTTCTGAAGAATGGGCATCAGCGCGCCGGGGTCGTCCTTATGCTCGGCGATGACCGCTTTGAGCCTCTCTTCCTGCTCGGGCGTTCCCGCAAAGGGAACAGCGCTCTTTTTAAAAGCCATGTTTTAGCCTCCTTGAATGATTTTACCGCCGTCGGCGGAAATGTACAACCTCTGTACCGCTATATGTATGATATTTGCGGCAGGATATATCACTATGTATTATAACATATATTCGACAAAAAATCTATAAAAAAGACTTGAATTGAGAATTATTTCATTGTAGAATTTTTAACAAGCTTTTTGTGCATTTCTCACAAAAATATCGAAAAAATCCCTTATTTATCCAACAAGTTAGCCAAGACTAACCCCGAAAACGTGTAATAAAAGAACGCCGTTTCGCGGCGTGATTAAAAAAATGCGCGGCGTAAGCCGCGCACCGAAACTGTCAACTATCAACTGTACACTGTCAACTTTTTCTATGCCCCCGCAATATTACGGGGCAAACATCACTTCTTCGCCCGCTCGGCAACGATATTCATCATCTCGCCGACGTTCTTCATGCCGCTTACCTCTTTCATGGTAAAGCGCATCTTGAACTCCTTCTCCACCGCCGAAATAAGCGTGATGTGCTCGAGACTGTCCCAAGCCTCGATGTCGTCCGCGGTTGTGCTCTCGGAAAGCTCAATGCCCTCGTCGTCAAACACGTCGCGGAACACCCCGGTAAGCCTCTTCTTTACGTTTTCCTTGTCCATATCAATTCTCGCTTTCGTTGATTTTTATCGCCGTGGTTTTCGGCGAATATTTTTCGACATCCAAGCTCCACACGGTGCGGCCGTTATCCTCGGAGACCCGCGCGAACCCGAATTCCTCATAAAGCCCCGCCACCATGCCGTTCTTTTTGGTGGGGTAGTAATACCCGAAAATTTCCGTGATACCCGCTTTTCGGCACTCCCCGACGAGCCTGTCCAGCATCGCGAGCTCCATTTCCCGCTTCAGCACTCGGCAGCTCATCAGCCACAGCTCTATATGCAGCCTTTTGCCGTCCTTTTTCCCGATAACTATCGACACTATGCCGTTGTCGCCGAATTTATCGACAAGCCGCCCGCACAGCCGTATATAGCCCCCGTCGGCAGCGACGCTCTCCATTTCCGCCTGCGTGTAGCGCTTTGTCGTCAGGTTGAACTGGTTGCTCTTGTTGGTGAGCTGGGTAATTCTGGGAATATGCACGGGCTCGAAATCGCGTATCTCCGCCCTCATTTCAAGGCTTTGCAGGAACTCCCCGTAGCTCGCGAACTTCTTCTCGGCAGCCGCCCGCTCGGCGTTGGCGCGGTACATCTCGCCGCGCGCCGCGTCGTCCGCGGAAAGCGCCGTCACCTCGAAGAACCCGCACTTGTCCAGCGCCCGAATACACTCCTCGGGGTTGTCGAAATCGATCACCGTCACCTCGGGGAGCTGCGTGCGGACGATCTCGCGCTCGGCTGGGTTGTCGTCGACGAAAACAAAGCTCTCGGGCAGCAGATTGAGCTCCCGCGCCGTCTCCTCGAGGTTGCGCCATTTCTCGTCCCAATTCGCCTTTATGCACGCGAAATCATCGGGACGGAGCGCGCCGTCGGGGTGGTTGAGCCCCTCGAGAGCGTTCTCGGGGTCGTTCTTCGAGCACACCGTCAGCAAGATCCCGAGCTCCTTGTGCGCCTTGATATACTTTTGCAGCCGCAGAAAGCTCTGCCCCTCGGAGGTCTCGCTGCCTATCTCGATGCCCGACTGCCCGTCGTCCCCGATAACGCCGCCCCAGAGCGTGTTGTCGAGGTCGAGCGCCAGCACCTTTTTGTTGCGCCCCATAACGGAGCAGATGACGCTCGCCAAGCTGTACGCGAACTCGGGTATCGCCGAAACGCTCATCGCGTACTTGTACAAATGCCAGTGCCGCAGCTCGTGCCAGCGCTCCAGACCGTATGCCGCCGACAAATAGTTTATATCGTGGATATAGAAGTTTTTGTGACTTTGCGCGTAGTCGTAAAGACGGCAGTTCAGCCGCGTGATAAAATCGACGCGCCCGTAAGCGCAGCCGACCTCGCGGTTCCCGAGGAGCCTCTCGCCGGGCAGCTCGAAGTTATTCTGAACGATAACGCACCCGAACCTCTCCGAAAGCGCCGTCCACATGCGCTCAAACCGCGCGTATTCGCGTTCGAGCTTAGCGTTCACGGACTGCGCGTCCTCGCCGACAACGGGCTTTTCCTCGATATTTCTTGAACAGGTGTGAATAAAAACTATTTCGGGCTTGAACCCGTCAAGCTCCCCATTGCCGAAAACCGCGTCGTTAAAATACTGCGCGTACTCCGACTCGTAAAAGCTCGGCGCAATCCCCCTGTCGCGCAAAAACAGCTCCAGCACCTTCACGATATCCGAGGTCGTGGAACCCCCCAGCACCGCTATTTTCAGCGGCACGGCGCCGTTTTCGCGCTCCTTCAGCAGCCTCAGCAGCTTCCGCTTGCTCTGCATTATCAAATCTCCGTCGAACGGACGGCTAAGCTCGGGCAGCATATTTCTCCTCCTTAAAGTTTATCGGCGAGCTTGTATTGATTGTCGCCCGTCGCGCTGAACGAATTCATGCAGAAAAGCACGTCGGTCAGCCCCTCGTCCTTCACGAGCTGCGAAATGCTCTTCTCAAAGCCGCGCATATCGACCACCCATATATCCTCGAACGAATTGGCAAGGCAGGGCGCGAAAGCGTTTCCGTAGCTGTCCTTTACGATAACGAGCTTCCGCCCGTTGCCGACGTCGGTATGAATGTGCGCGACCTCGGCGTCGCCGCCGAAAAACACCATATACCACTGCACCACAGCGAGGTTGTCGACCGTTTTCAGGAACATCCCCGCCTCATACGGATCCTCGAGGCTCTGCGTGTAGTACGTGACCGTGTATTCGTTCGTTGGCTTGTAGTATGTGAACGTATCGGGATTGTTTTTCACAAGCGGATTTTCGCCGCTGTAACCGTACATCGTCCCCACATACCCCTCCATAGTCACAGTCTCGTAGTCCGAAAGCGGCGCGAACGGCACCATCGCCGTCTTGGCGAACTCCTCCGCGGCGTAGTACGCCCCCAGCGGCTGCCAGTGGTGGTCGGTGCGGAAATATATATCCTCGTCGACGTGCTTTGCCAGCGCCGAATACGCGTCCACGGGTATCACGCCGTCGAAAAAGCCGTTCAGATAGTCGATGTTGTCCCATTCGCTCCCCGACATATACGAAAGGCTCTCGGGCAGATAGAACGACACCGCCGTCGGCGCGACCAGCGAGAACACGTTCACGCCGTCCCCGACGAGCTTTTTCAGCTTGTTGAGCGTCTCGGCATAGTTCTGCCCCCGCTCGTAGCCCCCGCCGTACAGGTCGACGGCGCGCCCGTCGTCCAGCACCAGCACGCTCCCCGACATCTCGCCGCCCTGTTCTCCCCCGTGAACGTCGGGCTTTTCGTGAGAGCTCTCCGTGCTCTCCTCCGCGGACGAGCTTTCCTCATTGCTCTCGGGAACGCTCTCCGAGGAGCTTTCCGAGCCGCTCTCGGAAGAGCCCGAGCTCTCGGGAGCGCTCGAACTTTCGGGCTTGCTGCCCGTCGAGACGGGGCTCGGCGCGGAAACGCCCGAGCTCGGATTATCGGTGCCGCCGCACCCAGCCAGCGACAGCGCGAGCGCCGCCGCGACAAACGCGTAAACAGTCTTTTTCATAGTAAATTCCCCCAAATTATGTTATATATTGTGGCAAAAATAAGAGCTCTCATCACATAATATTGACAAGATTTTCCTGATTAACGCCCGTCGCACTCGAGGGGTTCATCGCGAACAGCACGTCCGTTATCCCCTCGTTAGCGCAGAGCTCCGTAACGCTCCGCTCGAAATAGCGCATATCCACGACCCAAATCTCCTCGAACGAGCTCGTCAGGAACGCCGGCAGCGCGTTTCCGTAGCTGTCCTTGACGATAACGAGCCTGCGCCCGTTGTGACAGTCGGTGTTGACGTCCACGGCATAGGCGTCCCCGCCGAGGTTCACAAGATACCAGCTCACGGTGTCAAGTCCGTCAATATCCCGCATAAGCTCGCCCGTGTGGCTGTATTCCAGCGTCTGCGTGTAGAAATCCGCCGTAAAATCATTCCGAGGCTTGTAGTAGGTGAACGTCTCGGGGTTGTCCCTTATGAGCTGATTTTCGCCGCTGTACCCGTACAGCGTGCCGATATAGCCCTCCCTCGAAACCTCCTCGTAGTTCTCCTCGTTCAGCTCCGCGAAGTCCACCCGAGCCATCCTCGCGAACTCCTCGGCAGCATAGTACGCCCCCAGCGACGACCAGTGATGATCCGTCCGCATAAAAATATCCTCCGAGGTGTGCCGCTCAAACACGGAATACGCGTCAATCGGTATCACCCCGTCCAGAAAACCGTTCAGATAGTCGATAACGTCCTCCTGGTCTCCCGAGATGCCCGAGTATTCGTCGGGCAGATAGAACGCCATTGAAGTCGGCGACACCAGCGAATAAACGTTCACGTTCTCCCCGAGCGTCCGCTTGTATTCGTTCAGCGTTTCGGCATAGCGCTCCCCGCCCGAATAGCTCCCCGCCGCGAGGTCGAACGCGCGCCCGTCGTTCAGCACGAAAACCGTCCCCGACATCATTCCCCCGTTCGGGTCGTAGTCGACGGGCTCGGAGCTTGTCGCCGCGGAAGCGGAGGTCGATGCCATCGCCGACGACGAGCTTGTCGAGCTCGCCGAGGAGGTGCCGGTCTGCTGCGGGATAACGACGACGGGCGTAGTCTTGGAGGACGAGCTCGACGTCGCGGGTCTGTCGGGTCTCGTCTCGATAGTCGGCAGCCCGCCGCTAATGCTCACGCCGCCCCCGTACTTTATCCCGAGGTTGGCGCGAAACGCCGAGATCATGCTCTTAAACGTGCTCCTCAACGGCACGGTATCGTTGTAAAACTCCGCGAACTCCTTGGTAAAATCGCCCTTGAAATAGCTCTCGAACGAAAACGTCGGGCATTTCGCGAGGTCGCGGTTCTCCTCAACGGATTCGTTCGGGCGCTCCCCGAACGTCATAAACAGCGCGCCGAACGCGAATATCCCGATAATGACCGCGATATTCAGGCTCGTCAGCATATTTTCGCGCCGCCTCGTCTGCGCCAGAACGCGCCTTTTTTGCCGCTCCAGCCTGCGCTCGCGCTCTTCCTTTTCGGCAGCGCTCTTCTTTTTTTCCGACATTTCCCCGCCCCCTTAGTAATTCCAGTACAGAAACGCGTTGGTGGTCGAATCCACCATCAGTATGCTGCTCATCACCAGCAATACCGCGCATGCCGCCGTCCCCGCGGCAGACACGGCGGTCTTTGCGTTCAGCGAGCGCTGCGCGAGCTTTTTCCCGATGTCGATAAGCGGGAACGTGCAGATTATCGCCGCGATGATCAGCCACAAATTCGCGCTCAGCGACATCCCCTCAAACGAGCTCGCCCAGCCGTTCGGGTTCATCGGCGTAAGGTTGCGGAAGAACAGCCCCAGCTGCCCGAAGTCCTCGAAATAAAAGATGCCGTACCCGATTATTATGACAAGCTTTGTGTAAATATGCCGCACAACGATAGGAAGTTTGTTTATGCGCTTTTTCCCGAGCACCGTCTCCAGCATGATAAACGCCCCGTAGTACAGCCCCCAGATAACGTAGTTCCACGAAGCCCCGTGCCATACGCCCGTGCACAGCCACACGAGCAGCAGGCTCAGATACTTGTTGCGGTAGCCGAAAAACGAGATAGGCATAAGGTAGTCGCGGAAAAACGACCCCAGCGAGATATGCCACCTCTGCCAGAACTCCTGAATGTCCTTACAGAGATACGGGTGGTTGAAGTTCTCGTTAAAATGGAACCCGAATATCCGCCCCATGCCGATAGCCATATCCGAGTAACCCGAAAAGTCAAAATAGATATACAGCGCGTATATTATGATGCCGTACCACGTCCCCGCGACGGTCAGCCTCTCTATGCTCTCCCCTATGGTGTCCTCGACTATGCGGAAAAGCTGGTCCGCAAGCACGACCTTTTTCGCCAGCCCCACTACGAGCCTCGTCAGCCCCTCGCTCACGTCCTTTGAGGTTATCTTCCGATAGTCTATTTCCTCGGCAATGGTGCTGTAACGCACGATAGGTCCCGCGATAAGCTGCGGGAACAGGCATATATACAGCAGCAGCTTGGGAAAGCTCCTCTGCGGCTCGACCTTTCCCCAGTAGCAGTCCACGATATAAGAGATTATCTGAAAGGTATAAAAGCTTATGCCCGCCATTATCGCTATCTCGGGCACGGGGAGATCCGCGCCGAAAATCGCGTTGACGTTCTCGACGAGAAAGCCGCTGTACTTGAACACGGCTATCATTCCGATATTGTAGACCAGCCCGCCCCCCACGATGAGCTTTTTAAGCTTCTCGCTCTCGACGGCGCCGATGCCTATGCCGACGAAGTAGTTTATCACCGCGGACAGCAGCAGAAACACTATCCTCACGGGCTCTCCCCAAGCGTAAAAGATCAGCGAAAATACGATAAGCACGATGTTTTTGCCCTTGAGCGGCTTAACGACGCCGTAAGCGATAAGGCAAAGCGGCAGAAAAAGGTACATGAAAACAAGGCTGGAAAATATCATTTGTACACTCCCCAAGTATTTTGTATATATAATTATCTATCTGTACAGCGCCTCGAGCGCAAATTTCTCTATATAACATAATACTACATTTTACCGTGCTTGTCAAGGCATTAACGCAATTTTCGGCAATATTTTTCAAACCCCTCTGATTATTTAACGGATATATCCTCGAAAACTCTTAAATAGTTTTTAGAGAATAGTTGTTAGCAGCTAGTTAATAATTCCGCGTTAGCCTATACTTCGGGCTGTCGCCCGAAGTATTCTGCGTTTTTGGCTCGAATTGCCCTAACGGCAATTCGATTTTGCTTCGCAAAATACGCCAAAAGCCGCGCGTTGTCTCAACCCGTAACGCTGCCTATACCTCCGCCCCTCGTTTCCGTAAATTCAGCATAGCACACGTAAAACTGCAAAAAACTGCAAGCTTTTTCACCTCGAATTAGTTAGTACCGCAAATTCCAAATTTTAACATAAAATTACAATACTTCCAAATATTTACATCTCAAAACTGCAAAAATCCGCATTTAACTGCAAATCGACTGCAAAAGACTGCACGCCAACTGCAAAAAGCTGCAAGAAAAGGGACAAATCCGCCCCGATTTGTCCCTTTTCAAAAAAAATTTGCAATTTCCCAGTCAAAAACTTGCAAAATCCGAAGATAATGCACAACCGCGAAAAAGCGCGGAGAGTGCTCTCTCCGCGCGTATTTACAGTATCTCGGGGTATATCTCCGCCTTGTTGAGCAGCTTTGGCAGCTTGTTTTTGCCCGCGCCCTCTATATCGAAGATGTAGGTGCGGTCAAGCGGCTCCGTTAAGCCGTTTTCGAGGTATCCCGTCCCCGTGAACCTTATCGTAAGGCGCGTCTTTGTGTACTCCACCTCGGGGTCGAGCCTTGCTTTGTTGTTATAGCGCGCCGCGACATACTGCGCGTAGGACATCATAGCCTCCTCTACCTCGGCATAGCAGTCGACGATGTCCTCCGTCGTGGGATTGCAGTAGTAAAAATCGGGATAATATACGCCGTATCCGTTCTCCGCCTGCATTTCCTTTACGTCCTCCGCGGCTTCGCCGAATATGAAGTAAGTGATCTCGTAATTGTCGAAATGCGGAACGCCCGCGTTATACATATACGCCCCGACCGCTCCGCCGCCCAGCAGCAGCGCCGCGCCTATGACCGTCGTCAAAATGAACAATACTATCTTCTTCATATTCACACCTCCCTAGTCCCATAGAACGGGATCTCTCCGTCGTAGACCTTAAGCGAGTTCGCCAGCTCCAGCGCTCTCTCCTCGGAAAAGCTGCCGCGGAGCGTGAAAATATAATCTCCGCTGTCCCAGAACAGGTACGACTCCATTCCGTAAAAGCGCTCGCGCGTGATAAAATACGCCTGCCCGCCGTTTACCGTAAGCGTCTCGTAGGTAACGTAATCCATATCGGCATACTCAAATTTAAACCGTTCCTTGGTCGATTGTGAGAGATATATCGTCTTCGGCAGATACAGCTCGTCGTCCCACGGCATACGCATATTGCCCTCGCTGTCGGGCTTGAAGGGCGCGGGGAAATACATTGACGATATAAACGCTCCGTCCATGGCGTAGTCCGAGATACTGGTTTGATTATCGGGGAAGCCGTCGAGCATATATACCGTCTCGACGGTCGTCGGGCAGTTCTCCGTGTCGGCTGCTGTAAACAGCTTTGCCGGCAGACCCATGCGCACTCCGCCCGTGATATTAAATCCGCTCGATACCGCCCCCGCCAGCGTCCCCGCCGCGAACAGCGCGACCGCGGCGGCAGCGGCGGCGATAAATCTGCCGATGCGCATTCTCTTGGGGCGCTTTCCGCTCGGAACGCGCTTTGACAGCTCCGCCATATTCTTCTCGAACTCGGGCGAGAACGTGTGCTCCGCGGCGTTTTCAAAGCGCTCCGCGTCGCGCCGCATAACGTTTCCCAGCGCGGTTTTCAGGTTATTCATAGTTTACCTCCTTCAGAAATTCGGAAACCTTTTTCCGTGCGCGCCTTACGCGCGACTTGGCATTTTCGTAGGTTATCCCGAGGAGCCTTGCCGCCTCGTGCAGGCTGAGCTCCTCGTAGACCGTAAGGTACAATATATCGCGATACTTTTCGGGGAGGCTCTCGAGAGCGCGCTCGAGCGTTTCAACGCCCCAAGCCGACAGAAAATCGTCCTCGACGCTTATGTCCGAGCTTATCGGCTCGTCGTCTATATCCGTTTCGCCGTGCCTTTTTCTCAGCGCGTTGAAGCAGACGTTGCGCGTGATCACGACGGCAAAATTCCGCGTTCTCGGGCTGTCCTCGTCGGCTATCCCGTCAAGGTTCTCGTAGATGCGGAAAAAAGCGTCCTGAACGGCGTCCTCCGCGTCCTGCTCGTTTTTCAGGATATCGTACGCTATCCCGAACATAAGCCGCCTGTATTTCCGATATATTCCGTCAAACTTTGCCATTTTATCACCCCTCGTATATAATAACACGAAAAAGTCCGTTCGGGGTCGCACGCAAAATCCAAAAAAGCCGATTTTTGACCGATCGGGAAACTTTAAAAACCGTGCAGATCCCATTTTCGGCGATTTGCACGGTTTTTTTATATTGATTTTCCTTTCGATTTTGCAAGAAACTGCCTCGGCACGCTTCACCGCGATTTTTTCCTTTCGGTTTTGCAAGAAACTGCCTCGGCGCGCTTTACCTCGATTTTTTCCTTTCGATTTTGCAGGAAACCGCTGTGGCACGCCCTATCTCGATTTTTTCCTTTCGATTTTGCAAGAAACTGCCTCGGCACACTTTACCGCGATTTTTTCCTTTCGATTTTGCAGGAAACCGCTGTGGCACGCCCTATCTCGATTTTTTCCTTTCGATTTTGCAGGAAACCGCCTCGGCACGCCTCACCGCGATTTTTTCCTTTCGATTTTGCAGGAAACCGCCTCGGCACGCCCTACCCCGATTTTTTCCTTTCGATTTTGCAAGAAACTGCCTCGGCACGCTTCACCGCGATTTTTTCCTTTCGGTTTTGCAAGAAACTGCCTCGGCACGCCTACCGCGATTTTTTCCTTTCGGTTTTACGGGAAACCGCTGCGGCACGCCCTACCCCGATTTTTTTCTTTCGGTTTTGCAAGAAACTGCCGCGGCACGCCCTACCGCGATTTTTTCCTTTCGGTTTTGCAAGAAACTGCCTCGGCACGCTTCACCGCGATTTTTTCCTTTCGGTTTTGCAAGAAACCGCCGCGGCACGCTTCACCTCGATTTTTTCCTTTCGGTTTTGCAAGAAACTGCCTCGGCACGCCCTACCGCGATTTTTTCTTTCGATTTTACGGGAAGCTGCCGCGGCACGCCCTACCGCGATTTTTTCCTTTCGATTTTGCAAGAAGCTGCCGCCAGAGCCGTCATTCCCACAGGGAAAATCACCGCACATAGCACTCCGACGCGGAGTCCTCCTCCCGATATGTCCGCCGCTAATCCCGTCAGCGCGGGTCCCAACGCGCAGCCTATGTCCCCTGCCAGCGCGAACAACGCAAACATCATCGTGCCGCCCCTCGGGAGCGCCGCCGCGCCCTTGCTGAACGTTGCGGGCCACATCGCTCCCACGGCAAATCCGCAAAGCGCGCAGCCCGCAAGACCGACCGCCGCGCTCGGCACCAGCGCTATCAGCAGATACGCCGCAGCGCATAACACACCACTTAACGTAAGCACTGCCGACAGCGGCAGCTTTCCCGAAAAACGCCCGTGGAGCGCTCTTGCCGTGCCCATAAGCACCGCGAACGCCGCCGTTCCCGCAAGGTCGCCTATCGTTTTGGATACGCCGAGGGCGGTCTCGCAGAGCGTTGACGCCCACTGCGAGACTGCCTGCTCGCTTGCTCCCGCGCACAGCATCATTACAAACAACATTCGGAACGAGCCGCTTTTCACGAGCTCCCCGAGCGACATTCCCTCGCCCTCGGGAACGGGGGTGCTTATCGGGACAAATGCGAACAATATGCCGTCCGCGAGCGGCACGAGCGCCCAGATGAAAGCGAGTACGCGCCAGTTTTCAATGCCGAAGACCGTGAAAAACAGCGTGGACAGCACGATGACCGCAACCACTCCCCAGCAGTAGAACGAGTGGAGAATGCTCATCGTGCGCTCCTTGTTGTCGGTCGGGCACGCCTCGACTATCGGGCTTACGAGCACCTCAAGCAGACCGCCGCCGACCGCGTACAGAAATACGGCGATAAGCAGTCCGACGAACGGGCTCGGCAGTATCTCGGGCAAAACGCCCATTGCCGCAAAGCCCGCGATGCTGAGGCCGTGCGCCAACAGCATTGACCTACGGTAGCCGAGGCGCTCCGCAAAGCCCGCCGAGGCGAGGTCTACGCAGAGCTGCACCGTAAAGTTAAAGCCTATAAGAAGGGTTATTTGCGAAAGAGGGACGCCGTATGCCGTCTGAAAGGTCAGGAACAGCAGCGGCGCAAAGTTGTTTATTACCGCCTGCACGATATACCCGAGAAAACAGGCGGAGACAGTATGTTTGTAAGTCAATCTCATTGAAGCCTCAAAACGTTATCCGCCCGTAGGCGGATAGCGGAATATTTTTCTTTCATCAGAACTGCTTTATACCCTTGGCAGCGGCGCGTATTTCCATAACACCCGTTGCGGGGTAGAAAAACTGTGTTCTTCCGTAATCGAGCCCTATATCCTCGGCGAGAATGGGTATGCGGTTCATCATAAGCATTCTCTTTACTGCGGCAATATTGCGCTCGCCTATATTGAACTTATCGCTTGCGGTGGCAAACATGGTCGCTCCGCCCGCGATTTTCGCTTTCATGCGCGCTTTGCTTGCTCCCATGCACTCCATTTGATGTATGAGCATGGGGATAGCCGTATCGGCAAAGCGCATCGGCGTTGACGCGCCGTTTACTCCCGACGTGCTGTCGGGAAGCATGATATGCGACAACCCGCCCACTCCGACAGCGCTGTCGAGCAGACAAATACCAACGCACGACCCGAGCGCGTATGTGACCAGAACGTCGGGCGCTCTGCAAACCTTCAAATCACCAATACCGATTGTAATATTTTTCATCAATCAACACCAAGCTTTTTCATAAGAATGTCAAGAGATTCCATCTCGGGAATCAGAATGATGCTGGAATTAATGTCCACACCGTCGATAACAAACCCGTCGTCGATATAAATTACCTTATCGCCGACCTCCGAAAACTCGGTCATCGGCGCGTTCATTATCGCGCCCATCATATCAACGGTCATTGACGGAACGTCCATTGATACCGTAAAGCCCGCAAGCGCCGCCAAGGCGTTAAGATACGAGCCCGCCATGATATTTCCCATTTCCTTTACCGCGGAAAAGTCCGTTTCGTCCATTTTCAGCACGTCAACGTTATCCTTGCCCATAAAGGTATTGACAACGATTTTCGCGAACGCGTCCTCGAGCAGGAACATTATCATGCCCTTGATGTCGCCGCTGAACATTACGAGAATACCCGTAATGACCTTTTCGGGACCGCCCACCTCGTTGATAGCCGCGTGATAATCCAGTATGCGTATATCGGGAACGTGCATACGAACCGACTTCGACAGCATTGCCGACAACGCCGACGCGGCGTTTCCCGAGCCGATATTTCCTATTTCCCTAAGGCAATCGATCGCTACGGGAGAAAGCTCCTCGAAATTTTTCAGCATAAAATCACTCCCCTTCCGCTAAAAATTCCCCTTATTTTAACCTTATCTGAGGTTATTCGCAATTCTCGCGAGCTCGTCGGAGGTCGTTACCACGCGCGAGCTGAGCTGATAGGCTCTCTGCGTCTCGATAAGCTTTACCATCTGCGTCGCGAGGTCTACGTTGGACACTATCAGCGTGCCTTGGAGCTTATCCATTGTGGGCACCCATACGTCCACGCCGTCTATATTTCTCAGCTCGCGGGCAGCTACCGCCGCGCCGCTTCTGTCGGTCTCCACGTAACGGTTGGTGCCCCAAGCCTCGATGCCGTAGGGGTTCGGGAACTCGAACACGCCCACCATTTCCCTGAGCTCGTCCCAATCAACGTTGGGGGTGTACTGCTCCGCCTCGGCTACCATGATGCGCTGATTATCCGCGCCAAGAACGTACTCGCCCTCGTTCGTCGCGAGATACCATGCGCCGTCGTCGCCCCGAAGCACGTCAAAGCCCGTGTTGCGCGTATATCTTACCGTGCCGTCGGCGCCCTCCACCGCGAAAAACGCATCCGCGTCGCCGAGCCTTATGCTGCTGCCGTCCACAATCTTCTCAATGTCGGCAGCGATTCCCGTGCCGTCGTAGCGGGTGCGGTCGGTGGTCGACAAGTCTGTCGGGTCGGCGAATTGGAACACGCCGACAGCCTTTGCCGCGGCAGCCGCAGTCTCCTCATCGGTCGCGTCCTCGGCGGGCTCGGGACCGTTTATGGTCGACTGCCAATCGATGCTGTAATAGTCGCCGTCCCTTGAAGAGACCTCTATGCGGCGACCCGCGTTGTCGAGAACGTACCGACCCTCGCCCATTACGGCGTAGAACTTGTTTCCGTCGCGCTCTACGCTGAAAGCGCCTGCGGCTTCAAAAACCGTCTCGCCCGTTTCGGGGTCGCGAACCGCGACCTGACCCTCTTCGTTTTTCTGCGCCTGTCTGTTAATGGTATCCTGACCGACGTCCTCGATAGTGGGGTCTCTGAAAACGACCTCGATGGGATTGAGATCGGTGTCAAGCACCAGCTCTCCCTCGGACGAGCCGAGATACCACTTGCCCTCGTATTTCTGAATGGAAAGCTGACCGTCGCGGGTATACTTGATGTTTCCGTAATCGTCCATTACGGCGAAATAGCCGTTCGCGGTGCTGATGACCGCCGACGCGGCAGCCTCGGTTTCGGAGCCCGCGACAGCCTCCGTTATCTCGATAGCGGCGTCCTCAACGAGCGCGGGGTCGGAAACCTGCGTAGGCTCGCCGTTTTCGTCGGGCTCGCCCTCAATGATGCCCTCGCCGTTGTATATGTAACGCACCCTGTCGTTGTTAACATCGGCCAGCGTGAAAGCGCCTATCTGCTGACCTACCGCGTCCCAATCTATTTGGCTCTTTACGTCGTACTTGGATATTTCCTCAAACGGCACTATTATACGGTTTTTGTCATAATCGAGAACGTACTCGCCCGAGCTTGAAACGAGATACCACTCGCCGTCGTCAAGCTGCGTAATGCCGAACGCGCCGTCGCGGGTGTAGTTCACGTCGCCCCAGCGGTCCTCGACCGCAAAGAAGCCCTCGCCCGCTATCGCGAAATCCTGCGGACGGTCGGTGTACTCGAAATGCGACTCGCTGAACATAAGGTCGGTTTTCTGGATATACGTGCCGTGACCCGTCTGCCAATCGGGCTGCGGAGCTCTTTCGACATCGTAGATGCAGTCCGCGAACGAGGGGCGGATAGTCTGATATCCGACGGTGTTTACGTTGGCTATATTGTTTCCGTAGATGTTGAGCGCCTTTGCCTGCGCTATCATCGCGGATTTGCCCGTATGGAAAGATATATTCATAAACTATTTTCCTCCCCCGTTAAACCTTTTTGCAGAGCGAAGCTGCCGATTGGTTCATACCGTCGCATATCTGCAGTATCTTACTGTTTGTCTCGAACAGCCTGTTGGCGTTCATCATCATCGTAAGCTCGTAGTTGTAGTCGATATTCGAGCGCTCCAGCGCGCCCTGAACGATGTCAAATCTCATATCCTCGGGAACGGGCTGCGCGTTCACGGAGGTGAACATATTCACGCCGAATTTCGCGACGTCCGAGCCGGGCTCTATGTAGCTGAGCGCCAGTCTGTCGATAAACTCGCGCTCGCCGCGCTCATTGTTCTGATAGATGCGCCCGTCAACATCGATTACGAAATCCTTGTTGCCGATGTATATCTCGCCGTTCTCGCCGAGAACGCGCCCCGAATTCGACAAGGTGAGGTAGCCCTCCTCGTCGAGCTCCCAATCGCCGTTTCTCGTAAGCATGGTCTCGCCGTTGTAGCCCGCTATGTTGAAATAAACGTCGCCCCAGATAGCCACGTCGAACGGGGAGTCCGTCTGCTCGAAAAAGCCCTGCTCCAGATCGGTATACGTGGAATCGACATAGGTATGGGCGAACGTTCCCGAAAGCTCCTGACGGTGCTTGACAAGGATCATATGCTCGTCAAATCTGTCGACAAGGAGAGTATCGCGCTTGTAGCCCGCTGTGCTCGCGTTCGCGAGGTTGTTGCCTATGGTGTTTATCCTGCGCTGATTTAAAATCATTCCGTTACAAGCGTAGTAGTAGCCTCTGTTCATACGGTTCCTCCTTTAAAATACGGCTCGAGCTTTGCCTTTAGCAGCAAGACAGCCTTTGCGTGTATCTGACAAACGCGGCTTTCGGACACGCCGAGCGCCTTTGCGATGTCGGAATATTTCATATTTTTGTAGTAGTAGAGCGTAATTACCTGCCGCTCCTTATCCTTGAGCTCGTCGACAGCCTTGGCTATTTCGCGGCTCATTTCCTCGCGGAGCAAGCCGTTGTCGGACGGCGCGTCCACGGCGGGCTCGTCTATGTTATCCTCGTAGAGCAGCTCCTCGAACGACAGCGTTATCGTGCACGAGCACTCCGCCATTTGCTTGAGCAGCTTATCCTCGTCCATTCCGAGGTGCTCCGCAAGCTCCGCCGTCGTAGGCGCTCTCCCATTTAAATTATACAACATACTGTTGGCTTTGTCAAGTGTGCGGGCGAATTTTCTCACATTTCTGGGTATCCAGTCCTGTTTTCGGAGAAAATCTATTATCGCGCCGCGTATTTTCAGCGAGGCGTAGGTCTCGAACTTCGCGCCCTTGGCGGGGTCGTAGCTCTCGACAGCGTCCATAAGCGCGAGCGCGCCCTCGTTGATGACGTCGTCGGTGTCGCCGTGCTTTACGTACATATTGCGCATGGACATCGCGCACGCGCGCACAAGCCCCATATTGTTGAGCACTATCTCATTGCGGAGCGCAATATCGCCGTTTTGCCGATATAAAGCTATCTGCTCGGCGTTATTAGAAAAATTTTCCATATCGCGCACCCTGCCTCTCTGCCCTCTCTTCTATGGTAGCCGTTAACCCGCCATTACGCGCGTTGAAAGCGAAATATTGCCTATCGCCTGTATCTGCGCGGACGCGTCTATCTCGCTGTACGACAGCACGGTTATGTTGGAAATGAACTGCTCGGTAAGCTTCTTGAAGTAAATTCTCACAACGGGCGAGGTGAGGATAATGACCGTCGGGATAACGTCCTTTATCTTGTCTATCTCCTCGTTTGTCGCCGCGACGATGTTCTGAATGACATCGGGCGCCATTGCGAGATAGCTGCCCTGGTCGTTCTTCTTGACGGAGCTTACTATCATATCCTCTATCTGGGTATCGAGCGTTATCACGCGCAGACTGTTCGCCTCCGCGAAGCGGTGCGTAATAGTGCGCTTGAGCGACTGGCGGACGTACTCGGTCGCGATGTCGATATCCTTGAGCACGTTGGTGTGATCGCCGAGGGTCTCGAGAATGGTCTCGAGGTCGCGTATCGGGATACCCTCCTTAAGCAGGTTCGCCAATACTTTCTGTAAATATCCGACGGATATAACTTTCGGTATAAGGTCGTCCACCACGATGGGGTTGGTTTTCTTGACGTTCTCGATCATCGTGTTTACATCCTGACGGGAGAGCATTTCATGCGCGTAGCGCTTCATTATCTCCGACCAGTGCGTTATCATTACGGAAACGGGGTCGATGAGCGTATAGCCCGCAACGTCCGCCATTATCTTCTTGTCCTCGCTTATCCATTTCGCGGGCAGTCCGAACGCGGGCTCCACGGTGTCGATACCCTCTATCGTCGTCGTGACGTCGCCGCTGTCGAGCGCGAGGTAATGGTCGACGAGTATCTCGCCGCGCGCGACCTCCTCGCCCTTTATCTTGATAATATACAAATTGGGGTTTATCTCGGGATTGTCCGTCATTCTTACCGACGGGATTACCATGCCCATATCCATTGCGAACTGCTTACGGAAGATGACGACGCGGTCGATGAAGTTGCCGCCGCTCTTCTCGTCGACCAGCCTCAGCAGCGAATAGCCGAACTCCATTTCGATAGGCTCGACGTTCAGCAGCTTGAAAACGTTGTCGATGTCGCGGTAGTAGTCGTTATCGGTCTTGGGCTTGTCAAGCTCCGCCTGCTCGGCTTTCGCGCGCTGAGCGAGCTCCAGCTCCGCCATTTTTTTCTTGTTCCTGTCGAGCAGGATCGCCCCCGCTATAAGCGCAACGCCGAGAACCAGCAGCACGTACCACGGGAAGCCCGGGATGACCATCATAACGAGCACGACCATGCCCGCTATCAGCATAACGAACGGCTGCGCTGTGAACTGCGCCTTGATGTCGTTCATAAGGCTGTCGTTGCTTGCCGCGCGGGTAACTATCATACCCGTAGCCACTGAGATGAGCAGCGCGGGTATCTGCGAGCAGAGACCGTCGCCGACCGTCGCCAGCGAATAGGTGTTGAGGATAGTGTTGAAATCTCCGCCGCCGCGCACCATTCCGATGATGACGCCGCCTATGAGGTTTACGAGCGTCGTGATAATGGACATTATCGCGTCGCCCTTTACGAACTTCGTGGCACCGTCCATGGAGCCGTAGAAGTCCGCCTCGCGCTGAATGTTGGAGCGGCGCGTCTTGGCCTGCTCCTCGTTTATCAGACCCGAGTTCAGGTCCGCGTCGATAGCCATTTGCTTACCGGGCATAGCGTCGAGCGTAAATCTCGCGGCGACCTCGGATACACGCTCCGAGCCCTTGGTGATGACGATAAAGTTCACCAGAACTATGATTATGAATATCAGGAAGCCGACGATAGCGTCGCCGCCCATTACGAAGTTGCCGAACGCTCGGATAACCTCGCCCGCGTAGCCCCTTGAGAGAATGCCTCTCGTTGTCGAGATATTCAACGACAGTCGCAAAACCGTCGAAATAAGCAGCACAGTCGGGAAAACCGAAAACTCCAGCGCCTCCTTGATGAACATCGTCATTATCAGAATTATCAGCGACAGCGCTATATTCAGCATTATCATAAAATCCAGCAGCCACGAGGGCAGCGGAATGATTATGGCGAGAACTATGAAGATGATAAACAGCACCATGGAGTTGCTGAGGATCTTTCTTATCATTCCCATATTCTCACACCCTTTCTTTTGTTTTTATTAAGCATGCAAGCTCTTGTTTTTCTCGCGGTATACCACGGTCAGAATTTCCGCTACTGCGTTGTACAATTCTATCGGTATCTCCCGCCCGATATCGACCTCCGCGTAAAGCGTCCGCGCGAGCGGCGGGTCTTCAACGCACATTACGTCGTTTTTCTCGGCTATCTCGACTATTTTCATTGCCAGATAGTCCTTGCCCTTGGCTATGACCTCGGGCGCGCGGTTTTTGTCCTGGTCGTATTTCAGCGCCACCGCGAAGTGCGTGGGGTTACGGATAATAACGTCGGCGGAGGGGACCTCCTGCATCATACGGCTTTGCGCCATTTGCTGCTGCCTTTGCTTTATCTTGGACTTGACCTGCGGGTCGCCCTCCATTTGCTTGAACTCCTCTTTGACCTCCTGCTTGGACATTTTGAGCTTTTTCTCAAACTGCCACCACTGGAACAGGAAATCGCCCGCCGCCACGAACACCAGCAAAATGCAGATAAGCATTACCATATCGAATATGGAAAGCCCTATATAGGCAAGCCCCTGCATAAGACCGACGTCCATAAGCGAGAGCAGCGTGGGCATACGGTCGGATATCTCGCTGTATATCATATACGCGATGACGATGACCTCGATAAGCCCCTTTAGGATGCCGACTATCGCCTGCATCGAAAACAGCTTTTTGATGCCCTCCAAGGGGTTCAGGCGGGAAAATTTGGGTCGGAGCGCTTTCATCGTGAACAATCCGCGCGTCTGCGCGACCGTCGGGATTATTCCCAACAGCATCGCGACGGCGCATACGGGACCCACGACCATTACCACTACCGTTATTATATTGACGACGAGCGGCATAAGGTTATCCGCGTTGACGTCGTAGACAGCGCTGTTCTCGTAAATTCTTGCGGTAAACGAGAGCAGGTTTTTCACTATAAATCCCGCCAGCAGCCTTACCGCAGCAAATATGCCGAGCACGGACGCCGCGGTAACGATCTCCTTTGACTGGAGAACATTGCCCTCCTTGCGTTGGTCGCGCCGCTTTTTCGGGGTGGCTTTTTCGGTTTTTTCCTCGCCCGCCATGCGTTTCCCCCCTAATCAAGGCGCTTTATATAAATGCTACTTGCTTTCTAAACTACCCACTGGTCGACGATGCCGTTCAGGTTCTCGAACAGCTTGCCCATTATCGTTTCCATAAACTCGCCGACCACGCCGCAGCTTGCCGCCAACACAACAAAGCCCACGAGCATTTTTATCTGGATATTCAGCACGAAAACGTGTATCGTCGGAACGGCCTTCATAAGCACGCCCACGCAGAACTCGGATATCAGCGAGGCGGCTATTACGGGCATCGCGAGCTTTAATCCCAGCGTCATCACCGCCTCAAAATAACGCACAAGCATATACAGAATGTTTATATTGAAGCTTGTATAACCCATGGGAATACTCTCGTAGGATATCGCAAACAGTTGGATATAGCTCTTGTGACCGCCCACAGCGAAGAAATACAGCATAAACCAGTAGCTGTAATACTGCGTTGACAAGCCCGCGTTGCCGAACGTCGGGTCGTAGCTTTTCGCCATTGACAGACCCAACTGCATATCCGTGACCTCGCCCGCCATTGAGAACACCTGAAGCATGAGATTTACAAAAAATCCCAGAATTATCCCGACGAGCAGCTCTTTAACGAGGTCAAACACGAACGGCAGCAATCCCGCGGGCATGGTATAGTCGAAGCCGCCCGCCGCCGTCATAACGACGGCAAGCATCAGCGAGGCGCCCGCCTTTATCGTATTCGGAACGCCGCGGCGCGAGAATATGGGGTTAAAGCTGAATATCCCCGTCACCCTTGCCAGC
Organism: Lachnospiraceae bacterium; assembly: GCA_023664705.1. GTDB lineage: Bacteria > Bacillota > Clostridia > Oscillospirales > Ruminococcaceae > CAG-115. The sequence continues at coordinate 119,046 of JAMPFE010000001.1, read as the reverse complement.
ACCATTATCAAAACGACAAAATTCGTTTGTATTATCGTCCATATTTCAGACACGGCGAGACCTCTATGTTATCGGTATCTGCGCCATTTTCTCGAAGATGAAGCTGACGAAATCGATGCACTCGTTCGTCATCCACGGCGCGAGGAAAAACAGCGTAAGCCCTACCGCGACAGCTTTCGGCGCGAAAGAGATGGTCTGCTCGTGGATCTGCGTCGCCGCCTGTAAAATAGCGATAACAAGACCCACTATCATTGCCACGAGCAGCACGGGCAGCGCCAGCTTGAACGCCAGCATTATAGCCTCGCGGAATATCTCCATTACAACATCCTGTGTCATTGCAAATCACCCGCCCCCGCTACAAGTTATAGCTCGTAACTATCGAGCCTATCATAAGGTTCCAGCCGTCCGCCAGAACGAATATCAGTATCTTAAACGGCATTGAAATCATCGCGGGCGGCAGCATCATCATGCCCATTGACATAAGCGTCGAGCCGACCACGATATCTATTATCAGAAACGGCAGAAAGATCATAAAGCCCATCTGGAAAGCCCTTTTCAGCTCCCCTATCATAAACGACGGGATTATGACCGTCAGCGACAGGTCGTTTTCCTTGTACTCGTCGGTCATACCGCCCTCGGGGACTTCTTCCTTAGCAAGCCCTATGAAGAACTCAAGGTCGTCGTTGGTCGTCTGCTTCAGCATAAAGCGCTTCAGCGGCACGGCGGCGCGCTCGAGAGCCTCCTTCGTGTCTATCTGCTCGTTGGCGTACGGCTGATACGCGACCTCGTTTATCTCCCCGATAACGGGAGCCATGATGAATATCGTCAGGAAAAGCGCCAGCCCCGTCAGCACCATATTCGGCGGGGTGTTCTGCGTTTGCATGGCGCTGCGCAGAAATCCCAGCACGATGACGATACGCGCAAAGCAAGTCACCATAATGAGCAGCGACGGCAGCAGCGCTATCAGCGTCAGCAGAATGATTATCTCCAACGGCTGCGACGCGTCGACGCCTATGACCTCCTGCAGCACCGACGACCCCGGGTCGCGGCCCACGCTCTCGGAGGGCGCGCCGGTATAATCTCCCGACTGCGCCGTGCTTTGGGAGTTGTTCGGGTCGCCCGTTACATCCGCGGAGGCACCTTCGGCAGCGTCCGACGACGTTGAAGTATCGTTCGACGCCGCGTAGGACGTTGCTCCGACGAACACAAACGCGAAGAGTATCGTCAGAAAAAGCGAAACGGCAAACTTCAGCACAAGCTTCTTATCCGTTTCAAGCAAACGTTTTATCAAAACCGTACCTCCGTTATTTTTTGCGCTTCATATTCTCGAGAACCGTCTTAAAGCTCTCCTTGAACGACGGATTTTCAGCCGTCGCGGCGGTGAGCTCCTCCTCGGTCTGCTCAAGCTCGCAAATCTTCTCGGTATGGCTCGACGTTACGCCGAGCACCATACACCGCCCGCAAACGCTTACAAGCAAAAGCATCTTGTCGGGACCGAGGTTTATGCGCTCGAGTATCTTCATATTCTTGCTGTCGTACAGAGAGACGCGCGCGTTGAACTTCTTCATGATCCAAAACAGCAGAAATATCAGCGCGAGAACGCCGATAAGCGCCATAATCATCTGAAAATATTCCAAAGCCAAGCCTCCTAACGCCGCAAAAGGCATATTTTCTCGGACGCCTTGACATTTTCTGCCGCGTCGTCCGAAAAAAACGCCAAAAGGCGGGTATTTGTCCCCGCCTGTGTAATATGCAGAAATCAGCCGAGTACCTTTTTTACAGTCTGGAGAATTCTGTCAGCCTTAAAGGGCTTTACTATGAAGTCCAGAGCGCCGAGCTTGATAGCTTCGACAACCATTGCTTCCTGACCCATTGCCGAGCACATAACCACCTTAGCCATGGGGTCGCCCGCCTTGATGTCCTTAAGCGCGTCGATACCCGTTTTGTTCGGCATGGTGATATCCATGATAACAAGGTCGGGCTTCTCGGCCGCGTAAACCTCGCAGGCAATCGCGCCGTCCGCCGCCTCAAGGATATTTGTGTAGCCGTTCTTGGTCAGCGTATCCTTGATGAGCATTCTCATGAAAGCCGCGTCGTCCACCAGTAAAATCTTCTTGTCCATTATCTTCTCTCCTTAAAAAAGTATTTAAAAGGTTTACAATTTGTTTTATTCCTTGCCAAGGCTGTCCATGAACTTTGACTTGACAATTTCGGTTATTCTTACAGCGAAGTTATCGTCGATAACGACAACGTCGCCGCGGGCGATAAGGTTTCCGTTTACCACGATGTCAACGGGCGCACCCGCCTGACGTTCGAGCTCGATTATCGTGCCCTGGGTAAACTCCAGTATGTCCTTTACCTTGCGCTTTGCCGTGCCGATCTCCACGCTTATCTCAAGCGGCACGCCCATAAGGAGCTTTAGATTGTCCTTCTGGTCGGCGGGTATCCCGAAATCCATTGCGTCAAACTGATGCAGCTGCGCGTTCTGGATATTGACGGGAGGGGGAGGCGGCGGATATGCACCGTATGCCGCGTACTGGTTCGGGTATCCGTAGCCTGCCTGCGGCGGCATCTGATACATCGGCTGCTGCGGCATCTCGCCTACGGGCATTTGCGGCATCTGGGGCATCGGCTGCTGCGCTTGCGGCGCGGGAGCTGCCGGTGTTACCGCAGGGGTGGGAGCGGGAGCGGGCGTCGGAGCTGCAGGTGCCTCTTCCTCTTCGGGGACGGAGAATTTCTCGATCATCTTGCCCGAAAGGGTCTTAGCAAGCGGCAGGGAAAGCACGGACATAAATTCACTTTCCATTACGCCGTCGATTGTAAGATTGAACGTTACCGCGACAACGGTCTCATCCGCGTCCATCTCGCACAGATCGCCGAAGCTGGTCTTTTCGATGATATACGGGGTCGGGACCGAGATGTCGACCGTCATTCCGAGCAGGTCGGACAAGGCTGTTGCCGACGCGCCCATCATCTGGTTCATTATCTCGCTGACCGCGCTTATGCTCATCTCGTCAAACTCGAAATCGGGATCGATCACCAACGGGTTGCCCAAAAGCTGATTTAAGATAAGCTGAACGTCGTTCTGCTTAAGAACCATCATATTGAGACCCGTAATGCCCTCGACATAAACTATCTTTACGCAGATAGCGGGCTCAAGATTATCATAATTCAGATCGTCAACCTTGACTACATGTACCTGAGGAGTTGTTATCCATACCTTTGCATTGAGCAGCTCCGAAACCGCCGTTGCCGCCGAGCCCATACTTATATTCAGGATCTCGCCGACCGCATCGATCTCATACGAGTTGAACTCAATGTTCTCGCCATTTCCGTTAGCCATCAGTAACTTTACCTCAATTCTCTATAAAATTTTCGATCATTATAGCTTTTTTGTTATTGTATGTGCCGAGCTTGCCGTCACACCAATCTCTTTCACCAACCCTGACGATTATATTCTCGCTGATTTTCTTATCAAGCGGGATAACGTCGTTCACTTGAAGCGTAAGTACCTCGTACATATCCAGATTTATCTCGCCCAGAACCGCCTTTACAACCAGATCGGTCGTGCTGATGCCCGACATTATGCTGTCGCGGCGTTCCGCCTCCCGAGCCGCGTCGGTCTTTCTGCGCGTTCCCGAATACCTCGGAATAAACTTGCCCATGATCTCGTCGAGGTTTATCGCGGGGATACATACGGAAATTATCGACTTCTGATTATTTATCTCAACCTCGAGGGCTACGATTATGACCGTATCCTCGTGACCGATCGTCTGAACGACTCTGGAATTCGTTTCAATGCCGATAAGCCTCGGCTCGAGGTCGATATGCGTCATCCACGGCTCCTTGAGCAGATCCGAGAAAGACCTCATCACATCCGTCATGATCGTTATCTCTATCTCGGTGAAATCGCGGCTCGTATCGGAATACTCGCCCTTTCCGCCGAGCAGGCGGTCAATCATCGTGTATGTAACGGGATTGGACACCTGAACGATAACGTCGGTCTCGCTTATCTCATCGTTTTTGATACCCAGATCCACCATACCCATAATAACGTAATCGGGCAAGGCGTTGTTAAACTCGTTATAGCGCTGCTCCTCGATATTTATCAAGCTCACTCGGCAGTACAACCTTAGCTTGCCCGTGAGATACGACGAAAGCAAGCGCGCGTAATTCTCGAAAATGCTTTCGAGCACCTTGATTTGTTCTTTGGTGAACTTCTTGGGGGCGCGGAAATCGTATTCCTTGACCTTTGCCTCCTCAGTTTGCGTAACAACAGGCTCAGCACCCATCGCGATGCCCTTAAGCATCTCATCGATCTGCGCCTGCGTTAATACGTCAGCCACCTGTTATCCCCCCTGCTTCTGTTTTTATGACTCCTCCGCGCTTTCGGCAGAGCCGCTCTCCTCGGAGCTCTCCGCGGCGGCTATGAACAGACTTCCGTCGACCGCGCCGGGACCCATCGTGCCCGTTCCCATGGAGCCGTCGTCCTTGAACTTATCCTCGATATAACCGATTATCTTATCGATAGAGCCATCGGGAAGAGTCTCATAATCCTGACCATCGTTGGGATTGTTGGGGTCGAAATCATCCGCCTTGATACCGTAATCGTGCTCGAGAATATCCTTAATGACCTCGGGGCTCATCGGGTCGTCGACCTTCTTCAGCATGACAAGCTCAACGCGCCTGTTCTGCTGTCTGCCCTCCGCCGTGTCGTTGGATGCCATCGGCTCGGTATTGCCGCAGCCCCTTGTGCGGTATTTCTGATTGTCTATCACGGAGTCGCCCATGCCCGTTTCCAAGTAGTTGGTGACGCTAGACGCGCGGCCCGACGACAGCGTCCAGTCGCTTATCGCGGAGCTGCTCGTATCCAAAGCCGTATGCCCCGTCACAGTAAGCGTCTGTATATGATCCTCAAGCGCCTTGATATACGGGCTGAACTGCATAAGCATATCCTTGCCCTCCGCCTTTAAAATAGACTGATTGGGCTCAAAAAACACAGAGGAATTGAAGCGCAGCGTAAAGTATGCGGCGCTGTTTTCTATCGAGACGCTGTCGCCGAGGCTGTTGCTGTCGATATACTCGGCAAGATACTGATACAGCTCCTCAAAGCTCTGCGGCATCGTGCCCTCGCCCGCGCCGTCGGGCGCGTCGTCCGTAATGCCGCCCTGGTCGACGGCGGTCTGGTCGTTGGGCTGTGCAACGACGGTATTTATGAACTTTCCTCGATTTTGAAAAGCCTGAACGATAAACTGCATCTTCGACTCGTCAAGATTAGAGGACGCAAACAGCAAAACGAAGAACGTCAGCAGAAGCGTGACCATGTCGGCGTAAGTATTAAGCCATTCCTGAGAATTGCCCTCTTCCTTTTTGGGCGGTAATTTAGCCATACCTCAGCACCCCTTTCCGAAAACATAACTACCCATTGAATAATTATAACACAAATCCGCACAAAATGCAAATACTTTTTTCGATTTTTTTATATGTAAACGATAATATTATGAAAATTATACAAAACAACTATCTTTCGGACGGCTGTTTTGTGATTTTATCGTCACTTCTTCTCGGGCGCGCGCTGGTTCTTGGGGAGCATAAATTCCAGTTTTTCCTGGATATACCTCGGGTTTGAGCCTCCCGCAATGGCGAGGACGCCCTCCTCGATTATCTGCATGCACAAAAGCTCGTCCTCGTGAACATTCTTAAGCGCGTTCGCCACGGGCGCGAACAGTACGTTCGCGAACAGCGAGCCGTAGAACGTCGTGATAAGCGCGACCGCCATACCGCCCGTAAGAGCCGAGGTGTCGCCCGTCGTCAAGTCCAGACCGTTAAGCATGTTGATAAGACCAACCAGCGTACCCAGCATACCGAACGCGGGGAATATCGAAACGCCCTTGTCGAAGAACGCGCGGCCCTGCTCGTGGCGCTCGCACATAAACATTATCGTATCGTCCAGCATTCCGCGGACCTTTTCGGGATCGTTCGCGTCGACGATCATCATCAGGCTGGACTTCATAAACGGATCCTGGCACTGGTTCGCGCTCTCCTCGAGCGCCAGCAGACCTCTTGTACGCGCGACCTGCGCATACTCGACTATCTCCGCGATGTATTTCGTGGGGTCGTATTTCTTGGGCTTCAGCGCGATCCCGAGACGCTTGCCGACGCCCTTAAGATACGACAGCGGGAACGACGCGACAAGACATCCGACGGTACCGCCGACTGTGATAAGGAACGACTGCAGCTCCAGGAAGTTGCCCATTTGGTCCATTTGCAGACCCTTTTCCATATCGAAAATAATTCCGAATATTACAAGTCCGAACGACAGTACCCAACCTATAATAAGTGATAAATTCAAAGCATATCCCTCACTTCTATGTTTTTATGTGCATTTATTTGCTCTCGGCGAATCCGTTCGCCGAGGTTTTATGTCAAAGGCTCATCGTCCTTGCCGCGCCAATGCAGACGCGCCCTTCTACTAAGCCTGCTGTTTTCAAAAATTTTGTTTTGCAGCTCCCTCATGCTTTCGCGCACGATGTAGCTGTGCCCGTTTTCAAGCACGATGACCGTGTCGGGCGTTTCGTTTACGGTCTCGATAAGCTCCTCGTTGAGCATAAACTCCTTGCCGTCAAGCTTTGTCAAAAAAATCATAGCACCCTCAAAAATCGGCTCACTGCCGCAGACCGCGAGCAGTCTGCGGCAAGCCGAATTACCTAATTAACCGTTATTACCTCTTGAGGTTGAGCAGCTCCTCAATCATTGTATCGGAAACCGTTACAACACGGGAGTTCGCCTGATAGCCTCTCTGAGTGGTGATCATGTTCGTGAATTCGTCCGCGAGGTCAACGTTGGACATTTCGAGCGTGCCGTTGAGCACAACGCCCGCGCCGCCCTGACCCGCGACGGTAAGCCTCGGAGCGCCCGAAGCCACAGTCTCGGCGAAATTCGTGCCGCCGACCTTCGCGAGACCGTTGGGGTTGTCGAACAGCGCGATGTCGATACGTCCGAATACCATATACCCGTGAACCGCGTGATAGCCTATGATAGTGCCGTCGTTCTGGATAGCGAGGTCCGTTACGGACTTCAGCGGCTGCTCCTCGCCCGTGCGGCCGCCCTCAAGCGCGAACGTCGCGAGCTTCTTCGCGGTCTCTGTGTAGAATGAATCCTTGCCGTCCTTGGGAGTTACCGAGGGATTGCCGCCGAAGAACGCCTTGCGCAGACCCGAGTTCCAGATCTCCTTGTTTGCTTCCTTAGTGTGATCCGTGCCTGTGGTCGTCGCGTCGGGATACGTATCCTTAAAGGTCTTATAATCATCGCCATAATCAAGACCGTTTATATTATCAAAATGCAGGAGCTTATACTCGTTGCCCTTTGCAGCCTCTTTAATAGCCTTATTTACATCGGCAATGGTAGAGGTATCGGAAACCGTAATGGTAAGCGTATTCTCGTCCCAAGTAGCCTTGGTCGTGCCCATTGTCGAGGAATAAGCAAAGTTTATTCTGTAAGCGTTCGCGAACTCGCCCGGCTGTACGACCTTGAGGTCATAGCCGCCCTTACCGGCTGCATCCAAGCCCTCGCCCTTCAATGCTTTTGCTGTTCCCAAAGCCGCACCGGTAACAAATTTGGCAAGATCATTTCCGGGTCTCCAGCCCGTACAGGTTATGTTCTCGGTCGCCTGGTCTGCCGCATTGTCATTGTTCCATTTATCAATCGCATCGGAAATTGCCTTGTTTATCTCGGTCATCGTCGGCTCGGCACCAAGTGTTATTACCAACGTTCCGGCAGTTTTACTGTAAACCGCCGTGGTCGAGCCTGTTCCGCCATTTGTAAAGCTTATCTTCGTAGTCGACTCTTTATCGCTCGAAGCCAATTTAGCATAATAATACGCGTCATTGTTAGCGGTATCTTTCCAGATAAAGTCCACATAAGCCTGGTCGGTAGTGAATTTAATTTCCTCCACCTTATTCGACGCAGCCTTAGCATTGGTGTCGTTGGGGACCTCCTCGAACTCGAACTCTATCTCAACGTCGTCGGGGAGATTGATACCGCCCGCCTGCAGCGCCTGATTAACGGCGTTCTGGAAATCCTCCTCGGAGTTGTACTGCATGTTGGGGTTGAAGTAAACCGTCAGGATATTGTTGGCGTAGGTCGCGTAGGGGAACTCCGCCGTCTGGAACGATACCGACATATCCGTGTAGTCCGAGGGCGCCGTAACGGAAATCGTCACGTTGGTACCGTTTACCATTTTGGTCGCGCTCGAAACGTGCGCGTTGGTATCGGGAACGACAATTCTGATTATCTCGGAGCTTGCCTGAACGCCGTCGCTGTTGCCCGTAACGCCGAGAACGTGATAGCCGTCCGCGTTCAGCAGATAGCCGTTATCGTCGATGTAAAAGTCGCCCGCTCTCGTGTAGCGGATATTGCCGCTGCCGTCCATTACCTGGAAGAAGCCCTCGCCGTCGATAGCAAGGTCTGTTTTCTTATCCGAGAAGGTAAAGCCCGACTGCGTCATATTAGCGGTAACGCTGTTTACCTTAACGCCGTAGCCCACCTGTCTGGGGTTAACGCCGCCGAGCGTAGAAGTCGCCGCCGAGGGGCTGCGCTTGGTCTGATAGTATACGTCCGCAAAGGTCACGACGTCGGTCTTATAGCCGACCGTGTTTACGTTGGCTATATTGTTGCCGATAACGTCCATTCTCTGCTGATGTGTTTTCAGTCCGGATACGCCTGTGTAAAGTGATTTAACCATAAGTTTGACCTCCAAAATCTAGTTGCGATTCTCCGTAAGCGGGACTTCAGTCGCAAGTCCCGCAATGAATTCCCGAAGGTCCGTTCATATTATTACGGTAGAATCTATGTTCGTGAATATGTTACCCATCAATTCCTCCTGGGGAATGGTGGTGATAACCTTGTTGTTCTTTACGCTCACAACAAACGCGTTTCTGTCCACAAGAACCAAGGTCTCGCTGCTGCCCTTGTCGGCAGCTATCTCAACGCCCTTATTCAGCCTTTCGAGAGTATCTCCCGCGGTAATATCTATGCTGCGCTCGGAAAGCCGCTGCATTGCGTGCTTCGTAAACTCCACGCCCTGCTTTTCGTCTATCTTCTTCTGCAGCGCCGCCGCAAAGCTCTCGCCGTTTTCCTCGGGGAGCGCCGGCTGCGTGACATTTCCCGTGCTTATGGGGCTTCCGGTGGTAACGCTGATTTGATTGCGAAGCGCCAAATACTCGCTTATCAGCATTGTAAGCCTCCTTGCTTATAAATCGTTACGATTCGTTCACATCCTCACTGCCCTCGACCTTTTCATCGGCATCCTCGGTCTCCTCCGTTTTGTCGGCGTCCGCCTCGTCTCCGGGCTCATCCACGAAAGTCGCGTAAGTGACCTCGGTGATCTTATCCAGCGGCGACTCGATAGTCCATTCGCCGTAGGGATCGCTCACGACAGCCGTTATCTTGCCGTCCTTGACCTTAATGGAATCGATAAAGCCCGATTTTGTGCCGTCGTCGCCGACCTTGATCGTCGCGTACTTTCCAACCAGATTTGCCGCGTTGGCGATGCTGTCCGCGAGACCATTCGAGGTAACGCCGCTCGACGTATCCGCGCTCTCCTTGTCCTTTACCGCCGTTATCTTCTTGATGTCGAAGTCAACGCCGTCGATACGTACCGAGTAGCTGCTGCCAGACCGAGTTACCGACTCGACAACGCCCGTCTTTGTGACAAGCTCCGTGCCGTCCATTTTGGAGCCCGTAGCTACCTTGCCTACCAGAGTCGCCGCGTAATTCGCCATTGCGAACTTGCTGGAATCCTGCGCGTAGGTCAGCTGAGTGAACTGCGCAAGCTGAGCGATAAAATCGGTGTTCGAGGTGGGCTCGAGCGGGTCTTGGTTCGTCATCTCGGCAACCATAAGGTTCAGAAACGTCTCCGAGTTGACAAGCTCGTCGGTAGAGTCCTTATACTTGTCTCTGTACTTCTCGTAGTTGGCTTTCATCTGATCGGACGACGAGAGTACGCCGGGTATATCCGCCATAAAAATTCCTCCTTTTCAAAAAATTCCGTTTACATAGCCGCTATTATCTCCGCGAACGACGTCTTGTCGTCAGACTCCTCCTCCGCGTTGGCATTGTCCTCGCGGTAGTAGGGGTTCTTGCTGCTGCCGTTGTAATCCTGCGCCAGAGTTTCCTGCTGCCGCTCGCCTACGGTCTGCCAGCTCTCGAGATTTACGCCGTTGGAGCGCAAATTGCTCTGCATAAGGTCGCTGTTCTGCTCGAGGATACGCTGCGTTCTCGCGTTTTCAGCCGCTATCGTTACCGAAATCGCGCCGTCGGCAGCCTTCGTGAGCTTTACGGTTATCCTGCCGAGCTCCTCGGGATTGAGCACCATGCTGTACTCGGTCTTGTCCTCGTTTTCCGTGACAGCCTTTTCGACCAGCTTTGCGGTCTGCTCAACGACCTCGCTCGGGCGAACCTCGATCTCGCTTCCGTCCTCTCTTCTGAGAACTATCGGCGAATCCGCGTTCAGCGGCTGCGCCGTGTGCTCGGGCTTGACCTCGGACTCTTCCTCGGCGGGTCTCGCGGACCTTGCCTTGGCGTTTTTGAGCATCTCAAGCTCGTCTGTCGCCGACTTCACGCGCTCCGAACGGCTGTCGGCCGCCTTGGGCGCCTCGGAAGCCGTCTTATCGAGCTGCTGCGCGTTTTCGTTTCGTGTAACGACCTTAACTGCAGCGGGCTCCTCGACCTCCTGCTGTTGAACGGCGTTTTCCGCTGTCTCGGGCTTTTCGGTCTTTACCGTTCTCACGGTAAACTCCTCAACGGGAACTGTCTGCTGCGCCGCGCTTTCCGAGACCTGCTCGTTCTGCGAAACCGACGCCTGAACCGTGACCGTCCGCTCGTTCACATCGGGCATCTCGGAGACCTGCTCCGAATTAACCGCAAAAGACTGCAAAACGCCCTCGTTTTCCGCGTTGCCGCTCGGCACGAACAAGTCGACGTTCGGAACTGCTTCCGCCGTTTCCTCAACGACCTCCTGCCCCTCCGCGACTGTCTCGACAAGGCTGTCGACCAGCTCCGTGAAAAGGCTCTCGCCGATAGACGGCTCCTCCTCCGTTGTCAGCAGCGAGGGCAGCGTCTGCGCCGCGTCGTTCGACTCGAAAATGCCCTCGATAATCGCGAGCTTATCCTTGTTCTCATTTTGCTTTTCAATGATTTGATAAAGCTCCATGAGCATCGAGTTGGAGAGCTCCTGCTGGTACGACTGCTCGACCGCAGCCGCTTGCGCGGGGTCAAAGCTCCGCTCTTCGTCATCGTCCTCGTCGTCCTTGTTGAACTCCGCGGACTTTCTCATGACCATGAGCAGCCGCATAAACTGCGGTGTGATGCGCTCCGCCGGAACGTCCCTCATATCGATCTTGCCCGAGAGTATCAGCTTGGCAAGCTCCCTGTCATCATCGGGAAGCGCCGCTGTAAAGCTTTCTGCACCCTCTCCGCCGTCCGACATTTCGAGCTTTACGACGCCGACTGCCGCTTCCGCCGCCAAATCGACGTTTGCGTCTCCTATGTCGCTCAACAGCTGCGCGAACGCTCCCGCCTGCTCCTCCGCGAGCTCCGCCATTCGCTGTGGAATCGCCGCGTCGGAAATCATGAAATCGGCGCGCATGCTTGCCGCGTTCATAGATACTGCCATTCTTTCACCTCCTGAATTAAAATTTTATATATCAAGGCTTTCGCCGTTGATAGCGCTATTGATTAGCCGCGCGGACCGTCTGTCCGCTGACGAATTCCTCAATGAACTGCTCGTTTTCCTTGCCCGCCTGATGATTGTATTCCTCAAGCTGCTTTTCCTCGAGCTTTTCAAGGGTTTTCACGTCCTTTGTCGCCTCGACGACGACCCCGAGCTGCTGTTCTATCTCCTGCTGCTTTTGCAGCGCCTGCTGCTCCTTCAGATGAATTTCCTGCTGCAGCGTCACTATGTAGCGCTTTCTCATTGCGATATCGGACGCCGACGAGCCCAGTCTGCACACTCTTTCAAGCTGCTCGCTCTGCTCGTCTACCTTGTCGAGCAGGACCTCGCGCGCCTCCCGAATACGGCTGAGCTCCGCCTGCAGCATCGACAGCGTGTTTTTCTGCCTGTCAAGCTCCTGCTCGCGGAAGTCCATCAGCTTTTGCAGCGAGAACTGAAATCTTTTCAAGAAAAATCACCTTTCATTACTTTTTGTCGCCCACAGCCTCTATCAGCCGCCGAACCGTCTCGTCAAAGCCCACGCTGTCGTCGACCGACTGCATAAGAAAGCCGTTTATCGCGTCTATCTTGTTTATCGCCTCGTCAAGCTGCGGGTTTGTGCCGTGCTTGTACGCGCCGATGGAAATCAAGTCAAAGTTGCTGTTGTACAGCGAAAGCAGATTTCTGAGCCGCCCCGCCGCGTCCTTGTGGATAGGCGTCGCTATCTCGCTCATAAGACGCGAAACGCTTGACAGAATGTCTATCGCGGGGTAATGGTTCTGCGCCGCTATCTTTCGCGACAATATGATGTGCCCGTCGATGATGCCCCGCACGGTATCGGCAATGGGCTCGTTGGTGTCGTCGCCCTCCACGAGCACGGTGTAAATGCCCGTTATCGAGCCCTCGGGGAAGTTCCCCGCGCGCTCGAGCAGCTTCGGCATCGCGCTGTAAATCGACGGCGTGTAGCCTCGCGCTATCGGCGGTTCGCCCGTCGACAGTCCCACCTCGCGCAGCGCCATGGCGTAGCGCGTCAAGCTGTCCATCATCAGCAGCACGTCCTTGCCCTGCTTCATGAAGTACTCCGCTATCGCCGTCGCGGTAAGCGGGCACTTCGAGCGCATCATCGCGGGCTGGTCGGAGGTAGCCACCACCAGCACCGACCTTGCCATGCCCTCGGGACCCAAGTCGCGCTCGATAAACTCGCGAACCTCGCGTCCACGCTCTCCCACGAGGGCGATAACGTTGACGTCCGCCTTGACCTTTCGCGCTATCATGCCCATAAGCGTGGATTTTCCGACGCCCGAGCCCGCGAAAATGCCCATTCTTTGCCCCTTGCCCATCGTGAGCATACCGTCGATCGCCTTTACGCCGAGCTCTATCGTCTCGCGGATAGGCGGTCTTGTGAACGGGTTTACGGGTATCCCCGTAATGGAGACCTCGTCGGTGTAATTTATCTCCGCGCCGCCGTCAAGCGGATTTCCCAGCGCGTCGACTATCCTCCCGACAAGCTCCCGACCCGCCTTGACATTGAGCTTGTCGCCCGTGTTGTCAACGATGCTCCCGGGACCTATGCCCTCTATCTCGGTGTACGGCATCAGCAAAATGTTGCTTTTGTTGAACCCGACCACCTCGGCCTTTATATATGATGACATATCCTTGGAGAATATGCGGCACACGTCGCCTATATTGCACGCGGGACCGCTCGCCTCGATAGTCATGCCTACGATTTTCTCGATTTTTCCCATATAGCGGAACAGATCGCTATTTTCGATTTCCTCTCGGAATGCAGTCAAATTCAGCATTATCGTTCCTCCGCGGGGTAATTATTCTTCGCCGCCGTCCTCGGTCTGTTCGTCGGTCTCGGGCTCGGCAGCCTTTTTGCGTTTTCTCGGAGTACTCGTGCGGAACTTCCCGTCGCCGAGCTCCTTTATCATCTTAAGCTGCGTCAGGATACCCGCGTCGGTGATCTCCTCGCCGTTGTCGACGATGACCGTCCCCGCCTCCGCGTCCTTGAGCAGCTCGACCTCGACGTGCTCGGCGTTCGGGCAAAGCTCCTTAAGGTACTCGTAGTCGCCCGCGAGCTCCGCCGAAGCGCCGTTCTCGTCCAGCGTGATGCGGATAAGCTGCGCGTTTCTGAACTCCTTCGCCGCCTTCTTGATGAGCTTTTTCGCCGCCGTGCCGTCCTTTACCGCCATACTGCCGAGAGTGACCTTATTCGCGATCTCCATGACGGTCTCGTAGATCTCCTTTTCGTAGCGCTCGAAGAGCTCCTCCTTTTGAGCGTTGATGCGCTCGGAGAAGTCCCTCGCCTCGTCGAGGATGCTCTGCCCCGCCTTCAGACAAGCCGCGACACCGTCCTTTTTGCCCTGCTCGTAGCCCTCGGCGCGGGCCTTGATGAACACGTCGTCGCGGTTCCGTTCCGCGTCGCTCACGATATCCGCAGCCTGCTTTTCGGCGTTCTGCACAAGCCCCTCGCCGCGCCTTTTCGCCTCGAGGATGACCTCCTTGCCCTGCTCTATGTACATTGCCTTCAAAGCGGCAAGCTCGTTCTCGCGCTCCTCCACCTCGCGCTCGCGGAGTATCAGCTCCGATTCGCGCTTAGCGAGCAGCTCCTCGGCGGAATACCGCGGCTCGGTCGGAATGATCTCCGCTTCGGCTGTCATTTCCTCCTCGGACTGCCTCTGCAGCTCCTCGAGCATTGTCTGCGGCTTGCGGATATCCACGGTATTCGCGATATCCACGCCGCTGCCGCCGTATCTAACGGAGCTGTATTTCAATACGCCCAATAAAATCCCTCCGAATCACGGCGCTCGGCATTGCCTTAAGCAATGATCTCATCACTGCCGCCGCGGGAAATAGTGATCGTGCCCTCCTGCTCGAGACGTCTTATGATGCCGACGATACGCTGCTGCGCCTCGTCGACGTCGCGCATACGAACGTTGTGCAGATACTCGATATCCGCCTGAAGATTTTCTCTCGCGCGCGAGGAGATGTTCGCGAAAATGCACTCCGCGACCTCCTGCGTAGAGCCCTTGATAGCGACCGCGAGATCCTTGGAGTCCACCTGCTTGACGAACTCCTGTATATCCTTGGCGTCCAGCTTGACGATATCCTCGAAAACGAACATCTTCTGCTTGATGAGGTCTGCCAGCTTCTGGTCGCGGGCGGACAGCTCGTCGAAAATATATTTCTCGGTCGCGCGGTCTACGTTGTTCATTATCTCGGCAACATAGTTGATACCGCCGACCTCCATGGAATCGGTGCTCGCAAGCGTCGCGAACTTCTTTTCGAGAGAGCCCTCGATAGCCTTTACGACCTCCGGCGAGGCTCTGTCCATATTCGCGATACGCTCAACGACCTCGACGCGCTTCTCCTTCGGGAGCTCCGACAGGATAGCCGAAGCCTGATCCGTTCTCGCGTAAGACAAGATGAGCGCGATGGTCTGCGGGTGCTCGTTCTGCACGATCGCCAGCAGGTTTTTGTAGTCCGCCTTTCTCACGAAATCGAACGACTTGGTCTCAAGCTGCTTGGTTATGCGGTTTAGCAGCGCGTTCGCCGCGTCCGCTCCGAACGCCTTTTCGAGCACGCTCCTCGCGTAATCCAGACCGCCCTCCGCTACGACCTTCTGCGTAAGGCAAAGCTCGTAGAACTCGTTGAGGACCTCCTCGACCACCTCTATCGGGTGATACTCCATGCGCGCAAGCTCCACGGAGATAGACTCAACATCGTCGTCGGACAAGTGCTTGTATATCGCGGAGGCGTTCTCCGCTCCCATGGACGCGAGCACCAGCGCGGTTTTCTGCGCGGCGCTGAGCCCGCCCGATGATTTATTGTCATTTCCCGCCATTAAATTCCCTCCCAAGGGCTTAGCGCCGTCGCGTCGGCGTTACGGCAGCCGAAAATTTATTTGACCGAAACGCGGCGCTTATCCTTCCTCGCGCAGCATATTCTTGATAATGGAAGCCACGATCTCGGGGCTGGTCTTCGCGAAATCCGCGATCTCCCGCTTGAGTATCGTCTCGCGGGACTCCTTGCCCGCCTCCTGAGTAAGGCTTGCGATATTGAAATCCATTTCCTGCGGCATTTCCCTGTCGCCACCTCCGCTGTATACGTCGGCAGCCGCTGCAGCCTGAGCCGCGGCGAGAGCCTGCTCCTGTCTGCGTCTTATCTTCTTCTTGCGGCTTCTGCTCATGCAGAGCGACAGAATAAGCAGCGCGATGAGTATAATGCCGAGCGCGATGACCACGAACAGCAGAACGTTGCGGTAGGGGTCAACGGGTCTCGTGAAGATGCCCGAGGAGTCGCCCGCGCCTATCGTTGTGCCGTTGCCCGTGCCCGTGATAGCAAACACGGTGTTCCACACGGAAACGTTGTCGATCTCCGCGCCGACCGCGTTCGCGACGACGTCCTCCACCATTTCGCGCTCGAGCTGCGACATATCGCTCGAGTTGATGATAACGCCGACCGAAAGCTTGTCGATCTTGTAGCCGTCGCCCGTTATCTCCGTGATGAGGTTGGAAACGTCGTACTGGTGCTCGTCTGTCTCGTAATAATAGCCCTCGCCCTCGTCAAGGTCGTCGAGCGTGGGGTATTCGGGAGACTGGTCGCCGTTCGGGGTAACTCCCACGAGCCCGCCCGCCTCCGCGGCGGTGATGACCTCTTTATGATACTGGTCGTGGTCGAGAACGCCCGTATTGTTGTCGCCCGACGGATAATAATAGGTATCCTTTTTCTTAACGTCGTCAAAATTGAGCGAAGCGGAAACGTTGAGCGCGTAGCCGTTCTTGCCGAACACGGTAGTCATCATGGAGTCGATGTTCTGCTTGATAGCCGCCTCCATATCGTGCTGGAACTGCAGACGGCGCCTGCCCACGGTAACGCCCGACGGATCGGTAAAGCCCGCCGCCTCTTCCTCCTCGGACACCCAATCGTAATAATTCTGATATGTATCCGTAATGGAAACGTTATCCCTCGTCAGCCCGTAAACGCTTGAGGTAACGAGATTGAATATCGCGCGCACCTCCGCGTTCGTCAGCCTCCCGTCGTTCACCAGCTCAAGCTGCACGGAGCAGGTCGGGACCTCGCTGGTCGCCGTGATGACGTAATCCTTCGTCTCGGGCACGTCCAATATTACGTTAGCCTGTCTTACGGCGCTCAGATTTGTCAGCGCCGCCGCTATCTGCGTCTCGCGCTGCTGCCTCTTGACCTCCTGCTTATCCTTATCGGTGGACCACAAGTCAACGCCGTCGTTCCAGATATCGTAGTTGGAGGAGCTCTTCGGGTAGCCCTGCACAGCCAGCTGCATACGCAGATAATCCACTTGGTCGTCGGGCACTATAACGTCGCCGTTGGACCTTATTCGCACGTCGGTAACGCCGAGGTCGGATATCGCGGCGGCGATCTCGGTCTGCTCCGCTGTGGTAAGCCCCGAGAACAGGACCGCGTCGTCCTTGTGGCTGAGCAGTATCGCCAAGATGATGATTATCGCGACGACCGCCACGGGGATAGCCACGACCATTATTTTAACAGCCTTGGAAAACCCCGTCCACTTATCTTTAACAAAGGTCGTGACCTTTTTTACTCGTTCATTCATTTAAAAAATGCCTCCGAATAACGCGTCCGCGCTATTTAAATTTGCATATTTATAATAGAGTTATATGCGCTCAGAACCTCGTTCTTTACCGTTACGAGAACGTCCACGGCGGTGTTCGCCTTTTCGATGTTCGCCTGAACGGTCGCGAGGTCGTCGATATTGCCGAGCAGCATGTCGATAGCGTCGCGGTCTACCTGCTCGTTCGTTTCGACAACGTTATTGACAAGCCCTCTGAATATGTCGAGGAACGACGCGTTTTCAACGTTTACCTCCACATAATCCCCGTCCATGGAACGCATACGGTTCATGCGGTTCATTCTTTCAAGCCTGTCGAGAGTATCCGCCGACTGAAGCGGGATATAATACGAATCCATAACTATGTATCCTTTCACAAACTAAAGTTTTCCGTCACACATTAAAATGTCAACTGTCAACTGTCAACTTTGAACTGTTCATCAGCCCTTGCCGATATTCAGCGACGCCTGTATCATGGACTGCATCGCCTCGTACATGGACTTGCACGCGTTGAACGAATTTTGTGCCTCGATAGCGTCCATTTCCTCTATCTGGACGTCGACGTTCGACTCGTAAACGTAGCCGTACTCGTCCGCGAGCGGGTTATTCGGGCTGTACACGGGCTCCGCGGGGGTGGGGTCGTCCACCACTCTCGTAGCCTGCACACCCTTAAGCTGCTTATACTTATACATATAAGCCTCGCCCTCGCCCATATGGCGGCGCAGTATCCTCTTAAAGGACTTATCCTCGTGGAAAACCACCATCTGGCGCTTATACACCTCGTCGGCGGTAGTCGCGAAATTATGCGCGTTGTCAACGTTCTGCGCTATGATGTCAAGTCTGAAGCGCTGCGCGGTCATGCCCGACAACGGGATATTAAGCGAGCTCAGAAAAGCCATAATATTCCTCCGTTCCTATATTACTTGGTAACTATCGCGCTTCTGATACGCGTAAAGTGCCCGTTCATCTCGTTAATGATAGCGTCCAACTGATACTGCGTCTTGAGCATCTCCGCCTGCTGATTATCGTTGTCGACGTTGTTGCGGTCGCCCTGGTCGCTCGTCAGCCTGTCTATGCGCAGCTGTGTCGCGAGGTTGAGCTCCTTCTTAACGGAGCCGTCCGCGCGGAGCTTCTCCTTCAATATTCCCCCGAAATCCAGATATTTACAATTATAGTTCGGGGTATCCTGGTTGGCGATATTCTCTTGGATGACCTGCTGCCTCTGCCACATAACGGCAGCGCCCTGCTCGAGTATCCTGAAAGCCGTAGTATCAAACAGTGCCATAATTTACACCTCTCCGACGCGTATTATAAATAGGAAACAATATTTCAGAGCATACTGCTCCCTTGGTTTAGAATTATCCATACTCTATTATACACTATTCAAAAATTTTTTTCAACCTTTTTTTTGATTTTTCTTTTTCCCGATTGGTACAAAATACCAGTAAAACATCATTTTTCTTGTGTATTTTGCACACACAAATACCGTTTTAATGCGAAACTTCCAAGCTCTTGTACACTTTTCACAATTTTTTCGACACATTTTCTCCAAATCCCACAATTTTCCCTGTAAACGGTTTCATAGCGCAAATAATTTCCAAAGCTCACATTTTTTGGAAGCAAAAATACTTTGCGCCGCAAATTATTTTCCCGAAAAAAATTTATTTTACCCCCTTGACAAATCGGCGGCAATGTGCTAAAATAAGCGTGTAATAATTGAATACGCCCTTATAAACCTATGACGCGGAGATAAAAATGCTTGTGCCCTCACAGAGAGCGGTCGTCGCTGGGAGTACCGCAGAACGCAGAGCATTAAATGGACCGCCGAGGGTGCGAGGAAAAGCGGAAACGCGCTCCCGCCGAGTATTTCGCAACGTTCAGCAAGCGTTAATTGCAGGGATATGTTAGTATCCGATGAGTGCGCGGTTTTCCGCGAATTAAGGTGGCAACGCGGTGAGTTTTCTCCGTCCTTATGGCAGAATTGTACTGTCGGCAAGGGCGGTTTTTTTATTGTAAATTTCTGGAAGGAGAGATAATTATGCTTGAACTGACGCTCGAACGGGCAAAGGAGCTGAAAGGGTACAGCCTTATCCCGATAAAGCGGGAAATACTGTCCGACGTCAAAACGCCCATAGAGGTGCTGAGAATACTCAAAAACGTGAGCCGACACTGCTATATCCTCGAGTCGGTCGAAAATCAGGAGAAATGGGGGCGCTACACGTTCCTCGGCTACGACCCCAAGCTGGAGATTTCCTGCCTGAACGGCGTGCTGACCGTGAAGAACGTCCGCACGGGCGAAACCGAAACCAAACAGACCGCCCACCCCGCCGAGTATATCCGCGGGCTGATGAACGGCTTCACCTCGCCGAAGCTCGACGGCTTCCCCAGCTTTACGGGAGGGCTGGTCGGCTATTTCGGCTACGACTACATCAAGTACAGCGAGCCCTGCCTCAAGCTCGACGCCGAGGACGAGGAGCACTTCAAGGACGTCGACCTCATGCTGTTCGACAAGGTAATAGCGTTCGACAACATCCGCCAGAAAATAGTGCTTATCACGAATATTTCCGCGGATGATATCGACGGGCAGTACAAAAAAGCCGAAAACGACCTCGAGGAAATGGTAAAGCTCATTCGCACGGGCACTCCCGCGCCGTCCAAAAAGGCTCGTCTTAAAAGCGAAATCCGCCCGCTGTTCAACAAAGAGCAGTATTGTGAAATGGTCGAGAAAGCCAAGCGCTATATCCGCGAGGGCGATATTTTCCAAGTCGTGCTGTCGAACCGCCTCGACGCGGATTTCGAGGGCAGCCTGCTCGACGCCTACCGCGTTCTGCGGACCATCAACCCCTCGCCGTACATGTTCTATTTCTCGAGCGACGACATGGAGGTCGCGGGCTCGTCTCCCGAAACGCTCGTCAAGCTCGAAAACGGCGTACTGCACACGTTTCCCCTCGCGGGAACGCGCCCCCGCGGCAAGACCGAGGAGCAGGACAAACAGCTCGAAAAGGAGCTTTTATCCGACGAAAAGGAGCTTTCCGAGCACAATATGCTCGTCGACCTCGGGCGCAACGACCTGGGAAAAATTTCCGAATTCGGCACCGTCGAGGTCGAGAAATACATGTCGATAGAGCGCTATTCGCACGTCATGCACATCGGCTCGACCGTCTGCGGCAAAATGCGCGGCGAGCTCCACGCGCTCGACGCTGTGGACGCCGTGCTCCCTGCGGGAACGCTCTCGGGCGCGCCGAAAATACGCGCCTGTGAAATAATCAACGAGCTCGAAAACAACAAGCGCGGCATCTACGGCGGCGCTATCGGCTACATCGACTTCCGCGGCAACCTCGACACGGCGATAGCCATACGGCTCTGCTTCAAGAAAAACGGGCGCGTTTTCGTGCGCTCGGGCGCGGGCATCGTCGCGGACAGCGTTCCCGAAAACGAATTCAACGAGTGCATCAACAAGGCGAAGGCGGTCATGAACGCGCTCGAGCTCTCACAGGAGGCGGAATTATGATTTTGCTTATCGACAATTACGACAGCTTTTCTTACAATTTATTCCAGCTCGTCGGCGAGCTGAACCCCGACGTCAAGGTCATCCGCAGCGACGAGCTGACCGTCGCGGAGATACTCGCCCTCGCGCCCTCGCACATCATCGTCAGCCCGGGTCCCGGCAGACCCTCCGACGCGGGCGTCTGCGAGGACGTTATCCGCGCGGCTGCCGGAAAAATACCCATTCTCGGCGTGTGCCTCGGTCATCAGGCGATCTGCGAGGTCTTCGGCGCGGAAATAACCTACGCCAAGCGCCTTATGCACGGGAAAAAGTCCGTTATCACGTTCGACGAAAGCTCTCCCGTTTTCAGGGGCTTGAGCGGCAAAATCGAGGTGGCGCGCTACCATTCGCTGGCAGCCTCGGAAAACGGCTTCCCCGAGGAGCTGAAAATCACCGCCAAAACCGACGACGGCGAGATAATGGCAGTGGAGCACAAAACACACCCCGTTTTCGGGCTGCAATTCCACCCCGAAAGCATACTCACGGAGCACGGAAAAACGCTGCTCGAAAACTTCCTTGATATAAGGTAAAAAACAAAACGTCAAAAAAGCTTTGAAAAAACGCCGAAATTTCAAAGGCAAATCGGCTTGATTTTCGGTATTACAAAGCGGTTTTGAAAACTTAAACGCATTATCCGCAAGCCCCGATAATAAAAGCCGAAAATCAGAGCTTTTTTGAAGATTTCAATAACATTTTTCGGAGGTAATTTCATTATGATCAAAGATGCGATAGTTAAGGCAACAAACGGCGAAAATCTGACCTATTCCGAAGCGGAGGAGGTCACCCGCGAGATAATGACGAGCGCGACAACGCCCGCGCAGACCGCCTCGTTCCTCACGGCGCTGCACATCAAGGGCGAGACCGCCGACGAGATATCCGCGTGCGCCTACGTAATGCGCGACTGCGCGACGCGCGTAAGCTATGACGGCGACGTCATGGAGATAGTCGGCACGGGCGGCGACGGCGCGCAGTCGATAAACGTCTCCACGATGTCGGGGATAGTCTGCGCGGCGGCGGGCGCGAAAATCGCCAAGCACGGCAACCGCGCCGCCTCGTCGAAATGCGGCGCCGCGGACTGCCTCGAGGCGCTCGGCGTCAACATCTCCGTGTCGCCCGAGGGCTGCGCAAAGCTGCTCGACGAGGTGGGAATGTGCTTTATGTTCGCGCAGAAATACCACAGCGCGATGAAGTACGTCGGTCCCGTCCGCAAGGACATCGGCATCCCGACCGTGTTCAACATCCTCGGGCCGCTCACCAACCCCGCTCACGCGAATTTACAATTATTGGGAGTTTACAAGCCCGAGCTGCTCAAGCCCATGACGAACGCGCTGATGAAGCTCGGCGTAAAGCGCGGCATGGCGGTCTACGGGCAGGATAAGCTCGATGAGATATCCGTCGGCGCGCCCACGAGCGTCGTCGAGTTCGAGGACGGCAAGCTCACCGAGTACGAGATCACCCCCGAACAGTTCGGCTTGCAGCGTCACGACATCGGGGAGCTGAAGGGCGGCGAGCCCGCTCTCAACGCGGAGATAGCGCGGAGGATACTCTCGGGCGAACAGGGCGCGGGGCGCACGTCCGTGCTGCTGAACGCGGGCGCGGCGCTGCATATTTATAAAGGTATACCCATTGAGGACGGCATAAAGCTCGCCGCCGAGACTATCGACAGCGGCGCGGCAATGAAAACGCTGGAAAAATATGTAAGTGTATCGCAGGGCTTGGAGTGAGACTATGATTTTAGACGAAATTGCGGCAAAAACGCGGGAGCGCATTGCCGAAAAAGCAAAGGAGATACCGCTGTCGGAGGTGCGCTCCAAGGCGGAGAGCATGCCGCGCGCGGGCGATTTCCCGTTCGAGAGGGCATTATCGGCAAGCGACATTTCATTTATCTGCGAGGTAAAAAAAGCCTCGCCCTCAAAGGGCGTTATCGCGGAGGATTTCCCCTATCTGCAAATCGCGCGGGACTACGAGGCGGCGGGCGCGGCGGCGATATCCTGCCTTACGGAGCCGTTCTGGTTCAAGGGCAGCGACGCTTATCTGCACGAAATTACACAAAATGTGCAAATTCCCGTGCTGCGCAAGGACTTCACAGTAAACGATTACATGATATACGAGGCGAAGATACTCGGCGCGTCGGCAGTGCTGCTCATCTGCTCGATTTTAAGTGAACAGCAGCTCCGCGAGTATCTGGAGCTCGCGCACGCTCTCGGGCTGTCGGCGCTGGTCGAGGCTCACGACGAAGCGGAGATCGAGACCGCCGTCAAAATCGGCGCGAAGATAATCGGCGTCAACAACCGCGACCTGAAAACGTTTTCCGTCGACACGGGCAACTCCGCTCACCTGCGCGGCTTAGTCCCGCCCGACAGGATCTTCGTGTCCGAGAGCGGCATACGGACCGCCGCGGATGTTGACGGGCTGCGGAAAATCGGCGCGAACGCGGCTCTCATCGGCGAAACGCTCATGCGCGCTCCCGACAAGAAAGCCAAGCTCGACGAGCTGAGGGGCGCGAAATGAGCGCGAAAATCAAGCTCTGCGGCATGTTCCGCGACTGCGACATCGATTACGTCAACGAGGCAATGCCCGACTACGTCGGCTTCATCGTCATGTTCCCGAAAAGCCACCGCAACATCGACCTCGAAACGGCTCTGCGGCTGAAATCGCGGCTCTCGCCCGAGATAAAGTCCGTCGCCGTCTCGGTCAACGCTCCCGTCGGGCAGCTCGCGGAGTTTGCAAAAAGCGGCGCCGCCGACATCCTGCAATGCCACGGAAACGAGGACGCGGACTACATCGCGAAGCTCCGCGAGCTTACGGGCGTACCGATAATCAAGGCTGTCAAGGTGACGAGCGCCGCCGACATCGAAAACGCGCAGCGGCTCGGCGCGGATTATCTGCTGCTCGACAGCGGCACGGGCAGCGGCAGACTCTTCGACCACTCGCTGATAGACCCCGGCAAGATACGCGTTCCGTTCTTTCTGGCGGGCGGGCTCACCCCCGAAAACCTCGCCCAAGCAGTCCGCGAGGTGCGCCCTTACGCGGTCGACCTGTCGAGCGGCGTCGAAACAAACAAGCTCAAGGACCGCGAAAAGATACTCGCGGCGGTAAGGGAGGCGCGCAAATGATCTATTATATATCCGACCTGCACTTGGGTCACGAAAAGGTTATCACCTACAGCGAACGTCCGTTCTCCTCGCTCGAGGAAATGGACAGAACGCTTATCGCCAACTGGCGGGCAGTTGTCCGCCCCGATGACGAGGTATACATTCTCGGCGATTTGATATACAAGGCTCCCGACCCGAAAATTTATCTTGAACAGCTTACGGGACGTCTGCACCTTATCAAAGGCAATCACGATTCATATATCAAAAACCAAAGCTGTCGGCAATTTTTTGAAAGCGTCGACGAAACAAAAACTATCGCCGACGAGGGGCGGCGGGTGTTTATGTCGCATTATCCGCACGCCGAATGGCCGGGATATTACCGAAACGCCATTCACCTGTTCGGTCATATTCACAACCGCGACAACGACGCGTGCAAGATAATGAAAGTCTTGCCGAACAACTACAACGTCGGCGCGGATTGCATAGGCTTCACCCCAAGAACGCTTTCACAGATAATAAATTTTTACGGCGAAAGGAAACCCCATGAATAAAAAGAAAAAACGCCCTCTGAAAATCGCGCTGATAATCCTGGCGCTGCTCGCCGTCGTTTTCGCGGCGGGAATGACCGTCACGTCGGTGATGATGGCTGACAATTTCTCGCGCGGCGACTATTCCGACCCGCGGTTCATCGTCGACTATTATTACGAACACTACCGAGCCGACTATCCGCGCACCGAGGTCGAGTTCAAGTCGGGCAAAAACACGCTCAAGGGCTTTATCTACGGCTCGGAGAACGACAAAGCCCTGCTGGTCTTCGCGCACGGCATCGGCAGCGGTCACGAGGAATATATGAAGGAGCTGCTGTGGTTCGTCGACAACGGCTGGCGGGTGTTCGCCTACGACGCGACGGGCAGCGGTCACAGCGGGGGCAGCGGCACGCGCGGACTGCCGCAGTCGGCGCTCGACCTTGACGCGGCGCTGACCTTCGCCGAGAGCGACGAGCGCCTGAACGCGCTGCCGACGTTCCTCATGGGACACAGCTGGGGCGGCTACGCGGTAACGGCGGCGCTGAGCTTCGACCACGACGTCAAAGGCGCCGCGAGCATTTCCGGCTACAACGAGCCGATAGAGATGATACTCGAGTGGACGGAGGGCATGATGGGCGGCTTCCGCTACGCAATGTACCCGTTCATCTGGACTTACAACAAGGCGCTTTTCGAGCAGTATTCCTCGCTTTCGGCAGTCGGCGGCATAAACAAGTCGAACGCTCCCGTGCTGATAATTCACGGCACCGAGGACGGCACTATCGGCTACGGCAAGTCGAGCATAATCTCCGAAAAGGAAAAAATCACCGACCCGAACGCGCAATATCTCACACTTGACGGCGCGGGACACAACAATATGTTCTACACAAAGGAAGCGCTGGAATATATTGACAAGCTCAACGAAAACTACCGAGCGGTCTACGACCGATACGGCGGCGAGATACCCGACGACGTCCGCGCGGAGTTTTACGCTGCCTCCGACAGGGAGCTTGTCAACACGCCGAACGAAGAGCTTTTAGGGCAGATCAAGAGCTTTTTCGAGGAGCAGATCGGCTGAACAAACGAATGAAAGAAACCAAAAAACGGCAAACCATACGAAAGGACGGACTATGAACTGCAAAAGCTTAGAGGAGATCCGCTCAAACATTGACAGGATAGACGACGAGATAATAAAACTCATCGTCGAAAGAACGGACTATGTTAAACAGGCGGCGAAATTCAAGAAAAGCGCCGACGGCGTAAAAGCCCCCGAACGCGTGGAAGCCGTTGTCCGAAAGGCTCGCGAGAGCGCCGAAAGATACGGTGCGGACGCGGATACGGTCGAAGCTCTCTACCGCACGATGATATCAAGCTTCATCGAAGCGGAAACGCATGAATTTAATAAAAACAACACGCAAGGCAATTAAGGAAAGGAGCCGAAAAATGGCAAACGAAACCAAAGGACGTTACGGCGATTTCGGCGGGCAGTACATCCCCGAAACGCTGATGAACGAAATTCACAAGCTGGAGGAAGCCTACGAGCATTACTCCAAGGATCCCGACTTCATCGCGGAGCTCGACAAGCTCAACCGCGAGTACGCGGGCAGACCCTCTCTGCTGTACTACGCGGAGAAAATGACCAAAGACCTCGGCGGCGCGAAAATTTACTTCAAGCGCGAGGACCTGAACCACACGGGCTCGCACAAGATAAACAACGTTCTCGGGCAGTGCCTGCTCGCGAAGAAAATGGGCAAAACGCGCATAATCGCCGAAACGGGCGCGGGACAGCACGGCGTCGCGGCGGCAACGGCGGCGGCTCTCATGGGCTTGGAGTGCGAGATATTCATGGGCAAGGAGGACACCGTCCGCCAAGCGCTGAACGTCTACCGAATGGAGCTTCTCGGCGCAAAGGTAAACCCCGTCACCACGGGCACCATGACCCTCAAGGACGCGGTAAACGAGGCAATGCGCGACTGGACGACGCGCGTCGACGACACGCTGTACGTGCTCGGCTCGGTAATGGGACCCCACCCGTTCCCGATGATAGTCCGCGACTTCCAGAGCGTCATCTCCAAGGAGGCGCGCGCGCAGATACTCGAGCTCGAGGGCAGGCTGCCGACGGCGGTCATGGCGTGCGTGGGCGGCGGCTCCAATGCCATGGGAATGTTTTACAATTTCATCAACGACAAGGAAGTCCGCCTGATAGGCTGCGAGGCGGCGGGGCGCGGAGTTGACACGGGCGAGACCGCGGCGACCATAGCGACGGGCTCTCTCGGCATCTTCCACGGAATGAAGTCCCTGTTCTGCCAGAACGAATACGGTCAGATAGCGCCCGTATACTCCATTTCGGCAGGGCTCGATTACCCCGGCATAGGACCCGAGCACGCTCATCTTCACGAGATAGGGCGCGCGGAATACGTCCCCGTAACGGACGACGAGGCAGTGAACGCCTTCGAGTACATCGCGAAAACGGAGGGTATAATCAGCGCAATAGAGAGCGCTCACGCGGTAGCGCACCTGATGAAGATAGCTCCGAAAATGAGCAAGGACGATATAGTGATCTGCTGCCTGTCGGGGCGCGGAGACAAGGACGTCGCGGCTATCGCGAGATATAGGGGGATAGATCTGCATGAATAACAGAATTTCAAAGGCTTTCGAGAACAAAAAAGCTTTCATCGGCTTTCTTACGGCGGGCGACCCGACCTACGAAAGCTCTTTCGACAACATAACGGCAATGATAAAGGCGGGCGCGGACTTGGTGGAGATAGGCATACCGTTCTCCGACCCGATAGCGGAGGGACCCGTCATCCAGAACGCGGACGTCCGCGCGCTCGCTGCGGGAATGACCACCGACAAGGCTTTCGAGCTTGCCGCAAGGGTTCGCAAAGAGACCGACATTCCGCTCGTGTTCATGACCTACCTCAACCCCGTGTTCAAGTACGGCTACGACCGCTTTTTCGGCAAGTGCGCCGAGATAGGCGTTGACGGGCTCATCTGCCCCGATATGCCGTTCGAGGAAAAGCGCGAAGCGGACGAAGCCGCCAAGTCGCACGGCATATCCATAATCTCGATGATAGCGCCGACCTCCGAGGAGCGCATAAAGTCCATAGCGGAGAGCGCCGAGGGCTTTCTGTACATCGTAAGCTCGCTTGGAGTAACGGGCGTTCGCAGCGAGATAAAGACCGACCTCGCGTCCATAATGGAAAGCGTTAAAAAATACGCTCACGTCCCTGCGGCTATCGGCTTCGGCATCTCCACGCCCGAGCAGGCGAAGAAGATGTCCGCGCTCGCGGACGGCGTTATAGTCGGCTCCGCGATAGTGCGGTTGATCGAAAAACACGGCGAGAACGCCGCGGACGAGATATACAAATACGTCAAGTCCATGACCGACGCCGTGCATTGAAAAGTCTTAGACGCTCCCAACAAAACGCCCCCGAAAGCTCGGGGGCGAATTTTCGCAAAGATATACCCGTCAAACGGTTTTCGCGCTTTCGTACATGCTGCAGAGCTGCCCCAGCGTGCCGTAAATGTACTCATTCAGCTCGTCGGCAGTCTCTTTTCTGCCGTTGTTTATCCAAGCCCCCACAACGCTTATGGCAATGCCCGTAAGTATGCTCGTGAAATAAATATTATCGTCGCTCGGGTCGGTTTTCATTATAGCGCCGATCTCGCTTTTGTATTTATAGAGGCAGTTGTACAAAATATGCTCCCGTCGGCTCGCCATAATAAGCTCATATATGCCCGAATACTCGATCATATATTCGTGCAGCTGCTTCATCGTGGGGTTCCCGCTTTTAAGCAGTTCGCTTATGATCCGCCGCACTCCCGCGTCGCAGCAGTACGCAAGCACGTCCTCGGTGCGGTCGAACAGCCTGTAGAACGTCGCCCGTCCGACGGTGGACGCCTTTTGAATATCCGTAACGGTAACGTCCTCGAATTTCTTGCTCTCAAGGCATTTTTTCAAGCCGCCGACAACCAGCGCCGCGGACCTCTGCGACCTCTTGTCGTTCTTGATGTGAAACATTTTTCGGCTCCTTTGTTCTGTATTTTATGGAACTATTGACTTATATCCGAATATATGATACAATATTTTCAAGTGAAAGTCAAGGGATTTTCCAAAAAATTCTTCGGAGGACATATCTATGAAACTGTTGAAACAAAACGGCGGCACCGTTATCTTATGCGTCGCGGAGCTCGTTATCGGGGTGCTTCTGCTGATAAACCCCGTCGGATTTACGTCGTGGATAATCAGGCTCGTTGGGATCGCGCTTCTCGTAAACGGTCTGATAAGCGTAATAAGATACTTCGGGACCGAAGCGGCGGAAGCCGCGCGGCAAAGGCTGCTTATGCAGGGGCTCATCTTGCTGCTCGGGGGCGGCTTTTGCGTCATCGACCCGAATTGGCTCATAGCCGTGTTCCCCGTGATAGCGCTTTTGTACGGCGTCGCGATACTTGTCGCGGGTCTCGGGAAAGTGCAGATGACCGTGGACATGATAAGGCTGAAGGTCAACAAATGGTTTCTTAGCGCGATAAGCGCGCTGGTGTCCATTGCCTGCGCCGCGGTCATCATAACAAATCCGTTCGCCTCCACGGTTGCGCTTTGGATGTTCGCGGGAATATCGCTGATAGCCGAAGCGATATTCGACGTTGTCGTACTGATAGTCACCCGCCGCAGAGACGGAAGC
This sequence comes from Lachnospiraceae bacterium, assembly GCA_023664705.1. Lineage (GTDB taxonomy): Bacteria > Bacillota > Clostridia > Oscillospirales > Ruminococcaceae > CAG-115. The sequence goes on along the minus strand of JAMPFE010000001.1, from coordinate 89,877 downwards.
GAGAGCTAACCCGTCAAAAGCCCCGCCGCGAACGCCGCCATAACGTCGAACTCGTCCGCGTCCTCGGGCACGTCAACGGGCTGCTCAAGCGGCTCACACACACCCGCGGCGGTGCGTATGCCGCGGTTGAGCGACAGCGTGAGCCTGCCGACCGTGCGCGACGTTATCGAAACCGTGTTTTTGGGGCTTATCCCGCAGGTTATCAGCTGTATGCCGCGCGGTATCCTCTGCCGAAAGCTCTCTCCGTCCACGATAACGCCGAGCGCCGCCTTTATTTCAAGCGCCGCTCCCCTGCCCGCTATCACGGCGGCGTTTTCGCAGTTTACCTCGGCAAACTCCCCCGCCTTGACAACGGGTCGCTCCCCGAGAAATTTTTCGGCAGCGCTTTCGCCGACCACCACCGTTAGGCACATTTTCCTCACCTCGCGATTATTTTACGGCAATTTCTGCGGATTATCCGCGTTTTACGGGAAAAAGACGGCTTCGTTGCGGAAGCGCTTTCTCGGTTTACCTCAGCAAACTCCCCCGCCTTGACAACGGGTCGCTCCCCGAGAAATTTTTCGGCAGCGC
>JAMPFE010000001.1:53490-89207 GCA_023664705.1 Lachnospiraceae bacterium | reverse complement strand
TTTCGCCGACCACCACCGTTAGGCACATTTTCCTCACCTCGCGATTATTTTGCGGCAATTTCCGCGGATTATCCGCGGATTTTTCGCGTTTTACGGGAAATAACAATACAGTGTACAGTGGAAAGTGTACAGTTGACAGTTATGGTGCGCCGCAGGCGGCGTTCCGAAACTGTCAACTATCAACTGTACACTGTCAACTTTTTAAAACGGGGTGAAGAAATGGAAAATCTATCGGTCCGGGAGACGGTCGAGATGCCCGAATTTCCCGCGGCGTCGGGGAGCATCGGAACCGACGCGCTGATAGTCGGCGGCGGTATCGCGGGGCTGCTTACGGCATACGAGCTGCAAAAAAGCGGCGTTTCCTGCGTCGTCGCGGAGCGCTTCAGAATAGGCTCGGGAACGACCCGCGGAACGACCGCCAAGCTCACGTTCCGGCACGGGCTCATCTATCAAAAAATCCTCCGCGCATACGGCGCGGAGAGGGCGCGAATGTACCTCGAAGCAAATCAAAACGCGCTCAAGCGCTACGCGGAGCTGTGCCGAAAAATCGACTGCGGCTTCCGCAAAACCGACGGCTTTATCTACTCCCGAGACGACGCGAACGCGTTAGAGCGCGAGGTAAGGGCTCTCGCAAGGATAGGCTTTTCGGCGGACGTGTGCAGGGTGACGGAGCTGCCGTTCCCGACGGTCGGCGCCGTGCGCTTTAAAAATCAGGCGGTTTTCGAGCCGCCGAGGTTCCTGCGCGGACTCGTCGGCGAGATGTCCGAGCGCGTCCGCATTTTCGAGCACACCCGCATAATGGAAATAAACGGAAAAACCGCGCTCTCGCGGGGAGCGCGGATAACCGCCGACAAGATAGTCATAGCAACGCATTTTCCGTTCGTCAACGCGCACGGGAGCTATTTTCCGAAAATGTACCGGAGCCGCTCCGACGTTATCGCGCTGAAAAACGCGCCGCGGCTCAGCGGGATATATATGGATGAAAACGTTTACAGCTATTCGTTCGGGAGCTTCGGGGAGCTGCTGCTGATAGGCGGAGAGGCTCACAAAACGGGCGAGCCCTGCCGCCGCAAGGCATTGCAGGACTTCGCAAAACGCGCCTATCCCGGCGCGGAGCCGCAATACCTCTGGAGCGCGCAGGACTGCATTACGCTCGACGGGATACCGTATATCGGCAATTATTCCGCGCTCACGCCGAACATGTACGTCGCGGCGGGCTTCAACAAGTGGGGCTTGACGAACGCCATGGCTGCCGCCGAGATACTCCGCGACAAAATACTCGGCAAGGATAACCCTTACGCGGCGGTTTTCGACCCGAGCCGCGGCATACTGAAAAAGCAGCTCGCGATAAACGGGCTGAACGCGGCAAAAAACCTGCTCACGCCGACCGTTCCGCGCTGTCCGCACCTCGGCTGCGCGCTGAAATGGAACGCCGACGAGCGCTCGTGGGACTGCCCCTGCCACGGCTCGCGGTTCGCGAGGGACGGGCGGCTTCTGGAAAGCCCCGCCGCCACCGACCTAAATAAACCGTAACTTTTCGTAAAACCCCGCAATAAGCTCCGCAAGCGCCTTGGGATTATCGATATTGACCTCGTGACCCGAACAGGGTACTATTTCCGACCTACAGCCGAGCAGCGCCGACAGCTCCCTTGCCGCTTTCGCGTTCGGCTTGTCGCGTTCTCCGACAACGACGAGCGTTTCCGCGGCAGCGCTTTTGAGCCTGTCTGTGAAATCGAGCCCCGCCGCCACCGACCTAAATAAACCGTAACTTTTCGTAAAACCCCGTAATAAGCTCCGCAAGCGCCTTGGGATTGTCGATATTGACCTCGTGACCCGAACAGGGTACTATTTCCGACCTGCAGCCGAGCAGCGCCGACAGCTCTCTTGCCGCTTTCGCGTTCGGCTTGTCGCGTTCTCCGACAACGACGAGCGTTTCCGCGGCAGCGCTTTTGAGCCTGTCGGTGAGGTCAAGCCCCGCCATAGAGCCGTTCAGCGCGATAAAATCCGATTTCCCGAGGCCCGTTTCCGAAAACGATCTTTCCGGCATAATGCGGAATATCAGTCCCTGAAGCTTCATAAGCGCTTTCGGCGCCTTGTATTGCCCCGCTATAAGTATCAGCGAGCGCACTTTTCCCGGGAAGTCCGCGGCGTAATTCAACGCAAGCACCGCTCCCAGCGACAGTCCGCACAAATCGAGCGGCGCTTCAAAGCCGCCGCAGTATCCGCAAAACGCCTCATAAAGCCCGCCGTAGCCGCCCCCGTAAAGCTTCGACAGCTCCGGGCATACCGCGGAAATACCCTCCGGAAGGTATTCTGCGGTTTTGTCCCAAGCCGCCGCGCTTTGTCCCAGCCCGTGTATCAATATCGGCTCCATTTAAACGATATACCCCATTCCCACCTTCGTCACGATATAATCGTGCAGCCCCGCCTGCTCCAGCTTTTTCCGCAGCCTAGCGATATTCACGGAGAGCGTGTTTTCGTCGACGTAGCTGTCCGTCTCCCAAAGCCTGTTCATAAGCCGCTCGCGGCTCACGACCTTGCCCTTGCTCTCAAGCAGCGTCTCCATAATGCGGTATTCGTTTTTGGTGAGCTCTATTTTCTCCCCGTTGAATTTCAGCGTCGCGTCCGCGGTATTCAGCACCGCCCCCTTATGCGTGATAACGCCGATATTCTCCGCGAAATCGTAGCTCCTCCGCAGGATAGCCTGCACCTTGGCGACCATCACGCTGAGGTCGAACGGCTTCGCGATAAAATCGTCGCCGCCCATATTCATAGCCGTAACGATATTGAGATTGTCCGACGCCGACGAAATAAACACCACCGGGCACTTGCTCACGCGGCGTATCTCGCTGCACCAGTGATATCCGTTGTAAAACGGCAGCGAAATATCCAGCAGCACGATATGCGGCTCAAACGCCTTGAATTCCCCGAGCACGTCCCGATAGTCGTCCGCGCGCCTCACCTCGAATTCCCACTCGGAGAGCCGCTTTATTATCGCGTTTGCAATGCCGTCGTCGTCCTCGGCAAGAAACACCCTGTACATACTTACACCCCGTTTCCGCTCAGCATTCGGAAAAATTCCTCCGCGTAGCTGTCCGTCATTCCGCAAACGCAGTCCGTCGCGAACAGCAGCCGTCGGTAGCACTGCTCCGCGTCCGATTTTCCCTCGCACGCGCGCCTGCATATCTCAAGGTAGTTCTCGGACAGCACCTCGGTGAGGTCGCGGTCGAAAATGCGCTTCTCCTCGGTATCGAACCGCAGCGCGGCGCTGACAATTTTATCCAGCAGCAGCGACATCATGCTGTCCTCGGAAAGCTCGCTCCTTACGATGTCCGCCGAGCGGAACGCGTAGCGGTAGGCTATATCCCCGAGCAGCTTCGCAAGCACCTGCAAAGGGCTGTCCGCAAGCAGAGCCGTTTTGAACTCTCCGTTCATAATAGCGCCGTAATTCGCGCAAAACGAATCCGCCGCCGCGTAGATAAGCATATTCTGCACTCGTATGATCCACCGCTGAACGGCGTTCGGCTTGCATTTGAACTCGGTGTACGCGTTCTCCGAAAGCGCCGAATGTGCGCTGCAAACCACGTCGTAAAGCTCCTTGTCGTCAATGTAATCGCGCCTATGGGAGCGCAGCTCGCGCTCCAGCGTGTTGAAATCGAGATACCCCTTTACCACCGCGTCCTCGATGTCCGCGGTAAGGTAAGCGATGTCGTCCGCCGCCTCCAGGATAAACGTCAGCGGATGGCGGAAATTTCCCGTTCCCGTAGCTTCCGTAACGCTCCCGAAAAGCTCCCGTTCCGCGCAGAAATACCCCATCTTCTTGGTGCGCACGTCGCCGCTTTCCGTGTCGATCTCCGTCGAGCAAACGGGATACTTTATGATAGTATTCAGCAGCGCATAAGTAAGGTTCATCCCCGTGCTCATATCGGTCAGACAGTGCAGCTTTGAAACTATCCGCAGCGCCTGCGCGTTGCCCTCGAAGCTGAAAAAATCGCCCTTCATCCGATCGTCCAGCAGCTCTCCGACGCGTTTTCCGCGGAATTTCAGTCCCCCGAGATTTTCCTTGAACCATTGCCGTATCGCAAATTCCCCGAAATGCCCGAACGGCGGATTTCCTATATCGTGAATAAGCCCCGCGCACCGCAGAATATCGCAGCAGTCCTCTCGCACGCCGTTGGAAATGCCCTCCGCGCCGGCTTTTTTCAGCCGCCGAAAGATAAGATCCCCCAGCGATTCCGCAAACGAGCTCACCTCCAGCGAGTGCGTCAGCCGCGTACGCACGAAATCCCCGCGCTTCAGCGGATAGACCTGCGCCTTGTCCTGAAGCCGCCGAAAAGAGGCGCTCCCGATTATGCGGTGATAGTCGCGCCGGAACTCCGTGCGGACCTCCAGCGGATTTTGAGTGGTATGCTCCCGCTCGCGCTTGGCGCAGAGCAGCCTGTCCCATGTAAACATAAAAAACTCCGTTCTCCGATAGCAATATACGGCTTTTCGGAATAAAATATAATGTCGGAAAAAACTTGAATAATAAAAAATTCAACGTCAATAATATTCTTGAACGCCAACAACGAAAGGATGATCTTAATGTTAGTTAAACGCGGCGAGATATATTACGCCGATCTGAGCCCCGTAGTGGGCTCGGAGCAGGGCGGCATACGCCCCGTGCTGATAGTGCAGAACGACGTGGGAAACAAGCACTCGCCGACGGTCATCGCGGCGGCGATAACAAGCAAAAAGGAAAAATCCCAGCTCCCGACACATATATCCGTTGCCGCTTCGTCCTGCGGCTTGGCAAAGGACTCGGTGGTGCTTCTGGAGCAGGTTCGTACATTGGATAAAAGACGCCTTAAAGAGCGCATGGGGGAGCTTGACAGCAGCTCCATGCAGCAGGTAAACGACGCGCTGTCGGTAAGCTTCGGGCTTTGATAATATAAGGGGCGGGTTTTCGCCCCTTATTTTTGCGTTTCGGCAACGCTCCCCTCGCATTTCCTTAACCGTCAACCGTAATTTAGCATATCCGCGGCTGCAATTTACTGCAAATCTTTCGACCCCCGAAACGGTTAGCACACCTATTTCCAAATTTTAACACCGATACCCATAATTTCCAAATATTTACATCCCAAAACTGAAAATAGCTGCAAATAACTGCAAACCGACTGCAAATCAGTGCACGCGAACTGCAAATGACTGCAAAATAATATACAATTTCGGCACGATTTGTGAATTACTCAAAAATTTTTGCAATTTCCCAGTAACAAAAAATTCATTTTTCAAAAGATATTGCACAACCGAGAAAAAGCAAAAACCGCAAGGGTCGTCGGCGAAGCCGACGATTAGCGCTACTTGATATTGCGTATGTAAAAGAACAAAAACCACTGCAAGCCCGCCAACAGCGCCACCAGCAGCACGATAACGATTTGCATTGCGCCCCACTCGGGCATAAAAACGCAGATGACCGCAAGCGCCGCCGTGAGTATAACCGCGCTCTTTAAGAAGCTCTTCGCGTTTTTCATCGCTGTATTCTCGCCGCCGTCACGGTGTTGCGCATAAGCATCGCGATCGTCATCGGTCCCACGCCGCCCGGCACGGGAGTTATCCAGCCCGCGACCTCGCTCACCTCGTCGAACTTTACGTCGCCGCAGAGCTTGCCGCTTTCGAGACGGTTGATACCCACGTCGATAACCACCGCGCCGGGCTTCACCATATCCGCAGTAACGAAATTCGGACGACCGACCGCCGCCACCAGAATATCGGCTCTTCGGCAAACTTTTGCAAGATCATTGGTCTTGCTATGGCAAACGCTCACCGTCCCATCCTCATGCAGCAGCAGCATAGCCATGGGCTTTCCGACGATATTCGAGCGCCCTATCACCACGCACTCCTTGCCCGCGACCTCGACGCCCGTGCTGCGGATAAGCTCCATACAGCCCGCGGGCGTACACGGCAGAAAGCTGTAATTGCCTATCATAATGCGCCCGACGTTGCTCTCATGGAACGCGTCCACGTCCTTTTCTGGCGAAATGCGCTCGATAACGGCTTTTTCGTCCAAGCCCTTCGGCAGCGGCAGCTGCACAAGTATCCCGTTGACGTTTTTGTCGGCGTTCAGCGTGTCGACCAGCTCCAGCAGCTGCTCCTGCGGGGTTTCCGCGGGGAGGGCGTATTCGTAGCTCTTTATGCCGCAGAACTCGCACGCCTTTTTCTTGTTGTTGACGTACACGCGGCTCGCGGGGTCGTCGCCGACTATCACCACGGCGAGCCCGACACTGAGCCCCCCGCGCGCTATCTCATCGCGCACCTGTTCCTTTACGGCAGCGGATATAGCCTTTCCGTCGATAATGTTTGCGCTCATAATTATTCCTCCTTATTGTCGCCGTTATTTTCCTCGGATATTACGGGAGCCTCGTCCCCGTCGGCCGCAAGAGCGTCCTCCCCGTCGTCAAGCTCCACGCCCTCTCCGAGAATGCTCGGCGCTGCCATTTCCTTTTTGGCGAGCTTTTTCCGCTTTTTCTCCTCGTCGGCAGCGCGGTCGCGCTCGATAAGCTCCTTGGACGCGTCTGTGTTGACGTAAAGCGGTATCCCCTTTTTCGCCGTGACTATCTTGAACACGATGAGCAGTATCATCGCTGCCGCAAAGGAGACCCCCGCGACGAGCTGCGAAACGCGCAGGCTGCCGATGTACAGGCTGTCCGTGCGCAGACCCTCGATGAAGAACCGCCCCAAGCCGTACCACGACACGTACATAAGAGCTGTCTCCCCGTCGAACGTGCGGAGCTTTTTGCTGTAAAAATGCAGCAGAACGAATCCGACGAGGCACCACGCGCTCTCGTACAGGAAGCACGGGTGGACGAGAGCGCCCGCCTCGACCTCCGTCATTATCTTGGAGCCGCTCATGCCGAAGATCCAGTCGGGGGAGCAGACCTCGCCGTAAGCCTCCTGATTTACGAAGTTGCCCCAGCGCCCTATCGTCTGCCCGATAAGGAAGCCCAGCGACGCCAGGTCCGCCATCGCGAAGAAGTTGACCTTGCGTATCTTGCAGAATACAAAGCCCGTGACGAACGCTCCGATAACGCCGCCGTAGATAGCCAAGCCCCCGTCGCGTATGCCCGTAAAGACCGTTGCGAACGTGTATGAGCCGGGTTTTTTCAGCTCCGTGAACACGCAGAAGTAAATTCTCGCGCAAAGAAATCCGCCGATGAGCGCCGCGAAAACCACGTCGAACACTCTGTCCCTTACCAGCCCGAAATCCTTTACGGCGCGGCGCATAGCGTACAGATACGCGAGTATCACGCCTATGACTATCAGAACGCCGTACCAGTAGATATTCAGCCCGAACAGGTCAAAGCCGCGGTAATAATTTACCGCCATGCCGCCGAAAAGGTTCGGGAACTCGACTTCCATTTCGGTCAGCGCCTGCTGCGCCGTCAAAAGCACCGATGTCATTTATTCGTCTCCTTTTACAATTGAAATGCACGCGTTTTCCTCGTCGAGACCGTCGAGCAGCTCGAGCGCCTTCTCGTAGCTCGCGGACGCGGCGGCGTTTATCGCCGCGAACGGCGAAACGCCCCTCAGCGCCGCCTCGGAGAGCGTTCCCGCTACGGCGTCCGCGCTCGTGAACTCGCGCACCAGCGAGCCGTATGTCGCGCGCTTCAGGCGCTCGAACTCCTCGCGGCGCGGCGGCGTTTTCCTGCACGCGCGCAGAACGCTTTGCACCTCGGCGAGCACAGCGTCGGGGTCGGAGCTCTCTCCGCGCAGAAACGGGATAAAGAAGCCGCGCCCGCTGAAAACTCCGTCGGCAAACTGATAGTTTATCAGCTCCTTGTCCCTCATTCTTTCGAAGAACTCCGAGACGCTGCCGAAGAGCATATCGAACAGCAGATTGAACAGAATATATTCCTCGACCTGCGCCTGTCCCGAAATTTCGGGGCGCTTGAAGCCTATCTCGAAGAGCGGCTTGGCGACGGGCATTACCAGCTCGACGCGCTTTTGATTGACCGAGGGCGGCTCGCCGAAAGGAACGGTCTTGACGTCGAGCGGCGCGCGCTTTTTCAGCTTTTCCTCGCAGACGGAAATCACCTCGTCGGGGTCGAAATTGCCCGCGACGCAGAGGTACATATTCGCGGGGTTGTAGTAGGCGTTGTAGCAGTCGTAGAGCGTTTTTTCGGTTATTTCGGCAATACTTTCGACGGTGCCCGCGATGTCGTTGCGCACGGGATTTGCGCTGTACAGCCCCTCCAGCAGGTTCGTGAACACGCGCCAGCTCGGGTTGTCGCGGTACATCGTTATCTCCTGCCCGATGATGCCGCGCTCCTTTTCGACGTTCTCGGGTGTGAAATAGGGCTCCTGAACGAACCCGAGCAGAATTTCCAGATTTTTCCGAAAATTGCCCGCGCAGCCGAAATAGTACATCGTGTAGTCAAAGCTCGTCCCCGCATTGCAGGAGGCGCCCGTCTGCGCGAACAGGTTGAACGCGTCCTTTTCCTCGCTCTCGAAGAGCTTGTGCTCGAGGTAGTGCGCGGTGCCGTCGGGCACTCTGTATGGCGCGCCGCCGTTTATCGAGAAGGCGTTGTCGAGCGAGCCGAACTTTGCCGAAAACTGCGCGACGGCAGAGGAATACCCCGCCATGGGCAGCATACGGACCTCCACGCCGCTTTCGTGGACGTATTTAAGGCAGGTCTCGTTGATAATTTTATCGTATATCTTTTCCGTCATCACGCGTCCTCCTTTCCGCGGAGCGTGTAGACCGTGTCGAGCGTGTATGCCCGCGCCGCCGCTTTTATCCTCTCCGAGGCGACCTTTTCGAGCTCCGCGAGGAATTCCTCGGGGGAGAGAATTTTGTCGTCCAAAATCTGATTGTGATGCCAGCTTATCATTGCCATGGGGTTGTCGTTCATGGACAGGAGATTGTTGCGTATCTCCAGCTTTGCAGCGCGGAGCTCCTCGTCGGTCACGCCGTTTTCTTGGATGTCGCGCAGCTCGGCGAGGATAGCCTCCTCTGTGCGCCCGATGTTCTGCGGCTCCACGCCCGAATACGCCGTAAGCGTGCGCAGAACGCGGTTGTCGGCGGCGCCGCAGTAGTAGCACAGCGACTGCCTTTCGCGGATATTGAGGAAGAAACGCGAGGTCGTCATGCCGCCGAGAATGCACGAGAACAAAGCCCCCGCGAAACGGTCGTCGAGCGTCGGCGCCTTGAAATACATACGCAGGATAGCCTGCTGCATGGGGAGCGTATCGTCGACCCTTTCGGGCTCGGCTTTGAGCGCGGAAGGCTTTTTGGAGAGAGTGCACACGGTTCCGCGCTCGAGCGCGGAGAGCCTTTCCGTGAAAAATTTCTCAGCGGCGGCGAAATCGCTCGCGCCCGAGCAGAGAACGTCTATGCGCGCGGTTTTCAGCATTTTTTGATAAGCGCGGTACGCCGACTCGGGAGTGACCTTTTCCGCTTCGGCGTGAGTGCCCGTGACGGGGAGCTCGGCGGGCTCCCCTCTGAACGCGGTCATATCCGCGCGCTGGGTGGCGTAGGAGGACTTGTTGTTGATTATGCTGTCGATGTCGTCGATGAGCTGCGCCTTTTGCAGCTCCGTTATCTGCGCGTCAAACGCGCCGTTGGCGGCGTTCGGCTCCAGCAGACAGTCGCAGAGCAGAGCGCATATCTCCTCCTCGAGGCGCTCGCCGTCAAGAGCGTAGCGGTCGTCGAGAACGGAGCCCGTAATGCTCGTGCAGCGTTTGCCGTACCATGTGGTGACGGAGCGCGAGTAGAGCGACGCGCCGTACATATCCGCGAGACGTTTGGAGAGCTCGGAGTAGGTCGGGAATTTTCGGCAGCAGTCCGCAAGAATATACTCCGCGGCGGCGTAATCCGCGCGCGGGAGCTCGTCGAAATCCGTGTGCAGCAGCACCTGCACGTCGTTGGTCTTAAAGCGCTTATCCGTATACTTATAAAAATAAACGCCGTTTCCTATTTGCTTTTGTTCAAAAATAATTATCAGTCCTTTGCGTTATAGTCATACATTTTTATTATAACATATATCCGTGAAAATTTCCATAGTTTTTTGTGAAAAACAGCAAAAAAAATGAGCCCGTGCGGGCTCGGAAATCAAATTATAAAATTATGTGTAGAACAAAAGAAAGGAGACAACTAAACAAACAAACGATACGGAGGTAATCCGCGTTCCTTTGTTTGATTATATTATACAGCAAATAGGTTGATTTGTCAACAACTTTTTGTGATTTTTTACAATTTCGACAATATAACCAAAATAACTTTTATGCAATTATACAAATTAACTATATAATTAAAATTATACTGCTTATCTTTTTCGGGATTTTGGCGAAAATCTTTAAAATTTTGAAAAACCCCTTGACAAGCGTTTTTTGTTGTGATATAATAATAAAGCCGCTTGTGCGGGGTTTTAAGACGCGGTTCGTCCGCGCACCTCGGCGCAGCGAGTCCATAAAAAAGAGGTATTAACTATGTACGCAGTAATCGAAACAGGCGGAAAGCAGTATCAGGTAAAAGAGGGCGACGTTCTCTTTATCGAAAAGCTCGACGCCGAGGGCGAGATAACCTTTGACAAGGTGATCATGGTAGGCAAGGACGACGGCGAGGTCGCGGTCGGCGCTCCCTATGTGAGCGGCGCGTCCGTTAAGGCTACGCTCCTCAAGAACGGCAAGGCTAAGAAGATAACCGTTTTCACTTACAAGCCCAAAAAGCACGTTAAGAGAAAAATGGGTCACAGACAGCCGTACAGCCAGGTAAGGATCGAGGCTATCAACGCGTAATGCTCAACTGTGTTTTTCGGCTGAGGAAATTCGGGAACGCCGAGGCGCTTTCGGGCTTCGAGATAAGCGGGCACGCGGGCTACGGCAAGGCGCGCAGCGAAAAGGACGGAAACGATATCGTCTGCGCGGCGGTGAGCTCTTGTACGATGCTGGTCTGCAACGCCGTGACGGAGAATTTCGGCGCGGACGCGGACGTAAAGGTCGAGGAAAACCGCATAACGCTGCGGCTGAACGAACGCTCCGAGGCTGCCGAGCAGCTTATTTCGGCGTTTTGCGAGCATCTCGGAGAGCTTTCCCGAGAATACGGGAAAATAAGGCTTACGATAAATTAGGAGGTATTTGCTATGATTAAGATAGGTTTACAGTATTTCGCTCATAAAAAGGGAATGGGTTCCACCAAGAACGGACGCGACTCCGAGTCCAAGAGGCTTGGCGTTAAGCGCGCCGACGGACAGTTCGTCCTCGCGGGCAACATTCTCGTAAGACAGCGCGGCACTCACATTCACCCCGGAAACAATGTGGGCAGAGGCTCCGACGATACGTTGTTCGCTCTCGTGGACGGCAAGGTGAAGTTCGAGCGTGTCGGACGCGACAGAAAGCAGGTCAGCGTATACGCCGACTAATGTCGTTATATCTACACATTAAGCCGGATTCGTCCGGCTTATTTGCGTATTTTTCGGGCACGGCGGGGAAACCTAGAAAACGGAGAAAGGCGGTCGGGAAATGTTTGTCGATAAGGTCGAAATATCCCTGAAGGCGGGAAACGGCGGCAACGGCGCGGTGTCGTTCCACCGCGAGAAATATGTGAACGCGGGCGGTCCCGACGGCGGCGACGGCGGAAAGGGCTCGGATATCGTGTTTGTCGCGGACGACAGCTTGTCGACGCTGATTGATTTCCGCTATAAGAAGAAATACGTCGCTCCCGACGGCGAGGCGGGCGGCGCAAAGCGCTGCTCGGGCAAGTCGATGGAGCCGACGGTCATTAAAGTGCCGCGCGGCACTATCGTCAAGGACGCGCACACGGGGCGTATCCTCGCGGATATCTCCTACGACGAGCCCGTTGTCGTCGCTCGCGGCGGCAAGGGCGGCAAGGGCAACGTGCATTTCGCGACGCCGACAAGGCAGATACCGCGTTTCGCAAAGCCCGGCTTTCCCGGGGAGAAGTTCGACGTGGTGCTGGAGCTGAAGCTCCTCGCGGACGTGGGGCTGGTGGGGTTCCCGAACGTCGGGAAATCCACGCTGATTAGCGTCGTCAGCGCTGCCAAGCCGAAAATCGCCAACTACCACTTCACTACGCTGACGCCTGTGCTGGGCGTTGTCAAGCGCGGCGAAAAGTCGTTCGTCATGGCGGATATCCCGGGGCTCATCGAGGGCGCGTCCGAGGGCGTGGGACTGGGACACGAGTTCCTGCGGCACGTGGAGCGCTGCCGACTCATCGTTCATGTGGTGGACGTTTCGGGAATCGAGGGGCGCGACCCAGTTGACGATTTCGAGAAGATAAACGCCGAGCTCGCGAATTTCTCCGAGGAGCTTGCCGAGCGCCCGCAGATTGTCGCGGCGAATAAGTGCGACCTCGCGGACGAGGAGCGGATCGCCGCGTTCGAGCGTTATATCGCCGAGAGGGGACTGCCGTTTTTCCGCATCTCCGCGGCGACTACCGAGGGCACGGACAGGCTCGTGGACGCGGTGACGGAGAGACTCGACACGCTGCCGCCCGTGAAGCGCTACGAGGCTGTGCCGCTGACGCTCGAGGAGCTGGCGCGGCTCGACGAGGAGAAGCGCGGCTTTAAGGTCGAGAAGGTGGACGGCGTGTATATCGTCGACGCGGAATGGCTCGCGCCGATACTCTCCACGGTCAATATGGAGGACTACGAGAGCCTTCGGTATTTTCAGCGCGTGCTGCGCTCGAGCGGCATTATCGACGAGCTGGAGCGGCAGGGTATTCGGGACGACGATCTCGTTTCGATTTTTGATTTTGAATTTAATTACGTGCGCTGACTAAAGACAAAATTTCTTTTGGCGGGTGACATTTATGAGCTTTATCGGCAATTTGATCTCGGAAATGGAGCGCTCCACGGCGGGCAGCGAGGACACCGCGAACAGGGTCATGGAGCTTTGCGGCGCGGTGAAGTGCCGAAACGCGCTGTTTTTCGGCGACGAGACCTACACGCCGCGCGTTATCGCGCAAAGGACGGGCGTAACGCCGCTCGCGGCTTTCTACGAGCCGCACCGCGCCGAAAGGGCGGCTATGCTCGGGTTGGAAACGCGCGTCGTGGGGCTTTACGAGCTGCCCGAAACGGAGGGCGGCTGGGACTTCGTGTGGCTGAACGGCGGCACGGAGCCCGACGGCGTTCCCGCGCGGCTGGAGCGTTTGCGCGGCTGCATGAAAAAGGGCGCGGTCGCGGTCTACAGGACGCTTTGTTGGCTTATCGACCCGTCCCCCGATACGCGGGGCTTCGTTGAACGGCGGTTCGGCAGACCCGTGCCGCTGGACGCGGTCGTGCGGTTCGCGAGGGAGTGCGGCTTTAAGGTGCGCGATTTCTATATCGCTCCCAAAACCGACTGGACGAACGGCTTTTACCGACCGCTGAGTGGGCTTATCCAAAAGTACGAGGGGCTCTCCGACGGCGAAGCGAGCGCGGGCGTGGGCGAGATAAACAAGGAAATGTATATGTTTGACCTGCACAGCGAGGAATACAGCTACGTTTACTACATTCTGGAGAAGTGAAATGACTTTTGAGAAACTGACCGAAAAGGAGGCTGCGGCGTACAGCCCGAACGTGCTCGCGTTTTACGGCGACAGCGTGTACGAGGTCATGGTCAGGAACCGCATCGTCGTGCGGCATCAGACCAACGCGGGCAGGCTGCACGAGCTTGCGGTGGAGCGCGTCCGCGCGAGCTATCAGTCCGAGGCGGTGAGCGTTATCGAGCCGCTGCTGGACGAGCGCGAGGCGGATATCCTGCGGCGCGGGCGCAACGCGGGCGGCATCTCCGTGCCGAAGAGCGCCAAGCCGTCCGAATACCGCCGCGCGACGGCGCTGGAGACGCTGTTCGGCTATCTGGCGCTTTGCGGCAGAGAGGAGCGCGCCGCGGAGCTGTTCGAGGCGATATGCGCGGCGCTGCCGATAGACTGCGATTAGCGGGGGAGTTTATGGGAAAGGCTTCAATTAAAAAAACCGTTTTGCGGTGGGTGCTGGATATACTGATAATACTGCTCGGCTCGGCGGTTTACGCTTTGGGGGTGCACTGCTTTATCACACCGAACAAGATAGCGCCGGGAGGCGTTACGGGCATTGCGGTGCTCGTTTCGGAGCTGACGGAGCTTAAGGTCGGCACGCTGATACTGCTGCTGAACGTGCCGCTTATCATCGCGGGCTTTTTCCTGCTGAACAAGGGCACTATGGTCAAAACGCTCATCTCGGTCGCTGTGATAACCGTCGTCACCGACCTCGCGGAGACGTTCGTCCCGATCTACACCGCCGCCGACAACGGCGGGGGCATTCTCGCGGCGATATTCGGCGGCGTGCTCATGGGCGTCGGCTTGGGGCTGAACTATCAGCGCGAGGGCACCTCGGGCGGCTCGGATATCCTCGTCAAGATAATCATCCGCTTTGTGCCCGACCTGAAAATAAGCGTCATTCAGGCGGTTTTCGACGGCATTGTCGTGCTGTTCGGAATGTTCGTCTACAACGACGTGAACGTGGTGCTGCTCGCCGTAATTTCCATCGTCGTGACCTCCAAGTGCATCGATATGCTCGTTTACGGCAGCCAGCAGGGGCGCTTCCTGCTGATATTCTCGAGCAAGCCCGAGGAGATAACGAAGCGGATAATCGAGCAGGACCACGGCGTTACCCTGCTGAAGGGCGAGGGCGCGTTCAGCGGAGAGGAGCGGCAGGTCGTCGCGACGGCAGTCCACAGAAGCGCGTATTCCAAGGTGAAGCGCATTGTTAAGGAGATAGACCCCAAGGCGTTCGTCGTCACTACCACGGCGGGCGAGGTCTTGGGCGAGGGGTTCACGACTCCGAAATTATAAAAATTCAACGAAAAGGAGAAACAAACTATGTCGGGACATTCAAAATGGAGCACTATCAAGCGCAAAAAGGGCGAAAAGGACGGCGCGCGCGCCAAGGTCTTTACCAAGATAAGCCGCGAAATTCTGGTCTGCATCAAGGAGACGGGCTCCGCCGACCCCGCGAACAATTCGCGGCTCGCGACGCTCGTTCAGAAGGCTAAGTCCAACAATATCCCCAACGACAACATCGACCGCTTGCTGAAGAAGGCGGCGGGCGGCTCCGAGAAGAACGACTACGAGAACTGCGTTTACGAGGGCTACGGTCCGGGCGGCGTGGCGGTCATCGTGGACTGCCTTACCGACAACCGAAACCGCACAGCGGGCGAGATACGCCACTACTTCGACAAGTTCGGCGGCAACCTCGGGACGGCGGGCTGCGTAAGCTTTATGTTCTCGCTGAAGGGTGTTATCGTGCTGAATAACGAGGACGGCGATATCAATGAGGACAAGGCTATGGAGGATATCCTCGAGAGCGGCGCGGACGATTTCAGCTTTGAGGACGGCGTTGTCGAGATATCGACCGACCCCAACGAGGTCGGAAACGTCGCCGCGGAGCTTACCAAGCGCGGCTACGACGTGCTTTCGGCGCAGGCGGAGCAGGTTCCGAGTACTTACACGACCCTCACCGACGAGGAGCAGCTCAAGAAAATGGGCTTGCTGCTGGAGGCTATGGACGACAACGACGACGTGCAGAACGTCTGGCACAACTGGGACGCTCCCGAGAGCGACGAGGAATAAAAAAAGAAAGCTCCCCGAATATATTCGGGGAGAAATTATTTTCGGGCGGCGCGTTATGGGAGAGAGGTCGATAGACATGAAAATTCGGTTCCGCGCGCCCTAGGTAAATGGAAGTCGGGGCTTCGGGACTTTCCCGAACGGGAATCTCCCGAACGGAACTTTCCCGAACCGTGCCCCATAACTATATTTTAGCACATTTTTTTGCAATGTCAACGATTATTACAAAACTGTAATTTAATTGTAACCTTTTTGTAAGAATTTGCCCGAGAGTAATTTTTTTATTCAAGATTGATAAATAATTAACAATATCATTGTGAATAATAGCCAAAAATTGTTCTCTATTTTTGGATATTATTTTTTAAAGCTACGAAATTGCTCCAAAACTATTGACTATTTCAAGTTAAAATGCTATATTATAGGTGAGAGGCGAAACAAAATATATAAAGCCTCCGCGTAGAACAATATATTAAGAAAGGGGCAACTGTTATGGAAAACAACGATATGCTTTTTGAGGCGCAGGACAACCGTTTTGAGAGCGTGACTATCGCCGACGATTACAAGGGCAACATGGATATGGACGACGAGAACCCTTGGTTCATCGTGGCGGCCAATACCGGCGTCGCGTAAAAACGGAATAAAAAACCGTACCGGCTGTGAAATCGCAGCCGGTATTTTTTCGGCAATTCGGCTTGCGGCTCGTCGTTACGAAGCGTTTCGTACAGATCCTTGTGATTTCCGAAAATCGGGTCTAGTACTTAGTTAAATCTTAACCTTGCGAAAATTAAAAAATAATGCAACGTTTGCAGCTGCGATGGATGATGTTTTCGCCGTGTATAACCGTCCGTATGACAAACAATAGAATTCCCGATCCGCCACTCTCCGCAGCTTGTTTTCCGAAATAAACGTCAAAAAGGTGTTGATTGACATTTCTCTTCTGTAGATGCCGGAATTAAACTTAAACACCTTATCCCATTGTAAAGATTTAGGATTTACAAAGTACTACATACTAAACCCCGACAAGACCGAGGATTTGCTCTACACCAATGCGGTCAACTGTATGCCGAATGCGAGGGACGTGTATCTGATGATGAAAACGGTCTACGAGCATTTTTCAAGTCACAAGTTTGATGAGCCGCTCCCCAAGCAGGGCAAAGGTCGAGTGAAAGCTATCCACTACATACAATCGTTTGACTCGAAAGACAACATCTCGCCTGAGGACGCTCATAAGATAGGCAGGACTTTTGCTCGAAAGGCATTCGGCGATAATTGCCAAGTGGTGAGCGCTACTCACACCGACAAAAGCCATATCCACAACCACATAATCATAAACACCTACGGGATTGACGGGCAAAAATTTAATGACAACCTCACCACCCGAAAAAATCTCCGTGAAATTTCCGATAGAGTTTGCCTTGCGTTCGGAATAAAACCGATCGAGCCAAAAGCACGAGGTGTTGAATACAACGAATGGGAACACAAGCAGCGCGGTACGTCGTGGAAACAAAAAATCCG
Organism: Lachnospiraceae bacterium; assembly: GCA_023664705.1. GTDB lineage: Bacteria > Bacillota > Clostridia > Oscillospirales > Ruminococcaceae > CAG-115. The sequence goes on along the minus strand of JAMPFE010000001.1, from coordinate 72,109 downwards.
TCTGGAGATAGACGGACTGATACTCAAAGTCAAGAACATTGATGAGCTGCTCGCCGAACTTGAAATGCTTGGCTATACCGTTCGTAGAGGGAAATACATCTCGGTCAAGGCTCCCGATCAGCAGCGAGCGGTGCGCTTGAAAACTTTGGGCGAGGACTACACGTTTGAGAGCCTTGCTTCGAGAATTTTGTGGAAAGACGTGGGTTCGGGCGGCACACTCTTGTCCGCGCCGTCTGAGATGAGCGAGCGGTATGCCGCAACGATCTTCGATGTGGAGCAGCTTGCCCTTAACGGCAGAAAAGTTCAGAGGAAACGCGATCCGTCCGCGCCATACTCGCCGCAAAACGATATGGACTTGTACAAACTGTCGGCGCAGCTTACGATCATCAACCGCGACAATCTCCGCTCCATCGGCGAGGTCGAGGGAAAAATCCAACAGCTTGAACGCGAGGCTCTCAAAATCGAACAGCAAAAGAGGGACGGCAAGCACAACAAGTTGTGATTTGCATTACTCGTCAGCAAAAATGGCTTCCGATCTTTGAAAGCGGAAGCCATTTTTTACTTGCAAATTATTCAATTCCCTTACCCGAAACAATATCCGCCAGATCGTACAAATAGATATTATCCTCCGAGTTTGCCGCTTCAATGATTTTTTTGTCAAAACCCGACTCTGCAAAAAGGCAGTAATAAAATTCGGATTTATCTTGCTTGTCAAGCAGTTTTGCTTTTACGTCTAAAAACTCAGAATAGCGGAACGACTGTTTTTTGAATTTACATTCGCCGACCAAAAATTTATCGGCAGACTTTGAAACGGCAAGAATATCGATCTCGGTCTCGCCCTGCCCAGCTTTATCTTTGCGCCTGACAGAGGTCTTGCCCCACCAACGTCCGATTTTGGAATAACGGAACGGAAGTTTATCCGCTCTTTGCAGTCTGCGAACATACTCGCGGCAAATATCCTCAAACGCCAATGCCGCAAACTCGTGCAAATTTGGCTCAACCGAATATTTATACACACCACCAACATCGCCCGATTCAAGCTCCGAAAAATTTGTAAAAACAAACGAATACCAAAAACGGAAAAAGTTATCGGTCAGTTTGTACAAACCGCGATTGACGTTTGCCTTTTCCTTAACGCCGTCCGATACGGAGAACTCGCGCTGAACGATCCCAAGCTCGATCAGATTTTTCAAATACACGCTGGTTTTCGATGTATCGTCGATCAAGGATTTCATGCTGATCTCATTGAGTTTCGTATTTCCGAGAGCGACTGCCTCGATGATCGAGTTGTACAACGGAGTTTCGCGCAGCTCTTGCCTCAGCAAAAACTCAACCTCGCTGTACAATGTGCAGCCTTTGGTGAGAATGTTTTTCTTGATATTTTGAGTGAGCGAGAGTTTGTTGTCGAATTGTTTCAGATAATGCGGGATACCTCCGAGAACGGAATACGCGATAACTTTATCCCTGTCGGAATAATTGGGAAAAAACTTGACCGCGTCGTAAAATCCCATCTCGGTCATTTTATAAATTCCCGTAGCTCTGCCGTAAAGCGGATTTTTCTCGGAAAGCAGGTCTTTTTCAATAAAGCTCATCGCGCTACCGCAAAGCACGACCATCACATTTTCGTCCTTGAGAATTTCGTCCCAAAGATTTTGCAGCGTGGACGGAATGCTCGCATTTCCCTTGCACATATACGGGAACTCATCGATGACAAGCAGCCGCTTTTGCTCGCCGTAGGGCAAGTCAATGATCGAGCGTAACGCCTTTTCCCAATCCGAGAACTCGCTGATATAATTTGCGGCAGGAATTTTCTCCTTAAGCATTTTTTCGGAGAACGCTTTCAGCTGCATTTTATCCGTACACTCACGGCACGAAAAAAAGACGTGCGGCTTGCCCTTGCAAAATTGCCGCAGCGTTTCGGTTTTTCCAACGCGCCGTCTTCCGTACAGCACAACAAGCTGCCCGCCCGCTTGGGAATATTTCTCTTCAAGGAAATTGAGTTCGCTTTCTCTGCCAATAAACATATTTGCACCTCGTTTTTCAAATTTAGATTTAGTAAATCGTGATTTGATATTATTATAGCATATTCCAAAGGAAATGTCAAGTGGTTTGAAACGAATTTAATCTATTAAAGATAGAAAATTCTACTCATCAAATGAAGCGTTATAATCAAAACAATTTTTCATAGCATCAATAGAATTGATAATTCCCATCATGTAATTATAAACGTTCTGTACGTCAACGGTTTCTGTTCCATCATCGCTAAAATACTGTAAATTTTTATCAGTTGGATATCTAAACCTATCTCCATTCTTGTCCAACTTTGTTATATTATTGATTTCTCTTTCAATGATTTTAATAATTTCCTCGTCCTCAACAGACTGAATTGCATATCGAATCACCATAGGTTTTATAATTTCCAATATTTTCATAATATTGTGTTCACATTGAGCTCTTTTTAATTTGCTGGCAGCAATCTCGTAGTTTTTACCATAAGAAGCTAATTCTTTAAGGTGCAGTTCCAACAAATTCCGCAACACAAACATCATAGGATAAAACTTTTCCTCTGGCTCAATATCGTCATTATGAAACAAAAAGGCTGCTACTCCAAAATATCCTATAATTTTTGACTTATAGCATGGTCCCATATCAGGCTGCCACAAATAACATTCCACATCGGCATTTTGAGACTTAGGCAAAAAATCGGTGCATAGCTTGCATCAAACTCATCGCCTTCCTCAACATTACCATCTTCCAAGCACTTTTTAACCAAATTAAATGCTTGGAGCAAATTATAACCTGTTAGTAATAGATCTATAAATTTCTTTGAACTGTTTCTTTCACCATACCCGAAATTTAAGAGAAAGGGGTCTTTGAATGGGAATCTAAATGTATCCGAATTTTGATCCTTTGATTCCAAAGACTCAAAATACTTTGTGATCCAGTCCTCTTCCTCGCTTGTGAAATACCCGCCCCAGGAAGCATCTATATACTCCTCCAAAAGCATTGACAAGTTATGCTTGCATTTATTAACTATATCTTCACAAGGTCTATTTTTATTGTCATATTCTCTAAATACAAGTGCTTTAAGTCCCAATTCTATACTTTGCCTAAAAAGATAAATAACAACTAAAAACCAATAATCCATTTTTGCTATAATATTGCACCCGTCAATAATGTCATTAAATACGCATACACCACAATTACGAAATTGATATGATAATTTCTTATAATCCTCAAAAAAATTTTTACTCCATTTCACGGTAATTGTTGTTTTAGAATTGCTTGTTTTTTTGAAATCCATATCTTTATCAATCCATATTTCCATATCCTCTGTATACATTATTAAATTCCTCCTTCAACAATCAAATTCATCAGATAGATAGCCTTTCACTCATATATTCATCTTTTAGATACTTAATATCTGGGCTTTGTCTAAAAAGTTTCAACGCTTTATTTTCAATTTGCCTAATACGCTCTCGTGTGACATTGAGTGCTTTCCCTATTTCGTCTAACGTCATCGGAATCTTGCCGTCAAGCCCGTATCTTAAAATAAGAACCTTAACATTTCTTTCGGGGAGCGTTTTCAAAGCTTTATGAACGATTTCAGCATTCTGATATTTATTAACCTCATCTTCAAAAAAACGATCATAATCGACAAGCAGAGAATTTATCGGCAGTTCATCCTCAGATTCTGCATATTCATTGAGAGACATCCAATTTGTTTCATTTAAAATCATATTAAAATATGCTTTAATCTGTTCAATAGGCTCTCCCAAACGTTTTGAACAGGCAAGTAGGAAATCGGTTTCTGGTATTTCAAGCTCTGCCGAAATTCCATAACGATCCTTGAACATTTTTATGATTGTGAGCAGTTTGTCCATAAGATGCGGAGGTATTTTATGTATCCAATTAGGTTGGCAGTCACGAATAATCGCACTCCACACAACTTGACCAGCATAAGCGCTAAAATATCCGCCCTCATTCTGTTTAGGATCGTATTTTTCCACAGCGGAAATAAGACCGACAAATCCGACCGAGATCGCATCCGAAATGTCATAATTATATATCTTTGATAATGATAGTGCTAATCTTAACACCATTCGCAAATGCATAGAAATTATCCGCTCACGAGCCTCATCAGCTTGTAAACCTTCAAAATTATAATACTCCATTTTCGCATACAATTCCGATACTTCGCCCTTTTGTGGTGTTGGAAATTCGCTTATTTGCCTGATGAGATTCTCCAATCCGGGATCAATTGAAATAATTTCTCTGTAAATGGACTCATAATCGATTTTACTGTAATCAAAGAACTGCTGCTCATCTACAGGCGGATCATCGGATATTGTTACTCCGTTAAGCAGCAGCTGTTCGCTCAGCTTGTCAACCTCGATTGCTGATAACTCAAAGCTGTCTGCGGCGTCAAGTATATCGTCGTATGTAAGGTATCCATTGCTTTTTGCACGCTTCTCAAGACCGTCAAAGCACTCCGAATAACTTGACACTGCAAACACCTTCTTGCTTTAAGATTTTATTTTTTACCTATGCACAAAGACATTATATCCTCGCTGGTAATGTCCTCGTTGAACTTATCATTGAAATCCTCGAGAAAATCGAATAGATTATCAACATAATCCGAAGGTTTCAATGCATTTTCAATCAGTTTTTCGTGAAGAACCTCCACCCCGCCGAGAACGTATTCATCAAAACGCTTAAGATCTTCTTCGTTCTTGCCGAAATAGCGAAAGGCTTTGTCAAGACGTTTGCTTTCATCGGGTTCATAATCGGAATCCAAAAGCAATATCAGACGAAAAACACATTGAAGCTGATCGGAAAAATTTATTAACTGTTCTGGGAAAATATTCTGATTGGCTATTTCGCTGTCAGTGCTTTTTACGCCCCTCTTTTTGTATAAAAAGCCGATTAACGGAGCATTAATATAAACGTCAAGATTACGTTCAAACAGTTTGCTTTTTGAGGAATCATCAAATACAGCGGTCAAATTGCTCACCATTTCAGCGTGTGTACCCGAAAAACGATACTGTTTATCAAACATAGCTTAATCCTCCTTAACAAGACGAGTATGAAACTCATTGATTTTCTCAAAGCGATACCTTGTAAGCACCTTTTCTCCAAGATACCGATTGGCAAGATCGCCGTCGGTGTCTTTGATAAAAATTATTACCTGCTCGGAAGTTTCGGGAATAGCAGAACAGATCGACTCGATTCTGCGCTTATCAAAGGCCGACAACGGCGCATCCATAACCAGCGGATAAGGCTCCGAATATGATGCGTCCGAATTTTCCGTCATCTTGTTTTCTTTTGCCATCTTGCTGATAGCGGAAATAAAAGCAAAAATGACGGCAATGCTCTGCGCCGTTGACGTTTCAACCTGTCCGCTATAATCATTAGCGGACACTGTAATGTTGTATTTTTCGTCAATGCTGAGTTCAAGCCCGCCATTGTAGATCTTCTTGAATATGTCGTTGATCGATTTTTCAAGCCGATCACGAGTTTTGACCTCCTTGTCTTTGTACTCGGCAAGCAATTCCTCGTAAATTATTTGAGTATAAGCTTTATACAGTTCAATCTGCCTATTGCTTTGATTTTGGAGAGACAAATTAGACCGACTGTTTTCAAGCTGATTTTTTCTTTCTTCCGAACGGGCAATTTGAGCGATAAATGTTTCTCTTTTACTTGTCGCTTGTCTGATCGTTGTATCGCAAATGCTGATTTGCTGATTTAAATCGCGCACCTGCGCCTTAACGTCTTTCCCGTCAAGCTTCTGAGAGATCATATTAAGGTCATCTTCATATTTGTCGATAGCATCCTCCTGAGAGACGATCACAGACATATTTTCCTTGATCTTTTCCAACAAGGTAACTTTATTGCAGAATCTGCCGCGCACATTTGAAACAAAGTCTTTGACTGCAACACCAATTGAATGCGGCGGAAGATACTCAAGCAACTCACGCACCTTTTGGCAAGCGACAGTTCCTTCATCCAAATGCGTTCCGCAAATACAAATGCGCTTTTCAAGCAAAAATTCAATAGTTTTAGCGTGCATATTGGGAATATCCTTACCGTTGAAATCGCTTTTGGAAATAAGCTCCATAGCGCGTTTGGCTAATGACAATGAAAAGAAAGCCGTCATATCGCTGTTAAAATCACGAGATATACCCCTGATCATTTGGGATTTATAATTTTTTGCCGAATTAATTTGCCCATTGATCTTATCCCTTTCACCCTGCAAGCGTGCACCCTCTGCATACTGCCTGATCTCTTCCTCAAATCTCGCCTTTGCGTCTTTGGCAGCAGCAACATTATCCTCCAATTCGGATTTTTGCTTCTCGGCAGACTCGATCTCGTTTTCGAGCCTATTGATCTGATTGGTCAGCTCTTGCATTTTTCCATCGCTTGCGTCAACGTATTCCTCGTTGAATTTTCCGATGACCGTTCCTCTGCCCGGCGCTAAATGTCTTATTGCCGCTCCGGTAGCTTTTAAGCCCGTTAAACCGGAAACCGCCTCAGCAAAGGAAGCGCTCTTCTTATTCCCTGTGATCTCCTTGCTCATTCTTTCAATTTTCTCACCGTCGAAAAAGAAATAAGGCGATAGAGCTTTCGGCAGGATTTGGCTTATCTCCGCCTCGCATTTTTGATGTTCAACGTAACTTGTGTTTCCGTCGAAACCTTTTTTGCGGATATCAAGCTTTGTATTTGACGGCAGAAGTTTATTTGAGTAATTTTTCGTGTACGGCTGTGTGCGAATGACCTCATATTCCACATCGCCGTGACTAAGTTTAATAGCCACCTTGACCTCTTCTGTTTTTTCCGGGAGCAAATCATCGGAAATACGTCTGTTTAACACGATCTTATCATTAAAGCTCGTTTCTCCGTAAAAACACCAGAAAAACGCTTGAGCAAGGGTAGTTTTTCCCGTACCGTTTTCGCCTATGATTATCGTAACATTTCTGTCAGCGTCGACGGAAAAATCGATTTTCTCATCAACAAACTGGCGAAAGTTCTTTAATTCGATTGATCTGAGCAGCATTTTACTTCCTCCTCTATATTTTTCTTGATGTCTTTGACCATATCGGAATCACTCTTGTTCTTGGTTTTGAGATTTACTCTCTCGGCAATGACGATCTTCTTTTTAAGCCTTTCGACAACCTTGCGGTTAAGCTGATTTGTATCAATTCCCATGATTTAATCCTCCTCATTTGTGTTATTTTCGAAATTATACGGCAGATTGTAAGTGTCGCAAACTTCCCATATAATATCGTTGGATTCCATTGAATTCATAGCTAAACGAGCAAATTCCTTTACCCGCGTCATCTCATTCTTTACGAGAGAAACATCGCGGTTTGCCTGCTCTAAAGTCAGCCCCGAAACAGTATCAAGCGGTCTTGGCAGCGTTACAAAATCGTAAATCTCCGCATATTCTTTTCCCTGAGATTTTCTTAACACACGCCCGCGCCGTTGGATATATTCCTTCGGATTAGTCGTACTTGCAAGTATGAACGCCGTGCTTATGCCCGGAATATTAACGCCCTCGTCCAAACACTTTATTGCAACGATGGCTTGAAGATCGTCACCGCTTTTGAAATGCTCCTTGATTGCGTTACGCTCGTCCATATTCTCCTGCGAGGTAAATCTCGCAACTTTCATATCAAACTCGTTTCCGAGTATAGAGGTAACTGCTTCGATCTGCCGAATATCAGCCTCATCTGTAGAAGAAACATCGGAGTTCGGATCGATCACATTTGCGGCACCGCAATAGACCAACAGAAAATGCTTATCCGAGTACGGAGCGATAACCTCACGCAGTTTTACCAGCTTTTCCGACGCTGCCGCAACGATCCTTGCACGCTTCATCGCCAACAATTCACCGTATGAATCAAGCTTGTAATTTCCGTTCTTATCCTTTCTCAGATGATCCTGCATTTGCTTTGAAATTTCCTCATACCTTTCAAGCTCATCGGGAGTAAGATAAACCAAAACGGGATAATATTTATACGGCGTTAGCTTTCCGTCATTTATAGCCTGTTCCAAGGTATAGGTAATGCACTTTTCTCCAAAGAAATCAAAAAGCGCAGCAGTTCCCTCATCATCTCTGTGCCGTTCCAACGTTGCGGATAAGCCGAGGCGATATCTATACTTATCGTCAAGCAGTTTTAAATAGCTTTTTGCCCCAAAATTATGAGCTTCGTCAACCACAAGCAAAATCTGCGATTTGATTTTTTCTATTGAAGATTGAACGGTCTGACTTGAAAATGTTGCATTAGTGCAGATAAAGCAGAAAAAGCGTTTCTCCCTACTGATTTTTTGATACCGTATAGCTTTTGCCAGCCGTTGCTTCCAATCTTTTTGCGGTGAACTGCTGTATCCTATTATCGGTCTGATATTAAATTTAACAATATCCTCTACCCACTGCTCAACAAGGTGCTGATACGGACATACAATAATGACAGCCAATTCGCCGTTAAGGGCATCGGACAAATTGACTATCGAACCCAATCCCGTAAACGTCTTGCCTGCACCGGTAGCCATATCATATATTCCCTTGTAATTTTTCTGCTTCCACGAATCAATAGCATTTAATTGGTAATCGTACAACTTACAAGAATCCGGGATTTTCGGCAGATTTGCATTATCCTCAACAGCTTGTGCTTCCGGGTTAGCCTTACACGATGGATCAATAGAATCAATTTTGAAATTTGGTTTTCCTCGCTTATATCTCTTAATGATCTCGTCACTGAGCTCTGGAAAATCTATGATCTTGATATTAGGCTCCGAGTCATTCCATATCGCAGCAAAAGCGTTCTCTTTGATCTTAACGCGCTCCTCATCACCATTCCATGAGCAGAAAACATCTATCGCTTCATAATTAGCAGTAAGGGCAGTTGCGGATTCGTTCATAGACCCCGAAAAAGCGATTTTATTGCCTTGAGCGTCTGCGATAATTCCCATCTTTTCGTGATACATTCCCATTTTTGACCGATCCTCGACAAAGGCTATTTTAATATCCAATACCCCCTGCGAAATCAAGTTAGCCAATAAGTTGAGGCGTTCGGACTCAAACTCATTTTTAGGAGAGTTTAATTCCCTCAGCACCGATTCCTTAACCAATATTTCTCTTTGAGCATACCCCACTTTTATTGCCGCAATATCCTCGTCGGATAAATAAGGAGAAGCCACCAACTGAATTTTACCGCCGTTTTGAACGAGCGCGGATAGACCCTTGGATATTTCAAGCAGCACGGAAGACGAAAAGAATCCGACTGCCCTTTTATATTCGATTGACTCACTCAAGGCAGGAATGAAAAACTCTGCTGCGACATTATCTATCAGCGAGCGATATTCGTTTTTTAAGGTTATGTCCTGCAAGCTCATTGTTCGTCAGTCCTTTCAAGAATTTTCTTCGATGTACTCTAATGCCCGTTCGAGCATTTTGAAGTCATAATCGGTATTGAAATACCCAACGCTGAATCTCACGGTTCCCGCCGGAAAAGTCCCCAAAAATTTATGAGCATACGGAGCACAGTGAAGCCCCGTTCGTACCGCAATATTTTGATCACTGAGGACTTGCCCTATACTGTCGCTACTGTAATTTTTAAAATTGCATGAGATAACTCCGACAGCATTTTGCGGCTCTATAACGGTAATGTTATCGTGCCGTTTTAGAATCTCCAGCAATTTTGCCTTATTGCTCTGTTCCTTAGCGAACACATTTTCAATACCGATATTTTTAAGCCATTTTAACGCGGCATTTAACCCCGCAATAGCTTGAATATTGTGACTTCCGGCTTCGTATTTTGTCGGGATCTCATCGGGCATATCTTGATTTGCCGACTCAACTCCCGTACCGCCGTAGATCAGCGGAGGTAATCGCGTGTCCGATCCCGCAATAAATCCTCCGATCCCCATCGGACCGTACAACGTCTTATGCCCCTCAAACACCGCGTAATCAAAGTCATCGCTGCTTAGATCGGTATCGATAAGCCCTGCCGTCTGACACATATCCGCAACAGTAACGGCGTTATATTTATTTGCGGCGGTAAATATCTCGAAAATCGGAGCTATCGCACCGCAGACGTTGCTCGCGTGGCTCATAATAACGCAAAACGGTTTACGCTCGGCGAACTGCTTAGATATTTTGTCAACGTCAAACATCAAGGTTTCTTTATCGACTGCCAACAATTCAATGTCGAATTTTGATGCCTTTTGCAAGTGGTGCAGTGTCCGCGTGACCGCGTTATGCTCAAAGGGAGAAATATACACGCACGCTCCGCTTGGCATGTTGAGCCCCGTTATAATTAGGTTAAGCGCTTCGGTCGCTGTAGGCGTGAAAATCACCTTTTTGTTTTCGCAGTGAAACAGCTCCAAAAGCAGCTCCCGCGTTTCCTCCATCAGCGAGCTTGCCCTAGCGGATAATCTGTGTTGTCCGCGCCCGACATTAACGCCGCACTTACGGTAGAACTTATCCATAAAGGCATATACCTCTTCCGGTTTTGGAAAGGTCGTGGCAGCATTATCGAAATATGCTGTTCCGCTCATTGAACTCACCTCTTCAGCACAGCTTCTTCAAAATATCCAGCAAAACCTGACGCTTCTCCTGTACACTAACGGCTTCGCCCATCTCCTCGACCGCGGCACTTATATCATTGTAAAGCAGTTTGGCGCGTCCACTGTATTCGACGTTCTCGATAACTCTGACGACCTCATTTCCCGAACTGTCGGAAAAGATCAATTTAGGCGTGTTTTCCGGACTGTCAAGCGAATGATCCGCAACATTGTACTCATCCACAACAGACTTGAAGTCCCTTAAAGCCTTCTCAAATATCTCAACACTGTCCGCATTCCAATCATCAATACGCAGCCCTACAAGCAACTTCGCGAGCCGTTCAGTAAATGTCTTATCGTCATTTGTGACCGACCGAATAAGCTCGATCACGGCATTTTCATTGCCCGAAAATTGCTTTTGAAGCGTTTCGGGCTTAAGACCGTCATACCAATCGCTCAACACGGAATTAAGGCTAACTTTCTTCTTGCCTTGAAACACATTTTTGGTGATCAAAATGAGTTTTTCTATCAGACCCTTCTTCGCAGATTCAAATTTACCCTTTGCCGAGAAAATACTGTCGGCTATAGGCAAAGACGGAACTTTGCTGCCGTATACCTTAGGAATATTCACCATCAACAGTTCTCTGCTGTTTTCGGTAGGCTGTTTCAATAAATTTATAAATTTAAGATATTCCTTTGACACGGGTTTTCCTGTATCATAATATTCCTTCATTTCCTTTGCACAGCGAGGAAGCTCAACATACCAACGCGTCATAGCCATTGCGATATACGCAAAGCTGTTAAAACTCTTTTCCCTTTCAACGATAAAGTCGTTGAAAACTTCCTCCAAACGTCTCAGATAATTTGCCTTATTATCATCCCAATCTTCCATAACTGTGGAATAGTCTTCGGGAGCTTCATTGATGCTGTTGAGCAAATCGGAGGTTATTTTAACTTCTTCGTTTTTATATCTGATAACGATGCCTTTTTTTACAAAATGCAGCACCACAGCTATGTAAAGCGGTATAACGCCGCGCTTTAATCCTATTTTTCCTTCCGGCGAGATCAAGTTACGATAAAGCTCGGCAAACTGCTTCTCTCCACCGTTTGACGTATCCGTGAAAAAAGATTTTATCACAAACAAAACATTTGCGATCTTCTCATCGCAGGAATTCATCTCAAGCGCAAAGCCCTTGTATTTTTGAACAAGGATCCCCGTCTGTATGAGAGTGCTTCTCATAATGGAAATGTCTTGTCCCGTTCCCGACAAACCCAAATTCTCCTCAACAACATCATTTTCAAGCAGCGCAGCAGTCACCTTGCTGCGGCTGTTCACCGCGACTGTTGAGACAACATTCTTGTTTATCATTTCGTTGTTGATTATCGGCGCGTTGGGGTAAAGTTCCCCGCAAATTGCCGAAAGCAGAGCGGAAAGCTGAGCTTTTCGAGATATTTCAACTGGCTTATTTTGATAACGATATTCTACCATACCCATTTCGGGACGAGTATAACCGTTAATAAAATTCCCGACAACGACTTCCAGATCCTCTAAATAAACATCATACTCATCGGCAAGAAAATCGTCTTCGCCGCATTCCTCTTTAAGCTCGCAAACTGCTTTGTATTCATAAGCAATCGCGGATATATCGTAAAATTCTCTCGGAATTGCAATTATCGTTTGAATGTTACCGCATTTTATTTTCTTGCTGTTGAATTTCTCAAATTCAACCGAATTTTCAAAAAAGACAGCACGAATAACGCCGCTTGAATCCTTGTCCTCAAGCGAGAAAGTATCTGATTTTAAATCCTCGGTATCAACAAAACAAAATTCAAAGTATCTTGTAATGCAATGCTCGTCGTTGTATTTGACGGGATACAAATAATTTTCGGCAGACAAAGAATTTAAAATCTGCTTCGCCGTCATTGTCAATTTCAAGCTTTCAATTCTGTTTTGTATCTCATCCTTAATATTCAAGCCTTTGGAATCTTTAAGTCTGAGATAACCGTTGCTCCTTTTCAGATAAACGATACACGATTTATTTATGAGCTCATTTATCGCTTCCGTTATTTCTTTGGGATCGTCAACGGTGTTTATAAACGGGCTATATTGTTTATTGTAGGCGGATATTTCTCAAATTCCTCTATGATATAAAGAACAGCGATCGTCTTAACAATTTTCGACTGCAAAGAGCCTTTTTCAACCTTTTTCAAAACACTTGCAGCTAGCTGGTAAGTTTTATAAATCTCTGAAGAATTAAGTTCTTTTTTAAATTGCTGCTCAAAATAATCATACAGATGATCGGGTGTTACAAATGTGAAATCATCCTCACACTTTTCCACTACCTCAACAAGAGTGTTCTTTTGCTCCGCCGAAAGAAAAGTAAACAGCGTTCTCTCATTCTGCGCAACTTTTTCGGACAATCTGGGCAGCACAAACGTTGTGGTCGGGTGAAGCGGATAACAGCCCAAAACGCTCCGCTTTGCGTTTGCAACATCTGTTCCGAGCAGTTTATTATCGGAAAATGTATGCGATAAGCTGTCAAACACATCTTCATGATCGGCGCAAAAAAACTCCCACTTGCCGGGAATTTTCCCGATAACAGCGGATATGATCTCATACATCTGGCTAAAGTTATTATGAAGATTTATATGCTCGAAACGCCCAGATATTCCGCGCCAGCCATCAACTTTTTCTTTGGATAAATTTGCGTCTATGTAGTTGGAAATATCCTTGTGGCAGATCAGCAACAGATGCATTTGCTGTTTTCCTGATCGCTTGCATTTCTCTGCAAAACCCTGCAAAAATTTCGTTTCGCTTTCCGCCGCTGTTGTAATGTTGCTCTCCAAATATTTCCCAAACTCATCATATACAACATACATTCCGTCATAGCCGCGCTCGCAAATAGATGAACAAACTTTCTCGTAAACCTCGATAACGTCCGAGCAAGCAAACGGATTAAAAACGCTGCCGGCAGTCAAATCCGGATAGAGCTTAACAAAGGTTTGATATATCTTAAAATCGTGTTCGCCAAGCTTTTCTGTAAATACAGCAGCTTTGACTTTGATTTTGCTTGTAAATTGCTTATAGGTTTCGGGATAGCTTTTTTCCCACATAGCTATAGTGTCCGATGCGGCTTTGTAATTTGTATCGGGCATAACATCGTCCAAATCAGCCGCACTGAGAGCCTGCTGCAAAGCGTTAATAAACGCCTGCATAAGGTTAGAACTGCTTCCGCTTATAATTACGGGGAGCAACTTTGTCCTTGATGAAATATAATTATCTGCGATTTTGTATTTATCCTCGTCATACTGCTTTAATCCGTTTAAAATATCTTTAAATGTGTTCTTTTTGTAAGCGTGTTTCAAAATGGCAAGAGTTACAAGAACAATATGTGATTTTCCTCTGCCATAAGCTCCGGTAAGGATTTTCGCGCGTTCGGTAGAAGCGGCGGCTGTACTTGAAATGATATTAGCTATGAGTTCAAGAGCAGAAATCGTCGGGATAAACCCCTTAATTTTGCTCTCGTTGTTTAAATCATAAGAAATATTTACCGAGGACTGAAATCCCCTCGATATTTCAATTATTTCGTTCAGCATAGCCGATTTCTCCTAACCGATTTATTGATTTAATTCCTTGTAATAGGCTTTCACGCAATCACAAAAACTCATATCGGTTGTTATTTGTATTACGTCAAGTCCCGCTGTGCGAATAACCTTAATAAAGCCCGTTTTTTCAAGTCTGTACAACGCGTTGATCAAAGAAACGGAATCAAGATTAAACAGCTTTCCGAGCTGATTTTTCTCATTCTGCAACGTTGAGATTCTGATCTCTTTCACGCCATCGTTCGCTTCTATGATCGAAGCAAGCAATATCAAATTGGGCAGCATTTCAAGCTTGGGAACTCTTTTTTTAAAAATACCCTTTTTCTTGTCAACAATATCTACCAACCCGAGTTCACCGAGAGGACAGTCAATATTGCTTTCCGGATGAACCTTTGCGGGATTTAACCTAATTCGAGGAACATAGGTATTTATAATGCAGGAAAAATCATCATCAATAACTCTATCCGACGGCATAGAAGCATTATCATTCATGCGAATGTATTTTACAATACAACTGTGGAAGTCATCCTCGTCATATTCGGTTTTGTTGAACTCGTTGAAAAACAAATACCAAGAAGTCGCCTCATCCTCATTAGAAGCAAGCATATAATGCACAAGCCAAATTGAACCGATCTCCTCCATATACGGATCGTTTTCATATATTATCTTCCCTAGCTCGGTAAGCTCCTGATTGCGCTTTCCCGATTTAGGCTCAGATGTAAGCCTTGATGCGGTAAGCCAATATCTCAAAGACTTCACCATATTTGCGCCCATCCCCAAAACGTCCATAGGATTTCCTGCCGCGCCCTGAAAAACTCCCGACTCCCGCACCACGCTGCTCATACCTTTGTACAGCCACCCTTTTCGTATAAAAAAGGTCTCGTGTCCTCTGAATTTCATCTCAATCCGTTCCCTTTGTTTTTAAATATTTATCCATCAAACAGCCGCCGTCAAGATACTTTGCAGTTACGCACATCTTGCACCGCTTGCATTTTGTCTCATCAATGCGATACTTGTCCCCAACTATGGAAATTGCCCCGAAATGGCAAAGCGATTCGCATTTTAAGCATTTACGACAAGCATTGAATTTTCTCACCTGATAAGCCGCCTTTCGCTGCAAATCATCGTGGTTAGCGACATTCATCGTCTTGATCTTGACCGAATACTCATACCCATCCTGCGCAAACGGCTGAATTGACAAAATCGGGGTATTCGTGCCAATATCCAGCACCAGCGTCTCATTAATGAGTTTTCTTCCCAGCTCCTTTGAAACCTTGCCAAACGGAGTAAAAAGATTGAGAAAATCATCGTCAACAGCTTTATTCAAACGGTAAATTTTAGCGTGATCCTCCGCGGTACAGTTCGTGTACTTGATTTTTACGTCCTGCGCCGCCTTAACACCATTGCCGCCCTGCCGTGCCTTCCATTTGCCGGAGTCTATGTAAACCTCCGCATCGGGCTTTCCGATCCTCTTCGCGAAAGAAATCAAGAAATCCCTCCACTGTTTGAATTGCTCCGGCATATAAATCGCGGAAAGAAATTGCGCGCGCTCGTTGTTGTTTGGGCAGCACCAGCAGCCCACTCTGTCATATCCAAGCCGATACGCGTCATTAAAATCGACCCTTTCGCCCAGAATATAAAGCCAAACGTCGAGATCCTGCCACAAAAATATCGGCGAAGCTACCTTTTGTTTCTGTATCTTCACCGATTCGGCGTTATCCTCCACACGGTTGTACTTGCTGCGGCTCACCGACTCACATTTGCGAATGCCGTAAAACGTGAGGATATTAATGTCGCGGTAATAGCGATTCAAAATGCGCGTGATCGGTCCCGTCTTGAACATCGAGCAGCACCATCGCATCATTCTCGCGGGCGGTCCGATGTCCTCACACACGCTGTAAAATTCCTGCTCTTTATTTTGCACGATCCTGAATATCGCTTTGGGGTTGTTTTTCCGAAAACGCTCGGCATACTCTATCGTAAGCGGAAACTCCAACGTGGTATTTCCGAAAATATGTACTAGCGTCGGGTCGCCGAGCGCTTTGACCGCCAAATCCGCCGTCACGGTCGAATCCTTTCCTCCCGAAAAAGAAAGCACGATATTCTCACGCGGAAACTTTGCTGCCTCACACTGAATAAAGCTGTGAGCTTCTTCAATTACGTAATTCAGCCTCGCTTTATTCGCATTCACGAATTTTGAAATGTTTTCATCAAAAAACTCATAGGAATTTTCAGCTTTATATTTGTTCAGCATATCGCGTAAATGATCCGCGGAATATTTTTTGTAGTGCTTTGAGGTTATGGCAACAGTCTCGCCGTCAATGTAATAACGGTTAGCATTAGCCCAAACCGACTTGTTTATGAACGCGAGCGGCTTGTCAAGCAATATCTCAATCAACAACCGTTCCTCCGGAAACACGGGACGCAAATCGGATGCCATGTACGTTGCCTCACCGCCGCAAATCGGGCAAGTGTGACGGTCAATGTCATCAGCCGATCTCAAGATAGGAATATTACAACATGAGCATCTGTACACTTCGACTGGGATATCCGGTTCAGTAGCCGAGCCGCATAATTCGCACTTTACATGTTTGGTTACTCTACGGCATTCTTTGCACCACAAAAAACTCACCTCAAATTGCATTTCCATACTTACCATTTTAATTATATCATATTTTCGGCATTTTATCAAGTGATTTTTATACAAATTTGAGTATAATTTAAAATATATTTCAAATAATCAAACTGGAGAATTTCAATCTGATTTTATAGGACTTGATCCACCCCAACTAAGCCCGAAGTTGGTTTAATATTTGCGCTGAAAAGCCCCGCAAACGGCATTACAAAGCCATTTTTGCCCCGACACTTTAGTGCCGCCAAGTAGGACTTAAACACACCCCCAAAAACTCAAAAATAGGTTTAACAGATACAAAAAAGAAACCTCACATTTGGCTTACCTAAACCATTTGTGAGGTCTTTTTTAATGGCTCCCCCAATATCGTCAAAGAAGAAACATCACCCTTTAAGTCGCGAGGAATGACCTCGGATTCCTCGCGGCAGTTGAAATTCACAACAAGTTTATCATCGTGAACGTATATTGAATTTATAAAGGTGTTAATAACACGCTGTTTATTATCGGCATTTGCCAAATCCAGCTTCTCCATATTTTTCAACCAAAACTCGACCTGTTCCCTTGTCAAGATCTGAGACTGAATTTCTTCCTTTGCGATCTTGACCTCCAAGTCAGTTTTCAGGGTTTCCAGTTCCGTTAAGCGCTTTTTGGTCGTTGAGGTGATTATACCCTGCTCTATCGCCGCCATAACATTAGCAATGCTTTTCTCAACATCCGCCAATTCTCTTTGGTAGATAGGGATCGTCGTGTCCTCTTTCTCCTGCCAATCAGTCACACGCTCGGATATTTCGGAGATAACCTCGTCAACGAAAATATATTTAACTATTGTATAAAGAACCGCATCTTCGACGGGGTCTTTCTTTATTGCCTTTTTGTCGCAGCCGTCAAATTTCTTAGCTTTTACGCATTTATAGTAATGGTACTTGCTACCCGTTCGACCCGTTCCGCTTTCACCCGCATACACCGAACCGCAGTTTCCGCATATCAGCTTGCCTGTCAGCAGATATTTGACCGCCGAACGCGATGCGGACGGAGCGTATTTGTTCTGCGCTATGCGCTGCTGCACAAGCGCGAACAGCTCCTTTGAAATTATTGACGGTACTCCGTTTGGAACTATCACATCTCTGTATTGATACTCACCTATGTACTTGCGATTTTGCAAAACCGTGTTGACTGATGTCTTGGTAAGCGGCTTTCCTTGTGATGAAACGATACCGTTAACACCGAGGTACTCCACAATATCCTTGACTTTCTTTCCGCTTGCGTACATAAGGAACGCTTCTTTAACGAACGGCGCGACCAACTCATCGACCTGATAATGCTTATTCTCGTCAATTTTAAAACCAACGGGAATGAACCCACCGTTATATTGACACTTGAGCGCATTCTCGGTCATACCTCTTATAACTTTCTCGGACAACTCGGCGGAGTAGTATTCGGCATAACCCTCAAGCACCGACTCAAGGATTATTCCCTCCGCGCCCTCGGATATAGCCTCCGTTGCCGAGATCACCTTGACACCGTTCTTGCGAAGCACCGCCTTGTAGTGCGCGCTGTCGTACCTGTTCCGCGCGAATCTGTCCAGCTTCCATACAATGACCACATCGAAAAGACTGCCCGAACTCTCCTAGGGTTGACGCTTGCGTCAATTCGACCATTCGTTGAAATTCGGGGCGATTGTCCGTTTTTGCGGATACCGCTCTGTCGATGTATGAGCCGACAAGCGTGAAGCCCTTGCGGTCGGCGAATTCAGGGCGAAGTCTGTGCACTCGCGAAGCTGCCCCTCTATGCTCTCCTCCCGCTGATTGTCGCAGGAGT
>JAMPFE010000001.1:0-53390 GCA_023664705.1 Lachnospiraceae bacterium | reverse complement strand
GACGTTAATTCTGACATACTTATTCCCAACTTTCTATCTTTGCTTCTTCTCCCAAATTCCGATTTATTGATTAGCATATTTAAAAAATATGTTGCAAAATAACTCCACTGTAGTATCACCGTCCGAATCCAACGCGTCTGCCAGTTCCGCCACGGGCGTATTAACTTCCCGCAGATTTGCCGAGCAAATCCGACAAAACAATTATACCACGCCCGCCCCGAAAAGTCAAGAGCATTTTCAATAAATCCGTAAATCACGGGAAACCTTTATTGTACCGTAAATTCAGTCCATTCAATATGGTTATATTGCATTACATCATCTGCTTTTTTCATACCAAGCTTCTCATAAAAGGGAACGGCATTTTCGTTTGCGATCAAGTACACTGCAATATTCTTTTCACCGCCTGCAATCTTATGAGCGGTTTTCATAAGCTTCTTGCCAATCCCTTGCCTCTCGTAGTTTCTGTCGACCCCTAAATCTGTTATGTAGAGCCAATATACATAGTCCGTCAATCCAAATAAAATACCGACAATCAAGCCGCTCTCGTTTCTTGCAACAAGACTTACAGTGACATTGTTCACCAGTTTAGATATTCTTTCCTCAAATCGTTCTTTGGGGTATTGCGATCCCAAGTCTGTTCTTTTCAAGAAACCGATATATTCCTCAGCGGTTACTCGCTCTTCTCTGATTTCTATTATTTCACTCATATAATTTTCCTCCGAGAAATGCCGATTTATCAAGCAGCTTTTAAATTCAAAATAATCCCGCTGTATTATCACAGTCCGAATCCAACGCGTCTGCCAATTCCGCCATACCCGCATATTAAATCGCTTCCCAAGCGGTCCCACATAATAATTATACCACAACCGCCCCGAAAAGTCAAGAGCATTTTCAACAGAGCCGTAAATCACGGGAAACCTCTTGGCGTGTCGCGTTCCGAATTATAAGACCCCATAAAGTCCGTCAAGGCTGTCTGTCGTATATTCGGGCATTTCAATTTTATTTTTTATGCTCCAATACCGCCACACGCTTTGTCTCACCCAAACCGTGTGCATCCCCAGCGAATTTGCGGGCACGATATCGTTATCGATCCTGTCTCCGATCATAACCGCGTCGCGTGCTTTGCAGCCGCTTCTGTTCAAAGCGATCTCAAAAATCCTTTTATCGGGCTTTTCAACGCCTTCCTCCGCGGAAGCGGCGATCAGATCGATATATTGCAGCAGACCGTAATTCTCCAAACGCCGCTCCGTTCCGAGGGATTGATTTGCAATAACTCCGATTTTGTATTTGCGGCTGAAAAATTCAAGGCATTGAGCGGCGTTTTCATAAGGCGTTTCATACTCTTTTTGCCAGAGCGGCAGGCTCACCCCCAGCAATTTCGCGGCTTCGCGGTCGCCCTTTTTATTTTGCTTGTAAAAATCAAGAGCGGTCTCGTAAACGTCGTCATATGCGTCATTTGCCGCCTCGGCTATTTTTCTTATTCGGTCTTTAAATGCAGCGTCCTCGTTGACAAGCGTCCAGCCGACATCAAAAAACAGCCATTCCGCGCCTTTTATCATAAGCACCTCACCCCTGCAGTAACGCCGCCCTCAATCCTGCATTTCCAATTCCGCCATACCCGCATATTAAATTGTTTATTTATCCGCTCGATAAATTTGAATTTATAGTGCTTTCATCATGTATCTTGGCTCATATTCTTTATAGCCATTCTTGAGATAAAACTCGTAAGACTCAAACCACTGTTCTTTCGGCGCACCAAGATGAACTTTGGCAATGGATATTCCTTTTTCCCTCATGGAAGCTTCAGCCACACGCAGGAGGCTTGTTCCAATCCCTTTGCGTTTTTCGGAATACTTCACATACAATCTATGGAGGAATGCTTCCGAAGTACCCTCACCCCTCGAAAATCCTATGCAGCCAATTACTCTGTCGTTGTCATCTATCGCCAACCAGAAACAATCACCGCCATCAATGTAATGGGTATTTATATCAAGCAGGTCTTCGTTGAGGCTCGGTTTTCTGCCGAGCGCATCTTTTGCTTGCAGAACCATAAAAATCAAATCGTCTCTATATTGTTCATCATATATCCTGATATTCATGATATACCTCCACATACCCGCATATTAAATTATCAACCGCTTTCCAATCGATTTTACAAAATAATTATACCACAACAAAACCGAAAAGTCAATACCGTTTTTCGGCGCGAGCCGCAAAAGTCTCTATTGCGGTAACGCCGCTCTCAATCCTGCGTTTCCAATTCCGCAAGAAGCCTTGTTTTCAGCTGAGCAAGCTCGCTTTCCGAGGGTCGGTTATCGTCGTTGTACATTTTGTCCATAGGCAGCCACCACACAGGACCGACGCCGTTATTCCCATAACCCCCGATGTCTCCGCTTCTTCTGGGAAACAGATGCCAGTGAAGATGAGCGTCGCCCTGCCCGAGACATTCATAATTGATTTTCTCCGCGCCGAAAGCGCTCTTTACCGCCTTTGCGACAAAAATCATCTCCTCGGCGAATTTCGCGGCAAATTCCTTGTCGAGATAAAACAATTCGGTTTCGTGACGCTTGCAGAGAAAAAGAGTATACCCTTTAAAGTGCTGATGATCTCCGAGCACAACGTATCCTGTTTCAAGCTCCTTGACAAAGTATGGGTTTGTCCCGTTTTTAATCATTTCGATACGCTCACAAATCAAACACATACACAAATCCTCCCTGTAATTCACTTTAGTATCACAGCCCGAACCCGCATATTAAAACGCTTTCCGAGCGGCTTTACATAAGTAATTATACACCGCTCGACACGAAAAGTCAATACCGATGTACCGTTACGGCGGTTTCGGTCTCGCTTTTGGGAGTGTTTTTGCAAGTTTTTGACTGGGAACTTGCAAAAATTTTTGGTTTTGGTAACTAATCATCGGAATTTGTGTATTATTTTGCAGTCTTTTGCAGTTGGCGTGCAGGGATTTGCAGTCGATTTGCAGTTAGTTGCAGATAATTGCAGTTTTGTGCTGTAAATATTTGGAATTACTGTAAATTCGAGTTAAAATTTGGAAATTGTAATGCTAACTAATTTGTTCCGAATAAATTTGCAGTTTTTTGCAGTTTTGAGTGTGATATGATAAATTGTTGGAGCTGCGGGGCGCAGTTGAGAAAATCTGCCCCCGGCAGATTTTCTCAATAGTCGGCAATTTTGCCTGTTGGCAAAATCGCCGACGCGGAGCTCTGCTCCGCACCTCGCTCGGGGAAAACTCTTGTTTTCCCCGAGACCCCTTTGCGCTTTTTTCTTTTGCCGCTTCGCGGCGTTCCGGGCTCCGCCCGAACCCGGCAAGGGCTCCGCCCTTGCATCCCGCCAAAGGGGCCAGCCCCTTTGGAATCCCGGTTTTTTGTCGGCAGCTTGCTGCGATAAATACTGAGTTTATTACAGCATATTTCCGAAAATGTTAACGATTGTTGAGTTTTTTCAACGTATACAACAAATGCGCCCGCGAGAGCAGCGCGTCTGCCGCCAGCGCCGCGAACCTCACGAACAGCTCGTCCGCGTCGATCGGCGAAAACGGCGCCAGCACGAACAACAGCTTCAGCAGCCACGCCGCCGCGTCAGCCGCACACAATATTTTTCGGGCGCTGCCGAAAGCTGCCGAAAGAGCGTAGCCCAGCATGTCGAAATACAGCGTCAGCACAGCGCATGCGCACACTCCCCACCCGAAAACGCCGAAGCACCGCGCCGCAAACGGCAATGCCGAGCCGTCCGCGAGAGATATGCCGACCAACGCCGCCCCGAAAACCGCTATCGCTGCCGCGGTGCGCTTACAAAAGCCGTCGAATACAATATTTTCCATATAGCTCCCCCTTTGAATGATATGATAATATTTTACCATATTTTTCCAATCGGTGCAACGACAAAAAAACGCATTTAAAGCGTTTTCGTGTTGACAAACACTGGAAAATGTTGTATAATAGGAGAAAGTATACTTTGGAGGGGAGCGCCCATGGAGTTTCTGAAAGCCGTTTTCAAGCCCGACCTCATATCGTTTGTGATATTGATCGCCTGTGTCGTCAACGTGCTGGTGTTCCTTGCGGTTCGGAAAAATATCTCGAGGCTCGAAAACACGGTGCGTCCCAAAATCGACCGCCGCAACGGGGTAACGGCGCGGCTCGCGCTGACCGACAGCGAAAGCAGCGAGCTTGCCGAATGTTCGGGGAGAGCCACGGGAGCTTACGCGCTGTTTACGAATCTTACGGCGGTGTTTCCGCTGCTCGGTATCCTCGGCACGGTCACCTCGCTTATGCGGCTTTCGGGCGCGGACGACCTCTCGGAGAACTTTATGTCCGCGCTTTCGACGACGTTTTGGGGGTTGGTCTGCGCAATAGGCTTCAAGATAGCCGACAGCTTTATAACCGCGCGTCTCGACAGGGCTCTCGACGAGGCGGATTATCTAGTTCACGAGCATGACAAGGAAAAGAGGGTGCCCGAAGAGATATAGGCGAAATCGCGATATAATCATTTAGGCGAACTTGCCGTTGGTTGTGGGGGTTGGAAATGCGCTGCCGACGACGTTTGGGGGTTGGTCTGCGCGATAGGCTTCAAGATAGCCGACAGCTTCATAACCGCGCGTCTCGACAGGGCGCTCGACGAGGCGGATTACCTTGTTCACGAGCACGATAAGGAAAAGAGGGTGCCCGAAGAGATATAGGCGAAAGCGCTATAATTATTGAGGCGAACTTGTCGTTTATGGTCATGGTGGGGGTTGGGGAATGCGTTGCCGACGACGTTCCAGGGGTTGGTGTGCGCGATAGGCTTCAAGATAGCCGACAGCTTTATAACCGCGCGTCTCGACAGGGCTCTCGACGAGGCGGATTATCTAGTTCACGAGCATGACAAGGAAAAGAGGGTGCCCGAAGAGATATAGGCGAAATCGCGATATAATCATTTAGGCGAACTTGCCGTTGGTTGTGGGGGTTGGAAATGCGCTGCCGACGACGTTTGGGGGTTGGTCTGCGCGATAGGCTTCAAGATAGCCGACAGCTTCATAACCGCGCGTCTCGACAGGGCGCTCGACGAGGCGGATTACCTCGTTCACGAGCACGACAAGGAAAAGAGGGTGCCCGAAGAGATATAGGCGAAAATGCTATAATTATTGAGACGAACTTGCCGGTGGTTGTGGTGGTTGGGAATGTGCTGCCGAGGAGCGGGGCGTTCTTGATTGGGAGCGGAGGGCTGACGAGTTGACGAGCGCTTTTGCGGTCGTGACGGCGGTTGGAAATGCGTTGCCGAGAGGTGGGGTGTTCTTGCTTGGGCGCGGAGAGTTGACGAGCTGTCGGGTGTTTTTGCGGTCGTGACGGCGGTTGGAAATGCGTTGCCGACGGAGCGCCGCGTTGGCAAGCACAATAAGGAAAAGAGGGTGCCGATGAGACATAGGCGAAAACGCGATATTATCATTGAGCTGACGTCGCTGCTGGACGTTATTATGATAATGATTTTTATGGTCATGGCGGAGAACGGCAAGCTCATCTCCGAAAAGCAGGGCGCTCTCGACGCGGCGCAGACCGAGCTCGCCGAAACGGACGCCGCTCTCGGGGAGCTTCGGGATACCGCGGACAGTCTCTCCGCGGAGCTCGCGGAGGCTCTCGGGAAGCTTGACGAGGGGAATGCCGAGGAGCTGCGCGAGAAGCTGCAGGCTGCCGAAAGCAGACTGGACGCGTACAAGTACATGGACGATATTGTCATAGTGCTGTATATAGGGCTGGAGAATAAGTATTCCGATACGGTGCGGTGCCTTTCGTTCAGCAATTCCGCGGATATCGGCGCGACGCAGACCGTCTGCGAGATACACAGCAGCGACGAGTTGACGGAGGCGATAAACCGTATGCGGGTGTTCCTGTCGGAATACACCTCGCGGGCGGCGAACGACGAAAGCGGCTCTACTATCGCGTATATGGTGTTCTCCTACGACACGCGCACCGTATATCAGGACGACTACGCCGCCGTCGACCGCGCGCTGAACGAGCTGGAGCACAAGGCGAACAGCGGCAACGTGCGCTATCGCTTAAATCCGCTGAACGGTCAATAAATTTGAATTTGAAAGGAAGTATTGTTATGCCGCGTAAAGACAAGGAGATGCCCGAAAAAAATCCTCCACGGGAGGAAAAGCCCAAGCGCCGCAGGAGGCGGGCTCCCGTTATATTGTTTTTGATTTTGCTGCTGTTGATAATTATCGTCGTGCTGCTTGTGTTCAAGCCGTTCGGCGGGAGCGGTCTCGGTCTCGGAGGGAACGGGAGCAGCGGCGACAGCCAAGGAAGCTCGTCCGCGAGCGACAGTGTTTCCGAGCCCGAAAGCTCTCAATCGGGCGTTGCGGTCATTCGCATTGACGGGACGGATATTTTCCTTGACGGGGAGAAGTGCGAAAGCGCCGACGCTCTCAAGGAGAAGATAACCGCGCTCGGCACGAAAAAGGAATATGAGCTCGACCACTCCACGGCGATAAAGGCGACATACGACGAGGTTAAGCAGGTCCTCGCGGAGCTTGAGAACGCGCTCGACATCAAGGTCGATTACAACGAGTGACTTTTTTGAAAAATTTTTACAAATCGCAAAACAGCTATTGACATTTTTGCTCATATAATGTATAATTAGTGTAATAACCTCGGTGACGATTATTACAGCAAGTAATCGCCTCATTCGGCGCACGACACCATTTCCGATGTCGTGCGCCTTTTTGTAAGTTAAGAAAGGAAGCATTATGAGCAAAAGCATTAAGGTCAATGTCGGAGCGCGCGTTATAGCTGCGTTCGTTTCTACGCTGCTGTTCAGTTTTATGACGACGGCGAATATCCTGCACATTGAAAAGCAGCAGGCGGAGTCCTCGCAGACGAGCGCCCTGCTCGACCGCGCCCTTACCGCCGAATCGGCGCACTACAAGTGGGCGGCGAACCTCAGCGGAGCGCTGTACGAGGATACGGAGTTCACGGGGAGCATAAATCCAACGACCTGCGTGCTCGGGCAGTGGCTCTACGGCGACGCGGGCACGGAGGACGCGGAGATACTGCGCCTGCGCGGGGAGCTTGAGGAGCTGCACAAGGAGCTGCACAGCTCCGCGTCCTACGTGCTGACCATGTACGAGAGCGACCCCGAGGGCGCGCAGGACTACTTTCAGCATACGATACAGGCGAACCTTACGACGCTTGTCGGGATGCTCGATAAGGTCATCGAGCGCGGCGAGGATCTGAGCGGCGCGAGCGAGGAGCAGATAAACAAAACGATAAGCGTTATGCACGTGACGACGGTCGTGTGCCTTGCGCTGGCGATGGTATGCCTTATTTCGCTTATCGTGTACGTCATCAGGAGGGTGGTCAATCCGCTTATTTACGTGACGGAGAGCGTTAAGGTGCTGCAGAACGGGCGGCTCTCGCTGGATATAGACTACCGCTCGAACGACGAGGTGGGGGACCTTATCTCCATTCTGAAAAACTCCACGTCGCAGATATACGGCTGCGTTTCGGATATCAACAAGGTAATGGCGGAGCTCTCCAAGGGGAACTTCGAGGTGAGTACGGGCACGCACTACGCGGGGGATTTCAGCACTATACAGACCTCTATCGAGACGTTTACAAATTCGATGTCGGGGGCGCTCGGGAAGATAGCCGGCGCGGAGCACAAGATCTCCGAGAACGCCGAGCAGCTCTCGAACAGCTCGCAGCAGGTGGCGCAGGGCGCGACTCAGCAGGCGAGCGCTACCGAGGAGCTGTACGCGGCGCTTGACGAGCTGTACAAGAGCGCGCAGGAGAACGTAAAGACTGCCGACGAGGCAAAGGAGCACGCGCGGCTTACGGGAGAGCAGGTAGCCCACAGCAGCGAGCAGATGCAGCAGATGATGGCGGCGATGTCCGACGTGAGCAGCTCCTCGGAGCAGATAGGGCAGATAATCGCGACTATCGAGGACATTGCTTTTCAGACGAACATACTCGCGCTGAACGCGGCTATCGAGGCGGCGAGAGCGGGCGCGGCGGGCAAGGGCTTCGCGGTGGTCGCCGACGAGGTGCGCAGCCTCGCAATGCAGACCGACAAGGCCTCCAACGCCACAAAGGACCTCATCGAGAGCTGTATCGGCGCGGCGGGCAGAGGAAGCAGCATTGTGAGCGGCGTTTCGGAGACGCTCGGCAAGACCATGGAGCTCGTTACGCGCTCCAACAACAACATAAATATGATAGCGGACGCGGTTCGCGACGAGGCGGAGGCTATCACGCAGATAAATCAGGGCATCGGGCAGATAGCTGCCGTGACGCAGACGAACACCGCAAGCAGCGAGGAGGCCGCCGCCGTGAGTGCGGAGCTGTTTTCGCAGGCGCGGCTGCTCGGAGAACAGACACGCAGGTTTAAGCTCAAGAAGAACCGAATGTACAGTTGACAGTGTACAATGTACAGTTGACAGTTAAGGAAGTAATGCGGATTATTACGTTTGTAGCGCCTCGGGTAAGCGCTTGCTTGCCGAGGCGCTATAAATGTGACTGCCCGCGGCCGTACATTAACTGTCAACTATACACTGTCAACTTTCAACTGTAAAAATTTCCCCGAATATATTGCAATTTTCTTCCGTTTGTGATATGATAATATGTGATAGGTAAAAATCGGGGAACGCTGCGGTATCCCGATAATAATATGACAGGGAGTAATAAAAATGCCAAAAAAGACGGATATTCATAAGATAATGATAATCGGCTCGGGTCCCATTATCATCGGGCAGGCGTGCGAGTTCGACTATTCGGGAACGCAGGCGTGCAAGGCGCTGAAAAAGCTCGGGTACGAGATAGTCCTCGTGAACTCCAACCCCGCGACCATTATGACCGACCCCGACGTCGCGGACATCACCTACATCGAGCCGCTGAACGTCGAGAGGCTCACGCAGATAATCGAGAAGGAGCGCCCCGACGCGCTGCTGCCGAACCTCGGCGGACAGAGCGGGCTGAACCTATGCTCGGAGCTTTCGGAGAAGGGCGTTCTCGAAAAGTACGGCGTTAAGGTCATCGGCGTGCAGGTGGAGGCTATCGAGCGCGGCGAGGACAGAATTGAGTTCAAGCATACAATGGAGAAGCTCGGCATTGAAATGCCGAGAAGCGAGGTCGCGTATTCCGTGGACGAGGCGCTTGCCATTGCCGATAAGCTGCATTATCCCGTGGTTCTGCGTCCCGCGTATACCATGGGCGGCGCGGGCGGCGGTCTTGTCTACAACAAGGACGAGCTGAAGATCGTCTGCGCGAGGGGTTTGCAGGCTTCGCTGGTCGGGCAGGTGCTCGTTGAGGAGAGCATCGCGGGCTGGGAGGAGCTGGAGCTGGAGGTCGTCCGCGACGCGGAGGACAACGTGATAACCGTCTGCTTTATCGAGAATATCGACCCCATAGGCGTGCATACGGGCGACAGCTTTTGCTCCGCGCCCATGCTGACGATAAACGGGGAGGTGCAGAAAAAGCTCCAAAAGTACTCGTACAGCATTGTAAAGGCGATAGAGGTCATCGGCGGGTGCAACTGCCAGTTCGCGCACGACCCCGTTTCGGGGCGCATCGTCGTTATCGAAATAAATCCGCGCACCTCGCGCTCGTCGGCGCTCGCGTCCAAGGCGACGGGCTTCCCGATAGCGCTTGTTTCGGCAATGCTGGCGTGCGGCTTGACGCTAAGGGAGATACCCTGCGGCAAGTACGGGACGCTCGACAAGTACGTTCCCGACGGGGATTATGTGGTCATCAAGTTCGCGCGGTGGGCTTTCGAGAAGTTCAAGGGCGCTGAGGACAAGCTCGGCACGCAGATGCGCGCGGTCGGCGAGGTCATGTCCATCGGCAAGACCTACAAGGAGGCGTTCCAGAAAGCAATACGCTCGCTTGAAACGGGGCGGTACGGCTTGGGTTTTGCCAAGAATTTCCACGAATTGAGCAAGGAGGAGCTGCTCTCGAAGCTCACCTATCCGTCGTCCGAGCGGCAGTTCATCATCTACGAGGCTCTCCGCAAGGGAGCGACTGCCGATGAGATATATGAGCTCACCAAGATAAAGCATTGGTTTTTGGAGCAGATGCTGGAGCTTATCGCCGAGGAGGAGGAGCTCGCCAAGGCAAAGGGCAGCGTTCCCGAAAAGGACGTGCTGTTGAAAGCGAAGCGCGACGGCTTCTCCGACCGCTATCTCGCAAAGCTGCTGGAAGTTCCCGAGGATGATATCCGCGCCAAGCGCAAGGAATACGGCATTAACGAGGCTTGGGAGGGCGTGCACGTAAGCGGCACGGAGAACGCGGCGTATTATTACTCCACCTACAACCTCGACAAGGACGAAAGCCCCGTAAACACCGATCGCCCGAAAATTATGATACTCGGCGGCGGTCCGAACAGGATAGGGCAGGGCATCGAGTTCGACTACTGCTGCGTGCACGCGGCGCTGGCGCTGAAAGCGCTCGGCTTTGAGAGCATTATCGTAAACTGCAACCCCGAGACCGTTTCCACCGACTACGATACCTCGGACAAGCTCTATTTCGAGCCGCTGACGCTGGAGGACGTTCTTGCCATTCACGAGAAAGAGAAGCCCGTGGGCGTTATCGCGCAGTTCGGCGGGCAGACGCCGCTCAACCTCGCGGCGGAGCTTAAAAAGAACGGCGTGAATATTCTCGGGACGACCCCCGAGACTATCGACCTCGCGGAGGATAGGGATCATTTCCGCGCTATGATGGAGCGGCTGAATATCCCCATGCCCGAGAGCGGAATGGCGGTCACGGTCGAGGACGCTCTCGAAATAGCGAACCGCATCGGCTACCCCGTTATGGTTCGCCCGTCGTATGTGCTCGGAGGGCGCGGAATGGAGATAGTTCACGACGACGAGGACATGAGAATTTATATGGGGGCGGCTGTCGGCGTTACTCCCGACCGCCCGATACTCATCGACCGCTTTTTGAACCACGCGACGGAGTGCGAGGCTGACGCGATATCCGACGGCACGCACTGCTTCGTTCCCGCGGTTATGGAGCATATCGAGCTTGCGGGCGTTCACAGCGGCGACTCCGCGTGCATTCTCCCGTCGAAAAATCTCTCCGAAAAGCACGTCGCGACTATCAAGGAATACACCCGCAGGATAGCCGTGGAAATGGGCGTTGTGGGGCTGATGAATATGCAGTACGCTATCGAGGGCGACACGGTTTACGTCCTCGAGGCGAACCCGAGAGCCTCGCGCACGGTGCCGCTGGTGTCGAAGGTGTGCAATATCAATATGGTACGGCTCGCGACCGAGATAATGACGGCACGGTTCACGGGGAGGAAGTCGCCCGCGCCCGAGCTGCGCGACCGCGTTATCCCGCATTACGGCGTGAAAGAGGCGGTGTTCCCGTTCAATATGTTCCAAGAGGTAGACCCCGTGCTCGGCCCCGAGATGCGCTCTACGGGCGAGGTTCTGGGGATTTCTCCGGGCTTCGGGGAGGCGTATTACAAGGCGCAGGAGGCGACGCAGACAAGGCTGCCGACGGAGGGCACCGTGCTGCTGTCCGTATGCGACCGCGACAAGCCCGAGCTCGTTGAGGTCGCAAAGGCGTTTGAGAGGCTCGGATTTACGATACTCGCGACGGGCAGGAGCTACGAGCTTATCACCGAGGCGGGCGTCCGCGCGGAGAAGGCTCTGAAGCTCTACGAGGGCAGACCGAACATTGCCGATAAGATAGCCAACGGCGAGATACAGCTCATCATCAACACGCCCGCGGGCAAAACCAGCGTGAACGACGACAGCTATATCCGCAAGGCGGCTGTAAAGCACCGCATACCCTACCTTACCACAATGGCGGCGGCAAAGGCGAGCGCGGAGGGCATTGCCGCGATAAAGAACGGCGGCACCCGTCTTGAGGTGAAGTCGCTGCAGGCGTTCCACGCGGAGATAAAGTAAGCGGGGGGGAACGGTATGTTTGAATTGCATAGGGTCGGCGAGCGCACCTATTATATCGAAAGCCCCGCCAAGATAGGCGTTTTTGTCGACGGGGACGGCGCGTATCTCATCGACAGCGGCAACGACAAGGACGCGGGGCGGAAAGTGCGCAAAATACTCGACGAGAACGGCTGGCGGCTGAGGGGCATCGTGAACACGCACTCCAACGCCGACCACATCGGCGGAAACGGCTATCTTCAGCGGCAGACGGGATGCAAGGTGTTCTCCTGCGGCATTGAGAGGGCGTTTACGGAATATCCGATACTGGAGCCGTCGTTTTTGTACGGCGGGTTTCCGTGCGGGGAGCTGCGGCATAAGTTCCTGCTGGCGGCGGAGAGCGAGGTCTCGGATTTCTCGGACGCGGATTTTCCGAAGGAGCTGGAGATAATACCGCTGAACGGGCATTTCTTTAATATGACGGGCTTCCGCACGCCCGACGACGTGGTGTTCCTGGCGGACTGCCTGTCGAGCAGGGAGACGCTCGACAAGTACGGGATCGGCTTTATTTACGACGTTGCCGAATATCTGAAAACGCTTGAAACGGTGGAGGGCATGAGCGCGAGGATGTTCGTGCCGTCCCACGCAGCGGCGACCGATAATATTGCCGAGCTTGCGCGGTACAACATCGGCAAGGTGAACGAGATCGCCGACAGGATAACCGCGCTCTGCGAAACGCCGCGCGGCTTTGAGAGTATTCTGGGGGCGCTTTTCGGGGAGTACGGGCTGAAAATGACGTTCGAGCAGTACGTTCTCGTGGGGAGCACCGTGAGGTCGTATCTCGCGTGGCTGCACGACCTCGGAAGGCTCGCCGTTGACTTCGAGGACAATATGATGCTCTGGAAAAGAGCGTAAAAAACGGAGCCGAAAGGCTCCGTTTTTCGTTATATATCGCTGTGCTTGGAGAGCAGCATACGGTCGTTGTTCAGCGCCGAGCCGCTTGCCTGCTCGAACTTCTCGAGCAGCATATCGACTGTGAGGTTCTTCTTTTCCTCGCCCTTGACGTCGTAGATAATGCGCCCCGCGTTCATCATCACAAGGCGGTTTCCGTGCTTGATGGCGGCGCTCATATTGTGCGTTACCATCATCGCCGTGAGGCGGTTTTCCCCGATTATCTTATCGGAGAGCTCGAGGACCTTTGCGGCGGTTTTCGGGTCGAGAGCCGCCGTGTGCTCGTCGAGTAGCAGAATATCGGGCTTTTTAAGCGTTGCCATAAGCAGCGTGAGCGCCTGCCGCTGACCGCCCGAGAGCAGTCCGACCTTGGAGGACATTCTGTCCTCGAGCCCGAGGTCGAGCGTTTTCAGCAGCTCGTGATACTCCTCGCGCTCGGCGCGCTTTATGCCCCAGCCGAGACCGCGCGGGTCGCCGCGGCGCTTTGCCAGCGCGAGGTTCTCCTGTATCTCCATTGTCGCGGCGGTGCCCGTCATGGGGTCCTGAAACACGCGCCCGATAAACGCGGCGCGCTTGTGCTCGGGCAGCCCGACGACGTTTTTGCCGTTGATGATTATCGAGCCGCTGTCTATCGGCCAGACGCCCGCTATGGCGTTGAGCGTGGTGGATTTGCCCGCGCCGTTGCCGCCGATTATCGTTACGAAATCGCCCTCGTCGAGCTTTATCGAGACGCCGTCGAGCGCCTTTTTCTCGTTTATCGTGCCTGCGTTAAAGGTCTTTCTTACATCGATGAGCTCAAGCATCCCCCGTCTCTCCCTTCTGCAGAACCGTTTTTTCGGCATTCTTTGCGGCTCGTCCGTAGGAGGTCTTGGCGGCGTTCCTGAGATACGGCACGGCGAGGAATATCATAACGATGACCGCGGAGAACAGCTTGTTGTAGGTCTGCGGCAGACCGATGAGCATGACTATCTGCAATACGATGAAGTAGATTATCGCGCCTATCGCCGTAAACGCCAGCCGCGCGACGAAATTGAAGCGCTTGCGGAAAATGACCGTGCCGAGGACGTCGCCGATGATGACCGCCGCGAGACCGATGACGATCGCGCCTCTGCCCATCTGGAGGTCGGCGCTGCCCTGATACTGCGCGAGAATGCCGCCCGCGAAGCCCACAAGACCGTTGGAGAGCACCAGCGCGATGACCGTGGACTTCTTGGTGTTTATGCTCTGCGCTCTCGCCATGTTGGAGTTGCAGCCCGTCGCGCGTATGGTGAAGCCGTATTCCGTGCCGAAGAACCAGTAGAGCGCGGCGATTATCAGCGCGACGGTGACGATTATCTTGACGAGTTCGAAGGCTATCGTCGGGAAATCGTTGCCCGCGACGACGCGTCTCAGCGACAGGAAAAGCGGGAATTTGTCGACCATTACGGAGCGGATAGCCGCGCCGTCCATTATGGCGAGGTTTACGGAATACAGCGAGATCTGCGTTAAGATGCCCGCGAGGATGCCCGGGATGCCGAGGAGGGTGTTCATGAGCCCCGTCGCGAGACCCGCTACGCAGCCCGCCGCAAAGGCACACACCATCGCTATCGGCACGGGAACGCCGTTTGTGATGAGCATTACGGCGACCGCGCCGCCCGTGGTTATCGAGCCGTCGACTGTGAGGTCGGCGAAATCCAGTATTTTGTAGGTGATGTAAACGCCTATCGCCATTATGCCCCAGATGAGCCCCTGCGAGATATTCCCGGGGAGGGCGTTCAGAAATGTGGTGAGCGCAGTCATATCTTCTTCTCCATTCGCTTACGCTTGGCGGGGAACGGATGTCCGCTCCCCGCCGATTTGTTGTTCAAAGGTCAAAATCAGGTCCCCTCGATCGCCTTGTAGTCGTCGGGAACGGTAACGCCGAGCTCCTCGCAGATGCTCTTGTTGTACAGCTTGGTAACGGGGGAATAGCCTATCTCCATTTCGCCGGGCTTCTTGCCGTTGGCGAGTATCTCGTAAGCCATTTCGCCCGCGGCGTAGCCCATATCGTGGTAGCTTATCGACAGCGTAACCGTGCCGCAGCCCGAGCAGATGCCCTCCTCGCCCGCTACTACGGGAACCTTTGCGGGAACGACGATGCTCCTTACAGCCTCGGCGGCGTTCGCGAGCGTGTTATCCGTGGGAATGTAGATAACGTCGCACTCTCCGCATGCAGCCTGCGTCTGCTGCTGAATGTCGTTGGAGTCAACGACCGTGTATTCCTTGACGGTGATGCCGTCCGCCTTGAGAGCGTCGCCGAATACCTGCGCCTGATATACGGAGTTGGGCTCGCTCGAGCAGTACATGATGCCTACGGTCTTTGCGTCGGGGAATATATCGACGAGCATATTCTCCTGCTCCTCGAGGGGAGCGAGGTCGGAAGCGCCCGTGATGTTCTTGCCCTTCCAGTCCGTGCCGTCAAAGGCAACGTCGTAAGCCGTGATAGAGGTGCCGACGATCGGGATGGTGTCGGTCGCCGAAGCGGCGGCGGTAAGCGCGCCCGTCGCGTTCGCCATGATGAGGTCGACGCCCGAGGAAACGAAGTTGGTCACGATAGTGGTGCACTGCGTGGACTCGCCCTGCGCGTTCTGTGTATCGAACTTTATCTTGTCCTCGCCGCCGAACTTCGCGATGAGAGCCTCCTTGAAGCCCGCGGTCGCCTGATCGAGGGCGGGGTGCTCGATAGCCTGACAGATGCCGACCGTGTAAACCTTTTCGCCGTTATTGCACGCGGTGAGACCGCAGAGCATTGCCGCGGCGGCGAACGCCGCGAAAATCTTCTTCATTTTCATAATATTTCTCCTTGCGAAAAAATGTCTTTTGTCCGTATTGTTTGCGGGTTTAACGCTCAAAAGCGCCAAACCGTACAAATTATTATAGCATATTTTCTCGAAAAAGACAACTTTATTTTGCGGCATTTCGGGATTTTTTACACATTTTTGTGAAATATGCTGTATTTTTGCGGCGGGTATTTGCCGAAAGGCTGCATTTTTTACATAGGCATTTCTCGGCGCGGGGGCTTTTTCGTCGACAATGACAAAAAATTGCCGTTGAAAACGGTAAATTTGCCGAAAATGAATTTAATGGCGAAAAAAATTCCCAAAAACAGGGAAAAAGTGATACAATATAATTGGATAATTATATGCAAGGAGAACGTAATGTTTGAGCTGAAAAAAACAGAGGGCGCGGCAAGGCGCGGCGTTTTCCGCACGCCGCACGGGGACATTGAGACGCCGTTTTTTATGAACGTGGCGACCGCCGCCGCCGTCAAGGGTGGCGTGTCCTGCGTCGACCTGCGGGAGCTCGGGACGCGCGTTGCGCTCTGCAATACCTATCATTTACATCTGCGCCCTAACGAGGATATAATATATCAAACGGGCGGGCTGCATAAATTTATGAACTGGGACAAGCCTATCCTTACGGACAGCGGCGGTTTTCAGGTATTTTCTTTGTCCAAGCTGCGTAAAATTAAGGAGGAGGGCGTGTATTTCGCGTCGCATATCGACGGGAGACGGCTGTTTATCGGTCCCGAGGAGAGCATGCAGATACAGTCCAAGCTCGGCTCGACGATAGCGATGGCGTTCGACGAGTGCGTCGAGAACCCCGCGCCCGTGGAGTACGTGCGGAATTCGGTCGACCGCACCACGCGCTGGCTGGAGCGCTGCAAAGCGGAAATGGCGCGGCTCAATTCGCTGCCCGAAACGCTGAACCCGCGGCAAATGCTGTTCGCGATAAATCAGGGCGGCACCTACGACGACATACGCGTCGAGCATATGAAAACGATAAGCGGAATGGACTTGGACGGGTATGCCGTGGGAGGGCTTGCCGTCGGGGAGCCCACCGAGGTGATGTACCACATTCTGGACGTCGTGCTGCCGCACGCGCCCGCCGACAAGCCGCGCTATCTTATGGGCGTGGGCACGCCGTCGAACATCATCGAGGCGGTTTACCGCGGCGTGGATATGTTCGACTGCGTGATGCCCTCGCGGAACGCGCGGCACGCCACGATCTTCACATGGAACGGCATACTCCACGCGACCAACGAGCGTTACAAGACCGACGAGCGCCCGCTCGACCCCGAGTGCGGCTGCCCCGCGTGCAGAAATTTCTCGCGCGCGTATATACGGCATCTGTTCAAGGCGGGGGAGCAGCTCGCGGGGCGGCTTGCCGTGCTGCATAATCTGTATTTCTACAACTCGCTCATGGACAGGATATGCGCGGAGCTCGACCGCGGAACGTTCACGGAGTTTCGGAACAAATATTCGGCGCTGCTGGCGTCTAAAGTCGAGGATTGAATTATGACCTTTGAGGATATGGATATAGCGAATGTCAGAGCATACGCGGAGCTGTTCGTCGCGGTGTTCAACGCGCCGCCGTGGAACGACCGCTGGACTATGCTCACGGCGAAGCTGCGGCTCGGGGAGCTGATAACGACGGGCACCTTCGTCGGAAAAGCCGCCTATGAGGACGGGCAGCTGCTCGGCATCATACTCGGGCAGAAGGAGCATTTCTACGACGGAGTGCGTTTCCAAATTCAGGAATTTTGCGTGAGACCCGAGCGTCGGCAGAGCGGCTGCGGCTCGAGGCTGCTCTCGGCGCTGAAGGACGAGCTGAACGCGATAGGCGTTGTGAATATTTACCTGATAACGCAGCGCGGCGAAAGCACCGAGGGCTATTACCGCAGAAGAGGCTTCAACACCTTGGATAAGATGATAGTGATGGCGGAAAGCTTAACGAAGTGACCGATTGCCGAAAAAGGACGTAAAAACCTTTAAAATCAAATTTAGGGGTGATTTTATGTCTTTTGCGGAGCTGTTTTTCGTGGCGGTGGGGCTGTCTGCGGACGCGTTCGCGGTGGCGCTGGCGGACGGGCTTAATCTGCAAAGGCGGCGGAAAGCGCTGCTCATCGCGTTTATGTTCGGGCTGTTTCAGGCGCTTATGCCGCTGCTCGGGTACTTCCTCGGGGCGGGCTTCGCGGGGCTGCTCGGGGCGTTCGACCATTTTCTGGCGCTTGGAGTGCTGGGATTTATCGGCGGCAAGATGATAATCGAGAGCGTGCGCGAGCTTGCCCGAGAGGACGGCGGGGAGACAGCGGCTGTCCGCGACCCGAGCTTTCCCGTGCTGCTCGTGCAGGCGGCGGCTACCGCCGTGGACGCGCTCATGGTGGGCGTGAGCTTTGCGGCTATGCGCGTATCGATAGCGCCCGCGGCGCTGTTCATAGGCGCGGTGACGTTCGCGCTGTCGCTGCTGGGGGCGCTGGGAGGACGGCGGCTGGGGCTGCGGCTCGGCGCAAAGGCGGAGCTCGCGGGCGGCGCGGTGCTGATGATAATCGGCATTAAGACGTTTATCGAGCATATCGGCTCGGGCATTTAGCATGAAAGGGGGAGCTTTATGATAAAGTACGCGATATTTGACTTGGACGGAACGCTTTTCGACTCGTCGGAAATGTGGAAAACGCTCGGAGAGAATTACCTGAAATTCCTCGGGAAAACGCCCGCGCCCGATCTCGCGGACAAGCTCAACGCGATGTCGATACCCGAGGGCGCGGCGTTTATTCATAACGAATACGGCGTTTCATACTCCCCCGAGGAGATAGCCCGTCACATAACGCGCATGACCGAGAAGTATTATCTGGAGCAGGTGTGCCTGAAGGACGGCGTGCCGAGGCTGCTGGCAATGCTGCGTGCGCACTGCGTTCGCATGAGCATCGCGACGGCGGGCGACGCTAACCTCGCGCAGGCGGCGCTTTCAAGGCTCGGAGTCGCGGAGTTTTTCGCGGGCGCGGCAAGCTGCTCCGATTACGGCGCAAAGACCTCTCCCGAGGTGTTCTTCGCGGCGGCGGAGCTGATATACGCCATTCCCGAGGAGACCATGGTTTTCGAGGACTCGCTGCACGCGGTGCGCACCGCGAAAAAGGCGGGCTTCGCGACCGCCGCGGTTTGCGATGTGAGCGAAAAAAATCAGAGGGAGCTGCAAAAAACGGCGGATTTCTATGCCCTGTCGCCGTCGGAGCTCGCGGACAGGGTCGCGGAGCTGCTGAGATTTTCGGCGGCACGAAAGGGTTAAAAAACGCGCGGACAAGCAAATTGTCCGCGCTTCTGCTTATTCTTCGTCGATGAGCACCACGGCGTTCGCGCCTATCCCGTCGCCGCCGAGCCCCAAGCCCTCCTCTGTGGTCGCCTTGACGGAGATCCGTTCGATGCCGCAGCCGAACGCGCCCGCGAGGTTTTCGCGCATTTTTCCGATATACGGCGCGAGCTTCGGCTTTTCGGCAACTATCGTAATATCGGCGTTGCCGAGGGAGAAGCCCTTTTCGCGCATTATTCCGACGACCTCCGCGAGGAGCCGCATGCTGTCCGCGTCCTTGTATTCGGGGTCGCTGTCGGGGAACAGATGCCCGATGTCGCCGAGCGCGAGCGCCCCCAGAACCGCGTCCATGAGCGCATGGACGGCAGCGTCCGCGTCGGAGTGCCCGAGAAGTCCGCGCTCATACGGAATTTCCACGCCGCAGAGCACGAGCCGCCTTTCGGGAACGAGCCTGTGAACGTCGTAGCCGTGCCCTATCCTCATACCGTCCCCGCCTTTCCGAGCTCATAGACCGCCCTCGCCGCGATAAGGTCATGGGGGCGGGTTATTTTTATGTTGCAGCCGCTTATCTCCGTTATCCCGACGGGCATTCCGCAGAGCTCGAGCAGCGAGCTGTCGTCCGTTACGCCGTCGGCTTGCGAGCCCAACCGCTCAAGGCAGGACAGGTAAAGCTCCTTTCGGAACACCTGCGGCGTCTGCGCGAGGTAAAGCTCATTGCGCGGAAGCGTTCCCTTTACAAAGCCGTTTTCCGCGGATTTTACGGTATCGGCGGCGGGCGCTGCTGCGATAGCCGCGCCGAGGCGCTCCGCGTCCGCGATGACGCGCTCTATGTCGCTTGTCGCGATGAGAGGGCGCGCGCCGTCGTGAACGGCGATGTAATCCGCGTTCGGGGAGACCTTTTCGAGCGCGTTCATTACGGAGCGCGCGCGGGTCTCCCCTCCCGCGACGACCGCCGTGAGCTTTGAAACGCCGCGCTCCCGCGCGAGAGCGCCGTATTCGTCGGTCCTTCCCTCGGGCGCGGTGATTATCACCTCGCCGACCCTATCCGAGCGCTCGAACTTCAGCGCGCTCATAACGAAAACGGGCACGCCGCCTATTTCCTCCAGCTGCTTGTTCACGCCGTTCATTCTTGTCGAGCCGCCAGCCGCCAGAATAATTGCCGAAACCGTAAAAATACCCCCTAGCGCTTGAAGTTGCCGTGGAACTTGAAATAATTCAGCTCGTCCCCGAGGTTTTTCAGCAGCTTGCGGACTTTCGCGTCCTCAAGGCTCCCCGTGAACTCGATGTAGAACATATGGTCCTCGGGGAAGCTTTTCCGCACGTCCAGCGGCAGCGGCTTGGACTGTATTTTCGTCATCGAAAACCCGTTCACCGCGAATTTCGTCAACAATCTGTATAAAGCGCCCGAAATATTCGGAATTGACAACGAAACCGCAATGGTGTCCGCGCCGTCGTATACCTCGACGTCCCTCGCTATGCAGACAAATCGCGTGCTGTTGTCGGGGTCGGAGGCTATCTGCTTTCTGATTATGTTCAGTCCGTGCATCTCCGCGCACTCCTCCGAGCATATGCAGCCGAGCTCCGCGCTGGGGTTCTCGGCGACCATTTTCGCGGCGGCGGCGTTGTTGTGGTACGGGATGACCGTAAGCCCGCCGCGCGCCGAGATATAGTCCTCGCACTGTCGTATCGCCTGCTCGTGACCGAAAAGTATGCGTATATCCTCCTCGGAAACGCCCCGCCGCGCCGCGAGGACGTGAGCGCACTCCACGGTGGTCGTTCGGCAGATGTACACCCTGTGGCGCTCCAGCAGATCCATATTCGCCGTGACCTCGCCCGCGGTGCTGTTCTCCACGGGGAGCACGCCGTAATCCACGTCGCCGTTCTCGACCGCCTCAAACACCTCGTGGAACGCCGCGTAGAAGCTCACGCTGCCGCTGCCGAAAAGCTGCCTTGCGGCGGCGTGACCGTAAGCGCCCTCTATGCCCTGCACCGCGACGGAGGGGCGCTCCTTCGCTATGGGCGTGTACGGAATCTCGACGTCGGGCGTTATCGCGTTTATCTGCGACACCTTGGAGATGTCCATTATGTTCATAAACAGGAACGCCGCGCTCTTCCGAAGCTCCTCGGGAGTGTTCTCCTTTACGTTGTCGATAATGAACCTCTCGCGGTCGTGCTGAAACACGACCATATTGTTCGCCGCCTTGTATTCCGCGACCTCCGTCGCGAGCGCCATCCGTTTCAGGAACAGATCCAGCAGCTCGCCGTCTATCTTGTCAATCTGTTTTCTTATTTCACCTAAATCCATTTTTACCTCTACTGACCGTTATTGCCCGTATTCGGCGCTTCGGCAACGTATACCGTCACCGTCTCGCCCTCGCTCACCCTTATAAGGTCGCTTACCGCCTTATTGCACCGCACGACGTACCCCGCGGGAACGTCGCCCGTCTGCTCGGCAACGACCTCGTACTTGACGTTAAGAGAGGTAAGCGCCGCGATATATTCCGCCTGCGTCTTGCCGTTGTAGTCGGGCAGCGGAACGACGCTCCTGCCCTTGCTTACGGTAATTTCTATCTGCGTGCCCTGCGCGACCATTGTGCCCGCCTCGATGGTCTGACCGAACATAAAGCCGAACGGATATTCGTCGGAGTACACATAAGTCGGCACGAACGTGAATATGCCCTCGTACCGCGCCGCGGTGTCCTCGTAGCGGCGGTTCGTGAAATCGGGGAGCTCGATGTTCGCCTCGTTGACGGAGCTCTCCGGCACGGAGTATTCCGTGCGGCTCGACGAGGAGCTCGTACTCGAGGAAGAGCTGCTCGACGAGCTGCTCACAACGCTCGAGCTCTCGTCGGAGCCGTCGGAGAGGGTGCTTTCGTTTCCGAAAGTGCAGGTCCCCGTAAGCGTAAGCGAAAACGCCAGCGCGAACGTGATGAGCACTATCCCGACAAAAATAATCACGGCGAGGAACTTTGCGCGCTCCTTCTTCTGCTTTTTAAGGCGCTTTTGCTCTCTTTGGGTGAGGGGCTTGCCGTCGTCGTTCGGTCTGCCCGGGGTATATCTCGGCGGCGCGAACAGCTTATCCACAAACTCCGTTATCGAGCGTATGCGGCCTTCCGTCGCGAGCTTCATTCCGTGCATAATGACCTTGGAGACGTTCTGCGGGACGTTTCTGTTGACGAGCACGGGCTCGAGCATGCTGCTGCCCGTCCTCGCGATAGCCTCCGTGGGCGCTGTGCCCGTAAGCACCTTGTACAGCACAGCCGAAATGCCGTAAACGTCCGTCCATGTGCCGTTTATCTCGTTGGAGTACTGCTCGGGCGCGGCAT
The DNA here is from genome assembly GCA_023664705.1 of Lachnospiraceae bacterium. GTDB lineage: Bacteria > Bacillota > Clostridia > Oscillospirales > Ruminococcaceae > CAG-115. Next base: position 31,130 of record JAMPFE010000001.1, on the reverse strand, counting down.
AGCCGCTGAATATCTCGCACGCTATTTCGGTGTTCGTGGTGCGCGCCGCGGAAATGCAGAAGCCCGCGAGCTTCAGCTCCATTTTATCGGTAACGAAAATCGTCTGCGGGGAGATCCCGCGGTGGATTATCCCCGCGGAATGAACGAGGCTGAGCGTCGTCAGTATGGGCGGGAACAGCTCCTTGACTTGCTCCCACGCAAGGCCGCCCGAAGAGTTCGCGAGATATGTTTTCAGCGAAATGCCGTTGATGAACTCGAAAACGGCGTAGCAGGTGTTGTTTTCGGAGAACACGTCCAGCACCGCCTGTATATGCGCCATTCCGCGCAGCTTCATAAGCGAGCGGTTGAGATCCTCGAACTCGGACAGATAGGTCTTGTAGAGGGCGCTGCTGTTCGGGTTCACGGCAACGGCGGTCTCGCCCTTTTTGCGCGTGCAGAGCGTGTCGGGCATAAACTCCTTTATCGTCACCTTAGAGCCCGCGGCGGTGTCGTAGCCGATGTATATCGCGCCCTCGCCGTTGTAGGAAAGCAGCCTGCCGACGATATACCTGTCGTTGAGATACGTTTTCGGTTCGAGGTAGGTCGGTATGCACGGGTCAAGCTCGCTGTAACCGCAGAGCCTGCAGGGACCGTCGTAGGTCTTGTCGTTCATGCAGCCCATGCATAATGATGTATCCTTAAGCATTTTGTTATCTTACCTTTCTTTATGTACTAAAAGAAAAAAGCATAATAATATACTTTAATACTATACACCAAATTTTTGAAAAAGTCAAGAATTATGACAACATTGTAATATTTTTAGCTTAAATTGCAACCGTTTTGTAACCTTTTTCTCCCCTTTCAACAATCGGCAAGGACTTTTCAACGCGCTGCTTTGGCTATTTTGACGGTGACGTTTTTATGATATTTTTTTGACAATTACAAAAAATAACGAAAATTCACTTGCAAAATTGTGAAATATGTGCTATAATGTATTCAACGTAAGTTCCGAGACGGAGCTGTGTGGCGGCGTTGGCTTTGGGGGAGGCTTTCCCCGTTATTTTACCTTTGAAAGGAGTTTTTAAAATGAGTTTACTGGATGATGTAATCAACACGGGCAGGAACGTGGTTTCCGCGGCGGGCAAAAAGACGGACGAGGCGGTTCGCTTTTCCAAGCTGAAGATAAAGGAATCGCAGCTCAACGGCGACATCAAGAACAAGTTCGAGAAGCTCGGCGCGCTTATCTATCAGATGGCGAAATCGGGCGAAAAGGACAACGAGCAGTTCGACGCGTATATCGCGGAGATAGACGGTTGCTACGAGGAGCTGAACGGCATCGCAAAGCAGCTTGACGAGCTGCGCAACGAGGTCACCTGCCCGGGGTGTGGCGCGAAGAGCAAGGACGAGAACGCCTACTGCCCGAAATGCGGCACCAAGCTGCCCGAGAAGCCCGCTCCCGAGGAGCCCGCGGAGACGGACACTATCGACGAGGACAAGGGCGGCGAATAACGTTAAACGGCACTGTGATGCGGTTTAACGGCGCCTGCGGAATGTTTTTTCGGCGTCAAGCTTCTCTGCTTGGCGCCGAATTTTGCGGCTTTTTTGCTTTACGAGCTGTTGAATTTTGGGGGAATATGTCGGAAGGTATACGGTAAATCGACTGCCGTCGAGGATTAGGGCGGCTAATTGTTGCGGATTGGGATTACGAGCTGTTGAATTTTGGGGGAATATGTCGAAGAGTATATAGTAAATCGACGGCTGTCGAGGATTAGGGCGGCTAATTGTTGCGGATTGGGATTACGGTTTGTTGAATATTGGGGGAATATGTCGGAGGGTATATAGTAAATCGACGGCTGTTGAGGATTAGAGGGGATAATTATTGCGAAAATTGATTGCATTTTGTTGAAATTTATCGAATTATAACGGTTTGTATTTGGTAAATAGACTGCCGTCGATAATTAGTATAGTTAATTTGATAACCGAACATAACATTTTGCAGTTATTTGCATTTCGGATGCAGTTTTTTGCAGCTGATTTGCAGTTTTTTGCATTTTTGTACTGTAAATATTTGGAAAATTTGGAAATTGGAGTGCGTTTTTTGGTGATGAGTTGTCGAATTATATGACGATGTGTTGAAAAATAACGGATTTTAACGTTCGGTATTAAAATGCTGTGCCTTTTCTTCGACGAGGCTGCTTATCCAGACGCCCTTTTTTACGAGGATATAGCCGACGGTCACTTTGATGAAGTCGAGCGACTGCACTATCGCGTAGATCGGCATTATGGGCAGCGTCGTAAAGCTGCACAGCAGAAACGCCGCCGGGACGGAGACCGCCCACGAAAAAACGCTGTCGAAGAGGAACGTCACGAGCGTTTTGCCGCCGCTGCGGAGCGTGAAGTACAGCGCGTTGAGAAAGCCCTGAAGCGGGAAAAACAGCGCGGTTATCACGATGAAGCCCGTCGCGAGGGAGCGCACCTCGGGGGTGGTGTCGTAGCAGCTCGGGAATATGCCCGAGATAGCCGTCAGAATTGCCGTGAGCAGCAGCGAAACGCCGCCCGTGAACCACATCAGCCCGAAAGCCTCGGATTTCGCTTCCTTGTAGCGGGCGGCGCCGAGGGTCTGCCCGACGAGGATGCCGACGGCGTTGCCGAGCGCTATGAAAACGACGTTGAGCATATTGCAGAGCGCGTTTGAGATGTTCAGCCCCGCGACGATGTCCAGACCGCGCAGCGAGTAGCACTGCGTGAGGACTGCCATTCCGCCCGCCCAGAGGAACTCGTTGAAGAAGATGGGGAGGCTCTTTACGATGATTTTTTTCGCGTCGGCTTTGGGGAGCAGGAGGGTCTTGTACAGACCGATGAGAAATTCGTGTTTGCGGCGGGCGATGAACGTCCAGAGCACGACGATGAGCATCTCGGCGAAGCGCGACATTACCGTCGCTATCGCCGCGCCGCGCACGCCGAGCCGAGGAAAGCCGAGCTTGCCGTAGATGAGCAGATAGTTGAACAGGACGTCTATCAGGACGGACGCTACGCCCGCCGCCATGGGCTTGACGGAGGCGCCCGTTTCGCGGAGGCTGCCCGCGTATATCTGAGTGACGACGAACGGCGGAAGCCCCCAGAGCATTATCGAGAGGTATTGCTTGGCGTGCGACATGGTGAGCGCGGGGTCGATGTCGGCGCTTTCGCCTTTGAGGTACAGCCCGATGAGAGGCTCGCCGCCGAATATGAACGCGGCCAGCCCCGCGAGGAGCACTCCCAAGCCTATAAGATGCTTTATGCGGACAGTTCCGCGGAAGCCCTCGAGGTTACGCTGTCCGTAGTACTGCGCGCCGTATATGCCGGGCCCCGACATTCCGCCGAATATTGCGAGATTGAACACGAAAATGAGCTGCCCGACTATGGAGACCGCCGTGAACGCCTCCGTTCCGAGGCTGCCGACCATTAAATTGTCGACGAGACCGACCGCGTTGGTTATCCCGTTTTGTATCATCATCGGCACTGCGAGCGCAAGCGCGCGTTTGTAGGTTTGTCCGTGCTTCATGGCTTTTTACCTCCGAATACCGCTGCCGAACACGAAAATGAGCTGCCGACCATTAAATTGTCGACGAGACCGACCGCGTTGGTTATACCGTTTTTTATCGGCATAGCTTTACTATTGTATCACAAAAAGCGCGGGTTGTCAATCCGTTGAAGTTTGTGCAAAACTGCTAAATTCGACCTTTATTTTTGTAACCTCGATGTTTATTTTTACACATTTTGTGCTTGATTTATTGAAAAATTTATTGTATAATTAAAGTGGAAGCTTATAATACGACCCTAAAGGAGCCGAAATTATGAACATAGACAATATCACGCTGTTGGACGTTATTGACAGGCAGACGCTTCAGTCGCTTCAGGACGCGTTCGCCAATGCGACGGGCATGGCGGCGCTGGCGACCGACTCGACGGGCTCGGTGACGCAGCTGAGCAACCCGACCGAGTTCTGCATGAACCTTACGCGGAAATCGAAGATTGGCTGCGAGCGCTGCAATAAGTGCGACCTCCAGGGGGGCTCGGAGTCCTCGAGGACGGGTAAACCCTCCGTTTACTACTGCCACGGGGGGCTGGTGGATTTCGCCGCGCCCATTATCGTCAACGGGCGGCATATCGGCTCGCTTATCGGGGGACAGGTGCTGCCGGAGCCGCCGAACAATACGAAGTTCAGGCAGATAGCCTCCGAGATAGGCGTTGACCCCGATCGGTATGTTACGGCGGTGCATAAGGTCCCTATCGTTCCCAAGGAGCAGATAGACGCTGCCGCTAATCTGCTGTTCCAGATGGCGAACGCGCTCTCCGACGTGGGATATCAGCGCGCGCTGGCGCAGGAGCAGTCCGAGACCTCCGCTGCCATCGTGAATGAAATGCGGGAGAAATTTACGGACATAAACGCGCAGACCGAGCAGTCCGTGGAGGCGATAAACAGCCTTACCGAGAGCTTTAAGAGCATCGAGGCGGCTGTCGGCGCGGCGGCTAAGTCCGTAAAGAGCACGGATTCTATCGTAAAGACTATCGGGAGCGCCTCCACGCAGCTGACGCTCATCGGATTTAACGCGTCTATCGAGGCGAAGCGCGCGGGCGCCGCGGGACAGGGCTTCGACGTTATCGCGCAGGAGGTTCGTATGCTCTCCGATAAGAACACCAGGCAGACGGGCGAGATCGAAAAAACGCTGAACGGGATAAAGCAGGCGATGTCGGATATAAACGCGCAGATAAGCGGCGTGCACGAGGCTATCGAGCGGAACAGCGACGTTATTCGGCAGCTGCGCTATATGCTGGAGGACGCAAACGAGCTGATTGCCAAGATAAAGTGAGACGTTCGCGGTAATGCATGCGGAAGCGGTATATGCGGGGCGCTGACGGGATAAAGCAGGCGATGTCGGATATAAACGCGCAGATAAGCGGCGTGCACGAGGCTATCGAGCGGAACAGCGACGTTATTCGGCAGCTGCGCTATATGCTGGAGGACGCGAACGAGCTGATTGCCAAGATAAAGTGAGACGTTTGCGGTAGCGCATGCGGCTACGGTATATGTTGTGGGCGTTGACGAGCCGATATACAAGATAAAGTAAACTATCCGCAATAACGCGGAGGAAATATACGGAAAGGAATTTTTGTTATGAATCGTTTTATTCTCAATGAGACCTCGTACCACGGAAAGGGCGCTGTCGCTGCCGTTGCCGATGAGGCGAAGAGCAGGGGCTTTAAGAAGGCTATGGTTTGCTCCGACCCCGACCTTATCAGGTTCGAGGTCACGAAAAGGGTGACGGATATACTCGACAAGGAGGGGCTGGCGTATTCCGTTTTCTCGCAGATAAAGCCGAATCCCACAATTGCGGACGTGCAGGCGGGCGTCGCGGCTTTCAAGGAGTGCGGCGCGGACTATCTTATCGCTATCGGCGGAGGGTCGTCCATTGACACGGCTAAGGCTGTCGGCATCATTATCAACAATCCCGAGTTTGCGGACGTGAGAAGTCTGGAGGGGGTCGCGCCGACGAAAAAGCCCTGCGTGCCGATTATCGCCGTTCCGACTACCGCGGGGACGGCTGCCGAGGTGACGATAAACTACGTTATCACGGACACCGAGAAGAACCGCAAGATGGTTTGCGTTGACCCGCATGATATTCCCGTTGTTGCCGTTGTGGATCCCGATATGATGAGCACCATGCCGAAAGGGCTGACCGCCGCGACGGGCATGGACGCGCTTACGCACGCTATCGAGGGGTATATCACAAAGGGCGCTTGGGAGCTTTCGGATATGTTCCATTTGAAGGCTATCGAGATAATCGCGAGGTCGCTGCGCGGGGCTGTCGACAACGAGCCCGAGGGGCGCGAGGGCATGGCGCTGGGGCAGTACGTCGCGGGAATGGGCTTCTCGAACGTGGGGCTGGGCATCGTGCACTCCATGGCGCACCCGCTCGGGGCGCTTTACGATACGCCGCACGGCATCGCGAACGCGATAATCCTGCCGACCGTTATGGAATACAACGCTCCCGAGACGGGGGAGAAATACCGCGATATAGCCAAGGCTATGGGCGTTAAGGGCACGGAGAATATGTCGCAAGACGAGTACCGCAGGGCTGCCGTGGAGGCGGTCAAGCAGCTCTCGAAGGACGTGGGTATTCCCGACAGTCTTAAGGACATCGTAAAGCCCGAGGATATACCGTTCCTTGCGCAGTCCGCGTTTGACGACGCATGCCGCCCGGGGAACCCGAGAGATACCTCGGTTGAGGAGATAACCGAGCTGTACAAGAAGCTGCTGTGACGCGGCGCAAAAAAGCGGCGACGGCGTTTGCCGCCGCTTTCGGATGCGCGCTGTGTATCGTTGCGGTTTACGTATTCATTGCCGTTAAAAGCGCCTCGGAGGAAAGAGCCCGCGAAAAAAGCTTTCTCGCGCCTTTTCATGAGGTATATGACGCTCTTTGCGGGGAATACCCCTTTATCACATCGCTCCGCGGGGAATTGGGCGGCGGGTACGCTATGTATTACATTGAGTGCGATATTGCCGAGGACGAGGACTGCTTTGCCGAGCTTGTAAACGTTCAGCGCGGGATAAACGACCTTATGGAAGCGCAGGACGGCGAATGGTTCGACGAGTTTGACGGGCACGTTGAAGTATCGGCGGGTCGGCGGTCGCTGCGCGTTTTTTATCATAACGGCTCCATGAGCAATGAGTTCTGGGCGGACGACGTGATAAGCGACGATTACGGCGTATTGTGGGACGCTTTTCCTGAGGTTGACGATATTCGCTTGGTGATATATCTTGCCGAATATTCCGAGGAAACGGCAGCGGAGACAGCGCGAAAATACGAGGGGCGGAATATTGAGGTCGCCGGATATCCCGCAAATTAAGGCTGTGCTAAAAAAAACAATGAAAGGAATAGCGAAAAATGATAGTAAACCGCACTGTGATCTGCAAAGCCGACGTGGAATTTTCGCAAAGGCATAGCAGGAAACCGCGGCGGATAGCTTTTTCGGTCATTCTTGTCGGGGTTTGCGGAGCGCTTCTGTTGATCCTCGGCGGAGTGATGCTGTACAGAGCGTTTTCCTTGGGAGAAAGCGTCAATGCCGTGACTGTGGCGGCGGCGTTTGTTATGGGCGCGCTTTTTATTGCGTGGAGCGTTTGCTTTAACAAAACAGCGGTTTTGAGAGCTATGCGCGTTCCGAGCTTAAAGGCTCCGCGAACGTATGAATTTTCGGACAAGGACGTTCTGTGCAGGCTGTCGCTCAACGGCGTTGACGCGGAGGAGCGTTACGCGTATTCGATAATGGACGGCTTCTTTGAACGGAACAACGCTATCTATATAAGGCTGAACGTCGATAACCGCCAAAGATTTCTTGTTGTGCATAACGACGCGTATTCCGACGGCTCGAGCGCGGAGCTCGCGGCGCTGTTGGAGAGCCGCGGAGTGCATAAACAAAGCCGATGATTTAAGGCAACGCCGCACAAAGACCGCCGCCGAGCTTTTGGCGGCGGTTATTATTGGAAAGGAAATGCAATTATGGGAAAAATTAACGGGTACACGCTGTCAAATCCGAACGCCGACGAGAGGACGCGGAGGATATTCGACTACATTTGCGGGATCTTCGGGGAGAAAATGCTCGCGGCGCAGCAGGAGAGCATCTGGCGGGGCACGCCCGAATATGAGATGGACTACATCGAGAGGGTCACGGGGAAGCTGCCCGCTATGAGGGGGTTGGACTTCAAGAGCGGCGACTTTGACGGCGTTGTGAGGCGCGCCGTGGACTGGACGGGGCGCGGGGGGCTTGTGACGATCTGCTGGCATACGGGGGTGGCGATAAGCGACTATCCCGAATGCAAGGCGGACGACCCCGATTTTGAACGGCTGTTTGCGGAGGGGACGGAGGAAAATTCCACGCTCATGGCGAGCTGGGACAGAGCCGCGAGGGCGCTCGGCGAGCTGCGTGACGCGGGCGTTACCGTGCTGTGGAGACCGTTCCACGAGTTTGACGGGCAATGGTTCTGGTGGGGCAAGGGCGGCGCGGAGAATTTCATTAAGCTGTGGCGGCTGATGTACGATAAATTCACGAATGAGTATAAACTCAACAACCTTATCTGGGTGCTGGGGTATTCGGGCGAGGTGAAGGACGGGTGGTATCCAGGGGACGAATACTGCGATATAATCGGGTCGGATACCTACGACAACAGCACCAACAGAGCGGGCTGGGACAGGCTGCTCAAGGTCGCGGACAAGGTTATGGCGTACCACGAGTGCGGGAACGTGCCGCTGTTTGACGACTTTGTGCGCGACGGGGACGTGTGGGCGTGGTTTATGCCGTGGCACACCGACTATCTTATGGCGAACGACAGCGATACCCTGCGGGCTGTGTACAACGACACGAGGGTGGTCACTCTCGACGGGGTGCCCGAGGGGCTTGTGAAATAATTCTCGGATGAGGTCTATATTTGTCAAGCGATTAACAAGCGATATTGTTGGTTTTTTGTGTTGACAAATTTTGCGGAATATGTTATAATATCAATGACTGTAAAATTATATGAAAGGGGGCTTGTGAGAGAGCGGAGATATTCCGCTTTCTTGGCAAACTATGGAAAAAATACTTATTGTCGACGACTCCGAGCTGAACCGCGAGATACTTACGGAGATGCTTTCGGACGAATATGAGATATTCGAGGCGGCAAACGGCAAAGAGGCTATAACCGTCCTTGCGGAGCGGAATACCGAGATCTCGCTCGTGCTGCTGGATATGGTAATGCCCGTTATGGACGGCATGGAGGTCCTCGACATAATGAACAAGAACGGCTGGCTTGCCGATCTGCCCGTCATTATGATAAGCTCGGAGGACTCCGCGGAGGTGACGCACAAGGCTTACGACCTCGGCGTTACGGAGTTTATCCGCCGCCCGTTTGACGCGCTTATCGTTAAAAAGCGCTGCAACAACGTGACTAGACTGTACGCGAAGCAGAAGAAGCTCGCGGGCATCATTGCCGACCAGTATTACGAAAAGGAAAAAAATTCCAAGGTAATGATAGAGATACTCGCGAACACCGTCGAGTTCCGCAACGGCGAATGCGGCGACCACGTTGTAAACGTGCAGAGCTATACCGAGATACTGCTGAGGGAGCTTGTGAAGCTGACCGACAAATACGAGCTTTCGGAGTCGGATATCTCGCTTATCTCCACGGTTTCCGCGCTGCACGATATTGGCAAAATATGTATTCCGGACGAGATCATCAACAAGCCGGGAAGGCTGACCGACGAGGAGTTTAAGATAATGAAATCGCACTCCGCGGTAGGCTCGCAGATGATCTCGAACGTGCCGCTTTACCGCGACGAGCCTATCGTTAAGTTGGCTTACGCTATATCGAGGTGGCACCACGAGCGTTGGGACGGGCGCGGCTATCCCGACGGGCTGAAGGGCGACGATATTCCGATAGGGGCGCAGGCGGTGTCGCTGGCGGACGTTTACGACGCGCTTACCGCCGAGAGATGCTATAAGAAGGCGTTTTCGCATGAGACCGCCATTGAGATGATCTCCAAGGGCGAGTGCGGACAGTTTAATCCGCTGCTTATCACCTGCATGATGAACTGCGCGGAGGAGATGCGCCTCGTTAAGGAGGGCAACCGCTCGGGCGTGCGCGGGGAGACCGAGATAAAGGAATTCGCGCACGAGCTGCTGAGAAACGACGCTATGTATTCCTCCGACAGGCTGCTGCATCTGCTTGAATACGAGAAGATGAAGAGCCGCTTCTTCGAGGGGATCACGGGGGGATACTCGTTTGAGTACAACGCGGCTTCGGACATGCTGTCGCTTTCGACGAACGCGGCTATCGCGATCGGCGTTGACGAGACGATAATAGACCCCGTGCATAATGAGAAGCTTTGCGAGGAAATGGGCTCGAAAACGCTTGCCGATCTGTCGGCGAAGTTCAGGGCGCTTTCGGCGGAGCAGCCTATCGTGCAGTTTTACGTGCATCAGCTCGTAACCGTGAAGCCGGGCGAGGAGACGCCCGTGAGGTCGCTGAGGATAACGGATACCGCGGAGGAGAACACACGCTATCCCGCGGACACGAAATGCTATACGTACAAGCTGGTGTGCCGCACGACTTGGACGCTCGAGGAGCCGCAGAGGTATACGGGAGTTATAGGGAAGCTGGTTCCCGCGGGGAACGTTTACGGGTTTATGAAGGGAGCGGAAAGCAATGACTTTAGAAGTCTTTTATAATGAGATAGGGTCGGATTTCAAGGCGGCGCTTACGAGAATGGGCAACTCGGAGAAGATGCTCGGGAAGTTCGTGAGGAAGTTTCTGAACGACAAGACGACGTCGGAGCTGGTGTCGTCGTTTGAGAGCGGAGACTATGAGACGGCGTTCAGGATGGCGCATACGCTGAAGGGGCTTTGCGCTAATCTGGGGCTGGATAAGCTGCGCGCGTCCTCCTCGGAGCTTACGGAGGCGCTGAGGGGCGGCGTTGTTGCGGATAACGCGGGAGAGCTTCTGGGTACTGTGCGCGCGGATTACGACGCGGTTATGGCGGCGCTGGCGCAGCTTGACGAGTGAGCGGTTTTAGGGGTGGTTGGAATTGAAGGATACAATGAAAAGCACGACGAAATTTCTCGTTGTGAGCTTGGTGCTGCTGATAATCGTGAACATAGGCTCGTTTTCGACCCTCGTTTTTACGATGAGGAGGGAAACGCACGACGTGGTGTACGACGTCGGCGACGTTTATATGGACGGCATGTGCGACAGGACCGCCACGAACTTCAAGTCGGCGATAAGCGCGCGGCTTGACGCGCTGAATATGATAGTTGACAGTACCCCGCCCGATAAGTTTGAATTTGGCGAGGAGCTTGTCAATTTGCTTGCTTACGAGGGAAATCTTCGGAGTTACAGCCATTTGGCGCTGCTTGACGAGCGGGGCGAGCTCCATATGATATACGGGGACGACGTGACGCTCGAGGACGCGGCGCCTTTTCTCAATTCGCTGAAAAGGGGCGACAAGAAGGTCGCCGTGGGAAATTCCCAAATGATGAAAAAAATAGTGATAATGGGCGTACCCGCCGTCTATCCCATAGACGGCGGGACGCGGAGCGTTGCCTTGTGCGCGGGTTTTTCGTCGGAATACCTTGACAGGGTGCTGGGCTTCGACAGCGAGGACACGCTGACCTATTCGCATATCATACGCAGCGACGGGAGCTGCATACTGCATGCCGACGAAAACGACAGCGGAAACTACTTTAACCGCATAAGCAGGCTCTACGAGGAGCATAACAAGAAGGGCGCGGAGGAGTTTATCGAGGAGCTGAAAAGCGCCATGGAAACGGGAAAGGATTTTTCCAAGCTTACGCCGTTTGAGAACGATCGCAGGCACGTTTACGCTACGACGCTGCCCGATTCGGAATGGTATCTTGTGACGGTTATGCCGTTCGACACGCTGAACGTTTCGCTGAATACGCTGGAAGCGCACCGCACGGCGCTGTATGTGACGTGTATGGCGATAAACGCGGTGGCGTTCACGTTTATCTTCATTATTTATATAAGAATGATGAAGATGCTTTACAAGGCGCGCGAGGAGGCGGAGCAGGCGACAAAGGCGAAGAGCGAGTTTTTGTCGAATATGTCGCACGATATACGCACGCCGATGAACGCTATCGTCGGCATGACGGCTATCGCGACGGCGAACATCGACGACAGGCAGCACGTTGAAAACTGCCTTTCCAAGATAACGCTTTCGAGCAAGCACCTGCTGGGGCTTATCAACGATATTCTGGATATGTCGAAGATTGAGAGCGGAAAGATGACGCTTTCAATGTCGGAGGTTTCGCTGCGGGAGATAATGGAAGCTATCGTGAGCATAGTGCAGCCGCAGGTGAAGTCGAAGAAGCTGAAATTCGACGTGTTTATCAGCGATATTGTGACGGAGAACGTTTACTGCGACAGCGTGCGCATTGACCAGATAATTCTCAATCTGTTGTCGAACGCGATAAAATTTACGCCGGAGGGCGGCTCGATCGAGGTAAGGCTTTACGAGAGACCCTCGGAGAAGGGCGACAACTTTACGCAGGTGCATATCGAGGTCAAGGACAACGGCATAGGCATGTCCGAGGAGTTCAGGGAGAAGATATTCGAGGCGTTTGCGCGCGAGGACTCCAAGAGGGTGCACAAGACCGAGGGCACGGGTCTGGGAATGGCTATCACGAAATACATCATTGACGCTATGGGCGGCACTATCGACGTTGACAGCGCGCCGGGCAAGGGCACGCATTTCCGCGTGGCGTTCGACCTTGAAAAGGCGGAGATGCGCGAGGAGGAGATGATACTCCCGAACTGGCATATGCTGGTGGTCGACGACGACGAGATGATATGCAGGACGACCTCGGAGTCGCTGAAGAAGATAGGCATCGATTCGGAATGGACGCTCGACGGCGAGACTGCCGTTAAAATGGCAATGGACAGGCAGGCTTCCGAAAAACCCTATCAGATAATTTTGCTTGACTGGAAGCTGCCGGGCATTGACGGCATTGAGACCGCGCGGCAGATACGCTCAAAGCTCGGGGACGATATACCCATTCTGCTTATCTCCGCTTACGATTGGACGGAGATAGAGGCGGATGCACGTGCGGCGGGCGTTTCGGGCTTTATCTCGAAGCCGCTGTTTACTTCGACGCTGTTTTACGGGCTGAAGCAGTTCACGGGCAGCGAGATGCCGTCGGCTGCCGACGCGGGCAATATTGCCGAGCGCCCCGTGGAGGTCATCGATTTCAACAATATGAAGATACTCCTTGCGGAGGACAACGAGCTCAACTGGGAGATCGCGGAGGAGCTGCTGTCCGATCTGGGGCTGGATATTGACCATGCGGAGAACGGGCAGATCTGCGTGGATATGTTCGAGAAGAGCGAGGTCGGCTATTACAAGGCTGTGCTTATGGATATACGGATGCCCGTTATGTCGGGCTACGAGGCAGCCGAGGCGATACGCGCGAGCAGCCGCCCCGACAAGGATATACCGATAATCGCGATGACCGCGGACGCGTTCTCGGAGGACGTGAAGAAGTGTCTAGACGCGGGAATGAACGCGCATACCTCAAAGCCTATCGACGTGAATGTCGTTGCGAGACTGCTGGAAAAATACATCAAAAAATAATCACTGCGGCGCTTTAGAATAATTTTACCACGAAAGGAAGAACATTTATGAAAAAATTTACTGCAATTATCTGCACAATGGCAATGCTCGCGGCGCTTGCGGGCTGCGATAACGGCGAGAGCTCGCCCGAGAGCGGGAGCGTTTCCGCGCCCGAGAGCACGCTTGAAAGCTCGGGTGAAAGCTCGGGGAGCTCGTCCGAGAGTGTTCCCGAGAGCACGAGTTCGGAGAGCTCGGAGAGCTTGCCCGAGGAGAGCGTTCCGACAAAGGGCGAGCCGACGTTCCTGACCTGCGTGGACGGGACGGTCGTCTACACCTCGGACATCACGAAGCTGGAGGGCGCGGTCTACGATGTTGACGGTCAATTGGAGCAATTTTCGCTCGGCGACCTTGACGAGGAGCGGTTTCTGAACTGCGATTACATGGTTGTCTGCGGCGGGTTCGCGTATGCGTTCACCCCGAAGTATTCCTTTAACCCCGCGCAAAACCCCGATATGTTTGAGACCGTTGAGGGGATCGGGCTCGACAATTATTGGAGCTACGTCGGCGAGGAGGTCGCTCCGAGCGGCGAATTTTACCGCGTCGGGGTCGGCGACAAATTCGGGGCGCTTACGGTCAAGAGTGCCGAGACGGAGTTCTACTCAAATTACATGAACTACGACATGAGCATAAACGGGGCGTATACGTGGAGCGGAACGCTGGAGTTTGACGGGGAGCTGGAGCTTACGGGCTATATCAGCGTGTCGAACCCGAACGAGGGCTACGATGAGGGCGGCGAGATGAGGCTCGTGCTCGACAACGAGTGCGCGGGGCTGATACCGCTTATGAAGTACGAGGTCGTTGAGGACGCGGTTTTGCATTATACCCACGGAAACTGGGACGGCAACGGCTACGGCGATTACAATATGTTCTCGCTCGGGAATATTCATGACTATGACATTGAGCTTGACGGGCTGGAGATAGGCGAGCACAACGTTCACGTGAGGATAACGGTCGGTGACATAGTTTCGCGGGGAAGCTCGGGCTTTTCGGAGGTCGACGCGAGGGTGCTGAGTTTGGAAAGAATATGAAAATAAAGGGGCTGCAAGGCGTGCTGCCTTTAATGAACATTATAGCCTTACAGAAATCAGCCCCCGAATTATCGGGGGCATTTTGTTGGGATTGCCAAAGGCAGAAGCTGCCGCCACGGCGGCACGCCTTACTCTATCTCGATTTTGATGCTGGGAACGGCGTTTTTCCTGATGCTCTCGATGCCGTTCAGGCAGCTCGCCTTTGTCTTATAGCCCTCGCCTACCGCGATTATCTTCCCGTTTTTCGCCTTGAGACGGAAGCGGAACTCGCCCGCTTTATCCTTGTATACTTCAAATTTGGGATTTTTTTCGGTCGCGAAGCCCTCGACGGTCTGATCCTCCACAGCGGCTCTCGGGGCGTTTGTAATAACGCTATCCAGACCCGTTCTTGCTCCGTCCTTGGAATTATAAGTCTCGCTTGTGGCGATCACCTCGCCGTTGTCCGCCTTGAGGTTGAACATAAAGCCGCCCGATTTCGTGGTCTTGATTACAAATTTTCCCATAATTTACAGTTCCTTTCAATAATATGCCGCCGTCTATGCGGTCACTTTCATTATAGCAGATAATGGGTGGATTGTCAAGGAAAAATCAGCCCGAAAGTTTTCGGGCTGACGATTTATTTAATTGAGCGCTCAGCCCTGCTGCTGAGCCTTTTTCTTTGCTTCGATGTCCGCGAGAGCGTCCTTTCGCGAGAGGTTTATTCTGCCCTGCTGGTCGATCTCCATTACCTTGACGATTATCTCGTCGCCTATGGAAACAACGTCCTCGACCTTTTCGACGCGGTGGTTTTCGAGCTTGGAGATGTGAACCATGCCGTCCTTGCCGGGAGCTATCTCGACGAACGCGCCGAAGTTCATGATGCGGACTACCTTGCCCTTGTAGATAGCGCCTATCTCGGGCGGGTTGACAATAGTGTGAATAACCTGTACGCAGGCGTTCGCCTTTTCCATATCCAGACCGCAGATGAACACGTTTCCGTCCTCGTCCACGTCGATCTTGACCTCGAAGTCCGCGCAGAGCTTCTGAATGACCTTGCCGCCCTTGCCGATAACGTCGCTGATCTTGTCCACGGGAACCTTGGTCGCGAGCATCTTGGGAGCGTACTTGCCGACCTCCTTGCGGGGCTCGGGGATAGCCTTGAGCATTACCTCGTCGAGGATATAGTCGCGAGCCTTGTGGGTCTTTTCAAACGCGCTCTTGATTATCTCGGGGGTGAGACCGTCTATCTTCAGATCCATTTGGATAGCGGTGATGCCCTCGTGCGTACCCGCTACCTTGAAATCCATATCGCCGAAGAAGTCCTCGACGCCCTGAATGTCGACCATGGTCATCCAGCGCTCGCCCTCGGTGATAAGCCCGCAGGAGATGCCCGCAACGGGCTTCTTTATCGGAACGCCCGCGTCCATGAGCGCAAGCGTGGAGCCGCATACGGAGCCCTGCGAGGTGGAGCCGTTCGAGGAGAGCACCTCGGAGACCAGTCTTATCGCGTAGGGGAACTCCTCGACCGACGGGATAACGGGGATAAGCGCTCTCTCGGCGAGCGCGCCGTGACCTATCTCACGTCTGCCGGGACCGCGGGAGGCTTTCGTTTCGCCGACGGAGTACGCGGGGAAGTTGTAGTGGTGCATATAGCGCTTGCCGTCCTCGTCGTCGAGACCCTCAAGCTTCTGGGAGTCGGAAACGGGACCGAGCGTGCAGACCGTCATGACCTGCGTCTGACCGCGCGTGAAAATGCCCGAGCCGTGAACTCTCGGCAGCACCGCGACCTCCGCCGCGAGGGGGCGCATCTGATCGAGCGCGCGACCGTCCACGCGCTTGCCGTCGTCGAGCAGCCAGCGGCGCACAACGAACTTCTGGAGCTTGTACATGCACTCGTCTATCATCGGTATCTGCTCGGGGTACTGCCCGTCGAACTTTTCGTGTACCTCCGCGTAAACGGGCTGGAGGCGCTCCTCGCGGACGTTCTTGTCGTCCGTGTCCATTGCGTAGCGTACCTTTTCGATAGCGAACTCGGAGATCGCGTCGTACATATCGTGGTCGACCTCCATGCTCTCGAACGCAAACTTGGGCTTGCCGATCTCGGCCTGAATATTCTTGATGAACGGGATAAGACTCTTTACTATCTCGTCGTGACCCGCCATAATGGCGTTGAACATAACGTCGTCGGGAACCTCGTTGGCGCCCGCCTCTATCATAACCACCTTTTTCTCGGAGCTTGCGACGGTGAGGTTGAGGTCGCTCTTCGCTCTCTCGGCCTGGTTGGGCATAAGCACGATATTGCCGTCGACAAGACCCACGGAGATGCCGCCGATAGGACCGTTCCACGGGATATCGGAGATAGACACCGCGATAGACGCGCCTATCATGCCCAGAATTTCGGGGGAGCAGTCGGGGTCGACCGCGAGCACCGTCATGGTTATCGCGACGTCGTTTCTCATATCCTTCGGGAACAGCGGGCGCATGGGTCTGTCGACCACGCGCGACGTGAGGATAGCCTTTTCGCTCGGTCTGCCCTCGCGCTTAAGGAAACCGCCCGGTATCTTTCCGACGGAATAGAGCTTCTCCTCGTAATCCACGGCGAGCGGGAAGAAATCCACGCCGTCGCGCGGCTTGGGGGAGGCGGTAACGTTTACCATGACCACGGTCTCGCCGTATCTTACCCAGCAGGAACCGTTCGCCAGACCGCAGACCTTGCCCGTCTCAACCGTGAGCTCTCTGCCCGCGAACATTGTTTTGTACACCTTGTAATTCTCAAACATTGCTTTGTCTTTTCCTTTCATAATCATTATAAGCTGTGAAGGCACCGACATTCTGCAAAAAAGTCAGCGTCCGCTTTATTTTCCGCGGAGGCTCAATTTTATGCAGACATCGACCTTCGTTGCGCACGCGAAAAAGGGCAGAAAAGCGCTCTCCTGCCCCTTTACGGTCAATTACTTACGCAAGCCGAGCTTTGCGACGATGGCGCGGTAGCGCTCGATGTCCTTTTTCTGGAGATAGTTGAGCAGATTTCTTCTGCGGCCGACCATTTTCAGAAGTCCGCGCGTGGAGTGGTGATCCTTCTTGTGAACCTTGATGTGCTCGGTGAGGTCGTTTATCCTCTTGGTGAGGATAGCGATCTGTACCTCGGGCGAGCCCGTGTCGTTTTCGTGCTTGCGGTTAGCTTCGATAACCGCTGTTTTTTCTTCTTTTCTTAACATATTACACCTCTTGAAATTTCTCCGTTATCACAGCACAGGGACTTGGTGTTTCTCCTTTGGAGCGGTATCCGCTGTCCGTGAAAACGGAAGCTGTTTTGTGCGGAATTGCACAACATATGTATTATATCATATTTTTTCCGATTTGTAAAGGGGTTTTTGAAACTTTTTTAATTTTGGCGCGTGAAGAGCCGCGCGGATTGACATTTATTGTAAAATGCGGGCGCTGTACGGGAAAGCGCAGCCCGATATTATCCGAGCAATTCACGGTAGATTTGCAGGTCGAGTTCCTTGAAAACATTGAATATCACCCTCATTTTGCTTTGGCTTGCACGCTTGAATTCCTTCACCGTTTCAACGGCGATCTCCGCGGCTCTTTCGTTCGGGAAGTGAAACTCGCCCGTTGAAATGCAGCAGAAGGCGACGCTTGTAATTTCGTTTTCCTCGGCAAGCTTCAAGCATGAGCGGTAGCATGACGCGAGAAGCTCCTCGTCTTTTTTAGTTAATCTGCCGTTGATTATGGGACCCACGGTATGCAGAACGTATTCGCACGGAAGATTGTATGCGGGAGTTATTTTCGCGCAGCCCGTCGGTTCCTCGTGACCCTGCTTTGCCATAAGCTCGGCGCAGGCGGCTCTGAGCTGCACGCCCGCGAATGTGTGAATGGCGTTGTCGATGCAGCCGTGGCAAGGGCAAAAGCAGCCGAGCAGACGACTGTTCGCCGCGTTGACTATCGCGCCGCATTTCAGGGTCGTGATGTATCCCTGCCAGAGGTATATATCCCCGCATATCGGCGTAAGGTCGTCGACGTCGGTAACGCCCTTTTCGGCGGTCTCGGCTTGGAGATATTCGTCCTGAACCCTCAAAAACTCATCGTCGGCGGGCGCGGGCATACGGACATTGAACAGGGAGCGGAGCAAACTCCGCTGCTCCCAAGCGTTCTGCGGTATTTCCGTATTTTGGTATCTCGGCTGTTCGCGCAGCAGCTCTTTTATCAGAAACGCTCTTTTTTCGGCTTGCGTCATGCCCCCACCCCCGTATTTTGAAAATTACTTTCTTACCACGCTGATGCGCTGCCCGATATGATTGCCGCGCGTTATTTCGTCGACCATTGCTATCGCGTAATCGGCGTAGCTGATGACGCTCTCGCCGCGGCTGTTGAGCGTGAGCTCCTCGCCCGCGAGAATGTATTCGCCCGTGCGCTCTCCGTCCGCTTGGAAATCGCCTGCGGGGCTGATGAACGTCCAGCGGACGTCGCTTCTTTCGCGGAGCTCCGCGAGAGCCCTGCCCTGCGCCTTGGCGAGCGGCAGGAACGCCGCTGGGAAATCCGCGCCGTCGGACACGACCGCCGTATGCTCGGGATTTACGTAGAGGCTGCCCGCGCCGCCGACCACCAGCAGACGCGTTTCCGTGCCCGAGAGGGCGTCGCACAGGTGCTTCAGGGACTTGCTGTGGTTGGGAAGCTCCTCCTCCGCCCACGCGCCGAAAGCGTCGACCACCGCGTCAAAGCTCTCGAGGTCGGCTGCCGTCAAATCGAACAAATCCTTTTGGATCGCCTTTTCGGCAACGGTTTTGTTTTCGCCCCGTACCACGGCGGTAACGTCCAGACCTCTGTCCGCCGCCTCCTTGACTATCAAGCGCCCCGCTTTTCCGTTTGCGCAAACTACCGCTAATTTCATGTGAATACCTCCGTAAATTAAAATGTTTTGTTGTAACTTTCGTTGTTACAATTGCATTATAGCACATTGCGATTGTAATGTCAATAGTTACAACGAAAATTTCACACGATTTTCACAATTCGGCTAAAAAGCAAGCCGTGCGCATT
This sequence comes from Lachnospiraceae bacterium, assembly GCA_023664705.1. Lineage (GTDB taxonomy): Bacteria > Bacillota > Clostridia > Oscillospirales > Ruminococcaceae > CAG-115. The sequence goes on along the minus strand of JAMPFE010000001.1, from coordinate 11,902 downwards.
TTAGTACACGGCTGTTATATTCGGTGTTCCTCGGAGATATACTTTCGGGTATCCTCGATAACGTCGGCGATGGTGATTTTTTCCATTTCCCGTTCCATTGCGTCCTGAACGCGCTCCAGCTTTCCGTCGAGGGCGCGGTGGATATTGCGCCCGACGGGGCAGTCCGCGTTGGGGTGCTCGTGGAAGTGGAAAAGCTCGCCGTCCTCGACGCACTCCACCGCGTTATACACGTCCAGAAACGTTATTTGCTCCAAGGGCTTGGCAACGGACGCGCCGCCGCTCCCGCGCTGAACGGTCACAAGCCCCGCGGCTTTCAGCTGCGACAACAGCTTGCGTATTATGACGGGATTGACGTTGACGCTCCCCGCTAAAAACTCGCTCGTTATTTTGTGCTCCCCTTCAAAGGCGTCGATACAGGAAAAAATGTGTATTGCTATTGTAAATCTGCTTGATATTCGCATTTTATTTCTCCTTGCTTTCCGTGCTTTTGCTTAATTATAGCACAATATCGTTGGAATGTCAAGAGTTACAACTGTGAGTTACGGTATGCCAGCGCGTATAAAGTAACGTTGTTTTTCAGCTTTTTCCTGCCCGCGATCTTCATGCCGCAGCGCGTGTATTTTTTCGCTTTAAGCTCCGTGTCGGTGTCGAGAACGCAGTAAATATTTTTCTTGTCCGCTTCGGAAAAGGGCAGCTCCAGAACCTTATGCATAAAGCCGCGGCCTTGAAATTCCCGCAGCACGACCACCATGGAAACGGCGATGTAATTCTTTTCCTTTTTGAAAAGCTTCTCGAAATGCGCGCTGCCGCTCTGCGAGACCGCCAAGACGGCTTTTAACGGCATTTCGCTTAGGAGCCGCTTTATCATATGCAGCGTGTGCCGAAACGCAGGCTTGGAATTTTTCTCCCAAAAAGCGAGATAGCCCTCGCCGTTTTCGGTTGAATAAAGCACGCCCGCTCTGTAATAACATTCCGTCATTATCTCAAAGAATTTGACGATATGTTCTTTTGTCAGCGACGACGCGATGCCGCCGTTTTCCGCGGCGAACGCCTCGCCGATTTTCCTGCCGAGCTCGGCGATTTCGGACGCGGTTTTGTTTTCGACCTTTATCATTTCATCACCCTATTTCAAAATCAACGACATTATCCACGCGATGAGCGCGACGGAGATCGGATAAACGACAAGCGTCGTGAGCCATTTTTTGACGTGAGTTTTCAGCGGGATATACGGGCGCAGATCCTCCGTCCCGGGGATTATCCACGCTTTCCCGTGCTCGACCCAGAGCGTTTCGATGACCAGTTTGTCGAAAACGCCCATTATCATAATGATTATCAGCGACTGCAGAAAGCCCCGTACAAAGCCGCGCGCGCCGTTTACGAGATACACGGCGGCGATGATGTAGCCGAAGTACAAAATCAGCCCGACCGTCGAGAAAATCACAGAGCGGCGCTTTATTTTTTTCTCGGTGGTGAGCCCCAGCTCCACGGCTCTTTTTTGGACGTTTTTTTCGTAAAAATGCGCCATTCCGACCGCGCCGTTGCGTATTCCGATATAACACATCAGCCACAGAAGGAAGCACAGTATCAAGCCCTCTAAAATCACAACGGGTAAATTCATTTCCGCACCTCGCCGCTTTTAACCATGACCAGCAGACCGCCGAAAGTCCACAGATTTCCAAGACTTATCCACCCCGCGGCAAGACCGTTGGTAAGCGGCAAATTCGGCAATTTGAAAATCGCCGCCGCCAACAGCCCGAACAGGACGTTGAATGTCCAAGCTCGTTTCGGGAGCGGCGTCAAGCCCTTAGCGAACGCCGCTATCTGCGTGATATTCAATATGAAAAAGAAAATCAGAAACACGGCCGTCGCGGGGAGCATAAAATACAGGATAAATTTCAGCGCCTCGTCAAGCGCCGTGTCGGGGTTTTGCGCGTACATTTTTTTGAGAAAATACACCGCCGCGCTGCACGGCACGTGAACGCCGCACGCGCCGAATATCAGGCTCCCGAAGATACCCGCGCGGTACGCGTGCGCGTATTTCGGGCTTTTCGGCGCAATCAGCCGATATACCGCGAAATAGCACAAACACTCGAGCGGTATTCCTATCATTCCCAAGAGCGCCGCCCAAAAAAGCCTGCCGTCGGATACGGAAAGATACCTCGCGAACGTTGCGGGGATCCCCGAGATCTCCGAATCCGCCGCGCCGTAACCTATCAGAATATCTCCCGCGAGCACCAGAAACGCCGCGAAAAATCCTATTTTCAAAAGGTGCTTTATTCTCGGGATATTGAGCTCGTCCGAGATCCCTATTCTGTTAAATTCGCTTTTCATTGTTGTTTTCCTTTCAAAGTTTTATCGCCTAAGTACAAGAGAAAGTCGCATTTTTCGCCGCCCGTGCCCAGCGTCTGCGTTCTTTCAAAAATTATTCCGTCGAGATGACCGTACGCGTAAACGTCGTTGTCGCAGAATATGTGAACGAGCTCCGCGCAGCCCTCGGCGCTGCAGTATTTCACGTAAGGGCAGGCGGTGACGTCCATTTTATAGCGCCGCGAATTTGCGTCAAAAACGACGTGTTTAAAGCCCGCGTCCTCGCCGAAGCCCGACTTGCACCCCGCCGCGAAGCCCTTGAGGAAAAGCTTTTTCCCGAACGGCAGCCCGACCGTGCCCTGAAATTTTTTCGCGGCTTCCCGTGCGGAAACAGCCTCGCCCTTTTCCATAATTTCCATTGCGGCGGTGCCGTGATTTTCGAGCAGCGCCTTGTAAACCGCGATATGCGGGAAAATCAGATCCGTATGCCGCCGCTCTTTCGGCGGGATATTCCGATAGCGCGCAAGGAGCTCCCTCAGATTTTCCCGAGCCGTTTCCCACACGCGCTCCGTTTCGGTCTCGCCGAGGATTTCCGCGGCAGTCTTTTTTATCAAAATCATCTTTTTGCCGCCGTCCAAAATTTCAATGCGGTCGCTCATAATTTATCCCCCTATTACAGTAAGCACGGTCGAATTATTCGTTGCCGTAAAAATACCGATGCGCCAGCTCCTTACCGCCCTCGGCGGAAACGACACCGTTTTCGATGACGACGGCGCGGTCGCAAAGCGCCTCGGCGCAGCGCATATCGTGCGTGACGGTTATCATCGTATTTCCCGTCCGCTCGTGAATATCGTTCAGGATCTCAACCATTTCGGCAAGCCCCGTGTAGTCCTGCCCGACGGTCGGCTCGTCGAGGAGCAGCACCTCGGGCTTTGCCGCCGCGACTGCCGCAATGGAAACGCGCCGCTTCTGCCCCTCGGAGAGCGACTGCGGATGCCGCTCCGCCAAATGCGAGAGCCGAAACCGCTCCGTTATCTCGTCCGCGTACTCGGGCGACGCGGCGTTGTAGGCTATCTCGTCCCTCACGGTCGACATAAAAAGCTGATAATTGGGGTTCTGGTAGACTACGCCCACCTTTTTAAACCACGCTTTACTGCCGTTCGGTTTTTGCCCCAGTTTCTCGTCGATGTATTGCGCGATCGTCCCCTTTGTCGGCTTGCAAAGCCGCGCGGTCAGGCGCATGAGCGTCGTTTTGCCGCAGCCGTTTTCCCCCAGAAGAAGCAGCCGCTCGCCCTTTTGAACGTCGAAGGAAACGTCCTTCAGAATTTCCCGTCCGCCTGCCGAAAACCCGAGACCCCGTATCTCGAAAGCCGCCGAATTTTCCGCCCGTTTACGGCACTTGTCTTGTATCAAGCGCGCCTGTGAATCGAGATATTCGCGCTTGTTTTCGACGCGCGAGAGCTTTTTGTCGCGAATGCACCACACGGAATCCACATACGGCAGCACCATATCCAAGCGGTGCTCCGCCACCAGAACGGCGTATCCGCTTTCCGCGAGCGCGCGCAGAGAGCTCATCAGCAGCTCCGCGCCGTCCTTGTCGAGGTTGGCGAGCGGCTCGTCAAGGACGAGTATCTTCTGCTCCGTGGCAAGGGTCGCGGCGGTCATCAGACGCTGCTTCTGCCCGCCCGAGAGCGTTCGCGTTTTCCACTGCGGCTGCAATTTCATTTTCCCGCACGAAAGCCGAATACGTTCCGCGATCTTTTCTTTTGAGAACGCGAAATTTTCGCACCCGAAAGCTATTTCGTCCTCCACTGTCTGCTGAATTATCTGCGACTCCGCGTTCTGCAGCACCACGCCGACCCTTCGGCAGACGTCGCCGAGCCTTTTTCCGTTAATGCTCTCGCCGCCGATAAGAACCTCGCCCGAGACCTCCCCGGGCGTGACGTTGGGAATTATCCCCGCGATAAGCGACAGCACCGTGCTTTTTCCCTCGCCCGAAAATCCCGACAGCAGCGCGACCTCGCCGTATTCCACAGAAAAGTTTGCGCCGCAAAGTATCGGCGCTTCGTACCCCTCGTAGATGAAGGACACGTCTTTCAGCTCTATCGCGTTCATATGATCACCACCGCTGCGGACAAAATCACGAGAACCGCGAAGCAAACGCAGTCGACGGGGCTCAGCCGCACTGTTTTGTAAACGGAGTACTCCGCGCCGTTTTCCGCGGAAAATCCGCGCGTTTCCACCGAGAGCGACAGGGTATCGGAAATGTTCACCAGCCGCACCACCAGCGGCAGCAGAAACGCGCGGTAAAACACCTGCGGCTGCAATAGGCTGCCTGCGCCGCGCGTTTTCATCGCCTCGCGCACGCGGGAGACCTCCAGACCGAGCAGCGGAAAAAAGTTCAGCGTTATCATCATTCCGAGCGTCAGCATTCGCGGCATTTTCAGCGCGGAAAAATTGCGCACGAGGTTCACGGGCTGCATGCCAAGCCCTGGGATAACTGCGATGCATACCGCAAGAATACGGTTGACCGCCGCCAGCGTTTGGGAAATATCCCTTGAAATGGCGTATGTAATTCCCGCAAGCACCGCGCACATCACCGCCGCCACGGGAAGCACCGTTATACAGGAGCGCCAGTACCCGAAAACGAGCAGCAGCAGCCATACCGCGGCGAGGTAGAAAATGCATGCTTCGCTTTTCGCGGTGATAAGCCCGAAAATCATAATGACAACGGCGGAAATTATCCCGATAAGAGGGTACAACTGCCGTTTTGCACGTAACGCCTCGCTCATTTTTTCATCACTCCCGATTTTTGAAGCTCCCTTGAGATTTTAATGCCGATAAACGCGCCGAGCGCGCTGATAGCGACGACCGCCAGCGACATCACGACCGTCAGCCACGGCGTAAGCGTCAGCACCGCGACCATCGCTTCCCTGCCGAACAGATAGTTGTACAGCACGTTGAACGGCAGCGACAGCGGATTAAACAGCATTACGGTCACAAAAACCGCTTTGTCGGACTTGTAGCCGCGGAACACGCCGATCGCGAACAGCTCCAGCAGCACGCCGATTATCACGTTGGAAAAGAACATCGCGGGCGCCATCATCAGTTCAAACAGACCCATAAGCACGGACATAATGAGCAGCGACCCGACCTTCCGCACCTTCATCAGCCCTATCGAGAAAAACACGGCGATCTGAAGGCTCGTTACGACCTGCGCGATGCCGAATACGGTCGTTTGCAGGCTCGCCACCAGCGGCATTACCGCGCAGGTGCAAAGCGTTACCGCCGCGATAATGGCGAGAAATACGACGTCCTTTATCTTGAATTTCTCAAATACCGTGTTTTTCATTTGCTTGTCTCCAATTTCCTTTTTTCTTTCTTCATTTCGATAACGTGCCGCACAGCCGCGGCAGGGTGATGAAAAATCATACGAGGTCCCGAAAACCGCATTACCGCGCGTATCTTCTCGCGCATTTCGGGCTTGTAGCAGTGCACGGGGCAGTTGAAGCAAAAGGTTTTCGTCTCCATAAACGGGCATTTGTCGCTGCGCGACCGCGCGTACTCGTCAAGCGCGGCGCAGTCGGGGCAAAGCCCGCCCGCCTTGTGGTTTCGCCTGCAATACAGCGCTATCATCATCGAGACCATTTCCTTTTCCCGCTCGCGCTTCGTTTCTATGTCTTTCATCAGCTCATCCTCCCGTGCTCCACGGAATAAACGGTATCGGCAACGCGCATGGTCGACTTGCGGTGCGACACCAGCACCACCGTTTTGTTTTCGCGCTCCTCGCAGAGCGACTTCAAGATGACCGCCTCGTTCAGGCTGTCGAGATTGCTTGTCGGCTCGTCGAGCAGCATAAGCGGCGCGCCGTGCAGAAACGCCCTCGCCAAGCCTATCCTCTGTCTCTCGCCGCCCGAGAGCGTATCTCCGAGCTCCCCGACGGGAGTGTCGTACCCCCGAGGCAGGCTCATAATAAAATCGTGCACGGACGCTTTTTTGCACGCAGCTTCAATTTCCTCGTCGGTAGCGTCGAGCTTCGCAACGCGCAGATTGTTTTTGATGCTGTCGTGGAACAGATGCGTTTCCTGCGTGACGAAGCTCTCCATATCGCGCAGATTTGCCGTATTTATCCCGGAAACGTCCGTGCCCGAAATTTTCACTGCGCCCTTTTGCACGTTCCAAAAGCGCATAAACAGCTTTAACAGCGTGGATTTTCCGCTTCCGCTGCGCCCGACTATGCCGACAATCGTCCCCTCGGGGATCTTGAGGGAAACGCCGTCGAGAATGGTCTCCGAGCCGTAAGCGAACGTCACGTTCTCCGCGGACGCGCCGCCGAATTGTACCGCGGGCTTTCCGCTCACCTCGTTTACGACGGGCGTTTCATCGAGGATATCCAGCACGCGGTTGCCCGCCGCAAACGTGTTTTGCAGCGTGCTGCCGAGGTTCGCCAGCGCCACGCACGGTCCGAACGAGCTCATCAGCGCGAGCGTCGGTATCAGCAGCCCCGAAAAATCCACGGCGCCGTTTTGGTACAGCATTGCCGACGCGAACAGCATCGCCAGATCGAAAACGAGAATGACCGTGTTCGTGACCGCCATATTTCGCCCCGAGGTGCGCTTCAGCCGCGCCTCGTCCGCGGAGAGCGCGTCGGTTTTCGCGTTCATCTCGGCAAGGCGCTTTTCGCCCCGACCGTACTGTATCGTCTCGGGCAGTCCGCGCAGGCTGTCGAGCACGAAACCGCTCAGATCGCCCGATTTGGTGCGGAATTTCATGCCGTCGTCGCCGCTGAGTTTTGAGGTTATCATGGGAATAATTATCCCCACGGTCAAGTACGCGCAAAGCGCCGGAACCCCCAAGCCGGGGTGGAAGCTCCCGATGAACAGGCACAGTATTATCGTGAACAGCAGCGCTATCGCCGCGGGGGAAATGGTGTGCGCGTAGAACACCTCCAGCAGCTCGATATCCGAGGTGATGACCGCGATGAGGTCGCCCTTGTCGCGCCCCTCGAGCTTCGCGGGACAGAGCTTCCGCAGCGCCGCGAACACCTTGTCGCGTATAAGCGCCAGCAGCTTAAACGCGATGAAGTGGTTGCAGCCCTGCTCCGCGTAGCGCAGAACGCCGCGAACGAGCGCGAACACGCCGACCGAAACAAACAGCGCGGTAAGTGTAAACGGCACGTCAAATTCCAGTAAATTCAGCACGGCATAGCCGCCGAAGATCGTGATGAACGCGGCGCACAAATGCCCGATAAGTCCCATAAAAATCGCCAAGACCATAAATCCCGCAAGCGGCTTTACAAGCCCGATAAGCCGCGCCATTACGGTAAATCCGTTTCTTCTTTTCATGCGTCCGCGTCCTCCTTTCCGTAGTTTTCAAGGCTCTGCTGCGCGTTCCAAAGCTTTGCGTAGCCGCCGTTCTCCGCGAGCAATTTTTCGTGAGTTCCGCATTCCGAAATTGCTCCGTTTTCCATTACGTAAATGTTGTCGGAGGCGGTAACATTCGCGAGACGGTGAGAAATGAGAATGACAGTTTTTGTTTTCGCCAGCTCGTGAATTTCCCGCATAATGTCGTTTTCGCTCTCCACGTCGATGTTGGAGGTCGCCTCGTCGAAGATGTACACGGGGCTGTCATGCAGCAGCGCTCTCGCCAGCGCCAGCCGCTGGCACTGCCCGCCCGAAAGGTTGCCCGCCTTTTCGGCGAGGAGCGTGTCAAGCCCGTTTTCGCTTTTGAGAAAGTCCGCGAGATTAGCGCGCCCCAGAACCGCCCACAGCTCGTCGTCGGAAGCCTCGGGCTTGCCCATAAGCAGATTATCGCGGACCGTTCCCTTAAACAGATAGCTTTGATGGCTTATGTAGGTGAAGCTCTTCATAAGGCTCGCCTCGCTGAGCTCCGACAATTCAATGTCACCAACGGAAACCGAACCCGAATAGCCCTTATTTCGTCCCATTAAAATCGACGCGACGGTGGATTTTCCGCAGCCCGATTCGCCGACTATCGAGGTAAAGGAGCCCCTCGGGAAGCGCATATCCACGCCGTGCAGTATCTCCCTGTCCTCCTCGTAGGAGAACCGCAGCCCGCCGCAGACTATCGTGCAGTCCTCGGGAACGGCAGCCGTTTTTTCCCCGCTCTCGGGCAGATCGAGCAGGCGGAAAATCTTGTCGCTCGCCGCCATACCGTTCATGGCTATGTGGAAGAACGACCCGAGCTGCCGCATCGGGATAAAGAAATCCGCCGCCAGCAGGATTATCAGCAGACACCCCGCGAGCGAGACGTGCCCGCCCGCGTACTGCGTCGCCGCCATGATGACGCCGACAGCTGCGCCGCCGTAGGCTATCAGGTCCATTATCGTTATGGAATTGAGCTGCATGGTGAGCACCTTCATTGTGATTTTGCGGAACTTTTCCGCCTCGACGTTCATTTCGCGGTGCTTGAAATCGTCCGCTTGGTATATTTTCAGCGTTGTTAGCCCCTGCAAATTCTCAAGGAACGTATCGCCGAGCGCCGTGTACTGCCCCCAGTATTTGGAAAGCAGCTTTTTCGCCCACGTCTGCACGGCGGCTATCGTGACGGGTATCAGCGGCACGCAAACGAGCAGCACTATCGCAGAGGGAAAGTTCACGAAGCAGAGGTACACGAACAGCGTCAGCGGCGCTATCATCGCGTAGAAAAACTGCGGCAGATACGCGCCGAAATACGTCTCCAGCTGGTCGACGCCCTCCACGGCGACCTGCACCACCTCCGAGGTTTTCACCCGTTCGCTGTAGGATGCGCCGAGCTTCAGCAGCTTGGAATAAATCTTCTCGCGGAGCGTCTTTTTCACTGCTTTCGAGGACAGATACCCCATCCGCGAAGAGCCTATCGTGCACGCGAAGCGGATTATCACGGCTGCCAAGGCGACCGCCGCCGTCACCGCGACGCTCTTCGCGTCCGCCGTTTTTTGGAAAAGCCCCTGCAACAGGTATGTAATGCCCGTCATCATCGCGATGTTCGCCGCAAGAGAGCACCACTGCAGGATCACGTTTCCCGCGATGTATTTTTTGCTTTCGTCGACCGTTCCTATCAGCCGTTTATTTATCATCATAAGGCGCAGCTCCCCTCGGTTGGTTAGTAAAAGCTAACTATATTATAGACCTTTCTTCGCGATTTGTCAATACGGTATTTCCACGAATGGCTCGGGATTTATGAAAAATAGCCAAACCGAAGTTAGCGTTTTCTAACCTTATTGTCGATTTATACAAAATCCCGCTCGATTTGTCAAGGGGCAAATATGTAACGCGCTCCCCGTAAAGGCGGGTAGCGATACAGAAGTTTTCCAAATCGTTACAGACAGACAATCGACGGATCATAAGCAAGCCCCCGTTGCTGTCAAGGCAGCGGGGGCTTGTTTTGTTTAGAGTGATTTCATGTTTCCGTACCTATAATATATATATATATATATATATAATGTATACGAAAAGCCGAGCGGGAGGTGAAATTCCGTTCGGAATAGCTTTTGAGAAAAATTGAATAAGAATATCTGCCCCGTACTCGGACTGTATGTTTGAGGTACGGGGCTATTTTTATTACCTTTTTTAGTCCGATCTGTTTTAAGCCCGAAAACATGCCCAGTATGCTTCAAATATTGTCGCTATTGCGGCACTTGCAAACTTGGTTAGTTATTCGGCACAAAACGCATATTTGTTAGCTGAGCTAATTCGTTATAATCTACAAATTTAAAATTTTTTTGAGAAAATTGACCGTAAAAATCACCGATTTTTTTCCTATGGGTAGAGGGCGAGATTCTGAGATTAATAATTGCGGAAAAAATTTTGCTGAACTGTCGAAAATAGGCTGACGATTTGGCGGATTTTTGTTCTATAAGTGAAGGACAAAATTCTGTCCGCTTATACAAAATTCAAAATGTGTGTTAAAAAGCAAAAGCCGAAATCAGGCTTGCGCTTGTTTTCGGCTTTTCGTTAAATACCGCATTTAGCGAAATACGTGTTATTGTCAAAAAAGACTACACCCCTTCTTATTATATTTGAAACAGCTTACAAAATCAAGAGGAACGTCGGATTTTCGTGAAAATTAACAAAATGCGCGGCTATATTTGTGCATATTCGACAAGATGCGACAACGGAAAGGAGAACTAAATGCTGAAGATTATTGATCATATTACAAAGCGCAAAGACGGAAGGTATATGGGTCGCTTTATCAGCGGCTACGATGAGAACGGCAAGGCTATCTACCAGTGCATTTACGGCAAGACCTACGAGGAAGTTGAGGAAAAGCTGCGGATCGCCAACGAGATCACGTCGCGTTTCCTTTCGGGCAAGAGCGTTTCCGTAAAAACGGTGTATGAGGAGTGGCTCAATGCTGTTGTCAACCGCATTAAGGAATCCACGTTTGCCAACTACAAGCTGAAATTTGAAAAGCATATTCTGCCCGAATTCGGCGATGTATCGTGTGCGGAATTATCCACCGGAAAGATAAATGCGTTCATAAACCGAAAGCTTGCGACAGGGCTGTCCGCAAGCTACGTTCGGGATATTATCATCGTATTCAAAACGATGCTGAAATACGCGCAAGAGGAATATCGCTTTGATTTGTCGTTTAAGAATATTTCTATGCCCAAATGCGAAAAACGGCAAGAAAACAAACTTGCCGATTCCGAGCAGCGCTTGCTTGTTGAGTACCTTAAACAGCACATTGATCTTACCTCGTTTGGTATTCTTATTTCGCTGTTTATGGGAATCAGAATAGGCGAATTGTGCGGTCTGCGCTGGAACGATGTTGATTTCAAAAACAGAACGCTGCGTATTGGAAGAACCGTTCAGCGCATTGCCATCGCAGAGGGCAGCAGAAAGACCAAGGTTATTGTTTCATCGCCGAAAAGCTCGACCTCGTGTCGAGCCATATCCATTCCGGATTTTCTTATGGAATATTTTGAAAAATTCAAGGCGGACAAAGACTGCTACATTCTTTCGGGAAGCGAAAAAGCAACGGAACCGCGAGTTATGCAGTACAGATACAAGAGGATTATGGCGATGGCTCGGGTTTCGTATCGCAACTATCACCAACTGCGCCACACGTTCGCCACGAATTGTATGCAGAACGGATTCGATATAAAAACGCTCTCCAACGTTCTCGGTCACAGCAGCGTAAACCTCACTTTGAGCCGGTATGTCCATCCCGATTTCGCTCATGAGCAGCGGCTGATGAACGAGATGTGTATGCTGTTTTAGTGTCAATCGGTGTCAAAACAGCAGTATCGGTTTTGAAAATTTCCTTTTGCTATGCGTTTTTTTCGGGTTGTATTTAAATGCGGTATTTAACGAAAATCGACGCCGATCTTGTTGTTCCCACAGACGGTGAAAAATATCCAACTGTAGTATAGCACGAATTTCGGCTGTATGGTACATTGGAAAATGCAAAGAGGTAAGTCATATGATCATCCAACACAACTTAACTTCGCTCAATGCGAGAAACAAATTGAAAACGAACGTTGCGGGCTTGAAAAAGTCATCCGAAAAGCTGTCAAGCGGCTACAGAATAAACCGTGCCGGCGACGACGCGGCGGGGCTTGCCGTGTCCGAAAAGATGAGATCGCAGATAC
>JAMPFE010000019.1 GCA_023664705.1 Lachnospiraceae bacterium | reverse complement strand
CGCGGTGGGCGCGCTTGCGGCGGCCGGCATAGCCGCCAACGCGATAGTCGCGGCGGGGATATTCGCGCTCGGAGCGGTCGCCGCGGGAGTGTTCTCGTTCGGCGTTGTCTCCGTCGGCTGGCTGAGCTACGGCGCGGCGAGCATGGGCGCTTACGCGTTCGGCGCGACGGCAATGGGGAAAATAGCTATCGGCAACACCGCCGAGGGCATTGTCGCGCTGGGAAAAAATGTCAATGCCGAAGTGGCGCTGCATCTGCCGATAACCGCCGAAGAATTCCGCGCCGCGGTAGAAAGCCGTCTCCCGGACACGCCGAAATTCGTCGCCGACCTGTTCTCGTGGCTCGCCGAGAACGTGGAGATGAGCTGAGCTTTCGTCAATTTCAACAAAAAACCGCCAAAAGCTTTGGCGGTTTTTTCGATTACCCTAGGTTGGAAACGACCTCGTTCAGCTTCCAAGAGCCCTCGATATACTCGGCGGTATAGCTTCTCTCATAATAATGGAACTCATAGCCCTCCTCGGGCGGATTGAGCCTCTCAACGTCGGGATAGTGCCAAATAAACGTGCATTTGTTGTCCGTTTTCTCGGTTATTTCAACATACGACCGCGCGATAAACGTGGAAGCTCCTCCCGCCCCCGCGGGAAACGCCGCGTAGTTGACGTACATCTGCCCGTCGATCTCCGCGTAAAGCGGCTCGCCGTTAAGTCCGTGCAAACGTTTCTCTGCGAGCGAGCTCTCGTATGTGCCGTAAGCCAGATCATAAATGCTTTGCACGTCGGAAATATATTCGGACGTCATGGGATAAACGGGGCTCTCAAAATCGGGAGAGCTGTACGGCGCGCTAAAATCGATGTCGACCAAAGCCCTCGCCGCGAATTCGCTCAGCATGTAAAAAAACACATGCCTGTTCATCAGCGCGGGGAGCGCGCTCTCGGGGTCCTTCGAGGAGAAATCGGCTGTCAGAACCTCGCGCGCGTTTTTCTCGACCTCCGCGCAGCTGCCGACGGGCAGCCACCCGCTCGGGACAAGCTCGTCGTCGGGGTATATCCTGTCCGCGTCAAACTCGGAGACGCACTCCAAGCGCCAACCGTCCTCCGTCGGAACGAACGCGAACGTAAACACGTTGGTGCGGTATTCGTACCGCAGCTCGGGGTCCCATTCCTGCGAGGGATAAAAGTCTATATCGTGCATAAACTCGGTCCTCCTGAACACTATCCTCTCCCCGTCCGTCGGGACGAGCTCATATTCGCGGTGCACCTCCCAGGCATTCCCTCCGCTTGCTCCGTCGGTGCAAAACAGCTCGCCGTTGTAATTCAGAAAGCCCCCTCTGTATTCAAACAGCCTGTCGATCTCCTCCTCGGTGAACACCTCGCGGAACGCGTTGTAAAAGCTTTCGTAGGTGTAGCCCGTCTCGCGGCACCTCTCGAGGTACTTGCTGCTGTCGAAATCAATATACGGCACAAAGCGGTCATCGCTATAAACGGCAGCCGTGAGGCGCAGGTCGCCGGGGGAGTGGCAGAACCAAAACAGGCTCTGCGCCTTTTGGAACAGCTCCCCGAGCTCGGGGTCGCCGAGGCTGCCGAAAAACGCCTCCTCGGTCTCCCCTAAAGTCACGGGATCTATCGAGAACTCCTCGAGCTCGGAGCTGTCGAGCGGCGTTCCCGTGAGGGTCATTCCGTTCCCGATGTCGACGGGCAGCGGCTTGGGCTCGTCGAGCCACGGCGAGCAGCTCTCGAATTTCCAGTCGCCGTCCTCTTTTTTCAGCACGCCCTCGCCCTCCCAAAGCTCGCCGAAGCTCGCGTAAATATACGTAAACACGAGCGTATCCTCGCTGCGCGAGACCGCCTTTGCCGTGCTCCAGTACGGCTCGCCGAGCAGGAAGCCCGAGGTGCTCTCCGAGCAGTACATCCGCCCGTCTATCTCGATAAACCGCGTCGGAGAGCCGCCGCCGCTCATCTCCACGTTCAGCGAGCCGTCGCCGCCTACCGTCAGCGTCCCCTTGCCGACGTTCGTCATAAACTGCGCCGTTGCCGCGGACGTAAAGTACTTTTTCAGGTGCTTTTCCATTTCCTCGGTCGTCTGTGGAAAATTGCCAAAGACCTTGTAGTAAAACTGCGGCGCGTTCGTCGTCTCAAAGTTTAAAGCCATCAACGCGCTGACCTCGTATGCGTCGAGCATGCCGCGGAACCACGTCTGCGCGCACTCCACGGCGGACGATGCCTGCCTTTGCAGGATCTTCTGCACGAACAGGTCGTCGCTGTTGAACTCGCTCGGTATCACAATGCCCTCGGGAACGCTCCAAGCGGAGCTCACGCCGCTCGAAGAGGAGCTCTCCGACGGCGCGCTGTCAACGGACGTGTACGGCTCGGAGACCACATTTATGTTTGTATTCACTCTCACGGCAATATCCGCGGCGGTAAGCCCTATAATAGCGATACTCGCCGCCGTCGCGCCTATCTTCGCCCACAGCGGCACTATCCGCTTGGGCGGCTCAGCAAAGGCAAATTCAATGATGTGCCTGTCGCTGATGTTCTCAAAAGCGTCCGTCATCTTGCTCATACGTCAACACCTCGGCTTTCCAAAAATTCCCTCAGCGCCCCGCGCATCCGCGTAAGGCGTGTCCTCACTGCTCCCGCGCTCAGCCCCGCCGTTTTCGCGAGCTTCTCAAACGAGTCCATGTACCAGTAGCGCCTTACGAAAAGCATGCGGTTCGTCCTGTCGAGCCCGTCCAGATACTCGTCGATGAGCCGCGAGAGCTCCTTTGTTTCAAAGCGCTCCTCGGCGGCGTCCCCCGACGGGAGGCACTCGTCCAGCTCGCTTATGCAGAGGTCGCGGGCGCCGCCGCGTTTTTGCGCGGAATTGCGCTTAAAGCGGTTTACGGAGAGGTTTCGCGCTATCCTGCAAACGTACGCGAGCAGGTTGTCGGGCTTCTTCGGCGGGATAGTGTTCCAGACGGCGTAAAGCGCGTCGTTGACACATTCTTCGGCGTCGCAGCGGTCGTTCAGCACGTTCGCGGCGACGCTCATGCAGACCCGCCCGTACTTCGCCGAAAGCTCCGTCACCGCCTGCTCCGAGCGCTCGAAAAACAGCTCTATTATGCGGTTGTCGTCCATTCTATCACTCCTCGGAAACGTCTTTGTGGCGCGGACTGCCGCTGCCGAAGAGCCAGAAAACGGCTCCGTTGTGCGGTTTTCGTCCGTTTTATCAGCCCTCGGAAACGTCTTTGTGGCGCGGATCGTTGCCGAAGAGCCCGAAAAAGGCTCTGTTATGCGGTTTTCGTCCATTTTATCACTCCTCGAAATTGTCCTTCTGTTAATATAGTAAAAATTTTTCGGCGTTTGTTACGGGTTTTTTAAAAATTTTTTGCAAGTTTTTAATTGGAAACTTGCAAAATTTTTTCAAAAAGGGACAAATCAACACGAATTTGTCCCTTATCTTGCAGTTTTTTGCAGCTCTCGTGCAGTTTTTTGCAGCCGTTTTGCAGTAATTTGCGTTTATTTGCAGTTTTGTGCTGTAAATAATTGGAAATAATGTAAAATAAAGTTAAAATTTGGAAATAGGTGTGCTAACTGTTTTGGGCTGCCGAAAAATTGCAGTAAATTGCAGTTGAAGATGAGATATAATAGACGGGTGGCGAAAAAGTGAAATTACAGCCGCGAGTAATTTCTCATTTTCGGTCGTTTTGTGAATTATTTGCGTACATCGGTGACGGTGAGAGCATTGTTCATTATCTTGAATGAGACCTGAAATTCCCCGAAAGCCATTGTGTAAAGGCGCTCGGGGGCGCTCTGGTACTGCGGGCGCGGGTCTTGGGCGAGCGTTTCGAGCAGCCCGCGGCGCTTTTCGCTGGGAATTTTTTCCAGCAGCTCCTCGGGGAACTCGACCGACAGCAGCCCGCCGCGCTCCGACAGCGCCCAGCCGTTGGACGCGCCGGGGAGGCTGTCGGCGTAGGGCAGGTACGGCTTGATGTCGTAGATCGGCGTGCCGCTCATCAGATCCGCGCCCTCGACCGTGAGCGTGAAGCCGCTTACGCTCACGAGGCGCACCGCGCTCAGTCCCAGTGAGTTCGGTCGGAACGGCGAGCGCGTCGCGAAAACGCCCTTGCGGACGTTGCCGCCGAGCCTCGGGGGGCGCACCGTCGGCGAGAAACCGTCCGTTTGCGCTGCCGAAAAACCCCAGATGAGCCAGATGTGTGTAAAATCTTCGACGCCGCGGAGGGCGTTTTCGTCGCGGAAGTTCGGCTCGAGGACGATTTGTGAACGCAGGCTGACGAGACCGCTCTGGCGCGGTATGCCGAACTTTTCCTTGTAATCGTTTTTGATGAACGCTATCGGCACTATTTCCATATTTCGCTCCTTATTTGGGAATTATTTGTGCATTTTATCCAAAATTTCGCGGATGGCGAGCTCTACCTCGTCGACCTCGAGCTTGAACTCGCGAGCCGAGACGCGCGTCGCGCCCGCGCCGAGGATTATGAGCTGCTCGGTGCCGTCGGAGGTGGCTACACGAACGCGATTGTCGGCGCTGAGCCGCTGCGCGGTCTTTTCGATGTACATGTCGGCGGTTTCGGCTTCGCGAGTGTACACGACCGAGACGTTTCCGAATTTTTCCACTTCGCGGTCGCTTTTGACCTTGTAGGCGTCGAAAACCAGTATCAGATTGCAGTTTTTGAAGCCCTGATAGTTGCACATGATGTTGATGAGGCGCGAGCGCGCGAGGTCGAGGTCGTCTTTGGCAATTTTTGCCAGCTCGTCCCACGAGAAGATGATGTTGTAGCCGTCCACGAGCAGAAATTCGGATCCGCGCTTGGGCGGGGGGAGCTTGGTCGGCTTCTCGGCAAGCTTGTCGCGGCGAATTGCAGTGCGGTTTTCGCGCTTTATTTTGCCGTAGGTGCGCTCGAAAATTTCCATGAGCTCCTTGTCCGTCGCGAGGCGCTGCTTGTAGGAATTTATTTCCAATTGCGTTATCGGTTGGGGAGATTTTTCACATAATACGCTCGGAATGTGCATTTTCGAGGGCACGTCGTTCCACTTGACGAGGTAGCCCGCGCCGTGCGAGCAGAACACGCTGTCGGCGGAGTTTTCAACATCGTTCTCGAAATTATAGCCAATTTTTTCGATAACTTCTTGTGCATTATGACAAGGGTAGTAGCCGTCGAAAATCGTCGAGAGCCGTCCCGTGCCGCGTGTGTAACCGATTACATCCTTTTGGTAGCCGCGCATTTCCGAGACGGGACAGCGCCCCTCGATGACCGAGAGCTCCCCCGAACCGCTTGGTTGAGCGAATTCCGCGCCCATTTGCTGCAAATCGGTCATTGCGCGCCCGACGCTGCCGACGGGTATCTCCAAGGTGAAGCGGCAGAACGGCTCGAGCAGCACAGATTTTGCGCTTGCCAAGCCCTGCCGAACGGCTCGCCAAGCGGCTTGACGGAAATCGCCGCCCTCGGTGTGCTTGAGGTGCGCGCGCCCCGCCGCGAGCGTTATTTTCACGTCGGTCAGCGGCGAGCCCGTTAAAACGCCTATGTGACACCGTTCGCGGAGGTTAGAGAGTGCTAACCGCTGCCAGTTCTCGTCGAGGTCCCGGCAGTCGCGCGCGAACACCACGCCGCTCCCGCGCGGCAGCGGCTCGATGAGCACGTGAACCTCGGCGTAGTGCCGCAGCGGCTCGTAGTGCCCGACGCCCTCGACCTTTTCGGCGACCGTTTCGCGGTAGGCGACGCTGCCCCGGCCGAACGTCACGGACAGCCCGAACCGCTCCGCTATCACGTTTTGGAGCACCTCAAGCTGCACCTCGCCCATGACCGAGACGTGAATTTCACGGAGCTGCTCCGACCATGAAAATCGCAGCTGGGGGTCCTCGTCCTCGAGCTTTTTCAGTTTCGGCAGCACGACCTGAACATCCGTCTCGGGCGGGAGCTCGACGCGATAGCCGAGAACCGGCTCTATGAGCGGCGCGGCGGCGGTTTTCTGCGCGCCGAGCGCCTGCCCCGCGAACGTCTCCGAGAGCCCCGTTACGGCGACGAGCTGCCCCGGTTCGGCGCGGTCGACGGCGGTGAATTTCGCGCCGTTGTACAGGCGTATCTGCGTGACTTTTTCGCCGTTTTTTCCGATAACGGCGCGGTTTTTCAGCTCCCCGCCGTTGATTTTCATGTGCGTGAGGCGCACGCCGTTTTCGTCGCTCGTGATTTTGTACACTAATGCAGCGAAGTCCTCATGCCGCTCCCGCGGCTCGGCATACCGCTCGAGCAGCTCCAACAGCCCGTCTATGCCCTCGGATTTCAGCGCGGATCCGAACAGCACGGGGAACACGTTCCGAGCGGAAATTGCCCGCGCGATGAGCTCCGACGGCACTTCGCCGCGCTCCAGCAGCGCGTTCATGCAGTCCTCGTCGAGCTCCGCGCAGAGCTCCTCCGCGTTCTCGGAGAAGTCGGCGAAGCGCTTGTCGAGCTTGTGCAATTCCAACAAAATTTCAGCGTTTGATTTGTGCGAAATATCCATTTTGTTGACGAAAACGAACGTCGGGATGCCGAACCGCCGAAGCAGCTCCCAGAGCGTGCGGGTGTGGCTCTGAACGCCGTCCGTGCCGCTGATGACGAGCACCGCGCAGTCGGGCACGGTGAACGCGCGCTCGGTCTCGGCGGAGAAATCGACGTGCCCGGGGGTGTCGAGCAGGGTCATTTCCGTGTCGTTAATTCTCAAAATCGCCTGTTTTGAGAAAATTGTGATGCCGCGCGAGCGCTCTTGGGGGTCGCCGTCGAGGAACGCGTCGCCGTTGTCGACCCGCCCGAGCCGCCGTATCGCGCCCGCGCGGTACAGCAGCGCCTCGGACAGCGTCGTTTTGCCCGCGTCGACGTGCGCCGCCATGCAGACTACCAAGCGTTTCAAGAAATCACCCCCGACGACAGTTGACAGTGTACAGTGTACAGTTGACAGTTAATGCCGCCTTGCGGCGGCATTTTTTATTTGTTGACGATAACGCTCGCCGTGGCGTACTTGCGGCAGTGGTCGACCGAGACGTTGAACACGTACCCCTCGCGCTCCTCGAGCAGCTTGAGGTAGCCCTCGGCGATGACGAACGGGCTTCCGAGCCTGTCGCGCAGCACCGTGATGTCCTGCGCGCGGATCACGCGCATGCCCGTGCCTATCGCTTTCGCGACGGCTATTTTAACGCAGTAATTCTCCGCGATAAGCGCCGTGGAGAGCTTGTGCGAGACGAAAAACCTTATTTCGTCCGCGGAAAAATAGTTTGACAGAAAGCGCTTGTTTTTGCAGCTTTTCCTTATTCTGGAAATTTCGATTATCGCCGTTCCCGTGCGTACATAAATATTACTTGCCATCGTTTTTTAATCTCGCGCGAAGAGCGTGCGGCAGCTCGTGCGCGATTGCCTCCCTCGTTCTTTCGTTGGGGTTGAAAATCACCTTTACCGTTCCGTAGCTGTCGTGCTCGACCAACAGGTAATGCGCGTCCTTCTGTGTGCCGCTTGTGGCGTGGACGGTCGCGTCCGCGTCGATCTCCTTCTCCGAGGGCAGACTTCCGAAATCGGTCGCCTTGGAGATGTCGACGGTTATCATGCGCTTGCGCTTGCGCCTGCCGATTATTTTGTCGATGTCCATTTCGTTGTTGGTGATGATGTACTCGTACTCGACGTTTACGCCGCTGAGCAGCCATATGCCGAGCGCGAGAATGCCGACGGCGATGACTATCAGAAACGTGAGACCCAGCATGGCGAAGAACATGCACACGGACGCGAGCAATATCGACCCGATTATTATTCCCGCCATTTTTGCCGTATCGGCGCCCGTGCGGTTTTTGGCGACAAGCTGTTCGCAGATATTATCCAAATATTTCCACTCCCATATAAAATTTCTCACAATATTATAACACAATTGACCGCGAAAATCAAGGGGTTTTTTATCTATTTTTCATAAAATTATTGAAGCGAGGGGGGAAAATATATCGGCTTAATAAAAATTTGGTGATATTTTGCTTTTATGTGTTGAAATTTTCGCGAGAATTTGTTATAATATAATGTAATGTGAAAAATTGACAGTGTACAATTGACAGTTGACAGTTAAGGTAGAAATGCAGGTGATGACGTTTGCAGCGTTTCGGCAAAGCGCTCGTTGTCCGCGCCGCTATAAACGCGACCGTCCGCAGCCATACATTAACTGTCAACTGTACATTGTCAACTGTCAACTGAACCGAATCGGCGTTATATTATGTATAAAACAGAGGAATTTAATTATGCAGTGTTTTGCGGATAAAAAGCGCGTCGTGGTGAAGGTCGGGAGCAGCACTCTCGCGTACCCCGAGACGGGCAGTCTGAACATACGCAAGAGCCGCGCGCTTGTCGAGGTGCTTGCGGACCTGAAAAACTCGGGCAGGGAGATCGTTTTCGTGTCGAGCGGCGCGCAGTGCGTCGGCGCGGCGAAGGGCGGCTTCCGCGGAAAGCCCCGCGACATCCCGTCCAAGCAGGCTTGCGCGGCTATCGGGCAGTCGGAGCTGATGAAATTCTACTCGGACGCGTTCGGGCAGTACAACCACAACGTGGCGCAGCTGCTGCTGACGCGCGACGTCATCAGCAACGAGACCCGCCGCACGAACGTCATCAACACGTTTAACAAGCTGTTCGAGCTGGGGGTCATGCCGATAATCAACGCGAACGACGTTGTGTCTATCGAGCACCTCGATTTCGACGAGAACGACACGCTCTCGGCGACCGTCGCGGCGCTTTGCGGAGCGGATCTGCTCGTTATGCTGACCGACGTTGACGGGCTGTACGACGGCGACCCCTCCGAGGAGGGAACCAAGCTCGTCCGCGAGGTCGACGCGATAACCACCGAGGTCATCACGATGGCTCGGGGTACGGGCTCGGCGGTCGGCACGGGCGGCATGCTCACGAAGATAGAGGCGGCGAAGATCGCTACCGAGGCGGGCATCGATACCGTCATTATCGGAAACAAGGACCCCAAGGCGCTCTATAAGCTGTTTGAGAGCGGCGACGCGGTCTGCACGTGGTTTAAGGCATTGAAAGATTGAGAGGGAAATTATGGAATATATAGAAATGCTCGGCATTGCTGCGAAAAAGGCTGCGCCGACGCTCGCGGACTGTGGGACGGGCGCGAAGAACCGCGCGCTGCTCGAGATCGCGAAGAGGCTGCGCGGGAGTTCCGCGGAGATAGTCAATGTGAACAAGGTCGACGTGGAGAACGCGCGCAAAAACGGCGTGCGGGAGATAATGCTCGACCGCCTGACGCTGAACGAAAAGCGCGTCGAGAGCATGGCGGAGGGCGTGGAGCAGGTCGCGGCGCTGCCCGACCCCGTGGGGGAGGTCATGGGCGGAAAAGAGCTGCCGAACGGGCTCTGCGTGACGCAAAAGCGCGTGCCTATGGGCGTTATCGGGATCATTTTCGAGAGCCGCCCGAACGTTACCGTGGACGCGGCGGCGCTCTGCTTTAAGGCGGGCAACGCCGTCATTCTGCGCGGCGGCTCGGACGCGATAAACACCAACAAGTTCCTCGTCGGGCTTATGCGGGGGGCGCTCGCGGAATGCGGGCTGCCCGAGGACTGCGTGCAGCTCGTCGAGGACACGAGCCACGAGAGCGCGACCGCGCTCATGCGGCTCAATAAATACGTCGACCTGCTTATCCCGAGGGGCGGCGGGCGGCTCATTCACACGGTCGTCGAGAACGCGACCGTGCCCGTTATCCAGACGGGCGAGGGCAACTGCCACGTTTTTGTTGACGAAAGCGCCGACCTCGATATGGCGGTGGATATCGTCGACAACGCGAAAACGCAGCGCCCGTCCGTCTGCAACGCTATCGAGAGTATTCTGGTGCACGAAAATGTTGCCGGGGAGTTCTTTAAAAGGCTGGACGAGCGGTGGAACGGGAAGGTCGCGGTCATCGGCGACGAGAGGACTGCCGAGTGCATAAAGGTGGAGAAAATCGCCGACGAGGACGATTACGGGACGGAGTTCCTTGATTACAGGCTGTCGTCGAGGGTCGTGAGCTCCGTCGACGAGGCGATAGAGCACATCAACAGGTTCGGCACGGGGCACAGCGAGTGCATTGTCACCAAATCGCTGGAGAACGCGCGGAAATTTCAGAGGCGCGTGGACGCGGCGGCGGTGTACGTGAACGCCTCGACGAGGTTTACGGACGGCTTTGAGTTCGGGCTGGGCGCGGAGATAGGCATCTCCACGCAGAAGCTCCACGCGCGGGGTCCCATGGGGCTTGCGGCGCTGACCTCGTATAAGTATCTGATAGACGGCAGCGGGCAGATCAGGAGTTGAAAATGGCGAAAAAGAACAAAAAGGAAAAAAACGTAACTCCCCGTGAGAAGCATAACGAGGACGTTATCAACGAGCTTTTCGGCTCCCCCGAGGAGGAGCCCGATATCGAGGGCGACATCGCCGAGCTGGGCTCGCAGCCCGACGACGATGTGAAGATAGCGCACGACCCGCGGAAAAACAGGTTCTTCTTCGGGCTGGCGGTGTTTGTGGTGATAATGGCGGGCGTGGGCTGCGTTTCCACCGCGAGGTTCGTTTCGGCGGGCATTCGCGATATTATGGACAACACGTCGCTGAAAAACGAGTTCGCGCGGTTTTTGCTGCCCGTCGTGGCGAACGACATCGCGCCGTTCGAGAACGTCGAGGAGGTCTCGAATACCGCCAAGATAAGCATCGCTATCTGGAATATTCTGGTAAACAAGGACACCGCGCCGTACAAGACGGACGAGACGGGCAACCTCAGCATTCCCGAGTACGACGTGGGGCTATCCTGCGCGGAGATCTTCGGCAGCGGCGTGACTATCGAGCACCGCACCGTCGGCGTGGGCGATACGAGGTTCGCTTACGACGAGGCGAAGCACGTGTACGCCTGCTCGGGCGATATGCGCTATCTCAACTACTCGCCGCGCATTGTCGATATGACGGAAAACAACGGCACTTACGTGCTTACGGTGGAATATCTGCCGCCGTCCTTTACGCTGGTAACGGGCGATCTCGGCTTTGAGGTGACTGCCGATAAAACCATGGAATACACAATAAACCGCTGGGATAAAAAGAACACGCTTATGTCCGTGAGATTTATCGACAGCGAAAGATTTTGATACGGGAGGACTTTTCAAATGAAGTTTGATTTTAAGAGAACGGCGGCGGGGGCGCTCGCGCTCGCTTTGACGGCGGCGCTTTGCGGCTGCGACAACGGGTATCTGATGACCGTGGACGAGATGAGCATACGCAGCGGCATTTACCTGTCGTTCCAGCAGAGCGCCTACAACGAGGCCTACGAGAAAATAAGCGAGGAGAGCGGCGACGACAGCTCGTCGACGTCGGAGGTCGACGTTTTTGCGCAGACGATCGAGGGCAAGTCCGCGTCCGAGTGGATAAAGGAGCAGACCCTCGACGAGGTGCGCAAGTTCGTTGCCGTGCAGCGCCTCTGCGAGGAAAAGGGCATAGCGCTCTCCGACGAGGAGCTCTCCGAGATAAACAGCGACATTAAGTCCACGTGGGACGAGGAGAATTTCTACGTGCAGTATATGTACGGCTTCAACACGGCGGGGGAGTACTATGAGTCCCTCGGCGTGGGTATTGAGTCGCTGCGGGAGATAAGAAAGGCGAACGAGCTCTCCGATAAGCTGTTTCTGCGCTATTTCGGCAGCGACGGCGAGACTCCCGTTACGACCGAGGAGCTGAACGAGCACCTGACCGAGAATTACGCCGTGATGAAGTATATCTCGATAGCCTACGCGGACGACGACGCAAAGGCGCAGGCGAATGAGGCTGCCGAGGCGTATGCCGAAAGGCTCAACGGCGGCGAGAGCTTTATCGACGTGAAGTACGACGCCGACCTCAACGCGGCGCAGAAAGCCGCGCTGTCCGCCGCGCAGAGCTCCTATACCGAGGACAACGAGGAGGGGCTGACCGAGGAGGAATACTGCCAAAAGGCCGTGGACGAGGCTACCGCCGAGAAGGCCGAGAGCCTCGACGACCTTGACACGTTCGTGCCGAAGGAGAACTCCTCGCTTGACGAGAAGCTGACGGAATACGTCTGGAACGCCGCCGACGACGGAAAGGCTGCCGTTTTCGAGGGCGAGAGCTATATATACGTCGTCGTCCGCGAGGACATCACCACGAAGAGCGGCTGGATAGAGGAGAACAACCTCTCGCTGCTTAAAGCGATAAAGTCCGACGAGTACGACGGGCTTATCGAGCTGACCTATCAGAACTACGACGTTGACTTGGACGAGTATCTTGTAAACAAGAAATACGCGCCCGAAAAGACCTTGAAATAAGAGATAAGAGGTTAGAGGTAAGATAGAGGCGGGAGGTAAGTTCTTACCTCTTACTTCTTGTTTCTTGCCTTTGAACGGGTTTTTTTATGTTACTTTTGGGACTGAACGATATAGAGACGTCCTTTGCGGACAGGACGCTGTTTTCGGGCGTTTCGCTGGACGTGTACGAGGGCGAGAGGATAGGCTTCGTCGGCGTGAACGGCAGCGGCAAGACCACGCTGTTCCGACTGCTGAAGGGCGAGCTTTCTCCCGACGGGGGGAGCGTTCACATCGCGGGGGGCTGCAGGCTCGGCTTTATGGAGCAGTTCGCGTGCAGGGACAGCGATAAAACGCTGTACGACGAGGCGCTGACGGTTTTCGCGGAGCTGGAGGAGACCGAAATGCAGCTTGCCGAGCTGAACGACAGGGTAGACCTCGGCGACGCGTCGGCGGAGACTATCGCGAGGATGACCGAGCTTCGGGAGCGCTTCGAGCGCGACGGCGGGCTGACCTACAAGAGCCGCACAGCCGCGGCGCTCGGCGGGCTCGGGTTCTCGGAGAGCGATCTTAAGCTGAGCACGCGGGTGCTCTCGGGCGGGCAGAGGAGCAAGCTGCAATTAGCGAAGCTGCTGCTTTCCGACGCCGATCTGCTGCTGTTGGACGAGCCTACCAACCACCTGGACATTCGCTCGGTGGAGTGGCTCGAAAGGTTCCTCGGGGACTACCGTGGCGCTTACATCGTCATCTCGCACGACCGCTACTTCCTCGACAAGGTGACGGAGCGGACTATCGAGCTTGAAAACCGCCGCATCCGCGACTACAAGGGCAATTACACGCGCTTTCTCGAGCTGAAGCAAGAGGACATGGAGCGCCGCCGAAGGGTCTACGACGGCACGGTCAAGGAGATAAAGCGCATTGAGGGCATTATCGAGCAGCAGAAGCGCTGGAATCAAGCGCACAACTACGTGACTATCGCGAGCAAACGGAAGTCCATTGACAGGCTCGAGGAGACGCTCGACAAGCCCGAGGACGCGCCCGAGGCGATAAAGTTCGCGTTCAGGGCGGCGGACGGCTCGGGAAACGACGTGCTTGAGGCGAAAGATCTCGCGCTCGGGTTTGGCGGGAAAACGCTGTTCACAAACGTGAACCTCGACGTGAAAAGGGGCGAGCGCGTGTTCCTCATCGGGGACAACGGCTGCGGGAAAACCTCGCTGTTCCGCGTGCTTATGGGGCAGTACAATGCCGATCTCGGGGAGTTCAAGTACGGGGCGAGGGTTCGCGTCGGGTATTTCGACCAGGCGCAGAGGGGGCTAACCGAGAGCAAATCCGCGCTGGACGAGGTGTGGGACGCGTACCCGAAAATGACCGAAACGGCGGTGAGGACGGCTCTCGCGGCGTTCCTGTTCAAGGGCGACGACGTTTACAAGCTCGTCTCGGAGCTTTCGGGCGGCGAGAGGGCGCGCGTGGCGCTGCTGAAGCTGATGCTCTCGGGGGCGAATTTCCTGCTGCTCGATGAGCCGACCAACCACCTCGACATAACCTCGCGCGAGGCTCTCGAAAACGCGCTGTTGAGCTACGACGGCACGCTCTTCGTCATCTCGCACGACCGTTATCTGATAAACAAGCTTGCCGACAGGATCTACGCGCTCACGGAGAACGGCGTGGAGAGCTACCTTGGAAACTACGATTATTATGTTGAAAAACGGCTGCAATTGACTGCAAACGTTGCTGCCGAAAAGCCGAAAAAATCCGCGCAGGCGCTCGATTACAAGCAGCGCAAGGAGCGCGAGAGCGAGCGCCGAAAGCTCGCGGGGAAGGTCGCGCGGCTCGAGAAGCGCATTGAGGAGCTCGACGCGCTGATAAACGCCAAAGCCGAGGAGCTTTCGGGGCTCAGCGACTATCAGCGGGCAATGGAGCTCTCCGAGGAGACGGAGCGGCTCCGCGCGGAGCAGGAGGCGGCTATGGAGGACTGGGAGCGGTCGGCGGCGGCACTGGAGGAGTTTGACGTATGACAAAGGAGATAAGGGCGTATCTGGCGGCTTTGGAGCAATTTTTTGCCGCGGAGCACTCCGAGGAGGAGCTTCTCGAGTTCCGCGGGAAATTGCTGAAAAGGATAGAATTTTATCAGCATGAGCGGCTGATACATCTTATCGTCACGATGTCGTTCGCGGTGTTTTTTCTGCTGTCGCTGGCGATGAGTTTTTCAAATCCGCAGATAGGCTTGACGCTGCTGACGGTGCTGTTTCTCGCGATGACCGTCGCGTACATCAAGCATTACTATTTTCTGGAAAATTCGGTGCAGAGGATGTACAAATATTATTACAGGATTGAAAATTTGTGAGGTCAACCAATGTCCGTTTTTGACATATTTAAGTCGCTGGAGAGCAAGAGCCCCGAGCCGAAAGGCGCTGTCGAGTACATCATCTGCGGTCTCGGGAACCCGGGGACGCAGTACGAGGGCACGCGCCACAATATCGGCTTTATGGTCGTCGATACGCTCTGCGGGAAGCTCGGGCTGAGCTGCAAGAAGCTGAAATTCAAGTCGCTGACCTGCGACGGGGTCGTCGGAGGGAAGTGCTGCCTTATCATGAAGCCGACCACTTTCATGAACAACAGCGGCGAGGCGGTCACGGAGGCGATGAGCTTCTACAAGATACCGCCCGAGCGCACTATAATCGTGTTTGACGACATTTCGCTGGAGCCCGGGAAGCTCCGCATCCGCCGAAAGGGCAGCGACGGCGGTCACAACGGCATCAAGAGCATAATCTACCTCTCGGGGAGCGACGCGTTCCCGAGGATAAAAATGGGCGTGGGCGCGAAGCCGAGCCCCGACTACGACCTCAAGGATTGGGTGCTCGGGCGCTTCAAAAAAGAGGACGGCGAGCGGCTGGAGCAGTGCTTCCAAAACGCCGCTGCCTGCCTTGAGCTTATGGTGCAGGGGAAGATAGACGAGGCTATGAACAAGTATAACTCGTGAGGTTATTATGAGCGATACGACAATATCAAATGTTGAATTCACGCAGAAATTCACAAACGAATTCGGGTGCGTGTGCAACGAGATCGTTTTTACCGCGGCAAACGGAAATAAGCTCTGTCTGACGCTTTTCGACATAAAGCCGCTGAACGCGGATAATATCGACAAAGGCTATTACGAGTATGCGGAGGGTACGCTTTCGGGCTTGCCGGGCGGATTTCCCGTAATATACGGCATAATGTACACAGAGGCTGCCGCCGAAAAATGCGATATCGAACGGAAACTAAGGTGAACCGAAAATGAACTTTTTTATTGACGCGGCGCGGCAAAATCCCGATTTTGCGCGTTTGGCGAGCTATCTCGGCAACGAAAAAAATAAGCTGCCCGCGTTGGTCACGGGCGTTTCGCATATACACAAGGCGCATTTTATCGCGGCGCTCGGGGACAGCGGCGTGCCGACGGTCGTCGTTGCCGAAAGCGAGGGCGAGGCGCAGAAGCTCTGCACGGACATAAACGCCATGCTCGGGGAAACGGCGGCGCTGCTGTACCCCGAGAAGGACTTTTCCTTTGCGGACGCGGAGGCGGCGTCGCGCGAGTACGAGCACAAGCGCATTTTCGCGCTCAACGCTTTGCTGAACAAACGCTGTAAAGCCGTGATATGCTCGGCGGGCGCGGCGGCGCAGCTCACGATACCGCCCGAGGAGCTCCGAAAGCGCACCGTAACGCTGTCGAGCGAGGACGAGATTTCGCTCGGGGAGCTCGTTTCGCGGCTCGTTTCGGCGGGGTACTCGCGCGCGGACATGACCGAGGGCGCGGGGCAGTTTTCGGTGCGCGGCGGCATCGTGGACGTGTTTCCGCCGAGCAGCGCCGCGCCTTACCGAATCGAGCTCTGGGGCGACAGCATTGACAGCCTGTACGAGTTCGATATCGACAGCCAGCGCCGCACCGAAAGCCTGCGCCGCATTTCGATATCGCCCGCGCGGGAAACGCTCTTCGACAGCGCCGAAGCGCTCTGCTCGCGCATAGAGGAGCTCGCGAAAAAGCTCCGCGGCAAGAAGGCCGAGGCGGTGCGCGAGAGGCTCTCCGAGGACGTGAAAAAGCTCCGAAACGGCGTGGAGCTGCGCGGCACGGACAGGTTTTTCCCGCTCTGCTACGAGAATGAAGCGACCGTGTTCGACTACGCGGAGCGCGTTTTCGTCTGCGAGAACGCCGCGGTCCGCGAAAGCTTCCGCGGGGCGGCATTGCAGCACGCCGAGGACCTGAAGATACTCGTCGACGAGGGGCGTATCTGCAAGGGTCTGGACCGCTTTATGCTGACGAAGGCGGAGCTTTATTCCGCGCTGGAGAGCCGCGCGCGCGTGTATTTCGACAGCTTCGTGCGCGGGGGCGGGCTCGAGCTCGGCACGATAATAAACGTTCACAGCGCTATCCAGACGGGAACATGGAGCGGCGAGTACAAAATTCTCGAGGACGAGCTGAAAAGCTTCCTCGGCAGGGGAATGTGCTGCTTTATATTCGCGGGAACGGAAAAGGGCGCGAAAAACCTCGCTGCCGACCTCGCGAGCGACGGCTTCAATGCCGAATATTACGAAAAGCCCGAGAGCGTTATCGCGGGCAAGGCTGTCGTGGCGCAGGGAACGCTCTCGGCGGGCGCGGAGTACCCCGAGGCGGGGCTCGCCGTGTTTACGCATACGGCGGTGCACGCGGCGCGGCGGCGCGTTCCCAAGAAGAAACGCGGCGAGGAGATACGCTCGCTGGAGGACATCGCGGTCGGCGACCTCGTGGTGCACGCGTCCTACGGGATAGGCGTTTTCGACGGCGTGCGCAAGATAGACGCGGGCGGCGTTTCCAAGGACTATATCCGCATAAAATACGCGGGCGCGGACTCGCTGAACGTGCCCGTTACGCAGCTCGACATGATCTCGCGCTACATCGGCACGGGCGATGCCTCCACGGTCAAGCTCAACAAGCTGAATTCCGAGCAGTGGTCGCGCTCCAAGGCAAAGGCTAAGGCTGCCGCGAAGGAAATGGCGGCGGAGCTTATCGCGCTGTACGCGAAGCGCATGAGCTCGCGGGGCTTCGCGTTCCCCGAGGACGATACGCTGCAGGAGGATTTCGAGCAGCACTTCGCCTACGTCGAGACGGACAGCCAGCTGCGCTGCATTGACGAGATAAAAGCCGATATGCAGCGCCCTCAGCCCATGGAGCGCCTGCTTTGCGGCGACGTGGGCTTCGGCAAGACCGAGGTCGCGCTGCGCGCGGCGTTCAAGTGCGTGGAGAGCGGCAAGCAGTGCGCGCTGTTAGCGCCGACGACCGTGCTCGCCTGGCAGCACTATCAGACCGCGAGCGGGCGCATGGAGGGCTTTCCGATAAATATCGCGCTGCTGTCGCGCTACAAGAGCGCTGCCGAGCAAAAGGAGATACTCAAAGGGCTCGCGAGCGGGCGCATCGATATGGTCATCGGCACCCACCGCATAATCCAGAACGACGTGAAATTCAAGGACCTCGGGCTCGTCATCATCGACGAGGAGCAGCGCTTCGGCGTTGCCCACAAGGACAAGTTCAAGACGGCGTTCAGCGGCGTGGACATTCTCTCGCTTTCGGCAACGCCCATTCCGCGCACGCTGAATATGGCGATGAGCGGCATACGCGACATGAGCGTCCTCGACGAGCCGCCGCAGGACAGGCAGCCCGTCGCGAGCTACGTTATCGAGCACGATTGGGGCGTTGTCGCGCAGGCTGTTCAGAAGGAGCTCCGCCGCAGCGGGCAGGTCTACTACGTCCACAACCGCGTCGAGAGCATCTACGGCTGCGCGGATAAGCTGCGGCAGCTCGTTCCCGAGGCGGAGATAGGCGTCGCGCACGGGAAGATGTCCGAGGACGAGCTGCTCGAGGTGTGGCGCAGGCTGCTCGACGGGGAGCTGGACGTGCTCGTCTGCACGACGATAATCGAAACGGGCGTGGACGTGCCGAACGTCAACACGCTGATAATCGAGAACGCGGACTATATGGGTCTGGCGCAGCTCCACCAGCTGCGCGGGCGCGTCGGGCGCACCAACAAGCGCGCCTACGCCTATTTCACGTTCAAGCCCGGCAAGGTGCTGACCGAGATATCGCAGCGGCGGCTGGACGCTATCCGCGAGTTCACGCAGTTCGGCAGCGGCTTCCGCATCGCGCTGCGCGACCTCGAGATACGCGGCGCGGGGAATATTCTCGGCTCCTCGCAGAGCGGGCACTTGGCGAACGTCGGCTACGATATGTATCTTCAGCTGCTCGACGAGGCTGTCCGCGAGGAAAAGGGCGAGAAGAACGTCCGCAAAGAGGACTGCCTTGTGGACGTGCGGATAAACGCGTTCATTCCCGAAAATTACATCTCAAATCAGGCGCAGCGCGTGGACTGCTACCGCAAGATAGCGCGCATTGCCACCGCCGAGGACGCCGAGGACATCACCGACGAGCTCATAGACCGCTACGGCGAGCCGCCCGCCTCGGTGCTCGGGCTTATCGACGTGGCGCGGTTCCGGAACATGGCGGCACGCTCCAACGTCACGGAGATAGCGCAGATAGGCGACGATCTGGTGTTTTACCTCGGCAAATTCGATATGCTGAAGCTCTCGGCGGTGACGAAGGCGGTCGGCAAGCGCATGCGGCTGGAGACCGTCGGCAGACCGCGCATGCTCGTAAGCGTTAAGGGCGGGGACACTCTCGAGCTGATGAAGACCGTCATTTCGGCAATGGACGAGGCAGTCGACAGTTGACAGTTGACAGTTGACAGTTGATAGTTGAAATCCCCGAAAAAAACTGCATTTGGCTGCATTATTAACACAAAATGTGAATAAAAAAGCTCTTAGTACAAAAATGTACTAAGAGCTTTTTATTGCACAAAATCAATTGTTTGCGTGAATTTTATCGTAATTCACGAGCTCGTCGAGCAGCTGGGGAACCTTTGTCGGCGCGTCCTCGTCGGAGAACTGGCACGTCCCGACAGCCATATGACCGCCGCCGCCATATTTCAGCATAAGCGAGCCGACGTTTACGCGCGAGGTACGGTTGAGTATCGAGTAGCCGACCGCGCAGGAGCAGCCCTTGCCGCCCTTTCCGTCGACTATCCAGCAGGAGATGTTCTGCTCGGGGTACAGCGAGTAGATGAGGAAGCGGTTGCCCGTGTAAATGGGGTCGACGCCGCGCAGGTCGGTGATTATCACGTCGCCCTCGACGCGCGTGTGCGCGTGCACCATGTCCTTAAAGTGCGCGGTCTGCTCGTTGTAGAGCGCGATACGCTCCTGTATATCGGGCATCGCGAGTATCTCCTCGGTGCTCATATCCGCGCAGGCGCGCAGGAGCTTTTCCATTAACTGGTAATTGCTTATCGTAAAGTTCCGAAAGCGCCCGAGACCCGTGCGGGGGTCCATAAGGAAGCCCACGAGAATCCAGCCCTGCGGGTTGAGTATCTCGTCGCGCGTGAGGTTGCCGCTGTCCACCTTGTCGACCGCGACCATGAGGTCGTCGAAGTTCGGGAAGCGCTCCTTGCCGCCGTAGTACTCGTAGATAATGCGCGCGCAGCTCGGCGTAATGCGGCTTTCGCCCTTGTACTTGCCCTTGTAGCGGTTGCGCTCCTCCTCGCTGGAGTGGTGGTCGAACCACAGTCCGCAGCCCTCCACGAACGGGACGTTCGCAAGGCAGTCGTTCTCGGTGACGGGGACGAGCCCGTCCTGAAGATCCTTCGGGTGCGCGAAGGTCCAGCTGTCCACAACGCCCGCGCACAGCAAAAGCGCGCCGCAAGCCAATCCGTCGAAATCGGAACGCGTAATCAATCGCATTGCCATAAGAAATTCCTCTCCTTATGATAAATCTATTTATTTAATTATACCATATTTTCATTCAAAAATCAACACTTTTTTTAATAAATTGTAAAATTTTTTATGCAAAGCGTCAATTCCGTTTCTTTGTGAGCACGATGAGCCGCAGCCTTATCTTTCCGATGACGCCGAGCTTTTTGTCGGCGGCGGCGAAAAGCCTTTCAAACAGCCGTCCGAGCGCCGCCTTTTCGGCGTCGGAGAGCTTTCCGCTGCCGAACGCCAGCCTTTCGAGCAGCTCCGTTTTCGCGGTGAGGTCGCAGCCGAGCGTCTTGCCCGAGCGCTCGAAATAGTCCGCCGTAAGCTCGCCGCCGTTCGGGGTGAGCTTGCAGAGCCGCAAAACCGCGAGCAGCTTCGCGTACACGGCGCGCGGGTTTTCGGCGGTGTAGAAGCGCTTCAGAGCGCGCTTCGCGTTTTTGTTGAACGCGTGGACGCGGTAGACGACGAACGCGATAAGCGCCGCGCCCGCGGCTATCGCGAGTATCGTAAGCAGATAGGGCAGTATGTTCACGCTTTCGCCCGATGAAGCTTCGCTGTCGGAGAGCGCGCCGCTGTTCTCGGGGCGAGAGAGCGTGCTCGCTGACGACGAGGACGACGAGCTTTCGGGAACGCTTGAGGAACTCTCGGAGCTCGACGAGCTTGATGAGCTCTCCTCGGGCAGGGAAGTGCCGTTCACCGCCGCGTCGACGCTCACGGAGCTCGTCGGGTCGAACGTCACCCAGCCGAGCTCGTCGAGGTAGACCTCGCACCACGCGTGCAGGTTTTTCGAGCGCAGCACCTCGCCCGCGCCCTCGGTCGGCTTTGCGACAAAGCCCGTGCAGTAGCGCGCGGGGATGCCGAGAGAGCGCATTATCAGCGTCATGGAGCTCGCGTAAAGCGCGCAGTGACCGCTTTTCGTCTCGTTGAGGAAGCTCATTACGGGGTCGTTTCGGTCGAAGCGCGCGGAGAGCGAGTAGGCGTAGTTGTTGCGCAGATACTCCGAAACGCTAAGCGCCGCGTCGTATGTTGCGGTCGAGTTGTCGACGCCGTAATTATAGATCCAGCTTACGCCCGTAAGCGTCGAAAGGTTTTTGGCGATGTAGTCCGAAATGGGCTGCATATAGCTTTCGGGAACGTTCAGATAGGTATCGCGGACGTACCGCGCGTAGGTCTTGGAGTAGCTCCCCTCGGAGCCGTAATACTCGGAGAGCGTATAGCTGTACGCCGCGGCGAGCTTGGCGGCGTTCGCGGCGCTGAGCGCGTCGTAGTGCTCTATCTCCTCGACGCCCATATAGGTCGGCGTGTAGACGTAGCCGCGCATGGAGCCGAGCTTTGCCGCCTTGTCGGTCAGACGGACGGCAAAATCCCCGTAGACAGTGAATTTCTCCGCGTCGAGGTAGCTCTCGTAGTAGTCGGTGTAGGCGGGCACGAACACGACGTTCGTGTCGCAGAGGTAGTCGACGGAGAGCTCCGACTGCCATATGTAAATGTTTTCATCGTTATAGCCGCCCTCGTAGGCGTACAGCGTCGGCAGCTCCAGCGGACGGAACGTCCCGTCGAGCCCGCTGCTGAGCCAAGCGTCGGGCTCCCCGTCGACGGGGCTCGACCAGCTTTTGCCGTCGAAATCCATGCCGACGTCGCCGCGCAGGTACACGGGGTAGGGTCCGCTGTTCTTGACGCGCATTATCTCCTGCTCGCCGTTGCCGGGGCTCGTTATCGACAGTCCCGAGCCCTGCTTAAAGCTGTCGGGCGCGGTGAAATACTCCGAGACGGGTCCCGTCTTGAACGGCGAGCTCACGCCGCCTCTGCCGCTGCCGAGCTCCTTTATCCTTTCGTACAGCCCCGTGTAGTCGATGCCCTTGGAGCTCCCCGCTATGGCGTTCGCCAGAAGTATCGCCGCGAGGAACAATGCCGTCGAGCATATTGCCAGCGCGAAGTATTTGGAATTGTACGCGCCGCGCAGCGATACCCGCCGAAAATAGGCGGTGTTTTCGGTGCGCAGGTTGAAAAGGCGCTCGTTTCGGGAGGCCGCGCCGCGGTACGACCGCGAGTAGCCCTGCCGTATCGCGAGACCGCCCTTGTGCGAGAGGGTCATCGCAATCCCCCCCGCGAACAGCGCCGCCGTCGGTATCAGCCACCAATTGAACAGCAGCCGTTCGGCTATCATTCGCGGCACCCACATCGCGATAAAGACCACCGCGACGGGCAGTATGTGCGGTCTGCCCGACATCGACGCGGCGACAATCAGCGAATACAGCACCAGCGCCAGCGTCAAGCCGAAAACCAGCTCCTCGGCGTAGGCGGCGGTTATCACGCTGTCGCCGTCCGCCGCGATGAGCACGTTGTGCGACACCATGTCGGCGGTCTGCAGCAGCCTGCCGTGCATTTGCAGCAGCATTGCGTCCAGAAACCACGTGAACCTGTCCCAGAAGGCGCTTCGGTTATGCCAGACCACGGCGCTGCACACCAGCACCGCGACGGGTATCGCGATGCTTCTGCGCACGAAAAGGAACAGCGCCGACAGCCCCGCGGCGCAGAAAAAGCAGATAAGCCCCGCCCTCGCGAGGTCTATCGGCATATCGAGGTTAGTCAGCACGAACAGCATCGAGCACGCGCAGAGCGCGCCGATGAACAGCGTCTTTGCGATAAGCATCGGCAGCGTTTTCGGCGCTTTTTCGTAATAGCGGTCGTAGACGAGCGCCACGTCGCGCTTTTTTCCCGCCGACGCCGTTCCCGCTATCATGTTGTCGAATTCGTTGAGGCTCTCGGGGTCGGCGCCCTGCTGTTCGTTGAGAATGTCGTTTTCCTGTATCATATTAACTCGTTTCTTTTACAATTGACAGTGTACAATTGACAGTTGACAGTTAAGGTATGGCTGCGGGCTGTCGCGTTTGTAGCGGCGCGGACAGCAAGCGCTTTGCCGAAACGCTACAAACGTCATCACTCGCATTTCTACCTTAACTGTCAACTTTCCACTGTCAACTGTCAGAAGATGTGAATGCCGTGCTTTTTCAGAGAATCGTTTACGTAGGCGTAGCGCATATTTTCCCACTGCTCGTAGCCCTTGAACGCCTTCAGCGTGACGCTGCCCTTTATCTGCACCGCGCTTACGGAGCAGCTCGCGGCGGAATCGTTCCAGAGGTCGCTTATGCCCTTGCGGACGGCGCGGATAGGCGCTATCTCGCCCGCGGGCGCGTCCTTCGGGCAGAGTATCCTCGTGAGCGGCGGCTCGTCGGTGGCGGGAGTTTTCACGCCGACGCGCTCCAAGCACTCCCCGAGCGCCGCCGCCTCGGAGCTCTCCGCGCCGAAAAAGCGGCAGAACTCGTCGTAGCTCTGCTCGAAGAAGCTCGAAAAGCAGGACTGCACGATATTGACGAGCTCGCGCGGAAAATGCAGCTCGTCGCCCTTGTCGGCGTTCATGAGGTCGGAGCGCTTGAACGCCATGAGCCGCGTGCTCTCGGGCAGCTCGTCGACCATTTTGTCGAGTATTTTCCGTATCTCGGGGCTGCCGATATCGAACGCCTCGGCAGCGCCGTACCCCTCATAGGGAGAGGGCTCGGAGAGTATTCTGTCGCGGTTTACGGGTATCTGCTCGAACATCTCGGCGCTTTTCAGCAGGTTGACCCTGTAATACTCGTCTATCTTCGCGTAGAGCGTCTCGTAGAACTTGCCGACGACGCCGAGCGTGACCTCGGTCTTTTTGTACTCGCCCCACTCCTCGAGCCACGCGATGTACTCGCCCGTTGCGCGCGCCGCGATGAACATCGGGGAATTTTTTATCTTCTTGTAGGAGGTCTTGACCATGCGCTCCTCGCGCGCGATATCCGCGCCTATCTCCTCCGCCTCGGACTTGTTCTTCGCGATAGCCGAGCGCAGCTCCGCGAGGCTCTTCTTGACCACCTCGACGGCGTAGAAGGGACCCTTGTCGAAATCGTTTTTGGCGCTCTCGCAGACCGCCGTGACCTCCTTGAGCACGCTCGGCAGCACGCTCTGCGCGCCCTTTTTGCACAGCTCCGCGAACTGCTCGACGTTGTCGCCGACGTACCGCCGCGAGGCCTCCATGCCGTTTTTCAGCGACTTCACGCCGAAGAGGGGATTGGTGCGCTCGTCGAAGTCGAGCTTCGGCAGCTGCCCGCCCTTTGCCGCGAGGAACTCCGCGTTCGGCGTGAGCTTGCCGATGAGCTTGCCCATTTCCATGCCGCTGACGCTGTTCTTGTTGAGCATTCTGCTGAACGACATAAACATGCGTACGGCGAGATAGGACATTATCTTGCCGACGGGAATTTCATTAACTGCGGTATCATATGAAAGATAGCGGAACGAATGCTCCTTGCCGAGCATATTGTAGGACATTATTTTATCCGCGTCGTCGTCGCGTTTGTAAACGATCTCAAGCTCGCTGAGTATCTTCAGCGCGGCGTTTTCGAGCGTCGCCTCGAGGGTGCTCTCGGCGGCGTTTATATAGCACGCGGCGTAGGGCGTTTTGTCGGTGTCTATCGAGAACGACTGCGTGTATTTCTGCGAGAAGCGCGTTTTGCGGCACTGGAAGCTGTCGAGCTCCGCTTTGGTGACGATAGTGTTCGCGTAATAGTTGCCGAGCTCGCGGCTGTCCTTCTCGAAGAGCTTCGTGGTGTCGCCCGCGAACATATACGCCGCGACCTTTACGGGGTACTTCGCAGTGCCGAAGAGGGCGTTGAGGATATATCCCATATCGACGATCATTCCGCCGAACATCGCGTCGCCCATATTGCCGACGACAACGACGTCGAGCGGCGCCGTGCCCGTCGAGAACGCGGAAATGGCGTCGCCGATAATTTTCAGCAGCTCGTTAAAGTAATGAAACAGCGCCACGCGCCCGCACTGCCGCTTTTGCAGACCGTAGACGGGCTTTGCGGGTGTGTAGTTTTTCAGCCCCGTGTCGAACCATGAAAGAGCCGTCTCGGGCAGGCGCTCGGGCGCGTTGAGGTACTTGTATATCGCCTCGTCGGGCACTATGCGGAGCTTCTCGCCGTCGGAGAGCGTGCTCCCGCAGAACTCCGCGCCGTCGAGGAGCCTGTCCTCGCCTATCGCGAGGAAGCGGAGCTTGCCGTTGTCGATATTATAGCGGTTCTCGGCGATATGCTTGCACCGCATAAGGCACTCCGTGCCGTTTTTGCCTATCCCCACAACGAACAGCCTTTTCGTGCCGAAGCTTGTTTTTTTGCCGCCGTACAGCTTCATGATGCGGTCGGGCTTTAATCTGTCTATCAGCTTTTCGTTATCCAAGCAAACACCCCCAAAAAACAGTTGACAGTTGAAAATTGACATTGTACAGTTATGTGCTTTTTAATATTATAGTAATATTATACAATAATTCAAGAGAAAAGTCAATATAATT
Source organism: Lachnospiraceae bacterium (assembly GCA_023664705.1). Taxonomy (GTDB): domain Bacteria; phylum Bacillota; class Clostridia; order Oscillospirales; family Ruminococcaceae; genus CAG-115. The sequence continues at coordinate 19,017 of JAMPFE010000019.1, read as the reverse complement.
TGCCGATTTTAACTTTATTTTTTTGAGTTGGGATTATTTGGGGGGAGCAGCGCCTTGCCTTTTCCGACTCCTCCGAAAAAGTTCTTTGCCTAAAACGAGGTCGTGAGCCGCATTATCCCGCGCTGTAAATCTTGACATTGCCGGCGAAAAGTGATATAATCTACATATCGGGAATAAACTGAGAATAAATCATTTTTTGGGGGAAATTTTTATGTGCGGCATTGTTGGTTACATAGGGGAGCGCGACTGCGCGGACGTTTTGATGGATGGTCTCGAGAAGCTCGAGTACCGCGGCTACGACAGCGCGGGCATCGCCGTGTTCGAGGAGAGCGCTATTCGCACGGTCAAGACGCGGGGAAAACTCTCCTGCATGCGCGAAAAGCTCGAAAGCGAGGGCAAGCCGCGCGGCTTCTGCGGGATAGGGCACACGCGCTGGGCGACACACGGAGAGCCCTCCGACGTAAACTCGCACCCGCATTCCAACGGGCGCGTCACTATCGTCCACAACGGCATTATCGAGAACTATGCCGAGCTTAAGGAGTTTCTGAGCGAAAAGGGCTACAAGTTCATCAGCCAGACCGACAGTGAAATAGTCGCCTGTCTGCTCGATTTCTACTACGCCGAGCGGGATCCTCTGCGCGCGATAATGGAGACGGTCAAGGAGCTGAAAGGCAGCTACGCGCTCGGCATACTGTTCAGGGATTTCCCCGACAGGGTCTACGCCACGCGCAAGGGCAGCCCGATAATCGTCGGGCTCGGCGAGGGGGAATATTTCCTCGCGAGCGACATTCCCGCGTTCCTGAAGTACACCAAGAGCTACGCGCTGCTCGACGACGACGAGATAGTCTGCATGGAAAGCGGCTCGATAAGCTTCTTCGACGTGCACGGCATTGCCGTGAAAAAGGAAACGCACACAGCCGATTGGGACGTCGAGCAGGCGCAGAAGCAGGGCTATCCCCACTACATGCTCAAGGAAATTCACGAGCAGCCCGAGGTGGTGAAAAAGACGCTCGACAGCATTGTCAGCGGCGGCGTGCCCGATTTCTCGGGGATAGGGCTGACCGACGAGCTCCTGCGCGGCTTCGGGCGCGTTTTCGTGGTCGCCTGCGGCACGGCGATGCACGCGGGCATCGTCGCGCGCTACGCGATAGAGAAGCTCGCGCGCGTGCCCGTGACGGTCGAGATAGCCAGCGAATTCCGCTATATGGAGCCGATTGTCGGCGAGGACGACCTCGTTATTCTCGTGTCGCAGTCGGGCGAGACCGCCGACACCATCGCGGGGCTGGAGCTCGCCAGGGCGCGCGGCGCAAAGACCCTCGCCGTCGTCAACGTCAAGTACTCGGCGATAGCGCGCGGCGCGGATATGTGCATACACACGCTCGCGGGTCCCGAAATTGCCGTCGCCAGCACCAAGGCGTATTCCGTGCAGATTGCCGCGCTGTACGCGTTGGCGTTCCGCTTTGCCTACGCGAGGGGAACGCTTGACGAAAGCGGGCTGAAGCGCCTTACCGAGCAGCTTTACCGCACGCCCGAAGCCATTGCCGAGGTTATCGAAAACAAGGACGAGTGTCAGTTCATAGCCTCGCAGCTCGTGAACGCCGAGAAGCTGTTCTTTATCGGCAGGGGCTTCGATTACGCGCTGTCGCTGGAGGGCTCTCTCAAGCTGAAGGAGATAACCTACATACACTCCGAGGCATACGCGGCGGGGGAGCTCAAGCACGGCACGATCTCGCTGATAGAGCGGAATATCCCCGTCGTCACGGTCGCCATGCAGCAGAACGTCCTCGCCAAGACCGTAAGCAACATGGAGGAGGTCAAGGCGCGCGGCGCGTTTATTATAGCCGTCTGCCGCACGGGCGCGGAGTTCGCCGAGGGCACGGTCGACCTGAAGCTGGAGATAAACGCCGGCGGCTTGGATGACGTTCTCACGCCGCTGCCGACGGTGTGCGCTTTGCAGCTCATCGCGTACTACACGTCGGTGCTGCGCGGCATTGATCCCGACAAGCCGCGAAATCTGGCGAAGTCGGTGACGACCGAATAAGGAGAGATAAATGATACTCAGCGTAAGCAGAAGAACGGACGTTCCCGCGTTTTATGCGGATTGGTTTTACGAGAGGGTGCGCGAGGGCTCGGTGTGCGTGAGAAATCCCATGAACGCGCACCAAGTGAGCAGAATTTCGCTTTCCCCGGAGGTCGTGGACTGCATAGTGTTCTGGTCGAAGAACCCGCGCCCCATGCTGGAGCGGCTCGGGGGGCTCGACGCGTACAAGTATTACTTTCAGTATACGCTCAACGATTACGGCAGGGACGTCGAGGCGCACGTGCCGTCTCTCGGGGAGCGCATAGACGCGTTTCTGCGGCTCTCGGAGAGGGCGGGAAAGGAGCGCGTTATCTGGCGCTACGACCCGATAATGTTCAACGGGACGTACACTCCCGAAACGACGCTGAAAAGCATTGAAAATATCGCAAGGCAGCTCTCGGGGCGCACGGAAAAGCTCGTGTTCAGCCTTGTCGACAACTATCAGTCCAAGAACAGCGGAAACCTCGCGCGGGCGGGGGAGCGCAAGCTCTCGCCCGAGGAGCTCGACGGTTTTCTTACGGAAATTTCCGAAATCGGGAAAAAATACAAGCTGGAGCTCGCGACCTGCGCGGAGGCGTTCGACGGGGAAAAATACGGCATAAAGCACAACAGCTGCATAGACGGGGCGCTTATCGAGCGGATAATCGGCGCGAAGCTGAACGTAAAGCGCGACGGTCAGCGCGAGCACTGCCAATGCGTGAAATGCGACGACATAGGCTCCTACGACACCTGTCCGCACGGCTGTATTTACTGCTACGCGAATTTCCGTCCGCAGGTCGTTTCGGACAGGATAAGACAGTACGACGTGCATTCTCCCTTGCTTTGCGATAAGATAGACGAGGCGCTCGACAAGGTGACGGACAGACCCGTAAAGTCCCTTAAAGTAAAAAATTCGGGCGGCGGGGGCGAGCAGCTCACGTTGTTTTAAGGAAAAAGTAAAATAAAGGCTCACGATCGTGAGCCTTTTTTATGCTACAACATGGAATTTATGCGCTCCAGGTCGCTGTCTATCGCGGAAAAATCGAGGCTCGGCTCCTCGTAGTCCGAGAAAACCAGATATTCCGCGTCGGCGAAAATCCTTTCGAGCACGGCGTTCGCGTCGCTGCCGAGGCAGAGCCCCTCGTCAAGCACGGGCGTAAAGCCCTCATAGCCGCGTATCTGCTCTATCCACTCAACGTCCGACTGGAGCAGCCCGAGCTTTTTCAGCTCCCTGCGGCGCTCCTTCGCGCCGTCCTCGCTCGTTTCGGCAATTCTCGAGCAGTTGATGAAGCTCGCGGCGTTCTTGACGTTCTTCGCGCCCTTTGGCACGAGATAGCCCTCGGAGACCGCGCGGACGTAATATTCGCCGTCGCCGTCGAGCTTCGGGAACGGCACTATCCCGAGGTGCAGCGAGGTGTTCCGCAGCTGCCCGAGGAACGCGTCGTCCGCGCACATAAACGCCGAGAACGACTGCAGCAGCGCGATGGGCTCGTCGAAGCTTTGGTCGCAGCGGCGCGCCGTGAAAAACTCCCGCATCGTGAGATAATTCTCGGTTCCGAGCGCGCTTGTGAATTTTCCGTCCCCGTCGCGCTCGATGAACGCCCTGCCCGTCATGGCGAGGATATTCTCGGCAATGCTGCCGTTGTAAATGCAGCCGTCGAGCCCCGTCACGGCGTTTATCGCGTCGTAATACCCGATGAACGCATCGAGCGTCCACTCGCCCTTTTCCCAGAGCCTTTCGGGGTCGGGAGTGCCCGCCTGCACGCAGCGCATTTTATCGTACACCAGCAGCTCGGGCGCGATCTTCACGGCGGTCGGGTAGAAATAGTGCGCTCCCTTGAGCGAATAGTGCCCGATATAGTCCGAAAAGCCCTCCCACTGCGGCGCGGCGGCGTCGATGAAGGGCGTCAGGTCCTCGTAGACGTTCCGCGACATCAGCAGCGGAAAGGTGTTTTCGCGCTTTTCCGTGAGGTCGGGCGACTCGTCGGAGCTTATCAGCTCGGAGAGCCTGCTCTCGTACATCGCGTCGGCAACGCTCATCACGGTCACAGCGCCCTCGGGGCTTATCCCCGCGGTCTCGGCGTAGCTCTCGACGGCGGCTGCGCGCGGCTCGCCCGTCCCGAGGAACGTCAGGCTCGGGCTCTCGGCATTGCTTGGCACGTCGGGTATATCGAACGCCGAGGACAGCGAGCTCTCCTCGACGGGCGGCGCGGAGCTGCTGCCCGAAACGCCCGTGCGTATGCCGTCCGAGCACCCGCAGAGCAGCAGAAGCCCCGCGAGCGCCGCCGCCTTTCGTATTTTCGTCAACGTTAAGCCCCCTTTCGGTTTTCGGCGGTCAGTTGTGAGCGGTCAGCCGCGAGCTGTTGATGATGTCGAGCATTTCCCGCGGAGTGACGATAAAGGGCTTGACGGGGAAATGCTTGATGTTTCCCGTGACGAGAAACGTATCGTCCGTCTTGTTTTTTTCCATGGCGACCTCGTAAAACGGCAGGTCTTTCATATCGGGGATCGTTTCCCATGTGGACGTCGGGTCTACCACTATGCCGTGCGAGCAGACCGTTGTAAGGATAGGCTCTACGTTGTCGCTTGTAAAGTGAAATTTTTTTCTGTAAAGCACCTCGCGGTATTCCGTAAGTATTTCACGGTTATACACGGGGATTATCTCTCCGTCAAATATTTTATCCAGAATAACGACCGTGGCGGAATCGCTTTTGCTTGACAACAGCGCCGAAACGAAAACGTTTGTGTCAATTACCGCGTAGTACATCAATCCTCACCGTTCCTTGCCTTTCTTATCTCCTCGTTTATCTCCTCAAGGCTCATGCCGTTCGGGAAATTTATCGCCGCCTGTCTGCGCAGATCCTCAAACGCTTTTCTGGCTATTTCCCTGTCGTCTATGACGCCGCGCATGTACGCGCTGATCTCAAACGGGATCTTCCGTTCGCGCACCACAGCCTTCGCGAACACGTTCAGAGCCGTTGATGCGGTCATTCCGAAATCCTCGCAGAGCGCGTCGAACTGACGCTTCAGATTTTCGTCCATACGGACGCTGAATGTTACCGTTGACATAAAATATCACCTCCCGTATATATTATAACCTATCAGGTGCGTTTTGTCAACTATTTGTTAGGGTCGATAAACTCGCGGCTGTCATAGCAGTACACGACCCCCGAAACGACGGTCAGCGCCGCCGAGAGGTACATCAGCGCGTCGCGGACGAGCTGCGCGGGGAAGCTTGCGAGCAGCCCGAAGTCCTCCGTCAGCACGTCGAGAACGAGCATTGCCGCTATCGCGACCATGGTCACGGCGGTTTTCAGCTTGCCCCAGATGTTCGCGGGGATGACCTTTTTCTTCTCGGACGCCGCCGCGACAAGGCGGACGCCCGACACGACGAACTCCCGCGCGAGAATGACGAACGCCACCCACGCGGACGTTCTGCCGAGCTCCACGAAGCAGATGAGCGCCGCCGCGACGAGAATTTTGTCCGCGAGCGGGTCGAGGAACTTCCCGAAGTCCGTCACCATGTTGTATTTGCGCGCGATCTTCCCGTCGAGCATATCCGTGATACTCGCCAGCGCGAACAGTATCAGCGCCCACAAGAAGCGGTACGGTATTGCCGAAACGCTCATAAAGAGCACGAAAAACGGCACTATTATCACGCGGAACATTGTCAGCTTGTTTGCCAGATTCAATCCGATCACCCTCTTATCAGTTCGCCTATCAAATTATTGTCGAGCACGTCCGTTATGCGGATATTCACGAATTCCCCGACGCGCGGCACAGTGCCCTCGGGCGCGGAGAAGTATATCATGCCGTCTATCTCGGGCGCGAACGCTGCCGAGCGCCCGAAAAAGTGCTCCAGCCAGCGGTCGTAGCCCTCGACGACGACCTCGAGCTCGCTGCCGACCATGCTTTCGTACAGCTCCGCGACGCGCGTGTCCTGCTGCTCCTCGAGTATCTCCTTGCGGTGCTCGCGAACTTCCTCGTCGATTTGGTTCGGCATCGCCGCGGCGGGCGTGTTCTCCTCCTCGGAGTAGGCGAAGCACCCCATGCGCTCGAATTTCATGTCCTGCGCGAACTCCCCGAGGCGGTTGAACTGCTCCTCTGTTTCACCTGGGAAGCCCGTGATGAACGTCGTGCGCAGCGTAATGTCGGGTATCTCGCGGCGGAGCTTTGCGATAAGCTCCCGAAGAGAATTTTCGTCGCCCCTGCGGTTCATCTTTTTCAGCAGCTCCCCGTCGCAGTGCTGGAGCGGAATGTCGAGGTATTTGACAATTTTTTCCTGTCGCTTGATGCACTCGATGAGCTCGTCGGTAATGCGCTCGGGGTAGCAGTACAGCAGCCTTATCCATTTCAGCCCGTCGATCTCGCAGAGCCCGTTCAGCAGCTCGGGCAGCGCGAGCCTGCCGTACAAATCGAGCCCGTACCGCGTCACGTCCTGCGCGATAATGACGAGCTCCTTTACGCCGTCGGCAGCGAGCTTCCGTGCTTCGTTGACAATATTTTCCATGGGTCTGCTGCGGAAGCGCCCGCGAATCTGGGGTATCGCGCAGTAGGAGCAGCAATTGTCGCAGCCGTCCGCAATGCGCAGGTAGGCGTAATGCGGCAGGGTCGACAGAATACGCCGCCCCTCCATTGTGTGGCTCTCCTTTGCGCCGAAGCGGCAGACGTGCCCGCGCGTCATCTCGGCGAAGATATCCGCGATATTTTCATATTCGGCAATGCCGACCACGGCGTCGACCTCGGGATATTCCCGAACGAACTCGTCGCGGTAGCGCTCCGAAAGGCAGCCCGTCACGACGATGTACTTTATCGTGCCCTCGTTTTTCAGCGCTATCAGCTCGTTCAGCCACTCGATAGCCTCCTCCTTGGCGGCGGTGATAAAGCCGCAGGTGTTCAGCAGCACGATGTCCGAGAGCCCGGGTTCTTCCACGAACGCGTAGCCCTCGGCGGCGAGCCGCGCCATCATCTGCTCCGCGTCCACCTGATTTTTCGCGCAGCCGAGCGACACGACCGCCACTCTCACGCGCCTCATATTATCCTTGCTCATTGTTATTCCTCGTCATCCTCGTCATAATCGTCAAAATCGTCAAGCTCTCCGTTCCCGAGAACCCTCTCAATGCAGCGCTTTATCGCGTCAAATCCGTAGCCCCGCCGCGCGAGCGCCGCGATAGTGCGCTGTCGGTCGCCATAGTCGGCAATCTTGCCGATGTAGCGCTTCTCGATGAGCGCGGTGAGCTCCTCGTCGAGCTCGTCCTCGGGGATATCCGCGAGGGTGTTCTCGACGAGCGTCCTGTCCAAGCCCCGCGAGAGCATTTCGTAACGCGCGCGCCGAACGCCCCATTTTTTGCGCTTTATCAGATACTCGGCGAGCTTGGGGGCGTATTCCTCGTCGTTGACGTAGCCGAGCGCGCAGACGTATTCCACAGCCTGCTCGGCAACGTCCTCTCCGTAGGTCTTGGCGAGCTTTTTCAGCAGCTCCCCGCGGCACATATCGCGCTCCCCGAGCAGGTACATGGCACGCTTTTTCGCCTTTCGGAGAGCGTCCTCGCCCATTATCCCGCTAAGCCTCTCGGGGGAGACGGCCTGCCCCTTGTACAGCCCCGCGTTCTCGACGACGGAGCCGTTCACGTAGACCTTTCGCCGCCCGTCGAGCTCAATTTCCCAAGTGTCGCCCTTGTATTGCCCGAGCGCCGTAATTATCATTCGTCAAAGTCCTCTGCGGAAAACTCGGCGAAATCGTCGTCGTCGCCGTCGGGGGTTTCCTCGTCCTCGGTGTCATCCTCCTCGGGCTCGGCAGTCTTTTTCGTTGACTTCTTGGTCGTTTTCGTTGTCTTTTTTGCAGCCGTCTTGGTTTTGGGTTTTTCACCCTCGGCACCCTCGGAGCTCTCGGGATTTTCGCCGTCCTCTGCGCTCTTCTCCGTTCCGGCAGCCTCCTCGGCAGCCTGCCGCTCAAACTCCTCGCGGACCTTCTTCTCCACCTCGTCGCAGATATCCTTGTTGTCGCGCAGATAGTCCTTCACCTTGTCTCTGCCTTGCCCTATCTTCATATCGTCGTAGCTGAACCACGAGCCGCTTTTCTTGATGATGCCGAACTCCACAGCGCAGTCGATTATCTCCCCGAGCTTGGAAATGCCCTCGCCGAATATCATATCGAACTCCGCGGTCTTGAACGGCGGCGCTACCTTGTTTTTCACGACCTTGCACTTGGTGCGGTAGCCGAGCAGCTCCCCGCCGTCCTTGATAGGCTCGCCGCGGTTGACGCATATGCGCACCGACGCGTAGAACTTCAGCGCGCGTCCCCCCGGGGTAGTCTCGGGGTTGCCGTACAGCACGCCTATCTTCTCGCGCACTTGATTGATGAATATCGCCACGCAGTTGGTCTTGCTTATCGCGGCTGTGAGCTTCCTCATCGCTTGGCTCATCAACCGCGCCTGCACGCCGACGTGCGCGTCGCCCATATCGCCGTCAATTTCGGCTCTGGTCGCCATCGCGGCAACGGAGTCCAGCACGACGATATCCAGCGCGCCCGAGCGCACGAGCGTCTCGATTATGTCGAGCGCCTGTTCGCCCGTGTCGGGCTGCGAGACGAGCAGATTGTCCACATCGACCCCGAGCGCCCGCGCGTACACGGGGTCGAGAGCGTGCTCCACGTCGATAAACGCCGCCATGCCGCCCGCCTTCTGCGCCTCGGCGACCGCGTGCAGACACAGCGTCGTCTTGCCCGAGCTCTCCGCGCCGTACACCTCGATAATGCGCCCCTTCGGCAGACCGCCGATGCCGAGCGCCAGATCGAGCATAAGCGAGCCCGTCGGCGTGTGCTCGATGCTCATGCGGCGGTTCTCTCCCATGAACATTACCGTGCCCTCGCCGAACTGCTTTTCTATCTGCGCGATAGCGGTCTGTATCGCCTTTTTCTTCGCGTCGGGGTCGACCACGCGCTCTATGGGCTTTATCGCCTTGTCCTTTTTCTTGTCCATTGCCATTGTGAAAATCCTCCAGAAATGTTAATTTTTTACTCCGTAAACCACGCGGTAAATTCCGCGCGCATCCTTTATCTTATCGGCTTTTATGCCGTTTTCGGCAAATATTTCGGCAGCGCCGCGCTCCTGTCCGAGCCCTATTTCCACCGCGAGCATTCCGCCGCGCTTCAGCCGTTTCGTCCATATCGGCAATATCCCGCGGTAGAAGTCGAGACCGTCCGCGCCGCCGTACAGTGCCGCTTTCGGCTCGAACGAGACCTCGGTCTGCAATTCGAGCATATCCGTATCGTCCAGATACGGGGGATTTGATACTATCAGGTCGAACTCCCCCAAGTCGAGCTCCCCGTCGAGAACGTCCCCGCGCACGGCGTGAACGCGCTCCGTTACGCCGTTCAGCGCGATGTTGCGCTCGAGATAGCCGAAAGCGCTCTCCGAGAGCTCCACGCAGGTCACTTCCGCATTGCAGAGCCGCGCGAGGGCAATGCCGATACAGCCCGACCCCGCGCAGAGGTCGGCGGCGCGCCGCGCCTCGGGCACTCTCGCGAGGAGAAAATCCCGCGCCGTCTCGGCGAGCGTCTCCGTGTCCTGCCGCGGTATCAGCACGCCCTCGCCGACCGCGAACGGCAGCCCGAAGAACTCCCAATCGCCGAGAATGTATTGCAGCGGATAGCCCGAGAGCCGTTTTTCCAAAAATTCCCAAGCCGCCCGCTCCGTCTCCTCGGGAACGCTATCAAGCGGCTCCGTGAGCAGCTTCAGCTTCGGCAGCCCCGCCTTTTCGAGCAGCTGCTCCGCCTCGAAGCGCGCGTTCTCGACGCCGCCCTCGGAGAGTCTTTTGGCGGTCGCCTGCAGCAATTCGCGGATCGTCACCAGTTGTCGTCCTCTCCGTCCTTCGGCAGGCAGGGCGTTACCGCCGCTATGGCGATCTCGATCTGGCTGTCGTCGGGCTCGCGCGTGGTGAGGCGCTGCATCCATAGCCCGGGGGCGCTGATTATTTTCGTGAACGGGTTCGTGTAGCGCCCCGCGAGCTTTATCAGCTCGTAGGAGATGCCGACCACGACGGGCAGGAACGGCAGCTTTATCAGCACGCGCAGCAGCGCCGCGAGCATGGTGTTTTCGACGCCCCACCACTCCGCGGGGTTTATCGGCACTATCATGAACACGAGAATGCTCACGAGCAGGGTGATTATGATGAAGCTCGTGCCGCAGCGCGGGTGGAAGCGCGTCATGGGCTTGATGTTCTCGACGGTCAGCGGCTTTCCCGCCTCGTAGCAGGCTATCGTCTTGTGCTCCGCGCCGTGGTATTCGTAGGTGCGCTTGATGTCCTTCATCTGCGCGACTATCGCCATATAGCCGACGAACAATATCAGCCTTAAAACGCCCTCGAACGGCGCCTTCCAGACTGTGACGTCCGCCTCGCCCGCCGCCTTTTCTATCATCGCGAACAGCCAGCTCGGCACGAACAGGAACACGAACAGCATTGCCGCGACCATTATCACGGTGAGCAGCGTTCCGATAACGCCGTAAGCCTTTTCGCCGAGGTGCTTTTCTATCCAGATGTCGACCTTGCTTTGGGGCTCGCCGTCGTCCTCGAGCATTCCGCTTATCTCCATGGACTTGTTCATGCATTTCATGCCCTCGCGGAGCGTCTCGACGAAATTGAAGCACCCGCGCACGAAAAGCGCCTTGTTGTACCATTTCTTCTCGGGGAGCTCCCATTCGTCGACCTGCACGGAGCCGTCCTTTTTGCGCACAGCCATTGCCGCCGTGGAAACGCCCCTCATCATTATCCCCTCGAACAGCGCCTGACCGCCTATCGTGGTCTTTTTTTCCGCTTTTTTTTCGGTTTTCTTACTCATCTTCCGACCTTTCGTTTTTCCGCACCAGCGGCAGCGTTATCGTCACCGTCGTGCCGTAGCCGAGCTCGCTTTCGACCTCGAGCAGCCCCCCGTGCAGCGAGATTATCTCGTCCGCGACCGCGAGCCCTATCCCCGAGCCGTGCTTTGTCTTGTTAGCCTTGTAGAACTTCTGCTTGACCTTGGGCAGGTCCTCGGGCGCTATGCCGACGCCGCTGTCCGTGACTGTGACTGTGACCGAATCGTCGTTCTTCTCGGCGAGCACGTCTATGGAACCGCCCGCCTCGGTGTATTTCAGCGCGTTGTCGATTATGTTGATGAACACCTGCCGCAGCCTGTTTTTGTCGCCGTACACCGCGCAGAGGAACTCGGGCTCGTTGTAGGACAGCGCCACGCTCTCCTTTTTCACCTTGTCGATGTAGATCAGCAGCGCGTCCTCGAGCTCCGCGATAACGTCGATAGTCGACATCTGCAGCGTGAAATGCCCGCTCTGTATGCGCGAGAAGTCCAGCAGCTCCTCGACCATGCGCTCGAGGCGCTTCGTCTCGCCCGTTATGACCTTCATGCCCTTCGAGAACGTCTCGGGGTCGTAGCCGAGGTTGAGCGTCTCGCTCCAGCCCTTTATCGCCGTCAGCGGCGTTCTGAGTTCATGCGACACCGAGCTTATGAAATCGTTCTTTATCTGCTCGGAGTTCTCCAGACCGTTCGCCATTTCGTTGAACGCCCGCGACAGCTGCCCTATCTCGTCGTTGGAGGTAACGGGCAGGCGCTCCGAGAAATCGCCCTTGGCGACCTTTTTCGCGGTGGCGCTTATCTGCACGAGCGGCACGCAGATAGACTTTACGAAATACAAGCCCGTCATCACGACCGCGAGCAGTATGAACGCGCTTATCAGCAGCGCCGCGAGCATTATCCCCGATATCTGCTCGTCGACCATGGTGAGCGACGTGACGAACCGCAGCGCGCTTACGGTGGAGCTCGTCGCGGTCGTCATTATCGACACCGCGAGGATATTCTCGCCGCCGTCCCGCCCGAAATATATCCCGAGCCCGTCCTCGCTCTCGAGGGCGCTCACGTAGTCGGGCATATCGAACGTCCCGGCGGGCGAGAAGCCGCTTGACGAGAGCGTTACCTCGCCCGAGCGGTTTATCGACATCATCTCCATTTGGTCCTTCTTGTCGAAATTCTCGATGATATGCCGCACCTCGGACGAGAAGTTGACCGACAAGTCCTCGTACAGCCGCAGCAGCACCATTTGAGAGGCGTTCGCCTCGGAGACGACGTAGCTCTCCGCCGAGCCGTAGTAGTACTGCTTGGTGAAATAATAGATGCACAAATTCGCGATGATGAGCAGGATAGCCACCACCGACAGCGTGTTCATCATCCACCTTGTTGCGATAGAGCGCTTTCCGAAGCCGCGCTTAGCTGTTTTCAGCACATTTTCCATAGCTTATCCGTTCCACTTGTAGCCGAAGCCCCAGACCGTCTGGATATATTTGGGAGTGGACGGGTCTTCCTCTATCTTCATGCGCAGCCGCCGAATGTTCACGTCTATCACCTTATCCTCGCCGACGTAGGACTCGCCCCAGATGTGCTTTAAGATAGACACTCTGTCGACGGGGGAGTTTCGGTTCTTCATGAGATATTCCAGTATCTGGTATTCGATTTGTGTAAGGTCGACGGGCTTTCCGTGGCTGTAGAGTATCCTGCTCTGATAGTCGAGCGTATACGGTCCCGAGCTGAGCACCTTGGGCTCCTCGCGGCGGGAGCGGTTCACGCTCACTCTGCGGTAGATAGCGTCGACGCGCGCGACGAGCTCCGACGGCGAGAACGGCTTTGTGACGTAATCGTCCGCGCCTATCATCAGGCAGTTTACCTTATCCATTTCCTGCGACTTCGCCGAGAGCATTATGATGCCGATGTCGCTGCTCTGCTCGCGTATCCAGCGGCACAGCGCGAAGCCGTCCATGCCCGGCATCATGATATCCAGCAGCGCCGCGTCGAAGTTGCCGCCCTGCCGGCGGTATTCGTCCACGGCGTCCTCGCCGCTCGCCACGTCGGTAACGTCGTAGCCCGCCCTGCGGAGATTTATCACCACGAACTCGCGGATATCGTTTTCGTCCTCGACCACCAAAATGCGTTTCATAAGTTCACCTCGTTACAGTATAATGAAGCTTGCTTTCAATTCGCTTTCCGTAAGCGCCAGCTTTCCCGTTTTGTAGCCCGCCGTCTCGATGCAGTAGAACACCGCGTCGTCGCTCTCGCCGAGGAGCTTTAAGGACTTTGCATCCTCGAGCGCCTCGGGGTCGTCCTTCGGCACGGAGCGTATGCGCATAAGCTCCGTCTCCTCGGTGACGGCAAGCCCCGTCTCGGCGCTGTACGAGATGAAGATTATCTCGTTAGCCGTGAAGTCGGCAACCGCCGTGACGACGCCCCACCACCTGTTCGGGAACAGCAGCGCGAAGCGGTATTTGCCCGAGAAATAGCTGTAGTGCTCCCGAGTGAAATTGTCGTCCGTGACGGTGTACCACTGCACCGCGCAGAGCTGCTCGGGGCGCGTGAATGTTTCATATCCCGGCAGCGGCGCGGTCGACGGTATCTCGACAAAGCCGTCCCCGTCGATGTCAAAGCAGTATATCTGCGCCATATAGTCGTTTATCTGCCGCGAGATGATGCCCGACGAGGGGTTTTGCCCGACGCTGTCGGGGCAGAAGAGCCTGTTTCCGTAGCAGTACAGCACGTTGGTGCCCGCCTGCTGGTTTCCCGACGAGTAGTCGAGGAACAGCGCTGGGGTGTCCTCGTCGAGCTGCCCCTTGGTAACGCGCAGATAGTCGGAAACGCCCCCGTAGAGCGGCGTTTCCGAAAGGCGCTCGAAGCCGTTTTCGCCGTCTGTGTACATGGTCGCCGAGGAGAGCGTCGTCGCCTTGTTGACGCTCACCGTGACGAGCTCGTCCGCGCCGTCGCTGTTGAGGTCGGTCACCTCGAGGCAGGAATACGACCCCGAGACCGCCTCGACGGGCTTTTTGTCAACGTATTTCAGCACCGAAAACGTTTTCTCGGTCTGATTGAGCAGCGTATAGCAGAGGATTATGTCGGTAACGTCCGACGTCCCGAGCTTCGCGAAGCTTATGCTGTCAATCTCGCTGCCCGCGCAGGACATATCGTAGACCGCCTCCCACTTCCCGTCGTTCTTGTCGAGGAACTTCAGCCGCAGCGAGCTCTCTCCCGACTGATTGTTCTTGCTCTCGTAGAACACCATTGCCTCGTCCTCGGGCTCGTCGTCGATGTTATGCAGCACGAACGCCGAGCGGTAGTCGCCGCTCCTCGGGTATTTCAGCTTAACGCCCTGCCCGACGCTCGCGATAAGCTCGCGGTATATCTCGTCCTGCTCCGCGAGGAGCTTGGGCGGCGTAAGCAGGTTTTCCACCGACGCTCCCGCCGAGCACCCGCACATCAGCAGGCAAAGCGCCGCACAAATCGCCGATTTTGTGAATTTAGCGCGGGTTTTCATCACTTTCAACATAGTTTTCAACATCTTCAAGCTCGTCTTTAACGGTATTTTCAACATTGTTTTCAACATTTTCCGTGTGCTTCGCGAAGAGTATAACGATAAGCGCCGCGGCGATAAACGCCCCCGAGAGGATATCAACGAGCGGCGTATACGCCATCATATAGCCGTCGTTCCCGCGGACGGTCTGGAAGAACATCTCCGCCTCGTTTTTCGACAGCGTTATGCGCCGCGAGATCTCCTCGGGCGCGGTCAGGTCCGCGAGAGCGGTCGCCGCCGCGTTGGAGAGCGCCGCGACCGCGGTCGCCGTTCCCCAGCCGAACAGCGTCCTCTTCGTCAGCTTTCCCGAGTTGCCCGAAAGAAATCTGCCGAGCGACAGCATCGTAAGCGCCGCGCCCGTCGCGCAGAGCGGCGCGGCAAGGTATTCGGGTATCGAGGCGATGACCATGCGCTCCTTGAAGCAGTTTATCCCGCGCACCGTGAAATAAACGCCCCCGACCGCGATAATAAAGCCCATAAACGGCTTGAATTCCTTTTTGTACAGCACGACGAACGCGAGTATCCCCCACACGCCCGCGAAGATGTAATCCGCGAAGATGAGCATGGAGGACGGCGTAAGCGCCCGCGCCTCGCCTAGCGCCTCGTACCCCGCGCATATCGCCGGAATGAGCATTCCGAAGCCGAATACGGCGGCGCGCCCGTCGACTATATCCGTCTCGGCAACGCTTCCGAAATCGCCCTTTTCGGCAGCCCTCACAGCGATAACCGCCCCGACGAACGTCAGCGCGATAATGCCGTAGTACAGTATGTTGCACAACAGCGCGCTGTCGTGGTAATAAGCCCCCGTGGTCATATCCGTGCAGACGACTATCCCGTAGGTCCGCACGGCGGTGCAGAGCAGAAAGCCCGCCGCCATTATTATCGGCACGATTTTTTTGCTTTTGATATATATCACCTTATCTTTCGTTTAACGGCACATAATTCTTATTCAGGTTTATCGCCTTGTATGCGGGTCTGATAATGCGCTTTCCGTTTATCATCTCTTCCATTCTGTGAGCGCACCAGCCCGCCATTCTCGCGCAGGCGAACAGCGCCGTGTACATCTCCACGGGTATCTTCAGCATTTTGTATACAAGCCCCGAATACATATCCACGTTGGCGCATATATTTTTAATGTTCCCGCGCTCCTCGGCGAAAGCCGCGGGCGTGAGGCGCTCTATGCTGTCGAGCAGCCCGAACTCCGCCGCGAATTCCGTGCCCTCGGCGAGCTTCATGGCGTTTGATTTGAGGATAACGGCGCGCGGGTCGGAAAGCGTGTACACCGCGTGCCCCATGCCGTAGATAAGCCCCGACCTGTCGCCCGCCTCTTTGCGGAGCAGCTTGTGCAAAAACGCCGAGACCTCGTCGTCGTCGTCCCAGTTCTTAACGCCCGTCTTGACGTGCTCGAGCATTTCCATTACCTTGATGTTCGCGCCGCCGTGGCGGGGACCCTTAAGGGAGCCTATTGCCGCCGAATACGCCGAATAAGCGTCCGTGCCCGACGAGGAGACCGTCCTGCACGTGAACGTGGAGTTGTTTCCGCCGCCGTGCTCCGCGTGGAGCATAAGGCACACGTCGAGCAGCCGCGCCTCCTCGGGGGTATACGCGCGGTCGTCGCGGAGCGTCGAGAGAATGCTCTCGGCGAGGCTCTCCTCTTTATTTATTTGGTGCATTACCATGGTGTCGTTGTAATAGAACCGCCGCATGGTCTGATAAGCCGCCACCATTATCGCCGGCAGCTTGGAGATGACCGAAATGGCTTTCATCATCTCGCTCTCGACGGACTTGTCCTCGGGGTCGCTGTCGTAGCTGTACAGCGTGAGAACCGCCTGCTGCATTTTGTTCATGATGTTCGGCGAGGGGTTGCGCATGATGACGTCCTCGCTGAAATAGCGCGGCAGCTCGCGGTATTCCGCGATGAGCCGCGAAAAGTCCGTGAGCTCGCGTTCGTTCGGCAGCACCCCGAAAAGCAGCAGGTAAGCTGTCTCCTCGTAGCCGTAGCGCTTGTCGGAAAGCGTCCCCCCCACGAGGTCGCGGATATTGTAGCCGCGGTAGATGAGCTCGCCGTCAATGGGTTGCTTGTCGCCCTCGCTGAGCACGTAGCCGTGCACGCAGCAGACGTTGGTAATGCCCGCGACCACGCCCGAGCCGTCCGAGTTGCGCAAGCCCCGCTTTACGCCGAATTTTCCGTACAGCGAGCCGTCGATAAGGCTGTTGTCCACGAAATCCTCGCACATATGCCGCAGCCTGTCGGTGGATTTCAGTTGTTCCATTTTGTTCATATTCGTCACTCCAATGTCGGTTTTTATCTATATCCCGCCCGTTAAGCAATATATCTTTATTATACTACATTTTAAAGATAAAGTCAAGTACTTTACATAAAGGAGCATAATTATGCCGAAAAAACTGACGATAGCGTCGGCTGCCGCGCTTGCCCTGCTGGTGGCTGTGGTCGCGATAATGCTGAATACACATGCCTCGGAGAGCCCCTCGCTGCCGCGCCGCGTGAGCGTTTATCTGCCCGAGCGCGGGGAGATACTCACGTTAAGCGGCGAGGAGTTCCTCGCGGGTTGCGTGGAGGGGCTCGTCGGGGACGCTTCCGCGCTGTCGGAGGAGGCGCTCGTCGCGATCGCCGCCGCCGAGCGCACGCGCGCGGTGTACGCGCTCTCGGTCAGAAGCGGCTTCCAAAATCTGGGAGCGGATTTCACCGTGAGCGCGGACTTTCCGTTCGACAACGCCGAAAAGCCCGCCGAGCGCACGCTTGCCGCCGTCAAAAGTGCCGAAAAGCTGCTGCTGACATACGGGGGCGAGCCGATAAATCCGCAGCTCTGCGGGATATCCTCGGGCAGGACGGACGACTGCCCGCCCGTTTCGCCGTCTAAAGCGCTGCCGTGCGACATCGGCGCGGCGGGCTTCGAGAGCCGCACGGCGTTCACGACCGAGGAGGTCCGCCGCGCGCTCCACAAGAGCGGCACGCTCTCCGCGGACTGCTCGGAGTGGTTCGGCAAGGCGGTCTACGCCGACACGGGCACGCTGCTGTACACGGAGTTCAACGGGGAGCGCATAACGGGCGCGGCGCTCCGCGAGACGTTCGGGCTGCGGAGCGTGGCGATAACCGTCGAGTACGCCGAGGACAAATTTTATTTCACGTGTCTCGGGCTCGGTGAAAATAAGGGCATGAGTGTAAACGCCGCCGATTTTATGGCGCGAAACGGCAGCACCGCCGAGGAGATACTGAAAGCGTTCTACCCGGGCGCGGAACTTGTCGGAAGCCGCCCGTAAACCGCGGCGCAAAAAACCGACCGCAGCGCTCGGCTGCGGTCGGTTTCCGTTATCGGAAGCTCATTCTCAAGATGAACGGCGGCTCTCTGCCTCCAGGGAAAATCCCGTCTGGCCGCCGCGCCTGCGGTATTCCTCCAGAAATCTGCGTATTTTTCCCGTGCAGACCTCGGAATTCGGCTGTATGTTCAGCTTTTCGGTTATTTCGGCGAGCAGCGCGCGCGCCGTTTTTTCGTCGGTGAACTCGATTTCAAGCTCGCAGTCGGTCTTGCCGAAATATTCGCTTTTGTCGAGATCGAGCTCCGCGCCGTTAAAGCGCTTTACGGTGCGCGTCGTCGTGAGCGAGCCGAGCCGCTTCACGGTCGGTAAATCGGGGTGCGGCTCGGGGAGCTCCTCCGCGCGAAGCGTTTCGGGGAGCGCGTTCAGCGGCTTTTCAAGCTCCACGCGCGAGTATTCCCTTGCCGACGGGAATTTCGTTTGTAGATAAAACTTTCCGTTTATTTCACGAACTCGGCAGGTTATGTGCATTTCCGAGAGGGAAAGCTCGTCCGTGTCGAAGTAGTGGTTGGTCTGCACTATCGTCTCGTCCCATTCGTAGAGCGAGAGTAATTTCTCATATTGCTCGAAAGTGAGCATTATCTTAAATTCATTTTCAATCATAAGCACCTCAAATATATCCGTCGAGCCCGCGAACGCTCACCTCGCCCGAGCTCACCTCAAACAGCCCGTTTCCGTCGCGGCAGATGAGATAGCCGTTCGGAGCGACGTCCACCGCCTCGGCAACGCGCTCTCCGTCCGCGCCGAGAATTTTTATGGTTCTCCCGAGGTTCACGAGCCTCCGCCTGTATTCGGCAAGGCACTCCGCGAACGGCACGGCCGCACGCTCCCGAACCTCGCGCACGACCGCCTCCAGCAGCGCGTTCCGCTCGGGAGCGCTCCCCGTGAGCATAAGCAGCGAGCCCGCGTGGGGAAGCCCGTCCCCGATAAAATAATTCTCATCCTGTGAAATATTTATCCCGACGCCGCAAATTACGGTGGTACATGCACCAAAACGCGTGCTCTCGCATAAAATACCACATACCTTGCGCGACGAGATTATAACGTCGTTCGGCCATTTAATGCCGACCTCGGGCGGCTTTTCGTACATTTTCTCAATAGCCGTGCACACCGCCAGCCCCGCGCGCGCCGTCAATGTTTCACACTCGGGCGGGTTTTTGAGCAATATCGACAGCGGCAGCATACCGCCGCACGTCGACCACGCGTGACCGCGCCGCCCCTTGCCCGCGGTCTGCACCC
>JAMPFE010000018.1:33934-47157 GCA_023664705.1 Lachnospiraceae bacterium | reverse complement strand
TTTTTGAGTGGAAATATTTGGAAGTGCTGTTATTTTATGTTAAAATCTGGGATTTACAGTGCTAACTAATTTGGCGGGGGAAAAGTTTGCAGTTTTTTGCAGTCGCGGGGGTGGTATGCTGTTTTTCGTTGGGTGGATTTCTTGTCGGATTATGTTGTGCTTCCCGAAGTGCAGACCTCGTGCAAGAGGACACCCTTCGGGGAAGGGGGAGGAGGGCAGGCGGCTCTTCTTCGTCACTCTCGCGCTTAAATCCTCCCCCTTCCCCTACGGGTTTCCTCTTCCGATTACCTTCCCCTCTCCCTATCCTCCTCCTTCGCAGGTTTGCGCGCATGGAGTCGCTGTTTATCGCGTCAATACTCTTGCGCTTCAACCATATGTTATCGTTCGTGGTCTCACTGTATAGGACCCCTTTTTCGAGGGGTACTCAAGGGCGGTGTTATTCCCGTTAACCGACTGCTGACAACTATTCTCTAAATTCTAATTTTCCTTTTATGCCCGAGCAAATCACGATATTTGCCCTATATTTGTACAAATCCACAAAAATTAAATATCATATTGACGGACACAATAAAATGTGGTAAAATATTACATAAGCACTATTTATTGTGCATTAAAGGAAAAAGAGGGAATGTGAGCAATGATAAGCGTTATCAAAAAAGACAATACCCGCGAGGATTTCAACGTTCAGAAGGTTGTCGACGCGGTGAACAAATCCGCGACCCGCGTTATGTACAAATTCAAGCCCGAGGAGCTTGATTACATATGTAAGTTCGTTACGGACAAGGCGTATGAAAAAAACGTCGACGAGATATCCATCGCCGAAATGCACAATATCGTCGAGGGCGCTCTCGAGGCGACCAACCCCGCCGTTGCCAAAAGCTATAAGGATTATCGTAATTATAAACAGGATTTTGTCCATATGCTGGACGAGGTTTATGTAAAATCACAATCTATAATGTATATCGGCGACAAGGAGAACTCCAACTCGGATTCGGCGCTGGTGTCGACCAAGCGTTCGCTGATATTCAACGAGCTGAACAAGGAGCTGTACAAGAAGTTCTTTATGACCGCCGAGGAGCTGCAGGCGTGCCGCGACGGCTATATCTACGTGCACGACATGAGCGCGCGCCGCGATACCATGAACTGCTGTTTGTTCGATATGAGGAGCGTCATGGAGGGCGGCTTCGAGATGGGCAACCTCTGGTACAACGAGCCCAAGACCCTCGCGGTGGCGTTCGACGTTATCGGCGACGTGACCCTCGCTGCCGCGTCGCAGCAGTACGGCGGCTTTACCGTCGCGAGTGTTGACATTCTGCTGGAGCCGTATGCCGAAAAGACCTACAAAAAGCAGTACGAGCGCTATCTGAGCCTCGGGCTGTCGGAAGAAATTGCCGACAGAGAGGCTATGAGGGACGTGCAGGTCGACTTCGACCAAGGCTTTCAGGGTTGGGAGTACAAGTTCAACTCCGTGTCGTCGAGCCGCGGCGACTATCCGTTCATTACGATGACGGCGGGCACGGGCACGGGGAAATTCGCGAAAATGGCGGCGATAACCATGCTTAAAGTGCGCATGAACGGGCAGGGCAAAAAGGACTGCAAGAAGCCCGTGCTGTTCCCGAAGATAGTGTTTTTGTACGACGAGAAGCTCCACGGGGAGGGCGGCGAGCTCGAGGACGTTTTCGAGGCGGGCGTTGCCTGCTCGCAGAAGGCGATGTACCCCGACTGGCTGTCGCTGACGGGGGACGGGTATGTTGCCGATATGTACAAGAAATACGGCAGGATAATCAGCCCCATGGGGTGCAGGGCGTTTCTGTCGCCGTGGTATGAGCGCGGCGGTATGGAGCCCGCGGACGAGGACGACAAGCCCGTGTTTATCGGGAGGTTCAATATCGGAGCGGTGTCGCTGCATTTGCCGATGATATATGCCAAGGCGCAGCAGGAGAGCAAGGACTTTTTTCAGGTGCTGGACTACTATCTGAACCTTATCAGGCGCATTCATCAGCGCACCTACGACTATCTCGGGGAGATGAAAGCCTCGACGAACCCGCTCGCCTACTGCGAGGGCGGCTTCCTCGGGGGGCGTCTCGGCATCCACGACAAGATAAAGCCCTTGCTGAAAACGGCGACCGCGAGCTTCGGCATTACGGCGCTCAACGAGCTGGAGGAGCTCGCTTCCAAGAGATCCATTGCCGAGGACGGGGAGTTCGCGCTGAAAACAATGGAGTTCATCAATAAACGTATCGGTGAATTCAAGCGCGAGGACGGGCATTTGTACGCTATCTACGGCACGCCCGCCGAGAACCTCTGCGGCTTGCAGATACAGCAGTTCCGCAAGAAATACGGCATCGTGGAGAACGTTTCCGACAGGGAGTATGTTTCCAACTCGTTCCATTGCTGCGTGCGCGAGGACATCACGCCTATCGAGAAGCAGAACAAGGAGGAGCGTTTCTGGAACCTGTTCAACGGGGGGAAGATACAGTACGTGCGCTATCCCGTCGACTACAACAAGGGCGCGGTCAAGTCGCTCGTGCGGCGCGCCATGCAGAAGGGCTTCTACGAGGGCGTGAACCTCTCGCTGGCGTACTGCGACGACTGCGGACATCAGCAGCTCGAAATGGATGTCTGCCCGAAATGCGGCAGCACTAACCTCACCAAGATCGACCGCATGAACGGTTATCTCAGCTACTCGAGGGTAAAGGGCGACACGAGGCTGAACGCCGCGAAAATGGCGGAGATACGGGATAGGAAGAGTATGTGACGCGGAGGTTTGGAGTATAAGCTATGAACGAGTTGGTAAAAAAATTTTCCGATTGGGCCGAAGCCAACGATTGGAAGGTTATACCCGCCGATAAAAAACGGGAGCTGCCCGCCGAGGTCTTGAGTAGATATGCCGTTATCCCGGAGGATTGGCTTGAATTTGTTCAATGCTTTGAGAGCTGTTCCAACGGCGCGGATAACATTTGGTTTTTGCTGTCGGAGGATTTTGAGCGTGACGACGATGAAGGCTTCCGCTGGAACGAGTTCGAGCGGATATCGTTGGAGGCTGCCGCAGACGATGAGGAATGGGCGGCGGATATCCGCGCGTTCTGGGATAATTATCTCCCCATTGTGCTCGGCGTTGCAGGAGATTACCATTATTACGCGATAGGTATCAGGACCGGCGAGATATTCGAGGGTCGGGAACCGGAATTTGAGGATCCGTCAATGTGCGCGCCAAGCTTTACGGCGTTCATTGAACATATTATTTCGGGAAAAATTATTCTGAACTGAACGGAGCGATACTATGCGGTATCATAATATTACCACCGACGATATGCTCAACGGCGACGGGCTGCGGACGGTGCTGTGGGTGGCGGGCTGCGCGCACTGCTGCGAGGGCTGCCAAAATCCCGTGACGTGGGATATAAACGGGGGGCTGCCGTTTGACGAGGAGGCGGAGCGGGAGCTGTTCCGGAAGCTCGAGCCCGACTACATAAGCGGCTTGACGTTCAGCGGCGGAGACCCCCTCCACCCCGAAAACCGCGCCGAGGTGACGAGGCTTGCCCGTAAGTTCAAGGAAAAGTTTCCCGATAAAACTATCTGGCTGTACACGGGGTATGTCTACGAGGAGATAGAGGAGCTGGAAATCGTTTCCTTAGTGGATGTAATCGTTGACGGGAGGTTCGACAAAGCGCTGTTTGACGCGAAGCTGCACTGGAAGGGCAGCGCAAATCAGAGGGTCATTGACGTGCGTGAAACAAAACGCACAAATTGTATAGTTATTTTTGACTAACAAACTGTGGTTTTTTAGCCGAAATTTCGTAACATTGTGCAATAAAACCTACTTGACAATCGCGAAAAATAGATTTATAATATAATTGTTCACAGGTTTTATCATTCCGCTGTGAGGAAAAACCAAATATTTACTTTTTTGAAGGGAAGGAATCTGCCATGACCGAGACCACTACTCGACATGATTCCGACAAAAGGGTCATCCGGACGAAAAAGGCGATTAAGGCGGCTCTTTTCAGGATCATGGAAGATAAGGACATCTCCTCTATCACCATTAGTGAGCTAACCCAAAAGGCGAACGTCAACCGAAGGACGTTCTACACACACTATCGCAACATCACGGATATCTTGAACGAGATCGAGGGCGACCTGGTGGAGGCGCTGGGCGAGCTTATTCAGAGGTTCGACCCGCGCGATTTTGAGGCAAGCACCTACAATCTGTTTCTGGGGCTTAACGAGCTTATTACCGTGGAATTCGACTACTATTTCCACCTTGTGAGGATGGATATGCGCGGTATGCTTATGTCGCGGCTGAAGAATGTGCTGAAGAGCACGACCGATAAGCTGCTCGAGAGCTTCTGCAGCAAGCACGGACAGGACGCGGCGGTCGTTTCCGCGTTTATCGTCGGGGGATTTTTCAATACGTACTTAGAGTGGCACAACCACCCCTCCGAGATACCCATTGAGCGCGCGGCGAAGCTGGCGAGCTGCATGGTCGGCTTGTGCGTGGACAATGTGGGAGACACCGTTACGCGCAGCAAGAATTTAAGTGCATAGTATAAAAAAACAGTGTCAAGCGAAAAAACTTGACACTGTTTTTTTATTCCTCGGGCATCAAGCCGCCTTGCTCGGGGTCGAAGGGCGTGAACGGCTGCTGCTTTGTAAAGCTGACCGAGAGCTTGTGGTAGGGGCATTTCAGCGAGATGAGCTCGCCGCTGCGCTCGTTTGCGGATATTGTGACCTTTTTGCCGCCGAACTCCGCGTCGGCGGTGAGCACGCCGTCCTCCGAGGAGAGGCTTTCGTTTGCGAGCGCCGAAAGGCTGTCGACGGACGCGCCGATGACCTCGGGGATGAGCGTGTAGACGCCGCTGTCGTCAACGGCGAAGGACAGCTCGCCGAGCTTAGCCGACCAACCGTTTTCGCCGAGGGACATGGTTATGCCGTTCAGCTGCTTGGGCTCGGTGAACGAAAACACCCAATCCGACGCGCCGTTGCGCGTAATGTCCGCTTTCGCGGAGAGCTCGCCGCAGACGATGTCGGCGCAGACCGTGTAGGTGCCGTCGAAGCTCGGCTTGCTCGGCGTGAGCGGATTGAACGGCAGCTTCGAGCAGCCGCAGAGCAGAACCGACCCGATTATTGCCGCAGCGCTTGCGGCGATTTTTTTTGTGCAATTTGACAAGAAAATTCCTCCCGTAATTCATATCAAAGGAGCGCTTGTGAACACCTCGGGCAGAATGTCAATGACGTCGCTTGCGAGAACGCTTGCGGGGTGCATTTTTCGGCAGAGCAGGTCGGCGGCGAAGCCGTGGCAATACGCGCCCGAGCTCGCCGCGGTGTACGGCGGAATGCCCTGCGCGAGCATTGCCGCGATGACGCCCGTGAGCACATCGCCGCTGCCGCCCTTCGCGAGAGCCGCGCTGCCCGTGGGGTTCACGATCGTTTCATCGCCCGAGCTGTCGCTCACGACCGTATACGCGCCCTTAAGCAGCACCGTTACGCCAAATTCGGCGGCGAAGCGCTTTGCCGCGCCGATGCGGTCGCGCTGTATTTCGGCGACCGTGAGCCCGCTTATCCGCGAGAGCTCGAGGGGGTGCGGCGTGATGACCGTATCGCCTGTCCGCTCCTTTAGTACATTTATATTAGCGGCGAGGGAATTTATGCCGTCCGCGTCAATAATTATCGGGCATTGTGCATTTTTTACAATATATTCGGTCAATTTTCGTGTATTTTCACTATTGCCGAGACCGCAGCCTATCGCGACGGCGCTCATTTTCGGCAAAATCGGGTCGATTTCGTTTTGTGCATTTTCACCAAGAAAGCCGTCGGGCGTTTCGGGGAGCGGCAGGAACGTGTTTTCGACGAGCGCTCCCGAGAGGGCTTTCACGGTAGAAAGCGGCGCGGCTAGGGTGCACAAGCCCGCCCCCGAGCGCAGCGCCGCGCGCGTTGACATCACTGCCGCGCCGCTGTAACAAAGGCTTCCCGCGATATTCAGCAGCCGCCCGAACGTGCCCTTGTGCGACGATGGGGTGCGCTCGGGGAGCACTCCGCGCGCGTGACTGCCGCAGAAGAGCGCCTCAAATTCCTTGTAGCAGCGCCCGTCGACGCCGATGTCCTGCGGGATCGGCTCGCCCGACAGCTCCAACGCCTCGGGGTTCAGCAAGCCCTTTTTCAGCGCCGCGAGGACGTGCGTTTCCGTGGCGCTGAAGCAGCGCGGGTCGTGCTCGCCAGTGTCCGAGTTCACGCCGCTCGGCACGTCTACGGCAACGCGCACGGGGCGGCGGTTCGCGGCGGCGAGCAGCTCGGCGACATGCTCGGGGAGCTCGCCGTGAAAGCCCGTTCCGAACACGCAGTCGACGACGATTTGTGCGTTTTGCACAAACGCGAAACAAGCCGATTTTTCATCGTCAAGGCGGTGCACGTTTTCTTTGTGCAAATTGCCGAAATGCTCGCGGGCGCAGTCGGTGCGCGGCTCGCCGCTGACGAGGACGACGCGGACCTTGAAGCCGCGCTCCGAAAGCAGCCTCGCGATGACGAAGCCGTCGCCGCCGTTGTTGCCCGAGCCGCACAATACCGCGGCAAGGCAGGGCTTGTGCCGCGAGATAATGCTCTCGGTGACGGCGCTGCCCGCGTTGAACATCATTTCCGAATAGCTTATGAAGCGCGCGTTGCAGTCGGCTTCGGCGGCTTTCATCTGCGCGTTGTTTACGATAAATCTCATAATATCACCTCTGTAAATATTTTACATTTTTTCTTCTTTTATGTCAACCCCGATAGTGAAAAAGCCTTGAAATCCTCGGAGATATGTGCTATAATATACATGATTATATCACAAAATTCAATAAGAGGAGCAAACAAATGGATTTTTTTGAGACCCTTACCAAGGTCAACAACGCGGTTAACACCTTTGTGTGGACTAATCTCGGGTTGGTGCTGCTTATCGGCGCGGGTATCCTGCTGACGTGCGCTACCAAGTTCTTCCAAGTCGCCCATATAAAGGAATGGTGGATGAAAACCATCGGCGGTATGTTCGGCAGGAAGAGCAAAGCCCGCCACAACAAGGAAGCGGGCTCTGTGTCGCAGTTTCAGGCGCTTTGCACGGCGCTTGCGGCGACTATCGGAACGGGCAATATCGCGGGCGTTGCCTCGGCGATTTGCGTGGGCGGTCCGGGCGCGGTGTTCTGGATGTGGATAGCCGCGTTTTTCGGCATGATGACCAATTTTTCCGAGAATATTTTGGGCATTTATTACAGACGCAAAAACGCCGAGGGCGAATGGAGCGGCGGCGCGATGTACTATCTGCGCGACGGGCTGGGCGGCTACAAGGGCTGCAAGTACATAGGGCGGTTCTTCGCGGGGCTGTTCGCGGTGTTTGCGGTGCTGGCGAGCTTCGGCATCGGCAATATGGGGCAGATAAACAAGATAGTTATCAACCTCGACAGCGCGATACTCAAGAACGTCGACCTCGGGAACGCTTTCGGCGACGTGAAGTGGACGCACGTTATCATCGGCGTGGTGCTGATGATACTCGGCGGGCTGATAATCCTCGGGGGGCTTAAGCGCATCGCGGCGTTCGCGGAGAAGGTCGTGCCGTTTATGGCGTGCTTGTACATACTCGGCTGCATTATCGTGTTCTTCGCCAATATCACTCAAATCGGTCCGATCTTTGCGTCGATCTTTAGGTTCGCGTTCAGTGTTAAAGCGGTCGGGGGCGCTGTTGTCGGGATAAGCATAAAACAAGTTATCACGCAGGGCTGCAAGCGCGGCGTGTTCTCGAACGAGGCGGGTCTGGGCTCGTCCGTTATGGTGCATTCCGCTTCCAACGTCCGCGAGCCCGTCAAGCAGGGCATGTGGGGCATTTTCGAGGTTTTTGCCGATACGTTTGTGGTGTGCACGCTGACTGCCGTTGTCGTGCTTTCAAGCGGCAAAATCGATTTACAAACGGGAAACGTTGACAAAAGCCTGCTTAAGGAGAATGTCCGGGTAGTACAAACAATGGAAGAAGTCGGTGATATTGACAACGGATACATCGTTGAGCAGGACGGGCAAATCGAGGTCCACACGTTCACCGAGGGCACGGGAACGGCTACTCTGGTCGCGGACAGCTTCGGCAACGTTTTCGGCGCGGCGGGGAGCGTGTTCGTTTCGGTGGCGATACTGCTGTTCGCGTTTACGACGGTGGTCGGCTGGTCGCACTACGGCTCGAAGTCGTTTGAGTATTTGTTCGGCTTGAAGGCCGCGAAGGGCTACAAGATATTCTTCGTGCTGATGATGATTTCGGGCGCGGTGATGACGAGCTCCCTCGCGTGGGACATTTCCGACACGTTCAACGGGCTGATGATGGTGCCGAACCTTATCGGCGTGCTGGCTTGCCTGCCGATGGTCGTCAAGATAACCAAGAACTACGTCGACAGGCGCATCAAGAAGCTCGACGTTGAGCCGCTGCTCTCCTACGACCCCGCTATTCAGGCGGAGCACGCCAAGGACGTGGAGCTTGAAATGCGGGAGGAGCGCGAGAGCTCCAAGGCTTAAGGCGAGTCCGATAATTGACAATGTGCGGCTGACGGTTATGCCGTCGGCCGCGCATTTTGTTTTTCGACGGGCGCCGGCGAAAATTTTAAATTTTTTTGAAAATTTTTAAAAACCCCCTTGACAAATACGAAAGGGGGTGTTATAATACAAATATAAATTGTGCACAATTGAATTTTACAAAATCGAAAGGGGCGGTAGAGTGACCGACAAATATGAGGCGCTGAAGCTGAAAAATCAGCTCTGTTTCCCGCTGTACGCCTGCGCGAAGGAGGTCGTCGGGGCGTACAAGCCGTATCTGGACGAGCTGAATTTGACGTATACGCAGTACATTACGATGATGGTCATGTGGGAGGATAAGGAGCTGCGGGTAAAGGAGCTCGGCGGGCGGCTGTTCCTTGATTCGGGCACGCTTACGCCGCTTCTGAAGCGGCTCGAGGAAAAGGGCTACGTAACGCGGCGGCGCTCCGAAAAGGACGAGCGCGACCTTATTGTAACGATAACGGAAAGCGGCGAGGCGCTGAAGGAGCGCGCCGCCGACGTTCCCGGGAGGCTCGCGGCGTGCGCGAGGCTCGATGCGGAAAAGGCTCTCGCGCTTTACGGGCTGCTTTATGAGCTGCTCGGAAATCTTACGGGAAACGACAAACGAGGAGGAACGGACAATGGGAATTTATGATTTTACTGTGAAATGCCAAGACGGCGGCGAAAAGGCTCTCGCGGACTACAAGGGCAAGGTTTTGCTTATCGTCAACACGGCGACGGGCTGCGGTTTCACGCCGCAGTACGACGAGCTTCAAGACCTCTACGAGCTGCATCAAAAGGACGGGTTGGAGATACTTGACTTCCCCTGCAACCAGTTTATGAACCAAGCTCCCGGCGACGACGAGGAGATACATTTGTTCTGCACGGGGCGCTACGGGATAACCTTTCCGCAGTTCTCGAAGATCGACGTGAACGGCGAGAACGCTATACCTTTATATAAGTATCTCACCGAGAACACGAAATTCGGCGGCTTCGGGAAAAGTCCCATGGCGCTGGCGCTGCTGCCGATGGCGAAGAAAATGGACAAGGACTACAAAAACAACGGCAATATCAAGTGGAATTTCACGAAGTTCCTGATAAACCGCGAGGGTGAAATTGCCGCGCGCTTCGAGCCGACGGAGGCTCTCGCCAAGGTAAAAGAAAAGGTGGAGGAGGTGCTGTGATGATGCATTACGACTACAAAACCGAGAACACATGCTCGCAGATAATCAGCCTCGACATCGAGGGGGACGTTGTGCGCAATGTGGTTTTCACGGGGGGCTGCAACGGCAATCTTAAGGCGATACCGAGGCTTATCGACGGGTGGACTGTCGAGGAGATTGAGAGCAAGCTTTCGGGCGTTACCTGCGGGCGCAGACCGACCTCCTGTGCCGACCAGCTGGCGAAGGCCGTGAGAGCGGCATACGAGGCGCAGCAAAACGAAAAATAGCAAAAAACCGCGCCGTCAAGCCGATTTGCTTGACGGCGCGGCTCTTTTAGTTGCAAATAAAACTTACGCGAAGCTAACCCCGTTTATCCGCCCAAGAAATTTTCAACTAAGTCAAACGCGTGAATTTCCGATGCGCCGAACAGGTTAAGCTTCTCCACAAAGCCCTCGAGCTCATGCTTGCAAAGCGATACGTCGTTGACTACGACGTCGCCGCAGCTAATGCCGTAGGTCTCGTAATTCCTTCCGTTTTCGGCAGCGACCGGTATCGTTGTGATTGACCACATGTTACACCTCCGATCTGCATAGCGGGGACATCCCGCTCTTGTCACATTATAACACATTTTGTTGAAAAAAGGGGGAAAAACAGGCATTTTTTTCGCAATTTTCAAAAGATTGTGAAATAGCCCTAAATAAATCGATACTTTGTTGTAAATAACCACAACGGTATTTATCACAAAAAACAAAAAAAGCTCTTGACTTTTAGGCTTTATTATGCTAAAATAGAAGAAAACGGGGAGTTTCCCGAGATTTGGAGGATTTGTTATGAGAAATTCCGATGAGGATCTGAAGATGCTTTACAAGGCGGTGCTTACGCTGAAGGACGAGAAGGAGTGCGCGGCGTTTTTCGAGGATCTGTGCACGCCGCAGGAGCTCGGCGCTATCGCGCAGAGGCTGCACGTGGCGAGCATGCTGACCGACGGCATGGTCTACAACACTATCGTTGAGGCGACGGGCGCTTCCACGGCGACTATCTCCCGCGTCAACAAAACGCTGACCTATCAGACCGCGGGCGGCTATAAAATGGTGTTCGAGCGCATAAAGGGCAAGAAATAATGAGCGGCTACGGCGATTTCGCGGAGGTTTACGACCTGCTGACGTTCAACGTGCCGTATGACGAGCTTGCCGATTATTACGCGGAGATACTCGGGCGGTTCGGCGCGGGGAGCGTGCTGGATATGGGCTGCGGAACGGGCAGTCTGACGGTGCGGCTGGCGGAGCGCGGCTTCGGAATGACGGGGCAGGACGCTTCGCCGGAGATGCTGACCATTGCCGCCGCGAAGTCCTCCGAGGTCATGTGGATCTGCCAGAATATGGAAGAGACCGACCTCGGCGGAACGGTCGGCGCGGTCATTTCGACGCTCGACAGCGTAAATCACCTCGAAAGCGAGAGCGCCGTTTCGGCGTGCTTCCGACGCGCGGCGGAGTGCCTTGAAAGCGGCGGGGTGTTCGCGTTTGATGTGAATACGGTTTTTAAGCACCGCGAGATACTCGGCGATAACACGTTCGTGTACGATGTGGACGGGGTTTACTGCGTGTGGCAGAACGCGTTCGACGAGCGCGACAACGGCGTTGATATCGAGCTGGACTTGTTTTTCGAGAACGGGGACGGGTCGTATTCGCGCGGCGGCGAGAGCTTTCGGGAGGTCGCGTTTTCCGTCGGGAAATACCGCGAATTGCTGCATGGCGCGGGCTTCGAGGTCTTGAACGTTTGGGAGTATCCGACATTCAGCGAGGCGACGGAGAAAAGCGAAAAGCTGACGTTTTTGGCGAAAAAACGCTGAATATTACTCGTTGTAATTCGGCTGCGCGGGTTGCCTGCGTTACAAATTGCAATAAATTGTCGAAAAATTACCGAGAGGCGAGGGAAATGGGAAAAATTGTAAGAGCTTTATCGGCGGAGGGCGGCGTGCTTTGCTCGGCGATAGATTCCGCGGATATGGTACGGGAAATGGCTCGGCTGCATAACGCGACGCCCGTCGTGACCGCCGCTCTCGGGCGAATGACGACGGCGGTCTCCATAATGGGGGCGATGCTGAAATACGAGGGCGATACGCTGACGCTGAGGATAAACGGCGGCGGCCCGTGCGGCACGCTGACGGCGGTTTCGGACTACCGCGGGAACGTGAAATGCTGCGCGGGAAACCCGGGCGCGGACGTTCCGCCGACTGCCGACGGGGCGCTTGACGTGCGCGCCGTTATCGGCTCGGAGGGCTCTCTGACCGTTGTCAAGGACATGGGGCTGAAGGAGCCGTATGTGGGGCAGATACCGCTTGTTTCGGGCAATATCGCGGAGGATATTACCGCGTATTATTCCGTGAGCGAGCAGCTTCCGACGGTCTGCGCGCTCGGCATTTTGTTTGACGGCGGCGGCGGGGTGCGGGCTGCGGGCGGTTATATGGTGCAGGTCGTGCCGCCGATAGAGGACGCTTCGGTGAGGGTCCTTGAGGAAAATCTCGCGAAAATGGACGGCATTTCACGCATGCTGGAGCGGCGGCTCGACCCGTCGGAGATCGCGCTTCGGGCGCTTTCGGGGCTGGGCGGGGAGATACTGGACAGCTGGGAGGCGCGGTATTACTGCGATTGCTCGCGCGAGCGGACGGAGCGTGTGCTTATCTCGCTTGGCAGAAAGGAGCTCGCGAGGCTTGCCGAGGAGCAGGAGGAGACGGAGGTTTGTTGTCACTTTTGCAATAAAAAATACAAATTTTCGGCTGAAGATATGTTGAAATTGCTGAAAGAGTAAATTTTTTCAAAAAGTGCTTGACATTTTTGAGGGAAATGTGTATAATATAATAGTCGCTTGAAAACGGCGGCTTTCGGAAGTTTAGCTCAGCTGGGAGAGCATCTGCCCTACAAGCAGAGGGTCATAGGTTCGAGCCCTATAACTTCCACCAGACTTGTCGGCGCAGGGGAGCTTTGTGCTTCTTGCGGCGGGGCGACCCGCTGTTGCGCCGACTTTATATTCGGCCCGGTAGTTCAGTTGGTTAGAACGCCGCCCTGTCACGGCGGAGGTCGTGAGTTCGAGTCTCATCCGGGTCGCCAGTGTGTGCTTCTGTAGCTCAGTCGGTAGAGCAGGGGACTGAAAATCCCCGTGTCGTTGGTTCGATTCCGACCGGAAGCACCATTTGCGGATTTAGCTCATCCGGTAGAGCGCCACCTTGCCAAGGTGGAGGTAGCGAGTTCGAGCCTCGTAATCCGCTCCAGCGCACCGGCGCGCTTTTTCGGCGCTATAGCCAAGTGGTAAGGCACGGGTCTGCAACACCCTGACCCCCGGTTCAAATCCGGGTGGCGCCTCCACCCGAAAGGGTTTATATCCCGATGAAGGAACGAGGTTGTCAAAAAAAATTTAAAAACCCCTTGACAAACGGTTCCGGAAGTGATATAATTTATTGGTCGCCCGAAATACGGCGGCGGACAGCTCCTTGAAAATTGAACAATACTAATGAACGAATTAACA
>JAMPFE010000018.1:0-33834 GCA_023664705.1 Lachnospiraceae bacterium | reverse complement strand
GATCGCCCGCGCAAGGCAGAGCTTCTGCGCCTCGCCGCCCGAAATTTCCACGCCGTGCTCGTCGAAGTCCTTGTACAGACAAGTCTCTATGCCGTTTTCCATACGCGCCAAGCGCTCGCCCAGCCCCGCGCGTTCAACGCAGCTTTTCACCAGTTCGGGGTCGTAGTTCGCGCTCGCGGCGACGTTCTCCGCGACGCTGAACGAAAACAGCGCCGAGTCCTGAAACACCACCGAAAACAGCGCCATATATTCCTCGTACTTGTATTTGCGGATATCGATGCCGTTGAGCGTTATCTCGCCCTCGGTCGGGTCATAGAGACGGCACAGCAGCTTTACCAGCGTTGATTTTCCGCAGCCGTTTTTCCCGACGAGCGCCATTTTCTCGCCGACGCGCCACTTTAAATCAACGCCGCGCAGAACGTACTGCTCCGAATTGGGATATTTGAACCACACGTTCCTGAACTCGAACTCGTATTCGTTGTCGTCGCGCTTTTCGGTCGGGAGCGTGCCCTTGTATTTCTCGTCGGGGATATCGAGGAATTTCAGCGCGTCGTCGAGGAATTCCACATCCACGAGGATATTCTCGATACCGCCGAGAACGCCGTTTGTATTCGTCGAGCCGATAAGCCCCTCCGTTATCTTCGTGAAATACATCACAAAGCCGATTATCTCCCCGACGGACATTACCCCAGAGACAGCCCTCAGCGCCGCGAACCCGTACATCAGCAGGTTTGGCAGCAGCTGCGGCAGCACGGTGACGAGGTCTTGACGGTACAGCTTGGCAAGAGCCTTACAATTATGAAAGCTCATATCGAAATCACCTTGCGCCTAAGCTCGGCAATATGAAGCTTAAAGACATCACCACACCGAAAATCACCGAGTTAATGCAGAGCTTTGACTTGAAACCTATCACAGTCAAGAAAATTTACGTAGTGCTGCAAAGCATTTTCGCGAGAGGCGTTGAGCAGGGCTTTATTCGCGAAACGCCCTGTAAACACATTATTCTTCCCAAACGCAGGCAGTGCAAAAGAGCCGCGCTCTTGCGGATATAGGCGGAAAACATTTCCTTACGCCGCCGAAAACCGAAAGCAGCATCC
The DNA here is from genome assembly GCA_023664705.1 of Lachnospiraceae bacterium. Lineage (GTDB taxonomy): Bacteria > Bacillota > Clostridia > Oscillospirales > Ruminococcaceae > CAG-115. The sequence continues at coordinate 32,737 of JAMPFE010000018.1, read as the reverse complement.
GCACTATCGGAGTGAGCGAGGCGTTATGCAAGATCCTTCTCGCTCATAAAGCACGGCAGGAGCAGCTTGTGAGAGCGCTCGGCACAAAATGTGCTCCCCCCAAAATGGTTTTTACGTCTGCACTCGGCAACTACCGCGATAGACAGTCGGTGTACCATTCGTTCAAGAGGTTTACCAAAGGAACGAAATTTGAGGATATGACGCTGCACCAACTTCGGCACTGCTGCGCCACGCTTTTACTTAACGGCGGAGTTGATTTGAGAATCGTGTCCGAACATCTCGGGCACAGCGGCGTTGAGGTTACGGCAAACGTTTACGCCGATGTACTAAAAATCTCCAAAATGAGCGTTCGATTTGGGAGATTGTGATTTCCCGTTATTGTGAAAGGTTTGCCGCATTTTCCGCAGCATACTTTTTCGCTAAAACAATATTTCCCCGAATGCTTTCTGCCTTCGCTTATCATTTTTCTGCGTTCTTCAAGCTGCTTTTTAACAGCATCCCAAACATCATTTCAGTCTTTAAAGTCAAGAAGATTTTGAAATATTTTTATAATTTTACGTAGGGAAGTCTCGTTTTTAATTATTACCTTGACAATTCTCCTAAAATGTGATATAATAATTAATGATGAATCAGGCAAACCAATGTTCAAATTATTTTATCATATAGGAGGTCACTATGACAAGACAAGAATTTTTAAAATACGCGTCAATGCAACCGCTTTTTGATGTATATCACAAGTTATATTCCGAATCGGAACTAACTCATAAAATAAGCCAATACTACAAGAGCGGCAGCAATCCCCAAAAAATTATCGATTATTTTATGGGAATAGGGGACGTAGAATTTGAGCGTATCGAAACTGTCTCAAAGGACATTCTTAGAATTTCGCTGTTATATTCTGCCGGCAGCAATTATTATTGGAATGAAATAAGCAGCGCAGTACAGTATGTAGGAGCTGTGTCAAATTGCGCAGGTACAATAGCGATTTTTTATTTATCAGAACAAGGCAAATTCTACAATCAAAATCATAAAGTGATCGCCGAAAATGAGGATGATTTTTTTGATTACATCACAACGGTCGAGTACGATTTCCACCCCGAAATACCCCGGCGGACATATCATATAATGCGTCATTTCGGTTGGTATGAGGGCAGACATATTGACACATCCGAATTTGAACAAAAAATGAAAAAATGCGGTATAGAGTTCACAAAAATTCAGCTTGATTTCCTGAGCGAGTTCAGTGACCTGTATTTTTCGTTGCCCGGGGTAAATTGGAATTTCTTATCGCTAAACGATATATTAAAGAATTATACCTCTATGCCGACAAATCCGAAAAAGCCAAGCAAAGTAATTACCAAACATGCATTTACATGCGGTTATGACGATGGTGGTTCCTTGTATTTGACAGCTGATGGTTTGATTGCAACAAGCCAAAATAATCCACTTGGCAGAACAACAATGGAATGTATAAATCACCTCTGTAATTATTCTCATGAAAACGAACCTTGGCTTGACGAATTGCTGAAACAAGATGAAACCAAAGGCTTGAAATAATCATTCCGAGCCATAGATTCCAAAGTAATTTTTCTCGGCATTTGCGCCCTTCCTCTCTGTCGGGCACGGTACAAGATTCGGATTTTTGTACCGTGCGCTTAAATAGCTGTAGGGATAGATCCTCACGAATTTTCTTGATGAAGGGTTTGGGGCTCCTGCTCGCGAATGATTTCCAAAACGTTTTGTGAAGGTTTGAATATTGCCTCAACCGAAAATTTCGACCTTAAATCCGCCCTCGGTCTCTTCATCGAAATCCGAAATAACCACCCAATTATTTGAGTGCTTTTTCTCAAGCTCTATCGTTTCGGAGAAATCATCCGATATTGTAAATTCGTATGTCTGCACAGCGTTTTCGTCTTTGTCCTTTTCGATAATCTTAAGCTCGATAACGCCCGAAGTCACGCTGCCGCTTACGGATATTTTTTTCGACTTTTTCTCAACTCCGAGATTATCCTCATAGTGAGTGTAATCCTCGTCGAATTCGCTTTGCAAAAAATTCCGCTCGCGGGAGCTCATCAAAAAAAGCTCATCATCCTGCTCCGAGCCGCACCCCGAAAGCAGAACACAGCTCAAAAAAATCGTCAAAACCGCAAAAAATTTCTTCATCATATTATCCTCCCGTCCGAAATTGTTATAATTCTGTCGGCATATTCCGCCGTTGCAGCGTCGTGCGTTACGATAATTATCGTTTTCCCGTCCTCGTTCAGCGCCTTGAAGATTTCCATAAGCTCAATGCCGTTTTTCTTGTCGAGCGCTCCGGTGGGCTCGTCGGCAAGAATAATATCCGCGCCGCTTGCCAACGCTCTTGCAAGCGCTGTTCGCTGTTGCTGACCGCCCGACATTTGCTTCGGTTTTTTGCGCAGTTGGTCGGCTATTCCAAGCCGCGCCGCCGAATTTTCAACGATTTCCCTGCGCTTTTTTGCGGGAATATTTCTGTTGACAAGCGGCAGCTCTATGTTTTCATACGCGGTGTATTTCTCCATAAGCGCGAAATTTTGAAAAACAAAAGTTATTTTTTCTCTTCGCAATTCCGCTAATTCACGCGAATTCAATTGCGAAACGCTTCTGCCGTCCAGAAAATATTCCCCGCTCGTTGGCTTATCCATGCAGCCGATAATATTGAGCAGAGTGGATTTCCCCGAACCCGAAGCGCCCATTATCGCGGCAAATTCGCCGTCGTTTATCTTCAGAAAAATATCCGACAATGCGTCTGTGACGCCGTTTCCTAACGAATATCGCTTGGAAATATTTTTTAATTCAATCATCATTCTTCCTCCTTGACCAAAATCGCGGGATCGTACCGCCTAAGCAGCATTGCGGGAATTAAAATCACCAAGATCACCGAAAAAATTATCGGAATAAGCAGGCACGGCAATGAGCTTTGTACAAGCGTCCGCAAATTAATATCACGTATGCTGTCGATCATATTTCCCAAAAAGCTGTGATAAGCCGCCGCAAATCCGATAATTCCCGAAATTAAATTCAGCAAAAATAATTCAATTCCCAACGAGAAAATAATACCGTTCATAGTTCCGCCGAACGCTATTTTAATTCCGTATTCGCGTTTTTTCAAAAGCACGTTTACGCATAAAACGGAAATTATCGAAATTTCTGAGCACAGCGATACAAGCACCGCCAAAAACAGCAATTCATTCAGCAGCTCCTCATTCATTTCGCTGTAATCGTTAATAAAATCCTCCATAGAAGCGACCTTGAATTTTATTCCCATCTCGGCGGCGCGGTTTTTAAATTCCTCCGCAACGTCGGGCGGGCAATTCAGAAAAGTTGTTCCGACCGTCGAATGGCGCGACATATTGTGATACTGAGGTATCTGCTTTTCCATTTCGGAAAACGGCGCGATAAATCCGTATTCTGTCGAGAGCGGCGGCTGCGTTACGGGGTCGTTGTCGTTGAGCCAGCGCGCGCCGTCGTAAAATCCCGCGATGATATAACGCTCGCCGATATTATTTAAAGTAAGCACGTCGCCCTTTGAAACGACGCCCTCCAATTTTTTGCCCGCGAATATCGGCAAATAAATTTCGCCGTTATTTTCAACGGGAAGAAAATCGCTGCTTGAAAGATCGAATTCGAGGATTTCAAAAATCTCGGGATCGACAAAAATCGTTTCCGCGGCAGACAGCCATTTTTCAAACGGAACGTCGCCGCGCAATTTCCCGTTCAATTCGATAAATTCCGCGTTGTTTTCGAGCTCGTCAAAATACACGTCCATACTCTCAAACGCGCCGTATATCAAATTTTCCCGCAAATTTACAAACGCCCTTAATTCCTCAAAATCCGCGCCGATGCTGTCTTCGTTTTCAATAAACGTCGCATCAACACGATAAGTATAATTCAAATCGGTTTTGAACATTTTCCGAATGTCGGACATTTGCGTGTTAAATGCAAAGCTGTTTGTGAGCGTCAACAGCGCAAGAAAATATGTTAGCGACATCAGCGCCAAAATCAAAAGCGTCCGCGCTTTGTTGTGACGAACAGACAAAAAAGCGTCATAAAAAATCAAGATCTCACCCCCTCCGACGGCTTAATTCCGAGAATTACGCGCATTGGCACGATCATCGAAATAACTGTCGCGAGGGTTATCCCGATCAGCATTCCCGCCGCCAAAATCGCCAAATCGGAAAAATTTATTTTTCCGCTGTTTCCTCGAATTGCAAACTGCGTTATCAGCGCCGGCACGGCTGCCGTTCCGATAAGCGTTAAAAGCTCGGCGGTCATTTTTCCCATCACGCGGAAATCGCTTGCTCCGAACGCTTTTCGTATCGCTATCTCGCGCCTGCGAACGTTTACCCAATAATACGAGATTGTCACGGTATTTATCAGCGCGAACAAAAACAATCCCGCGGCGATTACGTTTGTCACGGATTCGGAGCTTTGCAGCACGGTATCCTTTGATTCGCGTTTTGTGCCGTAAATTTCCGCGTTCGGTAATATTTTTGCGGCGTTATTTTTTATTTCCGAATAAATTTCGCTTGTATCGATTTTATTTGAATTGACCGTAAGCGCAATGCTTTTCCCGTCGCCGAGCGCATCGGGAAATGCCGCGAAATAATCCTTTGCGTTCAAAGTAAACGTGTTGACGAAAGGATATTTTTCCGCGTCAATTTTTTCGGCAATGCTAAACGTCTTTCCGAGAACGCTCAAAGTATCAAAATCGCCGATTTTCGTTGAGCATATTATCCCGTTTTCGGGAATGAAGTTTATTTCCGTTTTTCCGCGAACGGCAGGCGGCAGCGAAAGCGGTTCGTTTTGCTTCAACAGCAAATTCGGTATGAACGCGCCGTCGATCTCATTGAACCAGATCATCATATCATCGAGATAAATATTTCCGCTTTTTACCGAACTCACAAGCCGCGACAAATCATCGAATGACAGACTTTTCGGCGAACGGATATACACCGCCGTTTCGCTGCTGTAGGCATATTCCTTTTGAATGCGGGCGTTTTCGTTCGCTTCCGAAACCGCAAGCAAACCGCTGCAAAGCGCCGAAAACGCGCTGAAAAAGCACAGCAATATCATAACGCTCACAACGGAATAACGCTTGAATAATTTCATCACGAAAATTCCCCCTTTGCTTATATGACTAAGCAAAATAAAAAACGTTACAAAAAACCGCGAAATTTTTTTCGCGGTTAAAAATTATTTGCTCACGTCAAAACGGAATTTTTAATATGTCAATAGCAAAATACTTTTTGAGGAAAATCTATTGACAAAACGCGGTTCGTGTTGTAAAATATTATCATGGGTCTATCAACAAACGGCATTTTATCGGAGGACGGCTATGTCACAGTTGAGTTGTTGAAAAATGCGGTAAAACCGTGCGTTGCCAATTCCATAACCATGTAAATCGGGAAAGGAATAATTTTTATGCAGGTACAAAAGCAAATAACACAGAAAGCCTATATGTCCGACGGATTTATAGGAAAATATCAGCGGCTGATAAAGGATACGGTCATACCCTATCAATACAGCGTGCTGTGCGATAAGGCGGAGGGCGCGGAAAAAAGCCACGTTATCGGCAACTTCATAAACGCGGGGAAGGTTGTCCGCAGTGAGGACGGCGGCGACGGCTTTTACGGAATGGTGTTTCAGGACAGCGACGCGGCGAAGTGGATAGAGGCGGCGGCGTACTCGCTCGCCTCGTTTCCCGACGAGGAGCTCGAAAAGACGGTCGACGAGCTTATCGGGTTCATCGCGGCGGCGCAGGACAGCGACGGCTATCTGAACACGCGTTTCACGATAACCGACAAGGACAAGCGCTGGACAAATCTCCTCGAGGGACACGAGCTGTACTGCTCGGGGCATATGGCAGAGGCGGCGTGCGCTTATTTCGAGGCAACGGGAAAGCGCGTTTTGCTGGACGTTATGCTGAAAAATGTTGAACATATTCACAAGGTCTTTATCGAGGACGGGCACGGGGGCTGCCCGGGACACCCCGAGGCCGAGCTCGCGCTTATGAAGATGTATCGTCTCACGGGCGAGAAAAAGTGCCTTGAGCTCGCGGAGCATTTCATCAACGAACGCGGCGCGGATCCCGAATTTTACAAGCGCGAACGTGCCGCGCGGGATTGGGACGTCTGGGGAATGAACCCCGACGATACCGCCTACAATCAGAGCAGCGTTCCGCTGCGGAACGCCGAAAGAGCCGCGGGGCACGCCGTGAGGGCGGTGTATCTGTACACGGGAATGGCTGACCTTGCCGCGGAAACGGGCGACAAGGAGCTTTACGCCGCATGCAGACGGCTTTGGGAGAGCATTACGCAAAGGCAGATGTACATAACGGGCGGGATCGGCTCTACGGTGCACGGCGAGGCGTTCAGCGTTGACAACGACCTGCCCTCCGACACCGCCTACGCCGAGACCTGCGCTTCCATCGGGCTGATGTTCTTCGCCTCGAAAATGCTGGAAAACGAGGTCAAGGGCGAGTACGGCGACGTCATGGAGCAAGCGTTCTACAACACCGTCCTCGCGGGCATGCAGCTCGACGGGAAACGCTTTTTCTACGTTAATCCGCTGGAGGTCGTGCCGGGAATATCGGGTATTTCGCCCACTCATCGGCACGACTTGACGACGCGCCCGGGCTGGTACGCGTGCGCATGCTGTCCGCCGAACGCCGCGCGCCTTATTGCGTCCTTCGGGAAATACGCCTACGGAGAGAGCGGCGACACGGCTTACTGCCACCTTTTCGCGGCGGGCACGGTGCAATTTGAAAACGGTATCAAGCTTGTCTGCGAGACGGAATATCCCTACGGGTTTACCGTGAAATATACGGTATCGGGCAGCGGCAGGCTCGCCGTGAGGATACCCCACTGGAGCGGGTCGTTCTCGCTGACCGTAAACGGAAAGAAAAGCGCTCCCGAAATAACGGACGGCTACGCTTATATCGCCGTTTCCGACGGAGATACCGCGGTGCTGGAGCTTGACGGCTCTCCGAGGTTCGTTTACGCCTCCCCGAGAGTGCCGAGGCTTACGGGCATGGCAGCGCTCTGCCGCGGTCCGTTGGTATATTGCTTCGAGGGCGCGGACAACAACGGAGACGTGCTCTCGCTGTCGCTCGACGACGGCAAGCCCGCCGCGATCCGCGAATTTGAGCCAGGGCTGCTCGGGGGAACGGTGCGGCTTGAGTCCGACGCGAAGCGCACTGCCGAAACAAATCCGCTGTACACTGCCGAGAAACCTCTCAAAACGCCCTGCAAGGCGGTCGCCGTGCCCTATTACACATGGGGCAACAGAGGAGAAAATCAAATGCGGGTATGGCTGCCCGTTTAAACCAAACGAAATTATTTTACGACTTCTTATCCAATTCTGTGAGAGAGCATGACCGCGTCATTTTGAGAAAAAGCGCGGGCGTTGACAGCAAAGAGCCGTCAATGCCCGTGCTGTTTTCATGCCCCGAATACGATTTGGTTTCGTCCATCCGAGTCGAGAACATATTTACCGAATCAACGTGCATATCCACGCCGCAAGCGCGCAAACGAACGGGTACACGATTATGCGCACTACCTGAATTTTCAGGTTAAAGCCGTATTTGTGAAAGCTCTCGCACGCGTCGACCTCGGGATAATAGCGCTGAAAAAAGCGAGCGCGCGTCACCAGAAAAAAGTCAAAAAATACCATATCATACGCCTTGTAAGCGTAAAGCATTATCAAAAATCGCGCAAAAAATTGCCAAAAGCCGAAGCCGCGCCGCACGCCGTCCCATACGGCAAGAACCGCCGCCGCAACGACCATCAGCAGACTTAAAATCAAAAGCGCCCACCCAAGCAAATGCTGCCCCCTGAAACGCTCGGGCTTGGGCTGTATCAGCGCCTGAGCGTCCTTTGGCGCGGAGCCGAAAAACCGCTTGTCCTGCACCAGCGCGACCGCCGAATACAGCATAAGGGTGATGCCGCTTATCGCAAGCAATGAAAGCAAAAATGTTACCATATATCCTCCTTTGAGGTTAGTTAAAGCTAACGCCGCTTTTATTATATCATTTAAAATCAAAGTTGTCAATAGTTTTTTGGTCAAATACTTTTTCACCGTTCGTCCGCGATCGGTATTTGCAATAGTGTAAAATCAACATTTTCGGATACATAAATCGCCCGTCTTTTGGATGAAATGCCGAAAATTTTAAAATCGGTAATTTCTCTCTTGACAAATCCAAAAAGATGAATTAAAATATAACAGTGATATATAACACTGTTACACGGAGGCGAAAATATGGGCGAAGCGGAACGGACCACGCTCGAAAGAATACAAGCGGCGGCGCGTCGGGAGTTTACCGAAAAGGGCTTCCGCGCCGCGTCGCTGCGGAATATCGTCAAGGCGGCGGGCGTTACCACGGGCGCGTTTTACGGGTATTTTTCGAGCAAAGAGGCGCTGTTCGCGTCTATCGTCGAGCCGCATGCCGCTGCCGTTATGGGCAGCTTTATGACCGCGCAGACGGCTTTCGCGGAGCTGCCGAACGAGGAAAAGCCCGCGCACCTCGGAAAGGAATCCTCCGAGTGCCTGAATTGGGTGATAGACTATATGTACGAGCATTACGGGGATTTCAAAATTCTCATCTGCTGCAGCGAAGGCACGCCGTATGAGGATTTCATCAATTCTATGGTGGAGGCGGAGGTCGAGTCGACCTTGCAGTATATCGAGGTGCTGAGAGAGCTTGGAAACGACGTTCCCGAGCTTGACAGGTCGCTTTGCCATATGATAGCGAGCGGAATGTTCGAGGGCGTTTTAGAGGTTATCCGTCACGATATGCCTAAGGAGCGCGCGGTCGAGTTCGTCAGCAAGCTGTTCGAGTTCCACTCCGCGGGGTGGCTGAAAATTATGGGACAGTAGTCAATTGACAGTGTACAGTGTACAGTTGACAGTTTAGGTTTGATGCAAGTGATAGCGTTTGTAGCCACACCGCAATGCGCCTTAGCCTAACGCTATAAGCGTTACCACTATCGTCACTTCCATAACTGTACATTGTCAACTGTACATTGTCAACTGAAAAAAGGGGAGGAACGAAATTGAAGAAGAAAAGCAGTTTTTCGGAGCTTATGAGCTTCGCGGGCGGGCACAAAGCGCTCACCTATCTGTCGCTCGTTTTGTCTGTCGTGAGCTCGGCGCTGACGCTGATGCCGTTCGTGTTCATTTACCTCGTCATCAAAGAGGTCATCGAGGCCGCGCCGAATTTTTCCGAGGCGGCGAACCTCGCGCGGAACGGTTGGCTGGCAGTGACGTTCGCGCTTGCCGCGATAATCGTTTACTTCGGCGCGCTGATGTGCTCGCATTTGTCGGCATTCAGGATAGCGGGCAATATGCGCAAAGCTTTGCTGACGCACATCACAAAGCTGCCGTTGGGGTTCATCGGCGAAATGGGCAGCGGAAAAATCCGCCGCATCGTCAACGACAGCAGCGCCGCGACGGAAACCTACCTCGCGCACCAACTCCCCGATATGGCGGGAGCGATAGCGACGCCGCTGGGAATGGCGGTCATGCTGTTCCTCTTCGATTGGCGGTTCGGGCTGATATGCCTTGTGCCCGTGGTGTTGGGGTTCGCGGCGATGTTCAAAATGGCGGGTCCGAAAATGGCGCAGGACATGAAAAAATATCAGGACGCGCTCTCGGAAATGAACAACCAAGCCGTGGAATACGTCCGCGGTATCCCCGTCGTAAAAACCTTCGGGCAGACCGTGCACACATTCGCGCGGTTCAAGGGCTCGATAGACAATTACTACAAATTCTGTATTCACTACTGCAAGCAATGCCGCGCGCCGATGCTGATGTACACGGTGTTTATCAACAGCGCGTTCGCGTTTCTGATAACTCTTGCGCTTATTCTGGCGGGCGGTGAAGCCGTTCCGCAGTCGGTGCTGCTGAGCTTCATTTTTTATGTGATATTCACGCCCGCGATATCCACCGCGATGACCAAGGTCATGTACATCAGCGAGAACGGAATGATCGTCCGCGACGCGCTCGCGCGTGTGCACTCGATACTCGATATGAAGCCGCTTTCCGACGCGCAGAAGCCCGAGGCTCCCGAGGACAATTCCGTGGAGTTCGAGAACGTTTCGTTCCGCTACGGCAATGCCGAAAGCGACGCGCTGAACGGCGTTTCCTTTAAGGTCAACTCGGGGGAGACGGCCGCGCTGGTGGGCCCGTCGGGCGGCGGTAAGACCACCGCGGCGGGGCTTGTTTCGCGGTTTTGGGACGTTACGGGCGGCGAGATAAGGGTCGGCGGCGTAAACGTCAAGAATATCGAAAAATCCAAGCTGAACGACGTCGTTTCCTACGTTTTCCAAGACAGCAAATTGCTCAAGACCTCGATTTTTGAGAACGTTAGGTTAGCGAAACCTAACGCAACTCGCGCGGAGGTCGAGAACGCTCTTCATAAGGCGCAGTGCGACGATATTATCGCCAAGCTGCCGAACGGCGTCGATACCGTTATCGGGACGAGGGGCGTGTATCTTTCGGGCGGTGAACAGCAGCGCGTTGCCATTGCGCGCGTTATGCTGAAAAATTCACCGATAATCGTTCTCGACGAGGCGACCGCGTTCGCCGACCCCGAAAACGAAGCGCTCGTGCAAAAAGCGTTCGAGGAGCTGTCCAAAAACAAGACGGTCATTATGATAGCTCACCGCTTGACGACGGTCAGAAACGCAGACAAAATTTTCGTGATAAAGGACGGCAAAATCGAGGAAGCGGGAACTCACGCGGAGCTCGCCGAAAAGGGCGGTCTGTACGCGAAAATGTGGGAGGATTATCGGACTTCGGCGAGTTGGAAGGTAGGTGCGGTATGACGGAAAAAATTATGAAAAAATTCGCGCTGTCGCGGGACGGCGCAAAGGGCTTGATACGGGCGGTCATCGCTTGCGCGTTCGGCGACGTCGCGCTGATGTTCCCCGTGGGGCTGCTGTATTTTCTGGTGAGCGATTTCATGAACGGCGCGGTTCCCGAGAGCCGCTATGCGCTGTACGCCGTCGGGGTCATCGCCGCGCTGCTCTTGATTTTTTTCACGGAATTTTGGAAATACAATTCCACCTATTTTTCGACTTACAGGGAGTCGGGCGCGTGCAGGATACGCCTCGCGGAGAAGCTCCGCCGCCTGCCGCTGTCGTTCTTCGGCAAGAAGGACCTCGCCGACCTCACGAACACCATGCTCGGCGACGTGGAAGCGACGGAGCATATGTACTCGCACTACGTGCCGCAGTTTTACGCGTCGATAATCTCCACCTGCGTTATCGCGGCGAGCCTGTTCTTTTACGATTGGCGAATGGCGCTCGCGGCGCTGTGGGTTTTGCCGATCGCGCTGCTGATAGTGGGAGTCTCCAAAAACGCCCAGAACAGGTTCAGCGGCAGGAAAAACGCGGCGCAGATAGCGGTTCTGGACGGCGTTCAGGAGTGCCTTGAGACCGTCCGCGACCTTAAAAGCAACAACGCCGAAAAGGATTATCTGGAGGGGCTTTTCAAGAAAATCGACAGACTTGAAAGCCGCAGCATAAAAAGCGAGCTCGGCATTGCGGCGTTCGTTATCCCCGCGCAGATGCTCTTAAAGCTCGGCATCGCGACGACGGCGCTGGTCGGCGGAGCGCTGCTGGCAAGCGGCTCGATAACGGTCATCACGTTCTTTATGTTCCTGCTCGTCGTATCGAGAATTTACGAGCCGATGATGTTCTCGCTGCAAAATCTGGCGGCGATGAATTCCCTGCAAATCAATATCGACCGCATGAACGAAATTGAAAATTGCAAGGAGCAGAGCGGCGGCAGCGACTTCAAGCCGAACGGCTACGACGTCGTTTTCGAGAACGTCGGCTTTGCCTACAACGACGAGGAGACCGTGCTGCAAAACGTTTCGTTCACGGCGAAGCAGGGCGAGGTTACGGCGCTTATCGGTCCGTCGGGCGGCGGAAAATCCACGGCGGCGAAGCTTGCAGCGCGTTTCTGGGACTGCGACAGCGGCAGGATAACGGTCGGCGGCGTTGACGTGAAAACGGTCGACCCCGAGCGGCTTTTAACGGCATTTTCCATCGTGTTTCAGGACGTCACGCTGTTCAACAACACCGTCATGGAGAACATTCGCATCGGACGCAGGGACGCGACCGACGAGGAGGTCATGGCGGCGGCTCGGCTGGCGAACTGCGCGGAATTTGTGGAAAAGCTCCCGAACAAATGGGATACCGACATCGGCGAAAACGGAAGCTCGCTTTCGGGCGGCGAACGGCAGCGCATTTCAATCGCGCGGGCGTTTCTCAAAAACGCGCCGATAATCCTGCTGGACGAGGCGACAGCTTCCCTTGACGTGGAAAACGAGGACGCTGTTCAATCGGCGCTCTCGCGGCTCATCAAGGACAAAACCGTGCTTTTGATAGCGCACAGAATGCGTACCGTTTCGGGCGCGGACAAGGTTGTCGTGCTCTCCGACGGCTCGGCTGCGGAGCAGGGCAAGCCCGACGAGCTGCTCGGCAAAAACGGCATCTACGCCCGCATGCTGAGGCTGCAAACGGAAAGCCGAGATTGGGCGCTCTGAGAAAAATTTTATATACCGCACAATTTTTGCGCGGTATATTTTTTGCCCCTTGACAAATCGCAAAAAGAGTGATATAATATACGTGGTTAGCTGTTGCTAACCGCTTGCGCGCATAAGTTAGCTTAAGCAAACAGTTCTTTGATCGCAAAATTCGGCAACGGACGGGACAGAAGAAACAAACGGCAGAGCGCCGACCGTATTGAAAAAGAACCGAATTACGTTGAAGGAGACGGCAATGAAAGACAAAAATCATCTTCCGATTTACGGCGTAGGACCGGTATACGGCTGCGTTATCATAGCCCTGACCGCTGCGGCGGCGCTTTTGGGACGTCGCGAGCCGTTTAAAAAGGGATTGATCGAAATGCTGAAAATCCCGTTTTTGATTATCGGCATTTTGCTGATAATTTGCGGAATTATCCTTTGGTGCGGCGCGGTTTTTCGTTCAAAAATCGACGACGGAATTACCGAAAATAAGCTCGTAACAAGCGGCGTTTATTCGCTCTGCCGCAATCCGCTCTACACGGCGTTTATGCTCGCCTGCACGGGCGCGCTGTTCATTTCGGGTAATGTATTTTTCCTGCCGCTGTTTTTCGTGTATTGGATATTTATGACGGTGCTGATGAAAAACACCGAGGAAAAATGGCTCGGCAAGCTTTACGGAAAGGAATATCACGACTACTGCAGGCGCGTAAATCGGTGTATTCCGTTTCCGAAAAATAACGGGAAGTGAAACCGATGATATTGACAATTGCCTTAACGCTCGGACTTATCGCGATCTTATTTTTGATGATATTGACGGCGACGCTGACGCTCCCGTCAAAGGCGCTTACCAAGACTTTCCCGAAAGACGTGCAGGAAAGTCTCGCGCCGCGATTGGATAATTTGCCGATGAGCGCAAAACGGATTTTCGGAATTGTTATTTTGATAATTCTCGGCGCGGCAGCGCTCGGGATCGTCGTTACGGGCGGCGTTGACGGAATTAAGCGCGGTTATGATTTCGGGCAATATCTTCTCCGATTTTTGATAATGTTTATCGGCCTGAAAATCTTCGACGTCGTCGGTTTGGATTATTTTCTGCTGTCAAAATCACATTTTTTTCAGCATTTCTTCCCCGAAACGGAAAATTGCGCGGGGTGGAAAAACTTCGGCTTTAACCGAAAACAGCAGCTGCGGCACTGTATTGCGATACCGATTTACTGCGCCGCGCTTGCGGGAATTTTTACACTTACGGGAGGACAAATATGAAATTTTTTGAATTCGGAAAAGAACACAAAAAGCTTATGGTTATGCTGCACGGCGGCGGGGTGAGCTATCTCGGCGCGGAGCCCGTCGCGGAATACATGGCGAAAAAATTCCACGTCGTGCTGGTGGCATACGACGGGTTCAACCCGTCCGAGCCCGAAACGGAATTTGTCTCCGCAATGCACGAGGCAAATCAAATCGCCGAATATATTCTCGAAAATTACGGCGGCAAGATAGACGTGCTGTACGGCGTTTCCTACGGCTGCCGCGTGCTGCTGGAGGTGCTTCGCGACGAGCGTTTGACCATCACGACCACCATCGCCGACGGCTTTCCCACGCGGGATTATCCCGACATTAAAAGCGAGCTCGGCAAGGAATTGTACTGCTTTTTCTTCACGGGAATTTTTTACGTTATTATGGGCCGCGCGGGAAAACAGCGCAAAAAATTCCTCGCGAAAATAACGGGGCGCACCTACGAAGAAGCGGAGCGCTTGGTCTACACCAAAGCGACTTGGAAAAGTTGGAAAAATCAGGACTATTACCTCATCGGACGAAAAACCGATTACGAGACCTTCAAGCGGACGGATATGTACGTCTGGTACGGCATAAACAGCTCCGCAGAGCGGAAAATCGCGAAAAATATTCAAAAGCTGCAGGATGCGGGATACGCGTTCACGCTGAAAATTTTCAAGGACGTCGGACACGGCGGGCTTGCGGGAGAACAGACCGACCGCTTTTTAAAAGAGGTAATGAAGGCGCATTTGAAGTCGCTTGAAAAGCAAGAGGACAGTAAAAATGAAATTTAAAACAAACGAACAAATAAACCGCAAAAAGGTGATAGCCGCGCTGATTTGCGGAATGTTGGGCTGCGTATTTTTATGCAGCGGCGACTGGCTGATGATTTACGGCAACACCGCGCACAGCGGCGCCGTCCACTGGCTGACTGAGGGCACGGCGCAAATTCCCGCTTGGAAAAATCTGCTTTCCATGCTTGTCGCGTTTCCCGCCGTAATTTTGTACGGCGTCGGACTTTTTAACGCGGAAGCGTTCGTAAATTCCCGAAAAGAAAAGAAAATTTACCGTTATCTGACCGCGTTCGGAATGATGCCGTGGCTTTGTCTGCACGTTTATTACGTGATGATCTTGTACGCCTTCGCGTTTATGACGCAGAATAATTTCGAGGGCGCACTGACCGTCGCGGAGGCGATGAACTCGCAGTTTTCTTGCATAATTTTTATCAGCGAGGCAATTATGATATTGCCGTTTTTGTACTGGTTTTATCTGCAAATTTCGGGGAAAACGCTGTTCCCGAAACGGATGGCGTTCACAAATATTCTGATAATTTACGGCGTTCTGCAAGTTGTCAGAATGCTGCTGCCCGATACGCCGTTTCGGCTTGGATTTACAAACGGACTGATGAGCGAAAGTATGTTCGTGTGGTTCGGGATAATGCTGTTGTGGAGCGCGAAAAATCTTCGCAAAAAGGAGAAATGATATGACGAAAATATTACTGTTGACGGCGTGCGTCGGACATCTGATATGCGCGTGGTGCGACCTCCTTCTTATCCGCACGCCGAGCGGGAGGTTCGGCTTCGCGCAAATGAACGACAACGGAAAAATGTCGGAGACCTTTGAAAAAATGCCGCTGAAAAACCCGCTTATATCCATGCTTTTGGGCGTTTTGGCGATGACGATGAGCTTCTGCGGCTACATCGGTCTGTACGAATGGATGAAGCAATTTTCCGCCGCGTACGCCGTGATAATTATCGCGTCGGCGCTGCTGCTTTTTATGCCCGGCGTGGCGCATCACGTGTTCTGCGGCGTAATGGAATGGTTCTATATTCGCCTCGGCAGAACCGAAAACGCGCGGCAAGCCGTCGTGGAATTTTTCAAGAAAACCTCCGTAACGATGTACGCTTGCTTTCTCGGGCAAGCGATTTTCGCGGTCGCGTTTTTCGTCGCGGTGGTTTCGGGGCAAACCGCGCTGCCGCAGTGGTGCTGCGTGTTCAACATCGTGATTTTTCTGATAGCGCTCACGCCGTTTAAAATTCCCGGCTCGGGAAATCTCGCGGGCGCGGCGATGTTTCTGGGATTGTTTTTCGTTATTTGACGGATAACAAAACGCCCCCGAGAGCTCGGGGGCGTTTCCGTCGGATAAAATTCGGGTTACTGCCGCTACATCTGCCCGCCCTCGACAACGAGATTTTCCCTGTAAGCCTCGTCGTCGCCGTAAACGGCAGCCAGCGTCTCATCGTAGTCCTTGTGGAAGAACCGCTCCTCGCCGAGCTTGGTTATCTCCTCGTTCAGCCAGTTCAGCAGCGTTTCGTTGCCCTTTGTAACGGCGGGCGCGATAGCGTCAATACTTCCGAGCGACTCCACGCCCACGGTAAAGCCTTGGTTGCTCTTCGCCCACGCGAGGACCTCCGTGTTGTCGGTCGAAAACGCGTCTCCGCGCCCGTCCTGCAAAGCGGAATAAGCCTCGTTGTACTCGTCGTACTTCTGCAGCTTCACGTCGGGATAGTTCTCGGTAAAATACGTCTCGGCAGTCGTCCCCTTAACGACGATAAGCGTCTTTCCGTTGAGCTCCTCGGCGCTTTTGATAACGGCGCTGTCGGGCGAAACGACGCCCAGCGCCACCTTCATATACGGCAGCGCGAAGTCGACCTTTTCCTTGCGCTCGTCCGTAACGGTAAAGTTCGCGAGGATTATATCCACCTTCGCCGTCTCGAGGAACTCCACGCGCGAAGCCGCCTCAACGGGCACGAGCTCCAGCTCCGCGCCGAGGTCCTCGGCGATGCGCTCCGCGAAATACACGTCGTAGCCCCGATATTTGCCCTCGTTGTCGACGTAGCCGAACGGGTTCTTATCGGAGAACACGCCGATAGTCACCTTGCCGCTCTCCTTTATCTCGTCGACGGTCTTGAACGAAACGCTGCCGCCCGAATTGCCGCTGTCGCCCGAGTTACCGCACCCCGCCAAAGCGAGCGTAAGCGCCGCCGCAAACAGCGCGGTTATCTTCTTAAGAATTTTCATAAAAAATTACCTCCTGAAAGTTTCTTTTGTTCTATAATGCCCGTTTCGGGCTATTTTGTGTAAGTAAAGGTGTTCAGAAACCGCCGCGCGCGCTCCGTTTTCGGGCTTCCGAAGAACTCCGAGGGCGCGCCCTCCTCGACGATAACGCCGCCGTCCATAAAAATCACCCTGTCGGCGACCGCCTCCGCGAACGCCATTTCATGCGTCACTATCATCATTGTCGTGCCGTTTTTCGCCAAGTCCAGCACCACGTTCAGCACCTCGTGCACCATTTCGGGGTCGAGCGCCGCCGTTATCTCGTCCAGCAGCATTATCTCGGGATCCAATATCAAGCTTCGGCAAATAGCCACGCGCTGCTTTTGCCCTCCCGAAAGCTCCGACGGATAGCTGTCAGCCTTATCGGACAGCCCCACGCGCTCCAGCAGCGCCTGCGCCGCCGCTTCGACCTCGGCTTTATCGCGTTTCTGCACCTTTATCGGCGAAAGCATGATGTTCTTCAGCACAGTCAGATGCGGGAACAAATCGTAGCTCTGAAACACCATTCCTATCTTCTGCCGCACCTTGTACAGGCTCTTGTCGCCGTGGATAACGGGCTCCCCGTGCAGCGTCACGGTGCCGCCCTGAATAGGCTCCAGCCCGTTCAGGCAGCGCAGCAGCGTGCTCTTTCCGCAGCCCGACGGTCCGATAAGCACCACGACCTCGCCCTTCGACACCGAAAGCGATATGCCGTCTATCACGGCGTTGTCGCCGAAGTGCTTAACCAAGCCGTTTATGTCGATAATATGCTCGGACATATCACTCGCCCCCCTGTTGTTTTTTCGTCAGCGCCCGCGCCGCCATCGACAGCGGAAAGCATATCGCGAAATACATAAAGAAAATCGCGGCATAGACCCACAGCGCGGCGTTCGGGTACTCAAAGCGGTTCGCGTCGATTATCTGCTTTCCGACCTTCAGCACCTCCGTCACGCCTATCAGCGATACCAGCGCGGTCGTCTTTATCATTCGCGTCGACAGGTTGATAACGTTCGGGACAAGTCCGCGTATCGCCTGCGGAAAGATAACGAAAACATACATCTGCGCCTTCGACAGCCCCATGCTCAGCGACGACTCAAATTGATGCCTCGGTATCGCCAGAAACGCTCCGCGCACCAGATCGCCCATTTCCGCCGCACCCCATATCGTGAACACGATGACCGCCGAGGTCTCGCCGCCGAGGTTCACCCCCGTAAGCTTGGTCACTCCGAAGAACACGATAAACAGCCACACAAGCTGCGGCATTATCCGCACTATCTCCAGATACACGCGGCAGACAGCCTTGACGACGGGGTTTTTCGAGGTCATCACCGCCCCCAGCAGCGTTCCCAGAATAAGCGAAAACCCTATCGAGATAAGCGAGATGCGTATCGTCACCCACAGCCCCCCAAGCAGCCTCGGGAAGTTGTTCCCCATAAACAGCACTTCAATTCCCGGCACGGCGCAGCCTCCTTTCCAGTATCGCAAACACGACGGAAATCGGCAAAATCAGCACCAGATAAGCCGCCACAAGCATCAAAAGCGCTTCCCAAGTATTATAATACATACCGATAAGGTCTTTGGCAACGTACATCAAATCGGCAAGCGAAACCGCGCTGAAAACGCTCGTCTCCTTCAGCAGGAAAATCACGTTCGCGCAAACGGCAGGCACGGACACCGACGCCGCCTGCGGGATAACTATGTACCGCATCGTCTGCAAGCGCCTGAACCCGAGGCTCTCCGCGCTTTCGAGCTGTATCTTCCCGACCGATTTCAATCCGCCGAGAAAGCTCTCCGCCATATAGCTCCCCCCGAGGAACGCCAGCCCGATAACGCCGCAGACCTCGCTCGACCACACTATCCCCGCCTTCGGCAGCCCGAAATACAGGAAAAACAGCTGCACGATAAGCGGCGTGTTCCGCGACAGCTCGATATACGCGGACGCTATCTGCCTCGCCACGGGCACGCGGTAATATTTCACCAGCGCGCACGCAAGCCCTATCACAGCCGAAAGCGCGATGCCGATAACGCCTATTATAAGCGTCAGCCGCGCCGCCTCGGCGTACATGGGCACAAATTTTTGAATGAAATTAAAGTCCAAGTCGACCTACCTCTATCTCACAGGTTTATTTTACCACTTAATACTTACAATGTCAATAGGTTTTATAGAATTTATCCTACAAAAGCAATCAACAAACGCAAAACGATTTTGTGGAAAATCACGGTATACATATTTAATTATATGCAGCTCCGCGTTTCGCGCAACACCATCTTTTATTATACTATAATTCTCCGAAAATTTCAAGTATAATAATCAAAATCGACAAAAATTATAAAAACTATTGAAAAGATAGTTTTTTAGTGTTATAATATAAATCAAACAACAGCGCTCAAACGCTGTAAAAATGTAAAATAAAGGAATGATAAAATGAAAATATCGACCAAAGGACGCTACGCAATGCGAATGCTCATCGACCTCGCCCAGCACGAGGGTCATGTAGCGCTGAAGGACGTCGCCGCGCGGCAGAATATTTCCAAAAAATACCTCGAGCAGATAGTGCCGCTGCTGAATAAAGCGGAGCTGCTGCGTACCAACCGCGGCTATCAGGGCGGCTACTCGCTCGCGAAATCGCCCGAAAAGTACACGGTAGGGGAGATACTGCGCGTCACCGAGGGCAGTCTCGCGCCCGTTGCCTGCCTGCAGTACGAGGAGAACGACTGCCCGCGCAAGGCGGACTGCGCCACGCTTCCTATCTGGGAGGGTCTCTACAAGGTGATAACGGAATACCTCGACGGGATAACGCTTGCCGACATCATCGAAAAGCTCAACAACGGCGGCGATTACTGCATTTAAGGGGGCTTTATTGTGATAAAGGATATTCAGGAGCGCATCCTGCGCCTGAAAAAGGAGCGCGACGTGTGCATACTCGCGCATTGCTATCAGACGCACGACATTCTCGAGGTCGCGGATTACGTCGGCGACAGCTTCGGTCTCGCGCAAAGGGCGCAGCAGACCGAAAACAAGACCGTAATGATGTGCGGAGTGCGCTTTATGGCGGAGACGGTTAAAATCCTCTGCCCCGAAAAAAAGGTCCTGCTGCCCGAGCCCGACGCGGGCTGCCCCATGGCGGAGTTCCTCGACGGGGAGATGCTCGCGCAGCTCAAGGAAAAGTATCCCGACCATGCCGTGGCGGCGTACATAAACACCACCGCGGAGCTCAAAACGCTCTGCGACGTGTGCGTAACGTCAAGCTCCGCGCCCAAGATAATCAAGCGCATGCCCGAGGACAAGATACTGTTTATCCCCGACCGCAATCTCGGCGGTTACATCGCCAAGCAGTGCCCCGAAAAGGAAATTATTACCATACAGGGCTGCTGCCCGACCCACGCGAAAATGACCGTCCGCGACGTCGAGAACGCGAAAGCGGCGCACCCGAACGCGCTGCTGCTCGTTCACCCCGAGTGCGCGCCCGAGGTCGTGTCTCTCGCGGATTTTGTCGGCAGCACCACCGAAATTATGGATTTCGCGAAGCAAAGCGATAAACAAGAATTCATAATAGGCACGGAAAACAGCATCGTCCAGCATCTCGGCGTCGACCGTCCCGACAAGAGATTTTATCCGCTTTCCAAGGATTTCATTTGCAGCAATATGCAGCTCACAAAGCTCGCGAGCGTGCTGCACTGCCTCGAGGGCACGGGCGGCGAGGAGATAACAATGGACGAAACCACGCGCCTTAAAGCCAAAGTGTGTATCGACAGAATGTTGGAGCTCGGCAATGGATAAGGCGCTTATAGCGATGAGCGGCGGCGTGGACAGCTCCGCGGCGGCGCTGCTGATGAGGAACGCAGGCTTCGACTGCCTCGGCGTAACGATGAAGCTCCGCGACAGCGAATCCTATTCGGAGAAGGCGTGCTGCACCGCCTCCGACGCGGAGGACGCGCGCGGCGTGTGCGCAAGGCTCGGCATACCGTACTATGTATTCAACTTCACCGTCGATTTCCACAAAAACGTTATCGAAAATTTTGTGCATTCCTACGAAATCGGCGAGACCCCGAACCCCTGCATCGACTGCAACCGCCATCTGAAATTCGGCAGCTTGTACCGCAAAGCCGCCGAGCTCGGCTGCCGATACATCGTAACGGGGCACTACGCGCGCGTCGAATTTGACGAAAAACTGAACCGCTGGCTGCTGAAAAAATCGCTCAACGCAGCCAAAGACCAAAGCTACGTGCTGTACTTCCTCTCGCAGGAGCAGCTTTCGCACACTAAATTCCCGCTGGGGGAGTTTTCCGATAAAGCCGAGGTGCGCAGGCTCGCCGAGGAGAACGGTCTCATCAACGCGGCAAAGCGCGAAAGCCAAGACGTCTGCTTCATTCCCGACGGCAGCTATGCCTCGTTTATCCGTCAATACCGCGGCGCGGACTATCCCGAGGGCGATTTCGTCGCCCCCGACGGCAGCGTTCTCGGACGGCACAAGGGCGTGATAAACTACACCATCGGGCAGCGCAAGGGTCTCGGGATATCCTATTCCGAGCCGCTGTACGTGCTGAAGAAGAGCGTTTCGGACAACACGGTCACGCTCGGCACGGAGCGCGAGCTGTATTCCGACAGCCTCACAGCCCGCGGCTTCAACTGGATCATGTACGCCGAGCCGCCCGCCGAGCCCGTACGGGTGGCTGTGCGCACGCGCTACCACGCCAAGGAGGCTCCCGCAACAGCCTCCGCAAACGCCGACGGCACCGTCACCGTGCGCTTCGACGAGCCGCAGAGAGCAATCTCGGCAGGGCAGGCGGTGGTGCTGTACAGCGGCGACGCTGTGGTCGGCGGCGGCACGATATGCTGAAAACGGAAATCCCGAGGTTTCATCCGAAATCTCGGGATAATTTATCCGCCGAACCGACAGCTAAACCTCTTCCGCCATAACATTCCTGCGAAAAAGCATGGAAACGCCCCAGCAAGCCGCCAAAGCGACCACTATATAAACAAGCCGGCTGAGAAACGCCGTCGAGCCGCCAAATGCCCACGCCACGAGGTCAAAGCTGAAAATGCCCATAAGACCCCAGTTCAGACCGCCGATTATAAGAATTGTCAACGCCAGTTTATCCAAAGCAGTTCCTCCTCTCAAAGTATTCAAGATTATTTTGCGCGCATATCGGAAATTTACCCGATGAAAATTTTTACACCGCGTTTGTGCAAAACGCTCGTTTTCAACATTCGGTTTGGCTTGCTTTGAAAACAAATTCGTCAAAATGAACATAAATTTAAAAATGGCTAAAAACCTCTTGACAAGCTTGTGAAAATGGTGTAAAATAATAAAGTCGTTGAGAGTTGTCGATTATTGTTGAAAACTCTCGGGCGCTGAAATTCGGAAGTTTAGCTCAGCTGGGAGAGCGTCTGCCCTACAAGCAGAGGGTCATAGGTTCGAGCCCTATAACTTCCACCATCGGCTTATTAGCCATTGTCCGTAGCCGTAGGATAGATGTCCGAAATATCGGGGGTCGGTCTGACGCGTTGCGGAAATCGGCCCGGTAGTTCAGTTGGTTAGAACGCCGCCCTGTCACGGCGGAGGTCGTGAGTTCGAGTCTCATCCGGGTCGCCAGTTCTGCCCCGAACGAGGGCACATTGCGGATTTAGCTCATCTGGTAGAGCGCCACCTTGCCAAGGTGGAGGTAGCGAGTTCGAGCCTCGTAATCCGCTCCAGTTTGCAAAACGCCCTCCTTGCTTTGCAGGGAGGGCATATTTATTCATTAAAAACCCTCCCGAGTTAGTGTAATATCCTTACAGAAATTCGCCCCCGAACTTTCGGGGGCGTTTCATTGGGATTGCTTAAGGCGGCACGCCTTAGGAATTGCGCTTGTTGTAAAGGTAATTGCTTACGTCCTTGAACACGAACAGTATTATAATCGACAGGCAGCACACCAGCGACAGGATATACAGCACGCCCGAAATGATGTAATCATAACCGACATACCCGGGATTAGCGGCAACCATGCCCTTTCTCGCGCTGAACACCTTGAAAATGGTGCTGAAATTCGCCGCTCCGACAACGATATACGTCGCCAGCATCCCCCACTTCGAGAACTCGTATCCCGCAAGCAGCGCAAGCGCCAAAAACAGCGTAACGCCGCCGTAAATTATGAAATAAACATAGTCCATAGCGCCCATTTCAAACACGCTGTACTGCTTTTTGTCCCACATCGTGATAGCCGCGATAGTAAGGATAAAGCACAATATCAGCGCACAAACGCTTATCAGAACCACAAGCGCGGGCTTTTTCTCGTCGGCAGCGGGCTTTGCCATAAGCGTGCCCTTAATGCTCTTCACCGCAAAGAACGTTATCGCGCAAGCCGCGACAAAGGACAGGATAATGAAAATAAAGCCTCTCCACCAAGTCACGCCCATTGCGTTCTGCCCTATCCACTCTATGGCGGACTCGTCGCCCTGCAGCGCAAGCGCCTTGTATTCCTTGTGAGTGGTGTTCACCCAGATCAGCTTGTTGATAACGGCAACCAGATTTGAAAGAGCCGCCGCCGCGCCGAAACCGCCGTAGAAGCAAGCCGCCCAATCCGCGTCTCTTATATACAGGATAGCCGCGACAAGCGCCACCGCCAGAATTGCCACTAACGCGTAGCCCTGCGTAAGCTGCTGATCCGCCCAGCCGAGGTATATCGACCAGTTTATGCCGTAGCCCCTCATCGCATATTTCTCAAACACCATCAAAGCCGCCGTCATCACAAACAGCAGTCCGCCCGTTTTCGCGCGGCGCTTCATGGTGTTTATCTCGCTTTCGGTATACAGCATATCCTCCGCGTATTCCACGGAATTCAAATAAACGAAAAACGCGCACGCGCACAAGCAGATGACCGCGTCGACAACTCCGAAAATGCGTATGGAGTTTCTGATATTCGGGAACGGTATAAGCAGCGGCACCATCCCGATAATTGTCTTTGCGCCGAAAACCGCCGTAAGATAGGTCTTTGCAAAGGCATAGCCCTTGTTGAGGAACACGGTCAGCAAAATCGGAACGACCGTGATTATCAGATAAATCAATATGATATTAAAGACCGTGTCCGAAAACGATATAATGACCTGTCCCGAGGCTTTCTCGGCTTCGCTCGCGAACAGCTTCCCGAAGAACTTGACGGTATAGGAAATTCCCTGCTCGTCAAGAGTGGTATTGTGGAAAACGGGTCTTACGTACAGCGGATTGAACACGATAAAATAAGCGACGATCGCCTCGACGACCGAAAAGATCCCCACGCCGAGCGCAATGACCTTATTACTCAACGCCCCCTTGGGAGACGTTTCCTTTACGGCAGTTGACATAAATAATCCTCCCGAAAACAAATATAATGCTTTACATAATTATAACATATTTTTACGCCGTTTACAAGACGCGCGGCAAAAATTCATCGCCGCAAACAAGTAAATTTTTCGCGTCGTTTTTTGTGCATTTTGACAACGCTCACTCTCCCGGCTTTTCCAGCGGTTGATTTATCGTCGGCGCGGAGACCTGCATATTGTTGTTCGCGCCGATTATGCTGTTTCTCAGCAGCTTCAGGTTGTTCAAATCCGTCGTCAGCAGCTCCTCGACCCTCAGCAGCATCTTGTCCGCAAAGTCGTTCGTCGAAGTGCGCAGGTCCGTGCTGCGGCTCTGCGCGGAGCTGATTATCTCCGTCGCGCGGCGGCGCGCCTCCTTCATCACGTCGCTCTCCTCTATAAGCTCCGTGCGGCGCTGCTCCGCCTTTCGAATAATGCCCTCCGCCTCGCGCTTCGCCTCCGAAATGATGTTGTTTTTGTCCGAAACGACCTTCTGCGCCTGCTGTATCTGCATCGGCAGCACCATGCGCATATCCGACACAATATCGTTTATCTTGTCCACGTCGACCATCGCCTTCTTGTTAAAAGGCACGCGCGTCGCGTCGTGCAGAACGTCCTCCAGCATCTCGATCAGATCTTCGATAGAATATGAATTTTCCATTCCTCTTTCCTTTCCTTACAACCGTTTATATCTCTCCGCGTTTTTTCGCGGCTGCCCGCCTTTTTTCCTCAAACTCTCCCGTCAGCTTCACGCTTATCTCTTCATGTATCGCCGCGGGAACGTATTTTGACAGATCCCCCCCGAACATCGCCACCTGCTTCACCATGCTCGACGAAATAAACGTCGTGTTCGCGCTCGCCGGGATAAACACCGTCTCCGCGCGCGGATTGAGGTCCTTGTTCGTGTGCGCCATCTGAAACTCGTACTCAAAGTCCGACGTCGCCCGCAGCCCCTTTACGATAACGTCTATATCCGCGCGCCGCTTGAAATAATCCGCCAGCAGCCCGTCATAGCTCGCTATCTCGATGTTTTTCATGCCGTCCGTTACCTTTGTAAGCAGCGCGACGCGCTCGGGTATCGAAAAGCTGTAGTTCTTTAAAGGGTTGATAAGCACCACGACTATCAGCTTGTCAAACATCGTCGAGGCGCGTTTTATTATATCCATATGCCCGTTTGTAACAGGGTCGAAGCTCCCGGGATAAATAGCGGTTTTCATAATTTATTCCTCATTGTCCTCTCTGCGGTATATCGACAGCGAAATTCTCCCGTGCCGCAGCAGCTTTACAAGCTCGAAGCCGCCGACCTCTCGCGGCAGCACGCACTCTTTCTCGTGCTCGCACACGATAACGCCGCGCTCCGTCATTTTCTCCGCCAGCGTCGGCAGCGCCTTCTGTATCAGCTTGTGATTATACGGCGGGTCAAGCAGCGCAACGTCGAACGCCGCCCCGGTCGATTTCAGAAACGCCGAAAACGGCATATTCATAATGTGCGCTCTATCGGCAAAGCCCGTGCTCTCAATGTTCGCCCGCACCGCCTTTATCGAAACGGCGGCGCTGTCCACGAACCAGCACTCGCAAGCCCCCCGCGAGAGCGCCTCGATGCCGAGCTGCCCGCTCCCCGCGAACAGGTCGAGCACCGTCCGCCCCTCTATCTCAAACTGTATCGCGCTGAAGATCGCTTCCTTAACGCCGTCCGTAGTCGGACGCACAACGTCCGTACCCTCCACGGTGATAAGCCTGCGCCCCCGCGCCGTACCCGTAATAACTCTCATTCCAACCCCCAATGTTATAGTTGACAGTGTATAGTTGATAGTTGACAGTTATGGAGCGCGCTTCGCGCGCAATTTAGATTGTCGGCGAAGCCGACACCGAAACTGTACACTGTCAACTGTACACTTTCAACTCTCATCTAGAACCTTTCCTGTATAAAATCATACAATTCCTTAGCCTTCTCCGCGCTTATTTTCGCGGCGTTCTGCAGCTCCTCCGCGGTCGCCGCCTTCATATTCGCCTTCGTCTTGAACGCTTTCAGCAGCGCCTTAGCCTTAGCCTCGCCGATGCCCTTCACCTCGGTAAGCTCCAGCGAGTAGGTTTTCTGCTTGTGTTTAACGCGCTGAAACGTTATCGAATAGCGGTGCACCTCGTCCTGAATATTCGTCAGCAGCGAAAACAGCGCCCGATTTGACTTTATCTCGATCTCTCCGCCCGCCTTTGCGATAGCGCGCGTGCGGTGCTTGCTGTCCTTTACCAGCCCGAACAGCGGAACGTCTATCCCCAGCTCGTCTAGGACCTCCGCGACCGCGCTTATATGCCCTCTGCCGCCGTCCAGCAGTATCAAATCGGGCAGCGGCGAAAAGCTCTCGTCCCCATCGATAAACCTCGTCAGCCGCCGCCGCAGTACCTCCTGCATACAGGCGTAGTCGTTCTGCCCCTCGACGGTCTTTATGTTGAACTTCCGATACCCGGGCTTGAACGGCCGCCCGTTGCGGTAAACAATCATGCCGCCGACCATGCCCGTCTCTCCGAAGTTGGAAATATCGTAGCTTTCAATAATATCGGGGACCTTTTCCAGCCCCAGCAGCGTTTTCAGATCCTCCAGCGCCGAAATTTCCTTAGCCGTCCGACCCACGCGCAGCGCCAGATATTCGCCCGCGTTCTTTTTCGCGAGCAGCACCTGCGCCATGCCGTCGCCACGCTGCGGTATCACGAACTTCACCGCGTGACCGCGCTGCTCCCTTAAAAGCTCGGTCAGCAGCTCCATATCCTCAAATTCCTCGTCGACGTAAATCTCCTTCGGAATATCCTCCCGCCCCGAGTAGTAGCTCAGCAGGAAATCGCGCCGCATAGCCGCTCCCTCGTATTCCTCGCCGATAAAGAAATTCTCCTTGTCGATAAGCCGCCCCCCGCGGTATTTTATCACGGCAACGCTCGCCATACCGACGTTCTGCGCCGCGCCGACGATGTCGTATTCCTGCTTGTAGTCGAGAATTTTCTGCTGCGCCGTCAGCCTCGTTATCGCGCTTATCCTGTCGCGCAGCCGCGCTGCTCTCTCAAACTCCAGGTTCTCGGCAGCCTCCTCCATCTGCGCGGTCAGCTCCTCGACGGAGGTCTTGCTGCCGTCCTCCAGATAGCGTATAGCCTCCGCGATAATTTTCCTGTAGTCCTCCGAGGAAATTTTCCCCTCGCAAACGCCCATACACCGCTTTATATCGCGGTTCAGGCAAGGCCGCTCCTTGTTGAAGTCCCTCGGGAACTTCTTCTTGCAGGTCGGCAGCATAAAGATAGCGTTAGCCTCCTGCACAGCCTGCTTCACGGTAAAGCCGCTCGTAAACGGACCTATATAGTCCGCGTTCTTGTCGGTGGTGTTCAGCGCGTAGGTTATCCTCGGAAACTCCCCCCGCGAGATTTTTATATAATTGTAGCCCTTATCGTCCTTCAGCAGTATATTGTACTTCGGCTGATGCAGCTTTATAAGGCTGCATTCCAGCACAAGCGCGTCCAGCTCGCTCTGCGTCACGATAAACTCAAAGTCCCGTATGGTATCCACAAGCTTCAGCGTCTTTGCGTTGTGCTGCGAATTGGAGCGGAAATAGGACGTAACGCGGTTCTTCAGCGCCTTCGCCTTGCCGACGTATATAATGCTCCCGCCCGCGTCCTTCATCAGATACACGCCCGGCTCCAGCGGAAGATGATTAGCCTTATCGCGCAAAAAGGGCAGCTTTTCATTCACCGTTCTCCATCCCCCTTAAAATGGTACACTTTATATTGTACCATATTCTTCAACAAATTACAAGGGGTATTGTAAAATTTTGAAAGGTTATTAAACAGAAAAACTCCCCGCATGGAAACGGGGAGTTAAAATATCGTTTAGAGAACACCCAAGTCTCTGAGTATCTGTTTATGCCATTTTATCCAAGCCGCGGGCCGAGCGTCGCCGACCTCGTATCCGCCGCTGTTGTTGACCTCGAGCCAATAGAAAACGCCGTCATGGGTGAAAAGCGCGCAGGTGTCATCGACATAGCAGTTCGAGCCGTCCTTAAGCGTGAGTATCTCGTATCCGTTGTCCGCGTATCCCCCGATGCCCATGTCGAAAGCGTCCCCCATGGGATAGTAAGCGTCGATGCTTACAAGCTTATCGATATTTGTATCATACAAATTATATGAAAATACAATATCATAACCGTAGCCCCGCTCCGAAAAATACAGGATATAAGGCTGCCCGCGTTCTATATAAGAGCCTTGGTCTATGGGCTCATAGTCTATCTCCTCTGTGAATTTGTCGCTCGTAAGCATCGTAAGCCCGAACTCGGCGAAAACCTCCGAAGGCAGCATATCGTAAGCCCTATAAATACCGTTCAGATCGCTGTACTTTTCGGGAATGTCGATGTCCCACAAGTCCGCCTCAAAATACAAGATCTTGTTATAGTCCACGTCCTTCTGGATATTAGATCTTTCCGTCGGCGCGAAAAGCACGGCGTTGCGCTCCTGCACAAACCCCGTAAACGCCAGCACAGAAACGGCGGCGGCAGCCGCGATAATGACCGCAATGGGGCGCCTTTTGCGCTTTGGCTCGGCAAGATAGCGCGCGTCTATGTCGTTAAGCGAGTAAAGTATCGGATTGAGTTCTTTCATTAAAGCATCTTCCTTTCGTTCAAGTAGTTTTTCAGCTGCTCCCTCAGCCGCGAGAGCGCCGTGGTCGCCGCCGTCTGCGACATTCCGCACCTCTTCGCCGTCTCCTTTACGGACAGCATATAGAAGTACCGCGCGATAAACAGCAGCCGCTTTTTCTCGTCCAGCGTGCCGAGCCAGCCGTTCAGCGCCTCGGAAAGCTCCTTTCCCTCTGCGGCGCTCTCCACCGAGTACCCCGACGGAACGCATTCGTCCAGCTCGGTCAGCAAATCGGCATTGCGAACGGCGGCGGTGTTGTAGTGCAGCCTGTTGATAGCCTTTCGCCGCGCGATTTGGCAGATATACGCCTTCAGGTCCCCGGGCTCGGGCGGAATGCTCTCCCACACCGCAAGCAGCGCGTCGTTCGCGCATTCCTCCGCGTCCTCCTGCGAGCGCAGTATCCCGCGGCACACCTTTAAAATCAGGCGCCAATATTTCACCTTCAGCTCCGCAAGCCCCGCCTGATCGCGGCTCGTCAGCATCTCCGTGATCTTCACGTCCTCCAAATTATCACCTCCCTGTTAATATAGTCAGCGGAAAAGCCCCTCCCGTCACACTTTTCCGAAAAAAATTTTGAAACCTTTTCGGCAATTATCGGGTATTATATACGGAATGAAATCCCCAAAAACTCACTCAAAGGAGAGAAACAAATGAAAAAATATCCCGTAATATTGCTTTCGGCATTGCTCTTGGCGGGCTGCGCAAGCTCCCCGACCGAAAGCTCCTCGGCTTTGTCCGACAGTACTTCGACAAGCACGTCAAGCACGACAACCGCCTCGTCAACCGCTCCCGACGGTTCCGACAACGCGGAGCCGCTGCCGTTCCCGCTTTTCGGCGCTGACGGCGTGCAGATAACGTTCGGCGACGTCACCTCGATGACCGACAGGGACGGCAATGCCCTCACAAGGGAAACGCTCGAGGACACCAACTGGTGGGAGATAACCTGCGGCGGCTTCGCGTATCTCGCCGAGCCGACGGTCTGCCTGAACAGCGTCGACGACGCGGAGCTTTACGACCCCGAAACGCTCCTTTTCGGCGGCGCACCCGAATATACCGACACGGAATACAAGCGTTACAAGGTCGGCGACAAATTCGGTGAATTAACGCTTAAAAGCGTCGAAACGGTGTTCTCGCGCGTCGGCTACGAGGAAAAGGACGGCGTTCTCACCACAGAGCAGATAAAGGCTGAGGGCATGTGCTTTGCGGGCATGCTCCGAAAATGCTCCGCAAAGTTCGACGGGACCATCGCAATGACGGGGTATATGCGCGTCTGCGTAAGCGAATACGGCGTCGAGGAGGGCGAGGTGCTTTTCGTTCCCGACAAGGACAGCCTGCTGCTGCCCGTGATGAATTTCCGCGTCGACCGCGACACCGACAGCATAAACACGGCGGTCTGGCAGTGGAATGTAAACGATTTCGCTTACGCAACGGAATACCCGACCATACGTCTCGGCAATATCAACAAAGGCACGGATATCGGCGGCGTGCCCGCGGACGGCACGTCGGCGAAGGTCGTCGTTACGGTCACGAATATTTCGATGTTCTGCGATATGTATATGAGCAGCTTTATCGACGGCGAGCTTGTTTCCGTCGAGCTCCCGTGACCGCAAATGACCGAAAATGCCGCCGCGGCCGCCAACTGCAAATCAATGCAAACTTTCGCGCAGTCAACTCAATTTCCAGATTTTAACTTTATTTTACAGCGCTTCCAAATATTTACATCTCAAAACCGCAAAAATCTGCAAATAACTGCAAATCGACTGCAAAAAGCTGCACGGCAGCTGCAAAACACTGCAAAATAATACACAAATTTCAACGATTTGTTACCAAAACCAAAAAATTTTGCAAGTTTCCAGTTAAAAAATTTCATAAATTCCCGCGAACCAACACCCCGTCGGCAGGACTTGAAAATTTTGCAAATATGATGTATAATACGGTTATACGACATTTATTTTTGCAAAGCGGGGGTATTATGGAATATTTCTGGTATGTAGTCGCGGCGCTCGGCGCGGGCGTGGGAACGGGGCTCGCGGGGCTTTCGGCGGCGACCGTCATGGTGCCGATCCTGATAGTTTTATGCCCCTCCTTCGCGGGCGAGGCGGGCGCTTATCACGCGACGGCGATAGCGCTCGCGTCGGACATTCTCGGCTCGGCGGTGACGACCTCCATTTACATAAAGCACAAGAATATCGACCTGAAGCGCGGCTGGATAATGCTCGCGTGCATCGTCGCGATGTGCGTCGCGGGGAGCGTCGTCGCGTGGCAGGCGGGCAACGTCGTCCTCGGCAGCTTCACGCTGTTTCTGACGTTCTGCATCGGCATACGCTTCCTCGTGAAGCCCGATACCTCCCGCAAGGAAACCGAGGCAAACGGCGCGAGGCTGAACGCCAAGGGGATCGCGATATCGCTGTTCTTCGGGCTGACGATAGGCTTCGGAACGGGCTTTGTCGGCAGCGGCGGCGGCATGATGATGCTGGTGGTGTTCACGGCGTTCCTCGGCATGGAGCGCAAAGCCGCCGTCGGGACGAGCACGTTTATCATGACGTTCACGGCGCTTATCGCCTCGGCAAGCCACATCGCGGTCGACCCGACCATTCTGTTCGAGCGTTGGGACGTGCTGCTGATTTGCATCATCGTCGCAACGGCAGCGTCAATCGTCTCCGCGCAGTTCGCGAACCGCGTCAACAACCGCGTCGTCGGACTTGTGACGGGCGCGATTTTGACCGTCCTCGGCGCGCTGATGCTGATTTTGAATTATTGGGAATTTATCTCGAAAGTGCCGCTAATCGCGGACGTTTTGCTCTGTCTGGGCAAATATCTGCTGTTTCTCGCGTGCTTTGTCGCGGTGCTGCTGCTCGCGCGGGTGCTGTTCAAGATACCGAAAGCGCTGTGGCGGAAGCTGCTCCACATGGTCGCGTATACGGGCATCGTTTTCATGATTTTCGTGTCGGAGAATTGGCTCGCGCCGACAATTTGCTGCGTGCTGTTCGCGGCGGGCGTGTATCCGATTTTGCACATTGCCGAAAAACGGCAGGGCTTCGGGGAGCTTTTCGTGCAGAAATCCAAGGGCGAGGTCAAGAAGAGCCTGCTGCTCCTGTTCCTCACCGAGGCGGCACTGACAGCGCTCTGCTGGGGACTGCTCGGCAAGCCCCACATAGTCGCGACGGCGGTGATCGTGTGGGGCGTCGGCGACACAATGGCGGCGCTTATCGGGATAAAATTCGGCAGGCATCATGTGAAAATACCGCTTGCCGACCCGAAAAAAACGTGGGAGGGCAGCGCGGCAATGGCGGTCACGGACCTTATCGTTTGCTTCGCGCTGCTGCTTATTCTGTCGGGGCTGCCCGTGTGGAAATGCGCGGTATTTTCGTTGGTCATCGCGCCGCTGTCCGCATATGCGGAGCTCATTTCCCACAACGGCAGCGACACCGTTTCCGTGCCCGTATCGATAGCGGCGGCGCTGTCGCTTTTGACGCTTTTATGAAAGAAAAAAAATAAATTCTTGCACTGCCTATAAATTTATATCCGCGCAGTTGTCAAGTGCTTTTGCAAAATGAAATTTCACATACCCATCGACATCCCCATACCCTCGTCCTGTTCCTCGCTCTCGTCCATGTCCTCGTCGGGGTTCTCGAATTCGCCGTCAAAATCGTTCGAAACGGCGGGGCTTTGCTGCTCCTCGGGTTGTTCCCCGACCTCGGTGGAAACCTCGCTCAAATCGCGCGAAACGGCGGTGTTTTCCTCGGAAATCAACCGCGTTGCCCGTTGCTCCAGATTGCGGTTGATCTCGGTTTCGATAAGCCCGATCACAAAGTCCTTTTGCGTCATGTTGTTGCGCTGCAGATAGTCCTTGATCTGCTGAAAAAGTTCCTCCGGCACCTGAAACGCCA
>JAMPFE010000017.1 GCA_023664705.1 Lachnospiraceae bacterium | reverse complement strand
TCTCCAACGAATACGGCTACGGTGAAAAGGACGACATTGGAAATTATTATCTTCGGTTGAATAGATTTGATCTTATGCCGCTTGACAAAAGCGATTTGGAGGACGAAGACGTTGCCGATGATTTGCGTGAATTGAACAGAACTATTTCTTCTTTTTTCGATATTTATATTAAGTTTGTGAACGCCTATTTGCAAGTTCAGCGGATCTACAAACCGTTTATCCGCGAGTTTCTTCATCGCAAGGAGGCGTTCCTTTCGCCAAGTGAAACAGCTGAATGTTTCGAGAAATTTAACCGTGATAAAGGCATCAATTTCAGCCGCATTAAATGCAAAATGGAGTCGTTCGGCTACAGAGCCATTGCCGATAAAAACGGTGAACAGATACTCTGCGAGGAGATAAAATTTAACGATCTCGGCTCATTCCTTTATTATGATTTCTTCAATGGGCTGAAGCAGAATTTCATTCCGAACTTGTGTAAAAACTGCGGTAAATTCTTTTTAATTCACGGCGCGCGGTACTATACCTACTGCGATAATCCGCTTGCCGACGATCCCGAAAAGACCTGCCGTGACATAGGCTCAAAGCGACGGTACGACGAGAAGTGCAAAAATGATCCCGTCTGGCAGACCTACAATCGGGCATACAAGGCGCACTATGCCCGTTATATGAAAAAGAAAATGACGGTTGCCGAGTTCGAGGAGTGGTCGCGGTTTGCGTCCGAAATTCGGGACAGGGCACTCGCGGGTGATATTCCTTATGATCGGTATTATGTCGATATTCGCAAGTAAAAAAGCCGAGGTGGTGTTTTATCATCTCAGCTTTTGGGTTGTGCTATTCTTTGTTTTATGCGGCTCAATTTTTGAAACGAAATGCGAAAATGATTCTATAATGACGGCGCGGTCATTTTTATCACCGATGTAAATCATATATTGATCCGAGAAAGCTCCTCTTCGGTGAAAGAAAGATTTTCAATGCACCTCACGTTCTCGGCTATCTGTTCGGGGCTGCTCGCGCCGATGAGAACGGTCGTCACGGCGGGATTATGCAGCACCCACGCCAACGCCATCTGCGAGAGCTTCTGTCCGCGCCGTTCAGCTATCCCGTTGAGAGCGTTGAGCCTCGCGACCATTTTCTCATCAAGCTGGCTGCCTATCCAGGTCTGCCCCTTTCCGACGCGCGAGTTTTCGGGAACTCCGTTCAGATACTTATCCGTCAGGAATCCCTGATACAGCGGCGAAAACACTGCCAGACCGATACCCGCGTCCGCGGCGAATTTGTCAAGCTCATTGTCCTCTATCCAACGGTTGAGTATTGAATAGGAAGGCTGATTGACGATAAACGGAGTGTGCAGCTCTTTAAATATCGCGGATATTTCCTCGGTCTGCCGCCTGTCGTAGTTGGACACGCCGACATACAGCGCCTTGCCTTGCCGAACGGCGTTGTCGAGCGCGAGAGCCGTCTCCTCAAGCGGAATTTCGGGGTCGAAAATGTGATGATAATAAATATCCACATACTCCAAGCCCATGCGCCTCAGCGATTGGTCGAGCGACGCGGTGAGATATTTCCGCGAGCCGTTTCTGTCGCCGTAAGGACCCGCCCACATTTCGTAGCCCGCCTTTGTGGAAACGCAGATCTCGTCGCGGTACGCGTTCAGCCCTCTTTGCAGAATGCGCCCGAAATTCTCCTCCGCAGAGCCGTTGTACGGGTTTCCGTAATTGTTCGCGAGGTCGAAATGCGTTATCCCCAAATCGAACGCCGTCCGCACCATATTCTCCATATTGTCGAAGCTGCTTTTATAACCGAAATTCTGCCATAAGCCCAGCGACACCGCGGGCAGTTTCAGACCGCTCTTTCCGCAGCGGCGATATATCATTTTGTCGTATCTTTTTTCATTTGCCAAATACATAATTTACCTCACTTAAAGCTCGGCAGTTCGTCGAGCGTAATGACCAAATCGCTGTTGTAGACCTCTTTGAGATTTGCCGTATTGTTGCCCATAATATGGTCGGTGTGCCACACCATAAACCACGACCATACGCAGCCGTCGCTCTCGAATCTGCTTACCCTCGGGAGATTTCCGCACTCGTGGAAAGCGAGGGGCTTGCCGCTGTCCGTTACGGTCTCAAGCCGCTTCCACGCCTTGGCATTGGTGGAGTTATCGTAGGTGTCCGAGCCTATTATATCGCAATAATCGTCGCCGACGTACCAACCGCTTTTCACGTCCCCCGAATAGCCCAATACCCATATGAGATTGGTTAATCCGAACTCGTTGGTGAAGCGGTCGTACATCATTTGCCACAGCTTTATGAAATTCTTGCTGCCGCCCTTGCCCCACCAGAACCACTGCCCGTCGAACTCGTGGAACGGTCTCCACAGCACGGGAATGCCCTTGTCACGCAGCTCCTGCAAGGCTTTGGCGGCTTTGTCCCAATTCTCTATCATGGCATTGTATTCGGGAGTGCCCTCGGTGAGCAGCTTGTCGAAATCGGGCTTGTCGTTCAGCGCCTCCTGATAGCCCTTTCCGTTGATGCCCGTGTGCCAGCATATCGTCACCAGACCGCCCTTTTCCCACCACTCAACGGCGCGTTCGTTCACGCCCTTGAAATCGTCGTTCATATAATCCAGACCGCGCATTGCGGGAAGCTTTCCCGTGACCTCCTCTATGTGGTTCATTTCGTACTCGGGAGTGCCCATCCAAGTGCTTTCCTGCTGGCAGGAGAGCATATATGTACCGAAATTCTCACAAATATAGTCGTACACCCTTTGGGTCGTTTCGTCCGCGTTGGGATTGGAAAGTTTTGTATTACTCGGAACGGTCACGGGTTCCGCGGAGGTTGCTGTTGACGAGCTCAATGGAACGCTTTCGGAGGACGATGACGGCTCTGATATCGGCTCGGAAGATGACGAAACCGCGGGCGGTTCGCTTGAGGATGACTGCTCGCTTGAAGAAGAACTTTCGGGCGGCTCAACGGTCGTGCTCGACGACGTGCTTTCATCCGATGATACGGGTTCGGCGGTGCTTTCGGAGTTCACTGTGCTCTCGGGCTTCTCCGAACTCGTTGAACTTGTGCTTGACGATACCTCGGACTGCGAGCTCGTTTCTCCACCCGACACGGTTGAGGTACTCATTGAACTCCCGCTTTCATTGTTGATCTCCGTTGACGTATCCCCGCTTTGAGCGCACGCCGTGCTCGAAATTATAACCGCCGATGCAAGCAGCGGAGCCAAGATTTTCCCGATTTTCATAAAAACAACACCCTTTCGCGTATATATTATAATTATATCATCTTGACAAGAGAAAAGAAATATCATATAATAGGATTAGATTAACATATCATAGGAAGGTGCTGTAATGTTTACCATAAGAAGAATGGACTGCGACGCGACGCACGACGGTAATTTCTATATAAATCGTCCGAACGGGTACGATTGTCTGCTGATATTATTCGTAAAGACCGAGGCGGTTTTTACGATAAACGGCGACGACGTGACCGTTCAGCCGAACACGTTCGTTATGTTTGACAAATTCTCGGAACATCGATACCGCGCGTCGGGCAATAAATATGTGAACGACTGGATACAGGCGGAATGCACCGTCGAGCAGTTCGGGCGGATATGCGGCAAACCGATATTTATCGGCGACAAAATAAATATCGGCGGCTATATGAAGCTTATCGGCGACGCGTTTTTCCGAAACGGGCGCGGCGCCTGCTCTATGCTGATCGAGTCAATGCTGACGGAGGTAAGCGAGCTTACGGAAAACACGGCTTCGGGAAGTCCGCATTACCGCGAGCTGCTCGACCTCCGTCACGAGATTTACACCAGACCGAGCTCGGAGCATAACATAAAAAACATCGCATCGCGGCTGCATATAAGCGAGCCGTATCTTCAGGAGCTTTACAAAAAGACGTTCGGCGTATCTATCGGCGCGGACGTCATCGCGGGGAGGGTAGACACCGCGAAAAGACTGCTCCTCGATACGGAGCTTACCGCCGCGGAAATAGGCTATCTCTGCGGATATAACAGCCCCGTGCATTTTTCCAGACAGTTCGCGGACAGGGTCGGAATGCCGCCCGCCAAATGGAGAGAAAAACATACACGAACATAGGATATGTTAATATTATCCTATGATATTCTATTGCGCCGAAAGAGAATTTTGTTGTATAATTCCGAATGTAAGAAGCTTTCGTTTCACGCGGACATATTCTACGGGAGGTTTTATTATGACATTATTCGGCGCAAAGAGAACGCTGTCCTTTGCCGCGGCGCTTGCCCTGACAGCGGCGCTTATCGGCGGCTGTTCAAACACGGGAAACGTTTCGCAAGGCGGCGCGGACGAAACGGGCGAAAACAGCGGCGCTTCAATTGCGGAGGTAGTGACGATGACGGGAAGAACAACGGAAAATTTCGACAAGGATTGGAAATTCTTGAAAATGACCCAAAAGGACGGACTTTCGGAGCTTTCGGTCGAAACAGCCGATTTTGACGACAGCGCTTGGGAAAATATAACACTGCCGCATACGTGGAACGACAAGGACGGTTGCGACGGATGGTCGGGCGTCGACGAGGGCGGTGAGAATTATTACAGGGGCTTGGGCGGTTATCGCAAATCCTATTATTTTTCAAGCGAGGCTTATTCGGAGAAAAGCGTCTATCTTGAATTTGAGGGAGCGAATACCGTAACCGAGCTGTTTGTAAACGGAACGTCCGCGGGTATTCACAAGGGCGGTTATTCGGCGTTCAGGTTCAACATCACCGACCTTATACGGCTCGACGAGGAGAACATTATTGCCGTTAAGGTGAACAACGCTCCGACGGAATATATCGCGCCTATCAACATTCAAGGAGATTTCACCAAAATGGGCGGTATATACCGCGACGTTTCGCTGATAGCCGTCTCGCCCGTGCATATCGACCTTATGGATTACGGTTCGTCGGGAGTGTACGTTACGCCCAAAAACATAACGAGCGGCAGCGCGGATATTGATGTTGCGGTCAAGCTGGCGAACGAAACGGACGCGGAGCAGGAGATCCTGATAAAGACCGATATTATTGACGGCAGCGGCGGCACGGCTTGCAGCTCCGAGAGCTCCAAGACGCTTTCCGCGAACGCGAACGACAGCGAGGAAATTTCAATGCGATTGACCGATCCTATTCTTTGGAACGGAACGAAAGATCCGTATCTTTACACCGCGAAAATAACTCTTTCACGGGGCGAAACGGTTCTCGACGAGTATTCGCAGAGCTTCGGGATAAGGTCGTACCGTATCGACCCCGACGACGGCTTCTTCCTCAACGGCGAATACCTTGACCTGCGCGGCGTGTGCTATCATCAGGACAGCTATGAAAACGGCTGGGCTATGACGAACGAGCAGCGCGAGCGCGATTACGCTATGATGTTGGATATGGGCTGCAATTCCGTGAGAATGGCGCACTATCAGCACGACGGCTACGAATACGACTTATGTGATAAGCTGGGCATTACCGTATGGACGGAGATCGGTCTGGTGAACAAGATGTCGGGCGACGAAACGGACGCGCTCGCGATAGCGGACGGTTTCGTTGAAAATACAAAACAGCAGCTGACCGAACTGATCCGTCAGAATTACAACCACCCGTCCGTTATCGTATGGGGCATCTCGAACGAGCTTTATCAGATGAGCGATGAGATATTTGATATCTACACCGAGCTTAACGCTCTGGCGAACGCCGAGGACGAGACGCGACTCATCACCTTTGCGGACGCGCAGTTCTGGGGGAAATTCCTTGAGCTGCCCGCGGACGTTGTCGGCTACAACAGATATTTCGGCTGGTACAAGGACGCGGGGCGCGTTGAAAAATTCGGACCGTGGCTTGACGATTACCACCAAAACCGCGAGGAACGCCCGATATGCGTTTCTGAATACGGCGGCGGCGCGGCTGTATCACAGCATAAGGACAACATAGACTGGCGCGTCGACATAGACCCGTGGGGCGAGCGCCACTACGAAAATTATCAATCGCAGATGCACGAGCAAATTTGGGCTCAGTTTTCCGAAAGACAATATCTTTGGGCAAAGTATATCTGGTGTATGTTCGATTTCGCGTCCGACGGCAGGCAGGAGGGCGACACAAAGGGGCAGAACGACAAGGGTCTCGTCACGCGCGAGCGCGTGGAAAAGGACGCGTTCTATTTCTATAAGTCGGTATGGAACGACGAGCTGATGCTGCATATAACGGAAAAGAGATTTACGAACCGCCCCTCCGAGGTGCCTTTGGTAAAGGTATATTCAAACGCGGATAAGGTCGAGCTTTTCGTGAACGGAAGCTCCCGCGGAACGGTCGAAAGACAGACTCTCGACCCGCTGTATTCCACCGTATTCACTTGGGAGAATATTTCTCTTGAGATCGGCAGTGAGAATGAAATAAAGGCGGTCGCGTACCTCAGCGACGGAAGCGCTCTTGAGGACACGGCGGTATGGACGGGCGAACCCGTCGAGGACGATGATACCGAAAACAACGAAAACATCGCACTCAACAAGCCCGTTGTTTATGCAAGCTCCGAAGAGGCGGGCAATCCCGCAAGCGGTATAAACGACGGCATAACTGACGAGGGCTCTCGTTGGTGCGCGGCGTCCGCGGACGACTATCCCGCAAGCGTTATTATCGATCTGGAAAAAACGTACGGCATATCCAAAGTCACTGTCGCCGCGCACAAGCCGGGAGTGAGGGCGTATCAATTTACGGTGAGCGTTTCCAACACCCAAGACGGTGATTATACCGTCATATCCGACCACAGCGAGAACACCGACAATTCGGGTTATTATGCCGATGAGTTGGAAAATCCGATAACGGGACGTTTCCTTAAAATCGAGGTAACGGGCTGCTCGGACAGCACAGCGTTTCCTTGCATTTGGGAATTGGAAGCATACGGCGCGGAAATGTAACGCTTTAGTAAAAAAGCGCACAGGCGTTATAAAACCAATATAGTGCATTTATGATAACACTAATAATCACAGCAAACGACCCTTTGTATCACAGAGGGTCGTTCTTATTGTTTTTTGGGACAGTTCTATATTGATGTTATGACGATAAAATGCACTTTTGGTTATTATTTTTTTTGCTGCTTCACCACATTGAATTTCAATGTCTTTTGTGATATTTCTTTGTTTACTGCGGCTCAAATTTTGACTTGACATCCACTCCCAATTATGTTACAATGCAATTGGAGGGGATTGAGGTCTGTTCAGTAGCTTTTCGAGCTATCCATTACCTGATCACATCTTTGACCACAGACACGCTCGGAGCACACGGAAACAACGGATACAAAACTGCCAAAGAGGATTGGTCGTAGAGCGGAAACCGCTATAAAAAGCCATTCGCGGAGGAGAGTGCTTTAATCATACTCTTCGGGAGCATAGAACCGTAGGAGCGCATCGCAGAGCGGTTTGAGGCAAATTTCCTTTGACACTACATCGTTACGGCGGTTTCGTCAGGTGGAAATCCTGGTCAAAATTTTGTTTGACCACATTTTTGACCACTTACACAAAGCAGCCCCCGAATCGATAATTTCAAGGGGCTGTTTTTTCTGATCTATTCTTTGTTTACTGCGGCTTAATTCGCAGTTCTCCTGTCTTGAAGTTTAAGTCGCTCCACTTTAAGGCAAGTATTTCGCCTCTGCGCATTCCTGTTCCGAGTTCAAGCAGAAATAATTCATAATAATATTGCTACTGTAAAAGATTATACTTTTTCAAAATCTTCTTTTTCTGATTGGCAAAACGGCGGCGTTTATTCTCAATATCCTTATTGGGGCATTGCTAATTCCTCTTCTAGAAATGATTATTTATATCGTTTTGTTTCGCAGTCCGATGCTGTTTACGGCAATGGTATTGATTTTGGCTCTTATTACTTTAATGGTCATTCCGATACTGTAACCCCTTATTTTTTTACAGCTTCCTTTGATGACCCCGTTTTCAGCCGCCGTCTCCTGCTCCTGCCGGGTCGTCCGTTTATGTCCCCGATAGCGGCGGTTTCGGTATGTATTATAAGCTTTCCGAGACTTGGTACAAGGAAAGGCGGTAAGTGATGTTCTTTAGATTTCGTCTGCCGATAGTGAAACGCTGCTCGGTTTCTTTCGGCGTATCATTGCTTATGCTGATTGAGAGGGTCAAAAAATGGTTTTCTTAAGCATGTTCTTTCAGCGGATAAGGGTCATACCGCATTTCCTTGTGCTTTTGGTCAAGGACGTTTACAAGTACTTCAAGGAGCACGAAAACAAGCGCTTTCATCTCTGGGGCTTGCATATCTATCTCGGCAAGTTCGGGCAGGGCAAGACCTCTACAATGGTGAGGGACGCATATAATCTCTGCTGTCGCTATAAGGACGTTACTGTGCTTACAAACTTGAAAATAACCAACTTTCCGAAGCATACCAAAATTCTGGAGCTTAAATGCATACAGGATATAATCGACGCTCCCGATAACACCATAGTGCTTATTGACGAAATAGGCACGATATTCAACAGCCGCGACTTTAACAACAATCAGCGAAAGGGCAGGGGAGACGAGCCCGAGGGGCTTCCCAAGATACTCTTTCAGCACATCTGTCAAGTGCGCCATAGGCATATGGTCATATTCGGCACGGTTCAGCGGTGGGGCTTTCTCGAAAAACAGCTTCGCGAGATAACGAGCGACGTTACCGTGTGCTCTGCGTTTCCCTCGCACCCGTTCAGCCGTATCATCACTAACTATTGCTACGATGCCGAGGAGTACAACCTGTTCTATCAGTCGCCGCTCCGTCCTCTGGTTCCGCTTACGGGCGACGTATGGATACAGACCGACAAGCTCCGCGCTCTCTACGATACCAAGGAAATGGTAAATACAATGCTGAAAATGGACTATGTGTCCGACGAGGAAACGGAGCGCAACCGAGCATTTGAGGCTCTGGGGCTCTCCGCTCCCATGGATAAAAAGTCCGAAAGCAAGCTCCGCAAAAACGTGCGGAATAAATAATTGAAAGTTAACTTTCAAAAAAAGGCGGTTTTCTGTTATGGAAAGCAAGTTCGATTACTTAACGCTTACCTTAAAGCCCGAAAGCAACGATGTATATCAGTATATGGCGCTCAACACCTTAAAGCATACAATGCTTCTGGGCGACCTTATGCATAAGATGACGTTAAAGGGTCGGTTCGCGTTCTACGATTTCCATTTGTCATACGAGAATATTCATCTGCTGTTTACTACTCCCGATAAGTTCCGAGAGCAGGGGCTTTGTCTGCGGATATCCGCGCAGGGTCTCGATTATCTCCGCGCATATCTTAAATCCTACGGCATAGACCTTAAAGAATGGCTCGGAATGTGGCGCGCTCTGTGCTTCAAGGGCTACATAACCAAAGACACCCGCTTGGATTACGCTATGGACGATATCCGTTATAACGGAGAAATGCCGCTGCTTACAATGCGCAAGGTTCTCCGCTGCAAGGCAAACCGCGAGATTTGCAAAAAGGCGCGTACCATTGACATAGTAAACGGCGACGAGCTCGGCACTCGTGAGCGCACGAAATTCATCAACGGGGAAGAGGTCAAGGGCATGACCGTGTACGTCGGCGTTCGGCAGTCGGAGAGCTTTATCCGCTTCTATGATAAGCTCGCCGAGCATAAGCAGCAGAGAAAAGAAATACCCGAGGGCTGTACGCACTGGACTAGGTGCGAGCTCGAATTAAAGGGCTCTGCGGCTATGTCGGCGCTTAATGCCTATCTGGATATGCCCGAAAAGGATTTCGCCGAGTATATGCGCGGCGTTTTCAATGACCATTGCCGTTTTATCTCGCGTACAAGCTCGAACATTTCCCGCTGTCCCGTCAAGCGTTGGTGGCGCGAGTTCCTGCAGGGCTGTACCGAGCGCTTCAGACTTCCTCATCATAAGCCCGCGCGTTCCGCTCTTGCTCGTGCCGACAGGGGGCTTTCTCAGTATGTGCCCACTATCTTTACAATGATAAGAGAATACGGCATAGAGGGCTTTCTGGCTTGGTATGACGCTAAGGTCGACAAATTTATGAGACAGGGAAAGACCCTGTATAAATCCGAGCTCGCCGATAATATCCGCGAGGATATCCGCGATTACGAGGAAATGAACGCTTTCAAGCATTATGCATACACCGCCGCCGAGGACGGAGAGCTCGAGGAACGCATACGCCAACAGCATTGGGATTATTTCCAGAAGTTTTACAATGTCGTCCGATGTTGCGAGTTTGACGAGCAGCACCGCGATTTTATGAACGGTCAAGAGGTGTTCGATAATGGTGTGTGATTGGTGGATATGCGCAAATTACGAGGACTGCAGAGCTCGGTGTTATTACTCGGGCGCTAAATATCCGCCGTGTGCCTGTTGCGTTCGGTTCGATATGTGCTCCGTCTGCACTCGGTACGTCGAGTGCGCCGACCTTGTCACAAAGTTCTTGCCGCAGATGTTCCGCCGCTTAGTCCGCGAGATCCGTCTCGGCGAGGACACCGAGCGCACCGAGCAGATTATCCGCAGAAACACTCTCGGCGGTCGGAAACGGAGGTGATTTATAATGCTTGCACGTCGCTCTTTGCGGTGGTATTTAGATAAAAACAAGAAAGATGAATTACGTGTTTTTTCGACGTTTGATTTGAAGAAAATCAGGCGTTTTATGCGCAAAAATCCTTTGTTTTATTCCGATGTTCCGATTTATGATGATTTTTATTTAAAACGTATGGTTTGCTTGCTGATTGTTATGGCATATCCGTATTCTGCCGATATTCACGTTTTGATTTGGGCTGTTATCTGGCTTTCATCTCATGGTTGTTGGGTTCCGCGCGGAAAATAGGGGATATTTTAGTTTGTATATGCAATTGCGTAAAATCAAAGTTACTTACAAACCGCTTACAAATTTTGGGAATTGTGTTGCGTTTCGGCTATGCGCGTCCCGAGAGCATTAGCAAATAATCGCGAAAATTCACCCTTCACCTTTCGTCTACTTTTTTCGCGTTAACTGCCGCGAGCGAAGCGAGCCTAGCAAGCCACTTTTGACGATGATTAGTTGTGTTCTCGGGCGACTGCCTCCAGTCTTTAAGGTGCGTGTGGTCGCGACTGCCGGGGTAGCATTTCCTTTGTGCGTGGATTAGTGTTTGATGGCGGGGTGGCGAACGCCCGCCGAAAGCCACTTTCGGGCGTGTTGCGTTTTTCCGCCCGTTCCCGGGGTAATAGGCGCGCGGCGGTAAGCGAAGCGAGCCGCGCGCCTGAACCGGACGGGCGGCGCAGCGATGAACTGGCGGAGTTTTTCCGTTTAATTTTTTTTGCGCCTTTGTGCGCGCGTAACCCCCCGATACTAACAGGGGGGTACAACGTACAAATTACTATTTTAAGCCATTTGCGCGGCGCGTTTTTGGGCTGTTTGTTCACGTTTTCAGCTCTGTATATGAATAAATAACGATTTAGTTTTTTATTCTAATTAAATCGACTTCATTAACTTTTGTTAAGCGTGAACGTTTTGTTTTTTCTCATTTTTTTCTGTTGTGTGTAATAAAGGTCGACGTTGAAAGTTCATGCTTTTTTTATTATGAACAAAGAGGGCTTTGCAGCCCCCTTTTTTACATCTCTGCGCCTCTGCCGCCTCGGGTGCCGAGCAGCCAGTCTTATGAAAAAACCCCCGATTACTCGGGGGAAATTTTATTTGTTTTTGTCATCGGTAGTTTTCTTTTCTTCTTTTTTAGGTTTATACTGTTCTTCGCCGCATTCGATGAATAGCATAAAGTCATTGATTTCTTTCTCGCTCCAACCTGCGGAACGCAGACCGAGTATAAATCTTGCGTTTTCTTGCATGTTCATGCAATCACCTCCCTTTGGCTGTTTCTTGCATTATAGCACAA
This sequence comes from Lachnospiraceae bacterium, assembly GCA_023664705.1. GTDB lineage: Bacteria > Bacillota > Clostridia > Oscillospirales > Ruminococcaceae > CAG-115. The sequence continues at coordinate 37,721 of JAMPFE010000017.1, read as the reverse complement.
AACGGGGGAAATGTCAAGAGGGAGTTTCAGCCCTCTTTATGTATATTTGTTGATTTTGTGTAATAATTTCTTTTTTGCTTTTACCTCTAAGGGGTCTGTTTTGTTTGTAAGGATTTTTATTGCAACGTTCATCATTCCGTTTTCTTCTTTCTCGGAGTATATGTAGTTTGCTAAGGTGGCATATTTGTTAGAAAGATTTTCTGGTTTAAACTTGTCTCTTATCTTGTTCCAGAACTCTTGCCCGATTTGGCTTTCGAGGTTGATTTCAATTTTGATATCGTTTATTACAACGCCTTCGCTCTCGTTGGTTTCGTTGGTGAGCTTGTAGCCCTTTATAAATCCTATTTCTTTGTATACATAGTGCTTGTATTCTTTGTGTATTTGTTCTATTTGCTTTTTCTTTATCATGTTTTTTCCTCTCTTTTTAATTTGTTTTTTTTATTCCAAAAAGCCAATCTGTACTTACGTCATACAGTTCGGCAAGAAGTCCGATTGTTTCTATGTTTGGTTCAAGCGTTCCAATTTCGTATTTGGTTATGTTTGACCTTGATATATTTAGTTTATCTGCGACTTGTTGTTGTGTCAATTCGGAACACTCCCTCGCTCTTTTTAAATTAGCGGTAAAATTTTCTTTAAACATATCCTCTCTCCGTTCTTGGTTCTATTATAGCACTTTTGTATAATTTTTTGTGTTCTTTTTTGGCACATTTGCCAGTTCCATTTTGGCACATTTTGGTGTATAATATTCTTAACCCTAATGTTCTTTTATGGAACTTTTTAAGGGCATAAAAAATCCCCCACCCGAGAGGGCAGGGGAGAGAAGTAGGCTTACCTAGTAGGCTTATTGCTGCAGAACTTTTAAGTCTTTGTCCTTTGGTCGTTGGGACGGAAAATAAAACGACTGCCAGCCCTTCGGGGTAAATAAAACGCCTGATAAAGAGGCAGGGGAGAAGTGATGATATGTTCAGTAAAACGGATATAGTACCCAAGCGCACGGGCGAAATGACTTTCTATGAAGCTGCTTTCGCGACTATCAAGTCCGATCTCTGCGACATCGCGAACGCTTATCTTTGTATAGCCTTTCGCGTCTATGAGATAGACTGCCGTATCCGCAAGGACGGGAAGAAGTGCAAGTATAAGACTATCGCCGAAGCTTGCGAGCTCGAGCTCGGGTTCAAGAAGTCGACTACTTACAACATGCTTAATATCGTTAAGACTTACGGTATTGACCCGAAAACCGGCATGCCCTCGTATAATCAGCTTTGCTCCTATTCGCAGTATTCATACAGTCAGCTTGTGGAGATGCTGTCGCTTGGTTTCGAGCAGCGTGCTGCGGTTACGCCCGAAACTCCTGTAGCCGCTATCCGCATGCTTAAGAAACCCAACGAGAAAGAAAAGCCCGAAGTTTTCCAGACGTCTGGAAAATCTTCCGAGTCTGTCGAGAAAACCGAAACTTTCCAGACGTCTGGAAAAATATCCTTTAGCGGTCGCAAATATGAAATCAATGTAATCTGCGAGGAAAGCAATGTAGCCGTTAGTTTCGATGATCTGTTTGTTGATCTGGTTGATGATATTTCCAATACTTTTAATGATTTTTGGGACGATCTTTCTCCTCGCTCCGATGAACATCTTTTCCTTTCCGATTATTTTGACCATTATCTTCCCGATGAGCTTGAGGAAAAATTCAATGAGTTTATGACCGTTTACGAACGTGCGTACAGTGAATATATCAAGCAGCGGGATATTACCAAAAAATCCGCTGTATAGTCCGTTAGCGGTTCGGACTGAAAACCAACCGCCGCCAACCCTTCGGGGTAAATAAAACGCCTGATAAAGAGGCAGAAAGTAGGATTTTATGGAACACACATTCACATTGAGCGATGAGCAATTCACTGAAATTGTACTTGCTATAGAGGAACGGTTTCGGCGCATTGAAAATCTTTTAACAGATGCACGTGTTTTTACACCTCAAAATGTTACTTATATCGTGGATCTGGAACATACTTTGATGCGACTTGATTCTTTGGACAGGATGTTTTGTTTGGACGGTGAAGCAGATGAAAAGTAATTTTTTCTTATTGCTTATAGGGCTTTCTGTAATTATCGGCTTTTTTGACGGTATTTTACATTATGTTAGGTCGATTCAACAACGGCATACCGGCGGCAGCTTCCGCGAGCTCTACGAGGACAACGAGCCGAAAGGTGGTGATTTCGATGAGTGAATATTGCTGCGGTAACTGCATTTTTGAGTATACATGTTCTCAGGCTTACACCGAGAGAGCTTGTATGCTTCACCGTGATGATTGTGTTTATAATACTCTTATTCCTCATACTTATAAATCTTACCAAAAAGGCGGTGATTCAGATGAGTGACACCGAGAACATAGCGCTTATAGATTGGCTTACGTTCACGACTAAAGACCTTGACTATAAGCGGCTTATAAATTTCCTCGGTCTGGATCGCTTGGGCTTGACGGAGACCCGAGGACATAACGGCTATAAAAGCGCGCTGCAGTTCGGCGGTATCTGGGTATTGTTCGACGGTAGGGAAGACATGGGCGTGTGTGTGGAGATGTCGGGGCAAGGCTGCCGACAGTATGAGACGTCGGGACTTTATAACCTCGACTACTTGTCCGACTACCTCGCGCGCCACTCGGACAAATACAATATAACCCGCTTAGATGTGGCTTATGATGATATAGACCACGAGGGCAAAGGGCTTTTGGACGTTCGGGTCATCGACGAATACGCCCGTAAAGATTTGTATGTGTCGCGCTTTCGTTCCAAGTCTGGCGAGTGGTCGGGCAAGCATGCAGAGGACGGAGAAGAGGCGTTCCCGTTGGCGTATTCGGTGTATTTCGGCTCTCCGCAGTCAAATACTCGGGTTAGAATATACGACAAAGCCATGGAGCGCGGCGGCTTGGATTATCATTGGACGCGCGTTGAGCTTCAGCTTCGTCATGAATCCGCTTTGAATTTCCTGCTCGATGAACATTCAGTCGGCGAGAAGTTCTACGGCGTTTTAAATAATAACCTGCGTTTTGTGATGCCTAACCCGTCTGATAGTCGCCGCCGCCGTTGGGAAACTACTCGGTGGTGGGAAGAGTTCTTGCAGTCGGCATTGAAAATCTCCGTGTTTTCGAAAAAAGGCGTTGATTATAATATGTCGCGTCTGGAGAATTACGTGTTCGGACAGGCGGGGAAGTCCATTAAAACTTTCATCGAGTGTAAGGGCACTGTAGAATTTTACCGCGTCCTTAATGAGTTCATGAAGGACAAGGCATTGAATGATAATCAGCTTAACCTTATTTCCGAGTATGCGACGGAGAAAGAGGAACGGCTGTTGAGATATTATCAGAATCAGCATAAAGGCTGGAGCTCTCCGAAAGGAGAATAAATGCGCCCTATAACAGGGCAGAAAGAAGGTAGAATTATGGCAAAGGTATTTTTAGAGGGTATTCAGCACATGGATTTTGACGCCGAGGACGGCAAGCGCATTTGCGGCTACAGCCTGCACATGGCTTACGCCGATGATAATGTTATCGGCAAGCGCGTTGACAAGAAGTTCATCAGCGCGGAAGCGTTCCATAATCTCGGCTTCTCCCTCGATGAGATCGCCGCGCTCGTCCAAACCGAGGTTGAGCTTGACACCAACATCAAGGGCAAGGTCGTTGGTATTCATTCAGTTTGAAAGGGGGTGATTTTATGTTCATAACTAATCTGATTTCCGAAGCGGGCACTACCGTTGATACTTCGCTTTCTACGGTTGTTTCTACGCTTAACACGGTTATTCCCGCTGTTTTCAGCTGGGCGGGTGACGCTCTGGACTTCATTTCGTCTCACGGCGTTACTATGTTGGCTCTCGGTATCTCTTTCGCGGGCGTCGGCTTTGGCATGCTCAAGCGTGCGTTCCGCACATCTCATCGGGCTTAGTTGTTTTCGTGTGGGTGCCCGTGGGCTGTGTGTCCTCGGGCACTTCATTTTATAGTTAAAGGAGTTAAAGTGTATGAAAAAGTTTATACCGTCTATTATCTGTTTTGTATTGGCTGCTGTTGTCTTTCTGCTTCTGATTGGTTCTTCCTGTTCTTCCACTGCTTCGGCTTCCTCTGTTGGGACTGAAAATTTTTTTGATATTCTCTTCGGCACTTTTGATGATATTATAGATACTGTTTCTACTGCCGATGGTTTCACATATATGATGAAAGCTGATGATTTTATCCGTCAAATGCAAGAATTGTATAATCAGTCTTATCCTTTTGGGGCTTATGAGGCTTTACCCGTTTCTTCCGCTCGTGCTATTGATTGTACCGATATTTTAGCGGGTCATATTTTAACTCCTGCGTATGGTTCTTACAATCCCGAGCCTCTATGCTATGTATCTGATACTCATGTTATCGGCTTTCCTTATCCGGCCACTTCTTCCGGTGGCGCTTCTTTAGGCTTTGATGTTTTTTCGGGTCGAAATATATTTTCTTCTCCTTCTTATGGTGCCGTTTATTCCGATTATCCCGTTTTTGGCTTTTATCAATCTTCTGATACTGCTTATATAAATTGCGGCTCTTTTATGTCTGTTTCGGATTTGTACACATATACTTCGCCTACTGCTTCCACTACTGTTGTATCTGCTCAAAATCGGTCAACTTTTCGCTATCTTCTTGTGGCTGACGCCGACGCAGATATTTTTGAAATGCCTATTCCTCCTGCAGGTTCTTCCGATGTTTATTTTACTTCAAACGGCGGCTTTCAGGCTTCCAAGCTCGTTGCCAAGGTCGGCGACGATTATGTAACCTTTGACGGCGAGCCGACAACGGATCCGATGCAGCCCGAGAGCGGCGGCGATGATAGCTCGGGCGGTGGTCTTGGCGGTGACGTTAAAGTAACCGGAGAAATCGGCGTTAACGGTTCCGTTGATGTCAATGTGAACGTTAATACCTCGGATTATCTCGCCCCGCCCGAGTTCGACGTTACAAGCTATTTGACGGAGAGCCCCAAGAGCTTTATAGATTACATGGAGAACTTCTTTAGTTTCATGCCTCCCGCTCTGATAGGCTTGCTTGTTTCGGGTGTGGGTGCTGCTATATTTATGCGATTATGGGGGCGATGATATGTCTGTACTTCAAACCGCTTTTAATTACTGTTGGTATGTTTTCATGACCTTTATGTCCTTGGAAATCGACTTCGGTACCTTTAAAATACAGCTCTGGAGCTTTCTCCTCGGCTTTATTGCCGTTGGTATCATTGTTGCAATAATTCGCCGTCTTTTGGAGTAAGGGGGTTATTTTATGTCTGATGTTGCTATTTTTTTCCTTTTCCATTTGTTTAACGCCTTTTTGGGTGCTTTCGTTTTTTGGCTTATTCATCGCAACGATAATAAATAAGGTGGTGTTTTAATGGAGCTTGGCGCATTGCTTGAGAGTTTGCTTCTGCAGTTCCTTTCGTCTCTGGTTCGTCATGGGGTTGAGTTTGTGGCGAAAAAGGTCGTAGACGCTGTTAACGGTGTTGTTACAAAGATTGTAGCTACCTTTAACGGCAAGGAATACGATGTATATACGCTTAATACTCTTATTCCCGATATAGGCGACGGCTGTTGCTTGGTAGATAAGGACGGTGAGATCGGCGTAGGCTTACCCGAATTTGAGTTTGTAGCGCGTGAAATTGATGTTACGAGTGATAGTGAAACGCTTTACCCCTCTATCGGCATAGATAACGGCGACACTTTCACGGGTTATCCTGGCGGCGGCATTGTTGCTCCCGATGGTAAAGTATATGTGCCTTTTGATGATATCGACGGCGACGGTTTGCGCGATTGGGCGCTTGTCGTCGATGATAACGGCGACGGTCTCCCCGACGCTTCGGACGATTCGCCTTTTTATCCTATCGGCTCCGATGAGTTCCAACAGGTAGTTGGGGGCTACTCTGATGACGCTTTCCTTAGTAAGCCCATTTCCGAGTATACCGTTACCGAGGGCATTTTGCTTATATTCCTTATAGTCCTTGTTATTCGCGGCTTTAAGAATTTCTTTTTAAAGCACCGTAAAGTCCATATTTTAAAGTGAGGTGTTTTTATGCTTGCGCTTGTAGAGAGTTTCTTTGATACCTTCGGGCTTGCCGAGTGGTATCAGTACTTTATCGTTAACGAAAATAACATCAGCTTCACGCTGCAGGACGTTCTTCAAGCTTCCGTTCCATTGGGTGTGGTTCTGGGCTTGGTCGTTTTTATCCTCAATTCCGTATTTACTCTGGTTTCGGATTTATTTAAGAGGGGGCGCTTCTAATGATTTTTCGCGCTGTCTGGCTTCACATCAAGACCTTTCCGCATTTCATCTTCTTGATAGTCAAAGACCTTATCAAGTGGATTAAAAATAAAGGCTGGAATGTCTTCGAGCGTTGGGGTATTTATCTTTTTATCGGACCTTTCGGCTCGGGTAAGACCTGCAGCGCCGTGAAGTTCGTTTATGATATCTGCCGCCGCTATCCCGGGCTTACCGTCCTTACTAACCTTACCTTTACTAATTTTCCCGAGAGTGTAAATATTTTGCCGCTGCAGAGTTCCGACGACATTCTGAACTGCCCGGATAATTCTATTATCTTCATTGATGAAATAGGCACGGTGTGGAACTCTCGCGATTTCCAAGAGGGTAAGACCAAGGACGGCAAGGGCGGCGGTCTGTCTAAGGTCGTTTTTCAGGTGCTGGCGCAGTGTCGGCACCGTCATATAATGCTTGTAGGAACTGCCCAGCATTGGCGCTTCCTCGACGTTCTGCTTCGCCGTGTTACTCATTCGGTTGTTGTCTGCCGTTCGTGTTTCGGGCATCCGTTCTCCCGGTGGACTTCCTGCCGCTGGTACGACGCCATGGAGTATGACCTTGTAGCCGAGAATCCCATGCTTCCGCTCCGCTGCTTTGATTATGAACTGTTTGTCCAGACGGATTTTATTAGGTCTCTTTACGATACGCTTGAAATGGTCACTACCTCGCTTGTCGAGGCCGGTTTTGTCGAGCCGTCCGAGATCCGCTCCGGCTTATCCTCGGATTCCTCTTTCTCGGCTTTCGAGGAGGTTAAGAAGAAGTACAGCAAAAAGGGAAGAAGGTAAGCCGTGATAACCTATGAGATCCCGCGCCCGTGCTATCGGTGCTTGTGCAGAGTGTGCGGTCAAGCGGGCTGTCCGCACTGGAACGGACGCTATAGGAAGCGCTGTAATGATTGTTGGTATAGTCACGATTTCCGCCCTATACTTGATTGTGAGAATTTTTACTTTAAGTTCTTCAAGCGGTATCGGATCCGGAGAGTGTATCGACGTCCGAAAGTTCGTTACGTCGATAAGACCAACGCCGACGATATTCGCGTAATGCTTACGGAGATCCTCGAGCTTCTGCGTTCCGGCTCGTCGAGCTCGCCGATGAACGACCCTAACTGTATACGGCATGATTGTTTGTGCCTGCGCTGTGCGTATTTTTCCATGTGTAAAGAGCGCTGCGCGTTCTGCACGGAATATAAAGGGCAGCACCCGGTTAAGATGTGCGGCTTGAAGCTCCAGCGCGACATATACCTTTAAAAGGGGATTTGGAAGAATTTTACAGGCAATTGCGTAAAATTGAAGTTTTACGCAATTAAGTACAGGGAATTAAATATCGAACTGGTTTCCCCTATGTATACTCGACTGGGTTTCAAAACCCAAAGGCGTTTCAGAACGCTCAGATTGCTCGGATTTCATCCCTAAGACGCTTTTTCGAGATACTACAGGTAGCTCATCTTCTCGCTCGTTTAAAGCCCTTTCTCGCTCATTCAGAGCGTTTTCTCGATTGTCCAAAGAGATCTCGCGATTGTCTAACTCTTTTTCACGATTGTTCAACGCCTCTTCCTTTGACTGTACTAACGCGCGCGCAGCGCGCTCTTCTTTGACTATCTCTGCGTGCGCAGCACGCTGGTTTTCAAACGATTTCCGTTCATTTTCGAGCGAAATTGCAGCTTGCCGCAGCTTTTCATTCTCACGCTGTAACCTTTCGTTCTCACGCTTTAACGACTTATTTTTCAGCGTTTCAACCTCATCACGCGATTTCTTCTTGCTGCCTGTCATGAACGCCACACCGTAATCATTCAGAGACATCTCTTGAATTGCATTGTTAAGCTTTATCATATTCTGTTTGCTTGACATTGCTTTCGCGTTCAGATGATTATCTATCGCAGATGTCACAATAGTATGAACATGTCTCATGCTTGTACGCTCTTCGTTTGTTTCAGCGTCCGTGTAATCGTGAACTTCGTCAAAATGAATATAGCTGCCGAGAAAATTTTCCGCTCCGATTTGCTCAAATATCAGACGATTTACCTTAGTTGAAAACTCCCTCACCTTGTCGTCTGCTATCCCGTCAGGGATCGGAAATTCCAAACTGAATGCGATCACTCGATCACGCTTTTTGTTCTGTTTCGGCTGTTCGTCAAGAAAATTCACTCGTTTATCAAGCTTTTTGCAAAACGTATCATAATCGCAAGTTTGTGCATTCATATGCGTTTTGCTTTTGTCTATGTGTTCATTTTCATGATTATCTTTCAGTCTACACTCTCTATCGCAATGTCTCGCTATTCGCTTGATATCCTGTACAGTGTGTAACTTTGACCAATTCACACTAGCCATGCGTGTCACTCTCCCTTATATTAAATTTTTAAAACGTCCGAATGAAAAAGGGGAAAACGGTTATTTTAACCCTTGATAATCAATGTCGATTTTCCCCTTAAAATTTTGGTATTGCATTTAATACCAAAACCGTTAACGATATTTTCCCCCTGCGGGAGAAAATATCACGGTTTTGGTCTAAATGCCAAAGGGGGTAACCCCCCTCTGGACACCCCTTGGAAATGGACTTTTTCGGGTTACAAAGTGGGCTTAATCTTGCCTTTGAGTTCTACCATATTCACACGACTAACAGCCGTATCCTCGCAATTGTTTTGTTCACTTTCGGATATCAAAACGCTCGCTCCAAATTTAGCGTATTTGAAATTCTTACCCCACGATTTCCAAGAGATCTCCTTGTTTATGAGGTAAACGTTCGTTGTACCCGATTTCTTGATCTCCACGAACTGGTTTTCTTTCAAATACTTAATAGCTTTCGATATCGTAATCCGACTATACCCCAATGCTTCCTCTAAGACCGTTGAGCTGCAAACCACAGCATTATAGCGATCTGAATTATCTATCAGAAACCAAAGAACCTCGGCTGCTACATGATTATTCCTCGTTAACAACACCCAATCGCGTACATGAGCTAAATTCATTTGAACCCAGCGGTCATAGGGCGATTTGGCTTCATCGGGCATAGGGTACTCTTCCTCAAATTTTGTACTGTCACCGATTTCGGTAAATGCTTTACTGTTCATATGTATAACCTCCCTATAATAACTTGTATATCTTCCTAATGCATATTATATAACAAATCTTATACATAATCAAATTCTTGTAACAAAAACTATAGAATATAGTTTTAATAATAATCAAGATTTGAGACATAAGAGGGGATTGTAGCAAAAACCGCATAACAAAGCCGTTTGTTGACTTCCTTATGTAAACTGCTGCTTTACATATATGTATAAGCATACTTATACATATCTGTAAAGTACTGCTTTACATAAGACGCGAAAACCCTTGATTATCAACGCAGTTGACAAGTCATATACTCGAAAACGTATCTGTAAACTATAGAAGATAGCCCGCGCTCCGCGCGATAATGCCGAAAAGCGAGTTTTAATGAGCGTGCTGCGCACGCAAAAAAACCGCGCGGAGCGCGGAGAGCTTTAGTACACGTGAAAAACCTCATACAGGGTATTTTCTGGGTAAAAAAATTGACTTAACCGCGTAAAACTGTCATTTTGCGCGGCGTCACTACGTCCGGGCGAGGGCGTAACGCCCCAATATCGCCCCTCGGTAACACCTTTTCCGGGTTTATTTTGGGGGGCGATATTCGCAAAATGCACTAAGTTTTACGCAATTAAGTACAGGGAATTAAATATCGAACTGGTTTCCCCTATGTATACTCGACTGGGTTTCAAAACCCAAAGGCGTTTCAGAACGCTCAGATTGCTCGGATTTCATCCCTAAGACGCTTTTTCGAGATACTACAGGTAGCTCATCTTCTCGCTCGTTTAAAGCCCTTTCTCGCTCATTCAGAGCGTTTTCTCGATTGTCCAAAGAGATCTCGCGATTGTCTAACTCTTTTTCACGATTGTTCAACGCCTCTTCCTTTGACTGTATTAAACTCTCGCGCGCAGCGCGCTCTTCTTTGTCCTCTTTGACTATCTTGGCGTGCGCAGCACGCTCACATTCAAACGATTTCCGTTCATTTTTGAGCTTATTTTCAACAAGTCGCAGCTCGTTGAGCTTTCGCTCATAGCTTTTCCGTTCATTTTCGAGTGAAATCGCAGCCTCGGCAACCCTACTGTCGTTTTTCAGCTCTTCGACTGTCTTTTTGCTTTTCTTCTTCTCTCCTGTCATAAAACGACAGCCGAACTCTTTTTGAGTGAAATCCTCGATCGCATTGTTTAAAGCTATCAGATTACTCTTGCGGAAAAGCTTATCACAACACAGTTTATTGTCTACCTCGGGGATCACATACGCGTGTATGTGTCTCATAGACGTTCTCTACGCTTTACGTTCAGTGTCATAATAATCGTGAACTTCGTCAACGTGTGTAAACTCTCCGAGTATGTTATCCTCTTTGAACATACCCGCAAGCTGATTGTAACTTCTTAATCCATATCATATCACAAAATAGAACTGTTGACAAAACATACATTCATATGTTATACTGTAAACTATAGAAGACAGTCCTCGCCCCAATATCGCCCCTCTGTAAACATTTTCAACGGGTTATTTTGGGAGCGGTATTCCAAAACAGTCAAGTTTTACACAATCGGGCATACCAAAGAAGGAGCTAAATCCATGGAAAAAAAATATTATGAAAACGCCCCGCAGCTGATAAAGGATTTTATTTATTACGAGCAGATCGTAAAAGGCCGCTCGGAGCTGACGGTCAAAAACTATTACAATGACCTCAGGACTTTTTTCAGGTTCTGCAAAATGAAAAACGGCAGCGCGTCCGCCGAGGATTTTTCGGGCATCGATATTTCCGATATCACCGAGGACGATATCATGTCGGTCGATCTGCAGACCGCGCAGGAATTTCTTGTCTTTATGAAAACGGAAAAGAACAACGAGCAGAAAGCCCGTTATCGGAAAGGCGTTTCTCTGAGGCAGTTTTACAAGTTCCTGACGAACAACAAGCATTTGTTTAAGGTAAGCCCGATGGCAAATCTCGAGCTCCCCACTCCCAAACCCGCGCTGCCGAAATACCTTACTCTCGAGCAGGCTCTTGAAATGCTCACTCACATAGATACCCCCGACCGCAAGCGCGATTACTGCATCGTAGTGTTCTTTCTGAACTGCGGAATGCGTCTGAGCGAGCTCGTCGGCATCGATCTGAAGGATATCCGCAGCACACGCGATTCCAACGGCAGCGAGGTCTATACATTAAAGGTCCTCGGCAAAGGCAGCAAGGAGCGTATCATTTACCTTAACGACGCGTGCGTGAACGCGTATCTCGATTACCTTGCGCCCGACGAGAACGACCCCGATATACGCAAAGCCTCGGGACGGCGCGATATGACCTCAAAGTCCGAGGCGCTGTTTCTCAGCAAGCGGCAGACGCGCATATCGAACCGCCGCGTTCAGCAGATAGTCGAGGAGTGCTTTAAAAGCTGCGGGCTCGACAACATGGGGCTTTCCGTGCATAAGCTCCGCCACACCGCCGCTACGCTGATGTATCAAAACGGCGTGGACGTTCGCGTGCTGAAGGATGTTCTCGGTCACGAAAATCTCAATACCACCCAGATATACACTCACGTTTCAAGTTCACAAATGGAGAATGCGATGAAACAAAATCCTCTCTCCGGTGTCAAGCCCAACGATAGCAAAAAATAACTCTATATCCATTTTTTGTAAAATCTTATAAATTTCTGCCAAAATTTTCACTGCAAATTGTGCAAAAGTGCAAAAAATCATATAAAACTTTGTTAACATTTTCCTTGACGATTAAGCGTCCAATGTGTTATACTTTTTAGTGAGCACAAAGTTTGGCTTTGTGAACTATTTGGTAAGAAAAGGAAATGAGGTAAAATGTTAAACACGTTAAAGGGCAAAATTTTATCACGAATATTGCTCCTGATCATCGTCGGCGTTGCCGCGATAGGCATCGTGGGCTGCGTATTGAATTTCACCAGCTCCAACGAAACGCTTCAGGAGACAATGACCGTTATCGCGGAGCAATGCGACGCGCGCATCAACGCTCGCTTGACTCAGACGAAATATGTTCTTGCCGAGATCGGTATGGACAGCAGATTTTCGGATCCTAACGTAACAAAGGACGAGCGCACCGCGATCCTCAAAAGCAGAGAGAGTATGTACGGCGCCAACTCCTCGGGCTATGTCAACTCCGCGGGAATGTCGGACAGCGGGATCGATTTCGCGAACAACGCGTCGCTGTCGACCACATTTAACAGAGCGATGGCGGGCGAAACATTCTTTACCGCGCCTACCGAGCAGTACGGCGACTGGACGGTATATGTTTTCGCTCCCGTAAGGCAGGACGGTATGGATAACGGCGCTGTCGTAGGCGTTGTATACCTCGGTTTCGGCGGAGATTTCCTCTCCAACATCGTTGCCGATATACGCGTCGGCGACACGGGCGTTACCGCCCTGCTTGACGGCAGCGGAACTATCATCGGTCACGCCGACCATTCTCTGGTAACGTCGCAGGTCAATTACATCAAAAGCTCGGATTCGGCTCACAAGGATGTCGCCGACCTTCAGTCCAGAGCTCTTAAGCATTTTGAGACCAGCCAGGACATCTTTTTTGAAAAATACAAGGACAGCGGCGTTTCAAAATTCGGCGCGTTTACCGAGATAGACGGCACGGACAATTGGATGCTCGTTCTCACTACCGGTGCAAACGAATGGCTTCAGGGTACATATACCGCTATCATTATAACGGTCGTTCTCGCGGTGGCTGCGGTCATCGTGGGTGCCGCGATATGCATCGCGACCGCCAACTCGATAGTCAATCCCATCAAAAAGATTGTTGCCGTTATGAACGAGGTAGCGGACGGACGTCTTAACGTTAACATCGACCACCAGTCCAAGGATGAGACGGGTCAGCTCGCGAGGTCTATCAACAGCACAGTCGGCGCTTTGAACGGCTACACGACCGAGATTTCCAGAATATGCCAAGAGCTGTCGGCAGGCAACTTTAACGTTCACCGTCAGGTCGAATTCCACGGCGATTTCACACAGATAATCGACGCTCTCGACAGCCTTTCCGACAATCTGAGCGATACTATGGAGCACATTGATATCGCCGCCGCTCAGGTAAGCCAGGGCGCTACTCAGATATCCGACGGCGCCACTTCCCTCGCGTCGGGCACTACCGAGCAGGCTTCCTCTATTCAGGAGCTCGCGAGCATTATCTCAACGCTTAACGACAAGGTCGCTGCCAATGCCGCCAATGCCGCGGACGCAAGCTCCAAGGCAGAGGTCGCGGGCGAAAAGATCGAGCAGTCCAATCAGCATATGGGAGAAATGGTCGGCGCAATGAACCATATTTCCGAAAAGTCCAACGAGATAAGCAACATTATCAAGACTATCGAGGATATCTCCTTCCAGACCAACATACTCGCGCTCAACGCGGCTATCGAGGCAGCGAGAGCGGGAGCCTCGGGCAAGGGCTTCGCGGTCGTTGCCGACGAGGTGCGCAACCTTGCGGGCAAGAGCGCCGAGGCAGCGCAAAGCACTACCGACCTTATTCAACAGACCATCAACGCGGTCGGAAACGGCTCCAAGATTGCAAACGAGACCGCCGAGGCGCTGAATGCCTCCGTTGAGGTCACGAGGCAGATCGTTACACTTATCGAGGGTATTTCCGCCGCCTCCAAGGAGCAGGCTACCATGATCGAGCAGGTAAACGTCGGCGTAGACCAGATCTCCTCCGTCGTACAGACCAACGCGGCTACTGCGGAGCAGTCCGCCGCCTCCAGCGAGGAGCTTAACGGTCAGGCTGCCGAGCTGCAGGCGCTCACGCAGAAGTTCGTTCTCAAGAAGTGAGCTTAGCAAAATAACGGTCGGTCGGGGTCGTCAATCGCCCTCGACCGACTTTATTTTGTGCGGAAAGTTAATTTTTAACATTTTTTCCAAATAAATTTTGTTAATAATACACATATGTTGCCTTTTAAAAACCAAAAGTAAAAAAATATGTGTTTTTTATCTGTAAAAAGACTTGACTAAAATATTATTTTATGATATAATTTTACTGTACACGTATACACGCTTTTCTTTCACGTGTAAATATAAATAGGTATTAAGGAAATGAGGTTAAGAAAATGTTTAACTCCCTGAAGGCAAAAATTCTTTCCCGTATTCTGACTTTGCTTTTCGTCGGGCTGGCGATCGTCGGCATCGTCGGCGGCGTAATGAATTACACCAGCACGCAGGATACTCTGAGAGAAACTATGACCGAGCTTGTTGAACAATGCGGTTCCCGTATCGGCAACCGTCTGCAGAGAACCAGCTCGATAGCTACGGAATTGGGCTTGGATTACAGATTTTCCGACAGCAGTATTTCTACCGAGGCAAAGCTTGAGTTGCTTGAGGACAGAGCGATTCCCTACGGCGCATTGGGTTACGGTATCATTGACGGCAACGGCATTGCGAATAACGGCGCCGATTTCAAGGGCAGTTCAATGTATACGCGTGCTATGAACGGAGAGGTCGTTGTCACCGAGCCGCAGAACCAGAACGGTCAGTGGTTTATGTACATAATCGCTCCTATCAGAGAGAACGGCTCCCATGACGGAAGCGTTATCGGCGCCATTTACATCACCCTCGACGGAGCCTTCCTTTCCGATACGGTTTCCAACATAAGCGTCGGCAAAACGGGCAAGTCCTACGTTTTGAACAAGGACGGCACATATATCGGCAGCCACGATTACGAGGAAGTCACCAACGGTCTTAACTATGTAACAAGCGCGGACGCTTCGCATAAGAGCGTTGCCGAGCTGCATACGAACGGCCTCGCGATCGAAACGGCGGGCGAGGTCTTCTATAGCCCGTTTGATATGGACGGCGTCAAGGAATTCGGCGGTCTTACTCCTATCGAGGGCACCGACGGATGGGTGCTCTGCTGCACGACTGCCGCAAGCGAGTGGCTCGAGGAGACCTATCTTGCGATCATCATCACGATAGGCGTGGCGGCGGCGGCGATAGTTCTCGCGGTCATCATTTGCGTGGCTACCGCAAACTCTATCGTCAACCCCATTAAAAAGACCGTTACCGTTATGCAGGCTGTTGCGAACGGCAATCTGGCGGTGCACGTTGACCATATGTCCGAGGACGAAACGGGTCATCTCGCAAACGCCATAAACGGCACCATTAACTCTCTTAACAGCTATGTAAGCGAAATTTCCAGAATAAGCCAGGAAATTTCGGTCGGCAACTTCAACGTTTACAGACGTATCGAATTTAAGGGAGACTTCATTCAGATCATAGACTCGCTTGACGCCGTTACGGAGCAGCTCAGCGAAACTCTCGAGCAGATCGACATCGCCGCTTCGCAGGTAAGCCAGGGCGCGACCCAGATCGCGGACGGCGCTACTTCCCTTGCGTCGGGCACTACCGAGCAGGCGTCCTCCATTCAGGAGCTGGCAAGCATTATCGCGACGCTGAACGACAAGGTCGCAGCAAACGCGCAGAACGCGGGCGACGCTAGCCGCAAGGCGGACCTCGCGGGCGAGAAAACAGAGCTTTCCAACCGCCACATGCAGGATATGATAAAGGCGATGAACAACATCTCCGAAAAGTCCAACGAGATAAGCAATATCATCAAGGCTATCGAGGATATTTCGTTCCAGACCAACATCCTCGCGCTCAACGCGGCAATCGAGGCTGCGAGAGCGGGCGCTTCGGGCAAGGGCTTCGCGGTAGTTGCCGACGAGGTACGTAACCTCGCGGGCAAGAGCGCGGAGGCTGCGCAGAGCACCACCGAGCTTATTCAGCAGACTATCGAGGCTGTCGAGAACGGCTCCAACATCGCAAACGATACCGCCGAGGCGCTTAATTCCTCCGTTGAGGTAACGCGCCAGACGGTCGCGCTGATCGACGAGATCTCCGCGGCTTCCAAGGAGCAGGCTTCCATGATCGAGCAGGTAAACGTCGGCGTAGACCAGATATCCTCCGTTGTACAGACCAACGCGGCTACTGCGGAGCAGTCCGCCGCCTCCAGCGAGGAGCTTAACGGTCAGGCTGCCGAGCTGCAGAACCTTGTTGACAAGTTCATACTGAAGAAAAGAACAAAATAAGTTTTTTCGACCGGGTCGATATGACCCGGTCGTTTTTTTTCAAAAAACCAGTAAAATTGCTTGAAATTCGGAGCGTTTTATGGTAAAATATAATACAGCGATACGCTGAATGAAACATATGCGGAGGAGCAATGGAAAAGGTTATTGTAAACGCGGGCAAAGGCTACGATATTCTTATCGAAAAGGGTATTCTCGACAGCGCCGGCGAGCTTATTTCACAGGTGATAAAAAAAGGCAAGGCGCTTGTCGTTACCGACGACAACGTTGACGGGTTTTACGGTGAGCGCGTAATTAAGTCGCTTTCCGACGCGGGGTTTGAGGCGATGAAGTTCGTTTTTCCGCACGGAGAGGCTTCCAAGAACCACTCTACCCTGCTGAAGATATACGATTTCATGGCAATGAACGGCTATACGCGCTCGGATTTTATAGTTGCGCTGGGCGGCGGCGTCGTCGGCGACACGGCGGGCTACGCGGCGGCGTCGTATATGCGCGGCGTCGATTTCGTTCAGGTGCCTACGACGGTGCTTTCGCAGGCCGACAGCTCCGTCGGCGGCAAGACCGCCGTCAATATAAACGGCGGGAAAAATCTTGTCGGGGCGTTTCATCAGCCGCGTCTGGTGATCTGCGACACCGATACGCTGAACACCCTCACGCCCGAATTTTTCGCGGACGGTATGGCAGAGGTCGTCAAGCACGGTATGATAAAGTCCGCGGAGCTGTTCGACATACTCTCGACGAAGGACATCAAAGAAAACATCGTCGACATAATGAAGCGAAACGTTACGATAAAGGGACGCGTCGTTGAAAACGACGAGCGCGAAAAGGACGAGCGCATGCTGCTGAATTTCGGTCACACGCTTGCTCACGCACTGGAAAAATATTACAATTTCACGGGATTATCGCACGGCTGCGCGGTAGCAGTCGGCATGAGCACGTTTACCCATATCGCGGAGCGCCGCGGAATGTGCAAATCGGGCGTTGCCGATAAGCTGGACGCGCTGCTCGAAAAATGCGGGCTCCCGCTGACCGACGCCGCTCCCCCGCACGAGCTGTACACGCTTTCCCTGCGCGATAAAAAGCACCTCGCGGACGGAATGAACATCGTTGTCTGCTCGGATATCGGGCAAAGCAAGGTCGTTAAAATGTCCGTCGAGGAGTACGCGGAGTTCCTGAAAAGCTGACAGAAGGAAGATATTTTATGGATATAAGGATAACACCAAGGAAGCTCCGCGGTACCGTAACGGTGCCGCCGTCAAAAAGCGTCGCGCACCGAATGATAATCGCGGCGGCGCTTGCGGACGGCGTTTCGACTATCGGCAGCCTCTGCCCTTCTGCGGATATTCTGGCTACAATGGACTGCATGAGAGCGCTCGGCGCGGGGGTCGATTTTAAGGGCGACACTACGGTGATCGAAGGAATAAAGGAAATTCCCGACAAAGCCGTGCTGGATTGTCATGAATCGGGCTCAACGCTGAGATTTCTCATTCCCGTCGCGTGCGCGCTTGGCGCAAGGAGCGAGTTCCTCGGGAGCGCAAAGCTGCCGCAGCGTCCCATTACGCCGTTTACGGACGAGTTCCCCGGGCACGGGATAGCGTTCGATTTTTCCAAGGCGCCAAGCGGCTGCACTCTCCCCTGCTCCGTTTCGGGAAAGCTGACCCCGGGCAGGTTCGAGATAGACGGCGGGTTGTCCTCGCAGTTTATCACGGGGTTAATGCTCTCGCTGCCGCTGCTTGACGGCGACAGCGAGATAATCCTCACCTCGCACCTAAACTCCAAGCCGTATGTCGACATTACGCTCGGCGTGCTGCGGGATTTCGGCTGCGTCGTCAGCGAAACGGATAACGGCTATTTTGTCAAGGGCAATCAGCGGCTGACCCCGTTTTCTGGCAGCGTCGAGGGCGATTATTCGCAGGCAGCGTTCTTCCGCACGGCGAACTCGCTCGGCTCGGAGCTGGAAATTCTCGGATTGAACGGCAACTCGCTGCAGGGCGACAGGAAAATAACGGAAATATGCGACAGCTTCGACAAAAGCGGCGGCGCGCCGTTTGAGCTCGACTGCTCGGATATTCCCGACCTCGTGCCCGTGCTGACTGTGCTGGCGAGCTTTTGCAAAGGCACGAGCAGGCTCACGAACGTCGCGCGGCTGCGCTTTAAGGAAAGCGACAGGCTTTCGGTCACGGCGGAGTGTCTGAACGCGATAGGCGGCAAAGTAACCGTTCACGAGGACAGCCTTGAGATAGAGGGCGTAAGCGAACTGCACGGCGGCGAGATCGACGGTCACAACGACCACCGTATCCCGATGTCAATGGCGGTCGCCGCGACAAGGTGCGCTTCCCCGCTCGTTATCCGCGGCGCGGACTGCGTTAAAAAGTCGTTTCCGAACTTCTTTGAGGTGTACGGACAAATAGGCGGAGAGGTCATTATATTATAGTTTCGGGAGAAAATTATGTCATCATGCTTTAACGGCGGGATAAACGTCTCGCTTTTCGGGGAAAGCCACGGCAGCGGTATCGGCGTGGTACTGGATAACCTGCCCGCGGGCGAGCCGATAGATTTGGAGAGGATAGGCGCGTTTATGGCGCGGCGCGCCCCCAAAAAGGACGGCACTTCGACAACGCGCAGCGAAAAGGATATCCCCCAGATACTTTCGGGGCTGTACGAGGGCAAAACAACGGGCACTCCGCTCGCGGCAGTCATTTTCAACACCGACCAACATTCGGGCGATTACGGTAATATTTCCCGGATCGCGCGCCCCGCTCACGCCGATTATACGGGATTTCTGCGCTATAACGGCGCAAACGACCCCCGCGGCGGCGGTCACTTTTCGGGCAGGATAACCGCGCCGCTTTGCTTTGCGGGAGCGGTCTGCGCGCAGATCCTCGAGCGCCGCGGCGTGACAACGGGAGCGCATATCCGTTCGATAAAGGGCGTTTCCGACGAGAGCTTCGACCCCGTGAACGTCACCGCCGGGCAGCTGGAGCTTGTTAAAAGCCGCCCCTTCCCTACCCTGTCCGAGACTGCCGAGGAGAAAATGCGCGAGGTCATCAACGCCGCCCGAACGGACTTAAACAGCGTCGGCGGTATCGTGGAGTGCGCAGCTGTCGGATTTCCCGCGGGGATAGGCTCGCCTATGCTCGACGGGCTGGAGAATATCATTTCGCGGCTTGTGTTCGCGATACCCGCCGTTAAGGGCGTCGAGTTCGGCGTCGGCTTTGACTGCGCGGATATGCTCGGCAGTGAAAATAACGACGAATTTGCCATAAAAAACGGCAAAATAGTCACCAAAACCAACAATCACGGCGGTATTCTTGGCGGCATCAGCTCGGGTATGCCGATAATCTTCCGCGCCGCGTTCAAGCCCACGCCGTCCGTTTCCCGTCCGCAGAACAGCGTTGATTTCAAGGATATGACGGAACGGGAGCTTGTCATAAAAGGCAGGCACGACCCGTGCGTCGTTCCGAGAGCCGTGCCCTGCGTTGAGGCGGCGCTGAATATCGCGCTTGTTTCGGCGCTGCTTGACGACCCGCGTATTTAAGAAGGTGATTTTGTGGAAACTCCTAGAATTCGCATCGACGAGACAGACGATATCTGCGTGCTGATATGCTACCTTATTTACTCGCTCGGCTGCCCGTTGTCAAAGGAACAGCTCATCGAAATAACCTCCCTCGAGGACGCCGTGAATTACTTCAGCCTGTCGCAGGCTATCGAAAAGGTAAGCGGTCATCTCTGCGAGGAAACGGACATAGACGGCGAGATATTCTACAACAATACCCCCAAGGGAATAAAGGCTGCAAAGGATCTCGGCGCTACCCTGCCGCTTTCCGTGCGCGATAAGATGTTCAGCGAGGCTGTGCGTGTGTATACGCGCGACGCCATGAAGAGAAAGGGCTCGTTCCTTGCCGTGCGCTATATCAAGAACGCCGACGGGAGCTGTACCGTCGGCATAACGGTAATGGACGAGAGCACGTCGCGGCAGAAATACTACACCGAGGTCACGGTCGAAAACGAACATGCCGCGGACGCTGTCAAGCGGAAGGTAATATCCGACCCGAAAGCCTTTGCGGATCATCTGGACGGTTTTTTCAAATGTACAGATTGACGCGTAAGACATCCGACGTTCTTGAGATAACCTTTGACTATATGGAGCCCGTTCACGGCTATGACCCGTTTAAAACGATTTTACGGGAATACTCCGCAAGGTCGGGCATACAGCCAAAATTAGTTGATTATCTATATAATTTCAAGTTCACGGAAGATGGATATAAAATACAATTTTACTGGAACGGCTGTTTTTCCGTTTATATTTTTTACATTTCTAAGGCGCAGTTTGATACGGTTTACGGCAGGCTGACGGACATCTGCGCAGCGCTTAATAAACAAATTCTGGAATGGCGCAGAGAGACATACCGAAATAAACAACGGCGAGACTGAAGGCGCTCCGCCCGTCATCACAATAAAGCGGGAAATTCACGGAATATAATTGTTTTATATCTCGAATTACAATTTAACATATCCGAAACTGCAAAAAACTGCAATTTTTTTCGTCGTCGCGGCAATTTCCAAATTTTAACTTAAATTTACAGTATTTCCAAATATTTACATTGCAAAACCGCAATTATCTGCAATTAACTGCAAAACGGCTGCAAATCACTGCACGCTAACTGCAAAAGACTGCAAAATAATACACAGATTTCAACGATTTGTTACCAAAACCAAAAATTTTTGCAAGTTTCCAATTAAAAAAATTCATTTTTCACAAATAATACACGCCCCCCGCATTGCACGGAGGGCTGCTTGCTTGTTACCCTAACGGATATATCTTATCGGGTATATATTCCGCCATATAGTTTGCCGCTTTCTCCGTAAGCCCGTATTCATACCATACGTCCTCCTCGCCGTTCGTCTGCATCCAGACCATGATCCCGCACCAACCGTTGTCATAAACCGATCTGTACTTTTCCGAAAGGCTCATCCCGATCTCGGCTTCGTCATCGTTGTGCGTCTCGCCGATAAGACAGGGCTTTGTACCGTCCAGTCCGAACGCTTCGGGCGATTTGTCGCACGGAAAGCCGAACCATGGCTTCTGCCAGTTATAGTAATGCGTGCTGTAAAAGTCGAGATACGCCTTATCGCTCCCCGTAAGCTCGTAAAGGTATTCGTCGGACACCTTGTTGCCCTCGAATTTGTCGGAATTATACTTGATAATGCCCATTCCCACCGTTACGAGAATATCGCTGTTTTCGTGGATCGTCTGAGCGCACTTTCCGAAAAAGTAGGAAAGATGCTCCCATTCGATCTGCCCACATTCTTCGTTTTCGTAGACCCAATCGGGCTCGTTCATTATATCTATCGCGAAAATGCAATCTCTGTTCCCGTACCGCTTGCAAAATTCCTTAACGTATTTTTCCGCATAGGCATCGGCTGTTTCCGTGCTGCCGATAAGCGCCCGCCAGCGCAATGCGGAGTTTTTGGGCTCTTTGAAATGGTCAAACGAAAGAAGCGTCGGCATAAGATAAACATTATGCTTCTCCGCGAGGGTGAAAAGCTTGTCAAGGTCGCTCCAATGCCCCTCGTTTATGCTTAAAATCCCGCCGCTGTCATTAAGCTTGACCACACCCTCCCCGTTGCAGCTTATCCATATTCTCGTGCAGTTTATCCCGTCCTCTGCCAGCCGCGCCAGCTCGTTATCCCAGAACGCTTCGTCCATATTTCCCACAAAATCATTCCAGTTCTGCCACGGAGTATTTGCCCCGTTTATCCACAGCTCCTTGCCGTTTACCGTAAATTTCATATCGTTCACCTCGACCCTGCGGGAAATCCTTTCCTCGTCTTTCTCCGTGTATTCCTCATATGTATCCGACGTATCCGATTTTAAGCTCTCATATTCGGAATCGGCGCTGTCGGAGCAAGCCGCAAGCGTTACAAGTAAAAATATCGCGGCAAATGCCATAGAAATCTTTTTCATAGTTCGTCCTCCTGTACCGAAATATGCGGCTTATATTTCATAATACCCCGCGAATCGCGGCGGCACGGTGATTTTCCCAGCGCTCGCGGACAAGCCCTCTCCCACGGAATATATCTTCTCCTTGAGGAAATACTCACACTCAAAGCCCACGCTTCTGTCGGCGGGATTTATGATAACGAGAATTTTTTCGTCCCCCGCGCTTCTGACATAGGCGAGGGGATAAGCGTTCTTCTCGGCGTACACAAATTCAATTTCTCCCCTGCTCTGTAAAGCGGCGTGTGACTGCCTTACGGCGATAAGGCGTTTTATTTCGTTGTAAAGGGAGTTTTCGTCGGCGATTTGCGCCTTTACGGTGGGGCGGTCGGGGCTTTCGTCCTGCCTTATGTAGAGCCTTTCCTTGGGAGCGGCGCTGAAGCCCGCATTTACACCGTCGTCCCACTGCATGGGCGAGCGCGAGCCCGTCCGACCGTAGCCGCCCTCGACGGAAGTCAAGCCCTCCACGTACCGCATACCTATCTCATCGCCGTAATAGATAAACGGCGCGCCGGGCATGGAAAGCAAGAACGCGAAAGCAATTTTCAGATTATCCCCGTGAATGTAACGCGAGATCCTGTCCATATCGTGATTTCCCGAGGGAATGCAGATGAGCCCCTTTTTTTCGGACTTTTCGTAATTCTCGACATATTTTTTCACAAACTCGGAAATATCGCCCTTGCCCCTGTCGGAGAAATAAGGCTCGGCGCAGCGGAAGAGGTCGTTGTAATGCGACGGTCCGAAATGCAGGAGAAAATCCATATGGAAACCGCCGCGAAGCGACTTGTCGGGCTCGCCCCACTCGGAGACCATTGCCGCCGACGGGAACTCCCCGTTCAGAAATTCACGGACATTCTGCCAGAGCTTTATCGTTCCCTTGCCGTCCTCGTCGTGCTTGACGAGCGACCCCGCCATATCCACGCGAAAGCCGTCGCAGCCCATTCCGAGCCAGAAGCGCATAATGTTTTTCAGCTCCTCGAGAGTGGCCCTCGCGCCCTCGCTGTCCATGGACTGCTGCCATTTTTTCTCGGGGTCGGGCTTGTAGAAGCCGTAATTCAGAGCGGGCTGGTGCGAGAAAAAGTTCACCGCGCAGGAGCCGTCCCTGTCGGAAATGCCGCGTATGCAGCCCATTCCCTCGGGCTCCTCCCAAATGCTGTCCGTCCAGACGTAGCGGTCGGTAAACTCGTTTCTCTCGGCTTTCATGGATTCCTTAAACCACTCGTGCTCCACGGAGGTATGCCCGGGAACGAGGTCAAGGAGAATGTGCATACCCCGCTTGTGGACCTCCCCGAAAAGGCGTCTCAGATCCTCGTTGGTGCCGTATCGGGGCGCCGTGGAGTAATAATCGGAAATATCGTACCCCGCGTCTCCGAACGGCGAAGCAAAGCAGGGATTAAGCCATATAGCGTTGCAGCCGAGCTCCTTTATATAGTCGAGCTTTGAAATTATGCCGTTGAAATCGCCGATACCGTCGCCGTTGCTGTCGCAGAAGGACTGCGGGTAAATTTCGTAAAAAATCGCGTTGTCAAGCCACGCGGGCTGATTGTTAGTAATCATAGTAATGATCCTTTCATCATAAATTTTATTGCCGAAGCTGCCGAAAATATTTTCTATAATGATATAATACTACAAAAATAATGAAAAATCAAGCAAAAAAGTATCATTTTATAATACTATGCTATCTTTCGGAGATGCTTATGACATCATATGAGGAAAAAAGAGGCACAGCTCGGAGTCGGTTTCGTTCGGCTATTACAAGCGAGCTTGAAATCAATTACATCCCGGATGAAATTAAAATCAACAGTATTATCCAAATCTTGAAGAAATCGTGCACCTTAGACCAGCTCAGCCATCTTTCCGCATATTTGAATTTATTGTTATAACACAGTGATCGCGATTTGTCAAGGGCTTTTTAAAAAATTCTCTATTTTTATTTGACAAATCGCGATCACTGTGGTATAATAAAAATACATCATGCCGTTTGCCATACCTCCGCGCCGCAGCGAAGGGAGGGAGCGGCGGGCTGCGCGCCCTTTGGGTCAGCGTATCGCCGGGTGTGACGCGGGAGCGCCGTTCGCGGTACCCGCCCTACAGCAATATAGCCCGAAAGGTCTTGTTGTCTCACATGGGTTCGATTCCCAACTGCCTCAAAAGCAGAGCTTGGTTGCATTTAAGAACTGTCAATTCTTAACTGAAACAAACCCGCCCGTTTCCCGCCGACGCGGCTCGCGCCGTATCGGCAATACCGTTCACGCCTTGTCGGGGGAAGGATACCGCTCGAAAACATCCTTGGCCATTTCCGAAGTCGCTTCGGAAACCGTCTCCGATCTTTTCCCGCTCAATTCCAACGCCGCGTGTACGGTATTGGAACGGGCAAACGGCAAAACGCGCTTTTGCGCTGAAAATATTGAATGATCGCTTCTCCGGCTGCGTGACTCGCGCGGCGCATAAACAAACGAATCTGCGATCTGAAGTGAGGATTATCGTATGCTGTTTGAAAAGTCGGAACATACGCGCTCCACCGTCCGCAGTCAAACCGAGGAAAAGTCCGCCGACAGCCGGGAGATGGTGTTGGACGTGCTGAATGAAACGATCGGCGATTACGATTGCGATGAATTCACCGTGCTTTCGCTCGCAAACAGGAAGCATAATATCGCGTACGTTCAGTCCGCGTGGACGCCGAACGGTCTCTTGTTCATCTCGGCGTTGAGGAAGAGAACGGCGTTCGTTGAAAAATACTGTTCTCCGAAGGAGTGTATCGATATCTGCCGCAAGCTTTACGATACGGGTGACGTTTCCGATATTCAAGACTACAGTGAGGTGAAGTTCTGATGAAGGTTATCATCAACGAAAATCAAAAGGGGCTGCTGTTCGACAACGGCGTTCTCAAAATGATCTTAAATCCCGGGAAATACCGCACATTCTTCGGCAAGACCGTTGAAACGCTGCCGCTGGAGGGAGAGATCTCGCCGGTCGGCTGCCCCGTGCAGAAGATACTGGACTACTGTCCCGGCGCGAAGGCGCTGATAAGCGAGGTCTCGGTGAGGAACGGCGAGATCTGCCTTCATTACGTGAACGGCGTGTTCGACGGTTGCCTTACGGCGGGACGGCACGCGTTCTGGAGCGAGTACGGTGCGCATGAGTTCAAACTGATCTCCACAGAAGAGCCGAAAGTTGAGGGCGTTCCCGCAGTGATACTCAAGCAGCTCGGGGCGGGGATCGTTCGCGAGATCAACGTTCCCGACGGCATGGGCGCGGTCGTTTATTATGACGGAAAAGCAGCGGAATATCTCGGCGCGGGACGGTATTTCTACTGGAACGGCGCCGTGAACGTCTCCTGCGCGCTCTATAATCTGAAGATACAGACCCTGAACGTACAGGGTCAGGAGATACTCACCAAGGATAAGGTGGGCTTGCGCGTGAATTTCGCGATGGAGTGGCGAATTACCGACTACATAAAGCTTGCCGAAACGTATCCCGACATCAACGCGTCGCTTTATACCGCCGCCCAGCTCGCGCTTCGCGATCATCTTGGAACAAAGACGATGGACGAGCTGCTCTCCGAGCGCGAGAAGCTCGGAGACGAAATCTTGAACGAGCTTAAGGAACGCACGGACGGCGCTTTCGTGGAGGTCGTTTCCGCGGGGATCAAGGACATAATCCTCCCGGGGGAGATCAGCGCGATAATGAACTCGGTGCTTGCCGCCGAGAAACGCGCCCAAGCGAACGTCATCACGCGCCGCGAAGAGGTGGCGTCCACAAGATCGCTGCTCAATACCGCTAAGCTGATGGACGAGAACGCGACGCTGCGCCGTTTGAAGGAGCTTGAGTACATAGAGCGCATCTGTGAACACGTCGGCGAAATCAACGTCGACGCGAGAAGCGGACTGATTGAGCAGCTCGGACAGATACTCGGCAGGGAAAGTGACAGTAAAACCAAATGAGCGGATAGCATAAGGCGCTTGCGAAGGAGCTGCTGAATGAATTTCTGAACGATCTGCCCGTTATGCTTATCGCGAGAGCGCTGTGGTTCTTTATCCGCATGATTGTGCACAAAAAGCGCTTCGACAACCGCTTAAAGGACGTTCGCCGCCGCGCGCTTCCGAACGAGATTGTCGGGACGCTGACAGTGATGTGGGCGGCGCTGATTGTGGCGCGACGCTTCTCCCGCCGTTCCCGAGGTTTACGGCAAGGTGTAGGCATGGAACATCCACAATGCTTTCCTTATTTACGACTATGACCGTGAAGTCCGAATGAAAGCGTTCACATTCGTCAAGTGAGACAGTCACCGCCGTCTTTCTTTGAATTCACAATCGAATTCCTCGACAATTTCCGCGTCGATCTCACCATTTCGCACCATATCTTTCATGATCGCGATCGCCTTTTCGTGCGGCATCCCCGATTTATAGGGACGCGGTTCGGTGAGTGCCTGATAAATATCCGCGCAGGTCATAAGACGCTCCTCAAGCCCGAGCTGTTCCGCGGTCAGCCCGCGGGGATAACCCGTGCCGTTGAGCTTTTCGTGATGGTTCGCAGCCCATTCGATAATATCCGGGATACCCTTGATCTCCGACAGTATGGCTCTTGTATGCGCCGCGTGATCTTTCATATTTGAGAATTCATCGGAGGTGAGTCTGTCCGGTTTTTCGAGGATATTGTTTGATACCATAAGCTTTCCGATATCGTGAAACGCGCCCGCGAAGCAGAAGCGGATCTTCTTTTCGGGATCAAACCCGAAGTGTTCCGCCATACGGAGAGCTGTCCGCGCGACCCCCATTGAGTGGCGTTCGGTGAACTCGGATTTGCAGTCGACGATCTGAGCGAAAAATTCGGCGATGTTATGTATTTCCGTATCGGAGTATTCGCGGATCTCCGAGGGCAGTTTTTCTCGGAGAAACCCGCGTGCGGTTTTTTCGCGGATCTCACGGATATCCGAATAATCCACATGATCGAAAAACAACTCCGCGGCTTCCTTTGAATACAGCGTCCCGACATGACTTTTTACGTGCCCGCGAAGCTCTGCGAACGAATTTTCGGTGATCTCCGAAAAACGCGTACTCATATCGACGCTGTCCGCGAGCCGCAGAATCTGTGATTTAAGCGGCGTTTCAGCGGCTGTTTTTCCCATATCACCCGAACCATCCGCGTTCTCGTGATGATAGAGGATCACGCCCGAAACGTCTGTGCGGAAAGGAATTAACCCGATATTTCTTTCACCTATGACGCTGTGGCGGCTTGTGATCCCATCAGAACCGTTTAAATCCTTCACTGCCTTGAGATCGGCTTCCGAAAAGCTGTCCGATTTTTGCAATTCCTCATGAATGAATTCCGTCAGCGCGTTGTCGTGAAGGATACAGCAGCCGACAAAATCCCGCAGCTGTTCGTCAGAATATCCCGCGCCGCATCCCATCAGCAGTGCCAGCGCAGCCACCCGCCGCCCGTGTCCCGTTTCAAGACCGAGCAGTTCTATTTCGATACTGTCAATCGCCGTGGAAAGCGCGTACAGCATATCGCGCTCGTCCTTTTCGGAGCGCCGCCGCGTTACAAAGCCCTTCTCCTCGAGCCTCTTCAGAAGCGGCGTAAGCGTTCCCGAATCAAGGAACAGCCGCCCGCCGAGCTCCTTTACCCGCAGCTCCTTGTCCTCCCACATGACCATCATCGTAATGTACTGCGTATACGTCAAATTCAGCTCGTCCAGATACGGCTTATACGCCCCGACGACCTCCTTCGCGCACGCGTACAGCGGGAAACAGAGCTGATTTTTCAGCTTCAGCGCGTTATATTTACGGGGCACTTGGATCGTCTCCTTTCAATTGTGCAATATTTGATAGTGCGCTATTGATATTTTTATTATACACCGTAAAATTGATTTGTCAATAGTTTTTTGAGATTTTTCAAAAAAATTGCAGCTCGCTTTTGGGGCTGCGTATCTGTCGTTATTTCTTGCCAGATCGGATCCGCCGCGGCTGTCGGGGACGCTGTGTGTCAATGCGGTCACGGTCTAGGATCAACCGCGCCGTTCAGTAGTTCCCGTTTTCAGTCCGCGGCGTACTCGCAGTAAAAGTCTCCCTCGGGATCAAGCAGCTTGTTGGAATTTGTCCATGTAATATTTTCACCCGAAATGAAAACCACATATTTTTGACGCATAGCGGCAATCTCGCGGATCTCGTAAACCGTCACGGCATAGCGTTGCCAGCACAAGCAGATTGTCTGCTGCAGTGAATTGACACTCGCCGTCGCTGCCGTCGGGATTTACAAAATAACTGTCATTCATTCCAAACTCCTGCGCAAAAACGTTCATCAGGGTCACGAAATACGCGACGGTCGCGGTCAGCAGTTTAAGCGCCGTTTTTTCGCGCCCTCCGCGAGATCTGCGTTTTGTCATCGGTGACGATATAATTCGTTTCAATGGAATAAACGTACGCGCAGTTGACAAGATAGCTGTTGTGAACGCGCAGAAATCCGCTGAATTCCCCTGCCTTCTCGTATGCCGAAAGCGTACCCTTCGAGCTTGCGGTTTTGCCGTTCGCGCAGTGAAACACCTGCTCGTGAGAAAAAACTCAATATAAACAAAATCGTTTATGTCGACCACCGTATCACCGTCATCGGTTCGTACTGTGATAAGGTGAGCCTTGAGCCTTGCGCAGACCGAAGTACGGCTTTGTCAAGCTCTTCATCCAGATGAGATTTTCTGAGAAAGCGGAACGGCTGCGGATTAAAAGGCTGCCGCTAAGGCGATTTTATACCTAAGTCCGGTTTTTGCGCAAACACAGTTCGGGAAGGATGACTGGAAAACGCTCTGTTCCGGCAGGATCGTCTTCATCCGGGTACATAATAACAAACGCCGCCCTTGCGGATTCAATGGAATAACCGTCTCGTCCGGATCCGTCGTCCTTGCTTAAGAAACGGTTTAAGTAATCGGAAAAGCGGCTTGAAAAGCGTGTTACACGTTCGCCGTTTCCGTTGGCAAGAAAATCGCCGTCAACGCGGAGTTCTTCGCCGCTTAGAGGCAGACGCACATTGTTTTCCGGGTCGTTGTTTTTAAGATAGCTTATATACACGTTTTCGAGCGAGAGAGTAAGTATAAGCTCGGCAGAATCGGGATACACGCGGCTGTCCTCGGTAAACTCCGCGTCTGTCACATTGCGGCAGCTGTCGAACAGGTCGCCGCTGTAATGTATGTAAAGCTCACGCTTCGCTCTTGTCAAACCAACATAGAAGCAGCGCAGGCGATCGTTTTCCCTAACATCCTTTCCGTTTGCTATCATCAGATAAACGCTGTCGAACTCGCGTCCCTTTGCCTTGTGGATTGTGGACACGTATACGGTTTCGGGTTCGCTTGGGAAAAAATCCTCATAGCGTGCCTCCTTAATGAACATCTCAAAATCGGACATGTAGATCGAATCGCCGCAGGTATCTCGATAGATATTCAGCATATTGTTGATAACCTCAAGACAGGCACTGCCGCTGAACCGTTCGTTGAGATCGGCTTTGGAGCTTTCCCACAGACCGCGGCTTATCACGGAACCGTGAAGTTCTTCGGTTAGCCTTGACAGAAAATAATCCACCTCCGCAAGGTCCCGCAGCTTGAAGCGCCCCGTGTCCTGGATCAGCCTTGCGTTAACTCCTTGTCTTTTCAGCGCAGAGCAGACGAGCATTGCCTCCTCGTTCTCGCAGGTGAGCACAGCCGCCCTGCCGCCGTGATAGGTCTCGACAACATTTTGTGTTACGGGTGCGATAAGCTCCGCGCTTTTGTATCGGGTAATCCTTACAATGCCGCGTTCGGCGGACATGGCTCTGATGGGGTCTGTTTTCAGGCGATCGGATATCTTTTTTACAAACCTGTTCGCTAAAGCTGTTATAGCTGTGCCGCTGCGGTAATTATCCAGCAATTCATACGGCTGCGCTCCGTAGTCGTCGATGAGCCTTTGCATATATTCCGGGCTTGCCCCGCGAAAGGCGTATATGCTTTGATCGTCGTCGCCGACCGCGATGACGCGCATATTTTTGTTGCGTTCGATGAGAGTTTTAATAAGCTCGTACTCGATTGCATCCATATCCTGCGCCTCGTCTATCACCAAGACGGACTTCGCTATTCTGCTCTCTTCGATCTCGCCGTTTTTTATCATCTCGGTGGCATCGGTTATGACCTTTTTCATTTCCTCCTCGTCATCAACGACCCTTCCGACTTGTCCGCAGAGATCGAAGCAATAAGAATGAAACGTTTTTATTTCAACGAAGTTGGCGGCGCTGCCGATAAGCTCCCTCAGCCGAGTTTTGAATTCTATCGCCGCCGCGCGGGAGAAGGTGAGCATAAGCAGCTGCTCATGCTTTTCGTCCTCGAGCATCATAAGCGACGCCAGCTTGTGCACGAGCACACGGGTCTTTCCGCTGCCCGGACCCGCGGGTACAACCATATACGGATTTCGATCGTTATTGTAATCGAATATCCGTTTCTGCTCGTCGGAGAGACCGTTCATCAGCTGATGATATTTCTCGGGGGTGATGTTGAGTTCGATCTCCTTGCTCCGTTCGTTTTTGAAATATTTTTTTCTGAAATTGAGAAAATCCATTTCAAAATAATCGGACACAAAATCCAAAGCCGCTTTTTTGGCGGCGTCTTTTTCATCCGCTGCATTTTCGGCTGCCGCCATCAGCTTTGCGTATTCGCCGACGATATGGATCTGATGTACTCTTTGACGGTAAAATTCCTTGAGCTGTCTGTAATCATCATTGGTGTACGGCTTGCCCTTGTTCTCTTCGGAGCATGATATTTGCATTGAGTTGTAAACAACGAGAAAACCGCCCTCTATCTTGAGAGAGCCTATATGCGTGAGATACAGCAGAGCGTCTTCAACGTCGCCGAGAGTTATTTCCTTAAGCTCGGATTCAAGTCTCGGCTCCTCCAAATACGCCTTATAGATCCCGACCAGCGAAAACTCCACGGGCTTTACACCGTTGAAGTCCTCCGTTTGGGAGGTAAGCTCTTCTATAACGAAGCGCGCTATCTCATAGCGTTTTTCGGCGCGCAGACGAAGAAGGTCAAGCCCGCGCTTGGGCGTTATTTTCACATAGTTGCTGCCGCGCCGCTCTCTCTTGATGTAATTCTTTATCTCGAAAAAGAACAGGATGGCGGATATACGCTTGACATTGGTCGATGGTACGGCGTTATCCTGTGCCGCCATATTGAGTTCTTTCAGGCTGTATTCCTCCTCGGTCTCGGAGAGACTGTCAAGCAGAAATCTGTCAAGCTTTATGTATTCTTCAAGGTTATTGAGCGCCTTGTTCTTTTTCGCGGAGATGAACGCCGACATATCGTTCTCATCCTCAAGCACTCCGACTTCCCGCATACGGTTTATCAGGCTGATGACAAGCTCGTTATTGAGCGAAAGAGTGTCTGCGAGATATTCAACGCGCGACTCGGCGTCGTCGGACTTGCCGCGGAGCTTGCTGCGCTCGGAAATGAGGCACTTGATTATCCGCACCGCGTTGTCAACCTCGCTGAGCCGTGGTTCTTCCGCGCTGCCGCTGTCGCCCGGCGCGGCGTTCGAGAATCTTCCGGAGGTCTCTATTTTCTTTCGCGCCTCCTCAACGTTTTTCACAAGTATGCTTGTAGCAAATACACGCGGTCTGTTTTTTCCGCGCTCGATAAGCTTTGCCTGCTCCAATGCGGATAAGGCGGTCTTAACCCGTGTCTCCGCATCCTGCTGACTGTTGTCCCAGCCTGCTTTGCGGGCTATCTCGAGCGCTGAACAGCAAACGCTGCCGCGATGCCCCATCAACTGCTTAACGGCTTTCCGAACCGCCTGAATATCCTTTATCCCGACCTTGGTCTGATTCAGCAGGATAAAGTTTTTGTCGAGGTCGCTGTTGTTGAACAGAATATAGCAATCTGCGCTTATAGAAGGGTCGCGCCCCGCTCTTCCCGCCTCTTGAAGATAATCCTCAAGCGAACTCGAGATATCGTAATGCACGACCAGACCCACATCCGGTTTGTCTACGCCCATTCCGAAAGCGGAGGTCGCGACAATGATATTGACGTCCCCGCTCATAAAGGCGTTTTGGTATGCTGTCTTATCGGCGGGGTTCATTTTTCCGTTGAAGGGCAATGCGGGATGATCGTCCTTTGTGAGCTTTTCGGCGACCTCTTTCGTGCGGCGCGTTCTCGCGACGTAGACAATGGTGGGACATCTTTCGCCGTGAGCTTCTATAAGCCGCAGCAGAGCATTGTATTTTTTCCTGTCGATCTTATCCGTGTCTTTGCCGTCGCCGTCGTCCCCGATGGAAATAACCGTGTAGCTCAGATTTTTTCTTGCGGCGGACGATTCGACCCTTTCGAGCTCCAAGCCGAGTTCTTTTTCAAAATAGCCGCATATGTCATCCTTTACCTGCGTTTTTGCGGTGGCGGTAAAGCAGGATACGGGGATCTCGTTTTTCTTCTTTCCCTTTTCCGCGCAATATTCGCGGATAAACTTGCCGATATAAAGATAATCAACGCGGAAATCCTGTCCCCACGCGGAAAAGCAGTGCGCCTCGTCGATAACGAAGCGGACGATGTTTCTTCCGAGCAGCAGCCTTGTGACGGCTCGCGAGCGCAGCTGTTCGGGAGAAATGTAGAGTATCGATGCCGTGCCGTTTTCAACTCGCTCAATAACGGAGGTTCGCTCTACAGGCGACAAGAGCCCGTTTATCGCGACCGCGGCGCTTATACCCCTGTTTACGAGATTGTCCACCTGATCCTTCATCAGCGACTGAAGCGGAGAAATTACGACGGTAAGTCCGCGTACGGTTTGCCCCGCGATAAGGGCGGGAAGCTGAAATGTAAGGGATTTTCCGCCGCTTGTCGGAAACACCGTCAGCAGCGAACGCCCATTTACAGCAGCCTCAACAGCACGCTCCTGAAGCGGCTCGCCGTCGAAGCTGCGGAAACCGTCGAAACCGTAAATCTCCTTAAGCCGTGTGAGCGGGTCGAGCTTGGACGAGCAATATCTGCAGCCCTCTTCGCAGCGTGTGCCGCAGAGCAGCCTCATCACTTTTTCGATTTTCGGAAATTTGTGAGTGAGCCACGGCGGCGTTACCGAATGACAGTCGGGCACGCTGATGAGCGCGAGCGCGTAGGCAAGTTCAACGCGGTGGTCCGCAATAAGCGCGCCGAGATCCGCGTTTTCGCATATTTTGTCTCTGTAGGCGCTGCGGATTAGGCTCGTGACATCATTCGTATCGGACGAAAAACCGACATATTCGAAAAAAGCGCCGAACTCGCTTTCGGTGTGGAGCAGAGCGCAATAGATCTTTCGCAGATCCTCCTCAAGCTCAAAAAATCTGCTTTCCTCTTCATGAAACAGATCGCGTGCCTTCTTTGCGTCGTTTACCGGATCGTTTAAAGCATCGGACAGCAATTTGTCATCCTTCAGCAGCCTGTGATAATGCTTTTCCGGAAACATCAGCGGCGACAAATACAGAGTATCGATCGCTTTTATATTTATCGGAGCGCCGAGAGCCTTTTCGATATATTTTTTATCGTGCTCGATAATATTATGTCCGCATATGAAATCTGCGCCGGAAATGTAATCCGCGAGCTTTTTCACGGACGCCTCATGAAATCGGTCCCCGTTCTCCCATACCGCGCCGATATCGGATATTTCTCCGTTATCGTTGACCTCGGTATCAACGTATACTATCCTCTTTTCCATATTTTTCTCCTTATTGTTGAAATAAAAGTCGAAAAAACGCTTTTGCCTTTTTGATTATAACATTTTTTGAAAGAAATATCAAGATATATTTAAAAATTTTTTGACATATTCTTGACAAAATCGACCAAAAATGCTATAATTACAGACAGCGGTATCGTCACCGTCAAAACAAAAAACTTTTATTAAGTGAGGAATATCAATGACAGACATCAAACGGAAAGCACGGGAGGCTCTTCTGAGATTTCTCGGAGAGGGGGCGGAATTCCGCGATGGACAGTATGAGGCGATAGAAGCCACGCTCACCAATAAAAGGACGCTGGTGGTTCAGCGCACCGGTTGGGGTAAGAGCTTGGTGTATTTTATAGCCGCAAAGCTCCTGAAGGGCGAGTACAAAGCCACGCACGGAGCAGACGCGAAACCAAGCGTGTCGATCATAATCAGCCCTCTCTTGGTGCTTATGGACAACCAAGTTGCTTCCATCAATGATAAATTTGAATTAAATTGCGCTGTACTTAACAGTCGTTCCGACAAGGATGCGATCATCCGGGATATTAAAAACAACAATACAGACATCCTGTTCACCACTCCCGAGACGCTTTTTTCAACTCTCTATGACGAAATAGCGAATTCAAACTTTAATATAAATTTCTTCGTTATAGACGAGGCTCATTGTATTTCCGACTGGGGCTATGATTTCCGCTTGAAGTATTCAAGTCTCAGGAAGGTGATCGAGGTGCTCCCTCCCAACGTTCCCGTCCTCGCCACTACCGCTACCGCCAACGACCGCGTGATTGCCGACCTTGAAAAGCAGCTGGGCGGGGATGTGTTTATCTCCCGCGGCGAGCTTATGCGCGATAATCTTTACATTCAGGTATTGAAGCTCAACAGCAAGACCGAACGCTATGCGTGGATACTCGACAATCTCGACAGTCTGGAGGGCTCCGGGATAATCTACTGTCTCACGACGCGCGATTGTGACGACCTTACCCATTTCCTTAATAAAAACCGCGAGAAAAACGATATCCGCGCGTACTATTCCGATAAGACCCCCGATAAAGACGATCCGGGCTATGATCCGAGCGATCCTGGCAAGTATTCGGACAAAAACAATCCCGATAAATATAATATTGAGACCGAGCGGCTTTTTGCGGGCAATAAGATAAAGGCGGTCGTTGCCACCGTAAAGCTCGGTATGGGCTATGACAAAAAGGATATTGCTTTTGTGATACACTATCAGACCCCCGCGGATATAGTAAAGTATTACCAGCAGATAGGAAGAGCCGGAAGAGCCATCGACCGCGCTTATACGTTCCTTATGCACGGAAAAGAGGACGACAAGATACACAAATTTTTCCGCCGCAGCGCTTTTCCGACAAGGGAGGAGGCTACGGAGATCTACGATCTGATAAAAAGTCCGTCGGAACACGGTCTTGCCGGTCAGCCCTCGGTCGGAGATATCGAGACAGTGGTAAACTTTTCTCACTCAAGAGTGGAAAAGGCGCTGACTTTCCTTGAAAACGAGGGGTATATCGTTAAAAGAAAATCGGATAAACAACGCTATTTCCCCGTCGCGGACAGCGAAAAGGTCTTTACATACAACGAAGATCTGTATTCCGCGATAACAAAGCAGCGCATAGCCGAATACGATATGATGAAGCAATATCTCGATACGGACAAGTGCTACAACCGCTTTGTTGTAAACGCGCTTGACGATCCCACCGAAAAGAACTGCGGCATTTGCGACAACTGCAAAAAGAACGGTTTCTTCTCGACAGAGGTATCCGAAGCCTCGAAGGCAAGCGCGCTCGATCACTTCGAGGGGAATTATTTCAGCATCGAGCTTCGCAAACGGTTTCCGTACAGCACCTCGGTCAACGGAGCGAAGTTCGGCTTGGAGCTTGGCGCCGGTCAGACAGTTGCGGGAAGAACGATCGACAAGCTTTTCCGTGATCACAGCAAGGCAGTCCCCGCTGCGACCGCGCTGTGTCTGTCTCAATACGGCATGCCCACATACGGAGAGCTTGTAAAGCAGGGTAAATATGTCAGCAAGCGCTTCGACGACCGCCTTGTTGACAAGAGCGCCGAGATACTCGCCCCCATTATCCGGGAGAAGAGCATTACCGCCGTCACCTGTGTGCCGTCGCTGAGAAGCGGTATCGTTCCCGATTTCACCGGGAGACTCGCGGCAAAACTTGGCATACCTTTCGTCGAGCTTCTGACGAAATCGGAGTCGGAACAGCAAAAAGAACAGCAAAACAGCGTTCACCAGTTTGAGAACGCGTACAACTCTTTCTCGCTGAGATCCGGATGCGAGATCCCGCAAAAGCTGCTGTTGGTGGACGATATGATAGATTCGGGCTGGACGTTGGGCGTTTGCGATATGCTGCTTAAGGGCGCGGGAGCGGAGCTGATACTGCCCTATGCGCTCGCCGAAACAAAAGGAAAAGATGATGAAGAATAAAAATGCATCCATGATAGCTGTGCTTTGCAGTTATCTTTGCGCGAAGGACTGCCGTCCGTTCGAGCCGTCGGAGTGGACAAGGATCGCCGACGCGCTGCGAAAGGCAGACCGTGCGCCCGATGATATTCCCGATATGTCGGATGACGATATGAAACAATATCTCGGTTTCGGGGAAAGTGAGATCGAGCGTGTGAAAAGGCTGCTTGACCGCTCGGCAGCTATCGCTTTCAAGCTGGCGGATCTGTCCTCTTCGGGGATCAAGGTCGTGACACGCGCCGACGATGGATATCCGAAAGCGCTTAAGAAGAAGCTGCGGGGAGCGTGTCCGCCTTTGTTTTACTGTTCGGGCGATCTCTCGCTGCTGCGAAAGAACGCCGTCGGTTATGTCGGCTCGCGCTCCGTGAACGACAGCGATATGGAATTCACGAAAAAGACCGTCGCGAAAACCGTCGCTCATGGATACGGCGCGGTATCGGGAGGCGCGAGGGGCACCGACAGCACGGCATGCGCCGCAGCGCTCGAAAACGGGAGTTTTTGTATCGAGTTTGTCGCCGATTCTCTCGAACGCAGGATAAGGAAACGAGAGGTGATAAACGCTATTCAGGAGAAGCGCTTGCTGCTCATATCGCTCGCGGTGCCCGACGCGGGATTTAACGTGGGAATGGCGATGACGCGCAACAAATTTATCTACGCGCAATCGAAAGCTGCGGTCGTAGTGAAGTCCGACTATAATAAGGGCGGCACATGGAGCGGCGCCTGCGAAGCACTGAAAAAAAAGCTCTGTACGGTATTTTGCCGCGACTGCAGATCATACGCGGGGAACACAGAGCTTATTAAACTCGGCGCTGTGCCCATCGATGACACCTGGGACGGCGACGTGGGTGTTTTTTCCGATGATTCGCGCTTTGGAGAGCAGCTCACGTTTTTTACCGATTGACGCCGAAATCCGACGCGCGAATTTTATGCGACGTTCGAAAATGATGGCAGCGGCACGATCATTCAACACAAAACGCCCTCTGCACTGCGCGGAGGGCGTGTATTTCTTCTATACGCTTCGTGACCTTTTTTCCGTAATTCAATCGTTACCCGTTGGCTTTCCTCGCAAGCTATCAACACTCACAATAAACATCATCTCCTTAAAAAATTTTTAAAAACCACTTGACACCATATATGA
>JAMPFE010000016.1:49464-49630 GCA_023664705.1 Lachnospiraceae bacterium | reverse complement strand
TATTATAACGCGGTTTGCGGGGTTTATTGACAGGTATTTGCAATATAGGGGCGGCGGTCGGGGGGCGCGTGATTTGCGGCTGCTGTGAGGGGGAAATCGGTGCGCTCCCCGGAGGAGACCGCGCGGCTGTGCGGAATTACGATCTCGGCGGCGAGGATACGCTTTT
>JAMPFE010000016.1:0-49364 GCA_023664705.1 Lachnospiraceae bacterium | reverse complement strand
TATTATAACGCGGTTTGCGGGGTTTATTGACAGGTATTTGCAATATAGGGGCGGCTGTCGGGGGGCGCGCGATTTGCGGCTGACGTGAGGGGGAAAGCGGGGAGTTTTTATTGTAATGGGGTTGTTGGGGATTTGCGATATGGGGGCGGCTTGCGCGATTTGCGGCTGCCGTGAGGGAAAATCGGAAATTCCCTATTGTAACGGGGTTTGTTGGGGGCGATATTGATAAAATTTATAGCCATCCATAAAATATATGAATTTGACAAATACATAGTAATGTGATATACTTGATATAGAAAGAAAAGGGCTTTAAAGCCGTTGACGATGAAAGGAAGTAATTAGTATGGCAAACAAATACAGATTTGAGACTTTGCAGGTGCACGCGGGGCAGGAGCAGCCAGACCCCGTGACCGACGCGCGCGCCGTTCCCATTTACGCGAGCACGAGCTTTGTGTTTCATAACTCGCAGCACGCCGCCGACCGCTTCGGGCTGAGGGACGCGGGCAACATCTACGGGCGCTTGACGAACCCCACGCAGAGCGTTTTCGAGGAGCGCATTGCGGCGCTCGAGGGGGGCGTGGCGGCTCTGGCGACGGCTTCGGGCGCGGCGGCGATAACCTACGTTATCGAGGCGCTTGCGGGCGCGGGGGAGAATATCGTCGCTTCCGAGACTATTTACGGAGGGACGTACAATCTGCTGGCGCATACGCTGCCGAGATACGGAATTACGGCGAAGTTCGTTTCTCCCGAGCCGGAGGAATTTGAAAAGGCTATTGATGATAAGACAAAGGCGCTGTATGTGGAGACGCTCGGCAACCCGAACTCCAACGTTGCCGATATAGAGGCTGTCGCGGAGGTCGCGCACAGGCACGGTATTCCGCTGGTGGTGGACAGCACGTTCGCGACGCCGTATCTGGTGCGCCCGATAGAGTACGGCGCGGATATTGTGGTGCACTCAGCGACCAAGTTTATCGGCGGGCACGGGACGGCTATCGGCGGCGTTATCGTCGACGGGGGGAAGTTTGACTGGGCGGCAAGCGGAAAGTACCCGTGGATATCCGAGCCGAACCCCTCTTATCACGGCGTTTCGTTTTCGAAGGCGGTCGGCGCGGCGGCTTTCGCGACGTATATCCGCGCGATTTTGCTGCGCGACACGGGCGCGACGCTCTCGCCGTTCCACGCGTTTATCTTTTTGCAGGGGCTGGAGACGCTTTCGCTGCGCGTGGAAAGGCACGTTCAAAACGCGCTGAAGATAGTGGAGTACCTCGCGAAGAACCCCAAGGTCGAGGCTGTGCATCATCCGTCGCTGCCGAGCGAGCCGACGCACGAGCTGTACAAGAAATACTTCCCGAACGGGGGAGGCTCTATTTTCACGTTTGAGGTCAAGGGCGGGGCTGCCGAGGCGCAAAGGTTTATCGACAACCTGGAGATTTTTTCGCTGCTGGCGAACGTCGCGGACGTGAAGTCGCTTGTGATACACCCAGCCTCTACGACGCACTCGCAGCTGAACGAAAGCGAGCTTGCCGAGCAGGGCATAAAGCCGAACACAGTGCGGCTCTCCGTCGGCATTGAGAACGCGGACGACCTTATAGAGGCGCTTGACAAAGCGCTTAAATCAGTTGAAAGTGTATAGTGTACAGTTGACAGTTAAGGAATAATCCCTTAACTGTCAACTTTTTATTTTACCATAAATTTGTTTTTCTGTCAAGTGCCCGAAAAGGCGGCGGTATTGACAAAAAGCGCCTTTTATAGTATATTAGTACTATAGGGGGGTTATTATGAACGAAAAGATAATGGTCGTTGACGATGAAAAGGAGATAGCGGATCTGGTGGAGGTTTGTCTGAAGAACGAGGGTTATTCCGTGCGCAAGTTTTACAACGGCGCGGACGCGCTATCCTATGCGGGCGCGTGCGAGCTTTCGCTCGCGATACTGGACGTGATGCTCCCCGACGTGGACGGATTTACGCTCGTGCAGCGGCTGAGGGAGCGCTTTGTGTTCCCGATAATAATGCTTACCGCGAAGGTCGAGGACACCGACAAGATAACGGGGCTTATGCTCGGCGCGGACGACTACATTACCAAGCCGTTCAGCCCGCCCGAGCTTGTGGCGCGCGTGAAAACGCAGCTGCGGCGCTATACGCGCTACAACAGCGGCGACGTGAGCTCCAAGGCGAACGAGATAGACGTGCGGGGGCTGTATATCAATTCGGACGAGCACCGCTGCACGCTGAACGGAAAGGAGATAATCCTAACGCCGATAGAGTTCAGCATTCTCTGGCATTTATGCGCGCGCAGGGGGAGCGTGGTTTCGAGCGAGGAGCTTTTCGAGACGGTATGGGGCGAAAAGTACCTTGACAGCTCGAATACCGTGATGGCGCACATTGCCCGTCTGCGGGAAAAGCTCGGCGAGCCGCCGCGCCGCCCGCGCTACATAAGGACGGTGTGGGGCGTGGGCTACACTATCGACGACGGGGGTGCGCGGAAATGAAAAAAGCCGAACACGGCGCTATCAAAAGGCGCGTGATCATGCGGTACGGTCTGGCGGTCGCGGGCTTTTCGGCGGCGCTGCTGGGGATCGTGGGGGGCTGTTACCTGATATGCAAGCTGCAAATCTGGTATGCCGACGACCCGCTGTATCAAATTCTGGACTTTATCCGCGAAAATCTTGTCGAGTTCTGCGCGGCGATAATGTTCATAGGCTGGCTGTGCATTGCCTATTTTGTCGTTATCAGACCGCTTGTGAACTACCTCGGGGAGATAGCCGCGGCGGCAAAGCTGCTGACCTCGCCGAGCGAGGAGGAGATAACGCTCAGCAAGGCGCTGTACGAGATACAGTACGAGCTGAACATCGCGCGGGAGCGCGCCCTGCGGAACGCGGAGCTTGCCCGCGAGGCGGAAAAGCGCAAAAACGACCTTATAGTCTATCTTGCGCACGACCTGAAAACGCCGCTGACGAGCGTTATAGGCTATCTTACGCTGCTGCGGGACGAGCCCGAAATTTCCCCGGAGGCGCGGGCGCGGTACACGGGCATTGCGCTTGACAAGGCGGAGCGGCTGGAGCAGCTGATAAACGAGTTTTTCGACATCACGCGGTTCAGCCTGACGACGCTTACGCTGGAAACGCAGACGATAAACTTCAGCCGTATGCTGGAGCAGACCGTGAGCGAATTTTATCCCGTGTTCGCGGAAAAGAACCTCTCCTGCCGCGCCGAGATACAGCCCGACACGGAGCTTGTCTGCGACCCCGACAAGCTTGCGAGGGTGTTTGACAATCTGTTCCGGAACGCGGTGAATTACAGCTATCCCGACAGCGAGATTACGCTTGCGATGACCGCGGAGAGCGGCGCCGTGACCGTTTCCGTCGCGAACCGCGGGGCGACCGTTCCGAGGGAGAAGCTCGACCGCATTTTCGAGCAGTTCTTCCGTCTCGACAGCGCGCGCTCCACGGGAACGGGCGGCGCGGGGCTGGGGCTCGCGATAGCAAAGGAGATCGTCGCGCTGCACGGGGGGACTATCGCCGCAGAAAGCGAAAACGAGCGCATTGTCTTTACCGTGACGCTGCCGAGAAACAAAATATCATAAAAATATCATATTTGCGGGAAAATCTTAAGAAATCCCCTTGACAAATAGGGAGAAACGTGATATAATATATCTGTAATATTTTAAATGCGTTGAAGGGAAAAAAGTCCGTAAACCGCGTTTTCAGAGAGCCGCCGTTTGGTGCGAGGCGGCATTGCGCTGCGGATACAGCTCCTCCCCGAGCAGGGTGAATGAACGGCGCTTTTGCGCTGAGTAATTTGCTTCGGGTTCTCCCGTTACAGAGAAGTGCGTTGCTTGACGCATATGAGCGGGCGACGCCGTAAGGCGTTGTCAACGAGAGTGGTACCATGGAGTGTTTAAGCTTCATCTCTCGCCTTAACGGGCGGCAGATGAGGCTTTTTTGTTGCCTTGAACGCCCCCGAACCTATTTTCAACAGGAGGAAACAACAATGAAATTTGCAGACAAGTATCAAAGACGTTATTTTATGCCGCCGTATCCCTGTCTCGACTGGACGAAAAGGGAATACGTCGACAAGCCGCCCGTGTGGTGCTCCGTCGATTTGCGCGACGGCAATCAGGCGCTGATTATCCCGATGAGTCTGGAGGAGAAGCTGGAGTTCTGGAAATATCTGGTTGACGTGGGCTTCAAGGAGATCGAGATAGGATTTCCCGCGGCGAGCGACACCGAATACGAGTTCTGCCGCGCGCTTATCGAGCGCGATCTGATCCCCGACGATGTTGCCGTGCAGGTGCTTACGCAGTCGCGCGAGCACATCATCAAAAAGACGTTCGAGGCGCTGGAGGGCTGCAGGAACGCGATAGTGCATTTGTACAACTCCACCTCCGTGGCGCAGCGCGAGCAGGTTTTCCGCAAGAGCAAGGAGGAGATTATCGAGATAGCGGCGAGCGGCGCGAAGCTGATGAACGAATACAAGGCGAACACCGAGGGGAATTTCCGATTTGAGTACTCGCCCGAGAGCTTTACGGGCACCGAGCCCGAATTCGCCGCGGAGATCTGCAACGCCGTTATCGACATCTGGAAGCCGACCGCCGACAACAAGGTCATCATCAATCTGCCCGTGACCGTGGCGGAGAGCATGTCGCACGTTTACGCGCAGCAGATAGAATATATGTGCAAGGAGCTGCACGACCGCGAAAATATCATCGTGTCGTTGCACCCGCACAACGACAGGGGCTGCGCCGTTGCCGATACGGAAATGGGCTTGCTGGCGGGCGCGGACAGAGTTGAGGGCACGCTTTTCGGAAACGGCGAGCGCACGGGAAACGTCGATATAATCACGCTGGCGCTGAATATGTACACGCACGGCGTGGAGCCCAATCTCGACCTTACAAATCTTCCAGAGCTTACGGAAGTCTACGAGCGGCTTACGAGAATGCGCGTTTACGAGCGTATGCCGTACAGCGGGCAGCTGGTGTTCGCGGCGTTTTCGGGGTCGCATCAGGACGCTATCGCGAAGGGCATGAAGTGGCGCGAGGAAAAAGACCCCGACCACTGGAACGTGCCGTATATCCCCGTCGATCCGCACGACCTCGGGCGGGAATACGAGGGGGACGTTATCCGCATAAACTCGCAGTCGGGAAAGGGCGGCATAGGCTACCTTATGGAGCAGAACTACGGCATTATTATGCCGCCGAAGATGAGGGAGCATTTCGGCTACACCGTAAAGCGCGTTTCCGATAAGGCGCACAAGGAGCTCAAGCCCGCGGAGGTCTACGAGATATTTGAAAAGACCTACGTCAACCTCAAGACCAAGCTGGAGGTCACGGAGGCGCACTACACGCAGGGCGAGCAGATAACAACCGAGGTCACTGTGAAGATAAACGGCGAAAAGCGCGTTCTGAGGGGCGCGGGCAACGGACGTCTCGACGCGGTCTCGAACGCGGTAAAGGACGGGCTGGGCTTTGATTACACCATTTCGACGTTTACGGAGCACGCGATAGAGCAGAGCTCCAAGTCCAAGGCGGCTTCCTATATCGGCATTACGCTGCCGAGCGGCACGGTCGGCTGGGGCGTGGGCATCGACACGGATATAATCAACTCCTCGATAAAGGCGCTTATCTCGGCTATAAACAGCTCCGCACTCTTGTAACGGTTGACGGTTAAGTAAAAAAATACGCGGTCTCAAAAAAAATAATTGTGCAAAACTGCCGTTGACAATATTTTTTATTTTCCTTATAATAATATTAAGACGTGTAGCTTACTGCGTAATTCCGATCGGTAAGCTGCACTTTTTTTGTTTTTGGGGGGTTATGACAATGAATTTGAAAAACGAGAAAATGGCGGCGCCCGTCGGACGGCTGATGCTTTCAATGGGCTTGCCGATGATAGTGTCGATGGTTTTGCAGGCGGTCTACAATATCGTGGACAGCGCGTTTGTCTCAAATATGCCGACGGGCGGCG
This sequence comes from Lachnospiraceae bacterium, assembly GCA_023664705.1. GTDB lineage: Bacteria > Bacillota > Clostridia > Oscillospirales > Ruminococcaceae > CAG-115. Next base: position 43,401 of record JAMPFE010000016.1, on the reverse strand, counting down.
AGGACGCGCTGAACGCGCTTACGCTGGCTTTTCCGCTGCAGGTGCTGATGGTGGCGGTCGGGATAGGAACGGGCGTGGGGGCGAACGTCCTTATCGCGAGAAGCCTCGGGCAAAAGGACGAGGAGCTTACCGGCAAGACCGCGGGAAACGCGGTGCTGCTCGGGGCGGTTATCTACGCGGTGTTCTTGAGCTTCGGGCTGCTGGGCGCGGGCGCTTACATAAACTCGCAGACCGACAACCCCGTGGTTTCGGCTGTGGGAACGGATTATCTGCGCATTTGCTGCGTGTTTTCGTTCGGTATGTCGATGTTCGCGGTGTTCGAGAAGGTACTGCAGGCGGCGGGACACTCGCTTTGCTCGACGATAGCGCAGATACTCGGCGCGGTAACGAACATCGTCCTTGACCCGATTTTGATATACGGTTGGCTCGGGCTGCCCGAAATGGGCGTTAAGGGCGCAGCTTACGCGACGGTTATAGGGCAGGTCGTTTCCTTTGCGGCGGCGCTTATTTTCCATTTGAGGTTCAACAAGGCGGTGCGGATAAGGCTTCGGCATTTCAAGCCGTCGCTCGGGACTGTCGGTATGATATACTCCGTGGGCTTGCCGGCTATCATTTCGCAGGCGCTGATTTCGGTTATGACCTACGGAATGAACCTGATACTCAAGGACGTGAGCGAAAATATGGTCACGGCTTACGGGCTGTACTACAAAATACAGCAGTTTTTGCTGTTCGCGGCGTTCGGCATGCGCGACGCGATCACTCCGATAACCGCGTTCAGCTACGGTATGAGGGACGGCAGGCGGATAAAGGACTGCGTGAGGTTCGGGCAGCTTTACACCGCCGTGATAATGCTTGTCGGGCTTATTGCTCTGGAGGTCTTTGCCGAGCCGTTTTCCGGGATATTCGACCTTTCGGGAGAGACGCGGGAGCTCTGCATAAGCGCGATGCGCATTATCTCGATAAGCTTGGTTTTCGCGGGAGTGAACATCGCGTTTCAGGGCGTTTTTCAGGCTGTCGGCAGCGGGGTAGGCTCGCTTTTGATTTCGGTGTTCAGGCAGCTTCTGTTCGTGTTCCCGTTCGCTCTGGTTTTCGCGCAGATTGCGAAAGCAGACGCGCAGGCGGGTTGGCTTATGTGGGCGGTTTTTCCGATAGCGGAGCTGCTGACGGCGGCGGCCGCCGTGGCGCTTTGGAGGAAAATATCGGTTAAGAAGAACTTGAAATTCACCGAATAATGAGGAACGGAAAATGTGGAAATATGTAAAAAGGTATCTGCCGTTTGCGGTCATTGCCGCGCTGTTTATGGTCGGCGATATGGAGCGTCGGTCTGAAGATGATACTGCCGGCGCTGTTCGGGTGCTTATGCGGCTCGATGAACAACGTGTTCGTGCATATCTCGTCGCAGAATATCGGCAACGAAATGCGCAAGGACTGCTTTCGGAGAATTATGGCGCTTTCGTTTCCGCAGCTTGACGGGCTCGGCACGGGCTCGGTCGTGACGAGAGTTACTCCCGTTTGCGGCGGGGATCATGGCGTTCTGTCTGGCAAAGGCGAGCCCGCTGTTCTCGAGGCTGCAAAATCAGCCGGATACCATAAACTCGATAATGCAGGAGGATATTTCGGGGATACGCGTCATTAAAGCGTGCGTCCGCGAGATATACGAAAAGGCGCGCTTCGGGAAGGCGAACGGAGAGCTGATAAAAACGCAGCTGAGGGTGCTGACGATATTCGCGTTTATGAACCCCGTGATAAACGCGCTGATGTATATCGTTATCGCGCTGATACTGCTTGCGGGCTCGTTTCGGGTCGGCGGGGGCGCGTCGAGTTTAAAAATGTGACGTTCGCTTATCCGAGCTCGTGCGGAAGGACCGTTTTGAAAAATATCAGTTTGAAAATAGAGCGCGGAGAGACTGTTGCCGTTATGGGCGCGACGGGCTGCGGGAAAACCACTCTCGTCGACCTTATACCGCGCTTTTACGACGCGACTTCTGGGAGCGTTCCGGTGGACGGCACGGACGTGCGCGAATACGACCAAAGGGCTTTGCGGGAAAAGATAGCCGTCGCGCTGCAGAAAAGCGAGCTTTTCAGCGTGACCGTCGGCGAAAATATCAAGTGGGGCGACCCCTCCGCGGACGAGCGGGCGATACGCTCCGCAGCGAATACCGCGCAGGCGGAGGAGTTTATCGACGCCGCGGCGGAGGGCTTCGATACCGTTGTCGCGGAGCGCGGAATGAGCCTGTCGGGCGGGCAGAAGCAGCGCGTTTCCATTGCGAGGGCGGTCCTTAAGCCCGCGGAGATACTCATCTTCGACGACGCCACAAGCGCGCCGGATTTAAAGACCGAGGCGGATCTGTATGAGGCTCTCGACAAATACCGTCCGAACGTCACGAAGATAATCGTGGCGCAGCGCATCGCGTCCGTCCGGCGCGCCGACAAGATAATCGTGCCGGACAACGGCGGGATCGCGGCGGTCGGCACTCACGATGAATTGAGGGAGAGCTGCCCGATATACCGCGACATCTGCCGTTCGCAGCCGGGAGAGGAGGATTGACCGTGCAGGAGAAAAAAGGACAGAGCGTTGCCGAGCGCAATATCCCCGGGATGATGAACCGTGCGCAGCGCTTCGCGGAGGTCGAGCACGCAGAGAACGTCGGGGGCACGCTGAAGCGCGTCGCGGCGTATTTTGCCAAGGAAAAGGGCATGGTTTTCGGCATGCCGGCGGTCGTTATTTTCGGGACGCTTTGCGGCGTGTTCGCGCCGACGCTGCAAAGCAGCGCTATCGACATTATCGCGAAAAGCAAGAGCGGGAGCCTCTCCTTTACGCTGCTGCTGATGTCGGGGGTTTATCTGCTGTACAGCGCGGGGCAGCTCGTGCAGGGGCTCATAAGCGCAAGGCTCAGCCAGCGCATCGTAAGGCGCATGCGGGAGGAGCTTTTCGGGAAGATGATGGACTTGCCCGTGCGCTATCTCGATACGCACTCCCACGGCGACGTTATGAGCCGCATGACGAACGACATTGAAAACGTTTCCGCGACCGTATCGCAGTCGCTGCCGTCGCTGTTTTCGGGTGTGCTGACCGTGACGGGGACCGTCGCCGTAATGCTGTGGTACTGCCGGCAGCTGGCGCTGTTGAGCTTCGCGACAGTTTTCCTGACCGTTTTCGCCACGAAAATGCTCTCCAAGAACGTAAGGAAATTCTCGAGGAGGCGGCAGACGCTGCTCGGTATTCTCAACGGGACGGTCGAGGAAACGGTATCGGGCTGCCGAACGGTATGCGCGTACAATCATCGGGACATTACGACGGAGGAGTTCTGCGGAACGTCGGACTCGCTTACAAAGGCGGGGATAAAAACGGACGTTTTCGGCGGCGTAATGGGTCCCGTTATGAACTGCATCGGCAACATCGGCTTCGTGATAATCGCGGTGTTCGGCGGGTATTTTTCCGTAAACGGGCTTATTTCGGTGGGGGTCATCTCGGCGTTTATCGTGTACGCGAAGCAATTCAGCAGTCCCATAAACGAGATAGCGCAGGTGTACGGGCAGCTTCAGACGGCGATAGCGGGCGCGGAGCGCGTGTTTTCCGTTATCGACGAGGCTGACGAGGACAAGTCGGGGGAGAGCCTTAGGCGCTCGGAGCGCGCGGACGTGACCTTTAGGAACGTCGATTTTTCCTATATCGAGGGAAAGCCCGTGCTCCGCGATTTCTCGCTGACCGTTCCGTCGGGCAGGAAGGTCGCGCCGGTGGGGGCGACGGGCAGCGGAAAGACGACCGTCGTCAATCTGCTTATGCGGTTTTACGATATTGACAGCGGGGAGATCTCGATAAACGGTCAGGATATAGGCGGCGTTTCGAGAGACGAGCTGCGGAGAAACGTCGCGATAGTTTTGCAGGATACGGTCTTGTTTTCGGACACGGCGGCGAATAATCTCAAATACGCAAAGGAGGACGCGAGCCCCGGGGAGCCGGAGGCGGCTGTCAAAATGAGCCTTTGCGGGGATATGATAGCCGCGCTGCCGAACGGCTTCGACACGGTGCTGACGGGCTCGGGCGAAAATATCAGCCGGGGGCAGCGGCAGCTCCTCGCGATAGCGCGCGCGTTCGTTGCCGACCCCAAGATACTTATTCTCGACGAGGCGACCTCGAACGTCGACACGCGCACGGAAAAGGCTATACAGAACGCCATGCACACGATAATGCAGAACCGCACCAGCATCGTTATTGCGCACAGACTTTCCACCATACGCGACGCGGATATTATCGTTGTAATGGACGGGGGGCGTATCGTCGAATCGGGCGGTCACGACGAGCTCCTTTCCCGAAAGGGCAAGTACTACGAGCTGTATATGACGCAGTACGCGGGCGCGGAGACTTAAAAAAATGCCTTAAATGCCTTGACATGTACGGGGAAAAGCGATATAATGGGGATAAGAGGATTTAGAATTTGAGAAGGGGTGATCTTATGAACAGAGAAGCTGCTAAGGCGGTCGTTATAGCTTTGACGCTGTCTTTATTGACGGGCTGTCTCCCCTCGGGCGGGCTTGAACGGGCGGGGCTGTTTCCCGTGGATAACGTAGGCAGCCGAAGCGCCGTCGAAAGCGTTTCCTCCGAGCAAAATACGGCAGCCGCCGTGCCTAAATACAACAACACGCTCAATATCGGAGAGCTCGAGATTGCCGACCTCACGGGCGTGGTGTTTTACGGTCAGTATTTGCCCGTCACGTTCGAGATGAGCCGAGACGACGTTTTGGAGTATTTCGGGCTGAGCGCCGACCTCGATTTGTCGGGCATTGCTCCCGAGCTGCATGAGACGGCGCCGATGGGAATAATAAATCAAGGGAAGCACGGTATCCCGTCTTATCAATATATGGACGCCGACGGAAACGAATGCTGGGAACCCGTCAGGCATCACCAGGACAGCGACGAGTTTTGGTTTGAAAGCGCGGACGGCTCGCAGAGCGCCAAGGTCATTTTCCAGCGCAGATACGGCGACACTAAGCACGTTTACGAGGACCGCATTTGTTCGGATATAATCACTCTCCTTGAGGACGGCTCGTATTCTACCGAGACGTTTTACGGGCTGCCGACTTCGACCGTCGCGGGAGTGGAAATGAGGATAGCAAAGAAAAGCACGGGCGGATATTACGCGGAGTTCGGCACCGACCGACTTTATGTCGGGCTTATTACGAGGGGGCTCTCCGAGGAGAAAACCGTCGCGGCGCTTGAATATCTCGCGGAGTACGTCGGCGCGGCGTGAGACGTTTTTCGGAGCCGCCTGCCGTTCGTTTGAACGGCGGGCGGTTTTTTATCGCCAAGAGCGTGTGTTCATAAAATGTTGCACGCATCTTTTCGGCAAATTTTGCCGATTACTGCGTCAAAACTCCTTGGCGTACATACAGTACGCCCGCGTCGTTTTTCCTTGTACTCGACAAAATTATGCTCGAAAATCTACGCACAAATCCTATGAACACAAGCTCAAAAAATGCAGTTTTTTGCAGTTTAGGCGGTGCTAGACTGTTATCACGGAGCAGGGAGGTGATAACGTGGCATCGAAGAAAAAGCTTACCGTAAAGGAATATTTTACCGAAAACAACCCGCGGATAATGAAATTCTGCGAGCGCTTTCTGTGTCTGCTCGGCGACGAGGAGCTGATAACCATGTATGCCGAAAGGGATCTCGAAAAGCTGGCGAAGGTATGGAAGCTGGTTATCGAGATGTTTGAGGAGCACACCCGCGAGGACGCGCTCGGACGGCTCGCGGAGCTTATCGGCGAATACAAGGACATTGAAAGCGGCGGAGAGGAGTGATAAGATGAGATTTTCACCGAAGCAGGAGGAGGCGCTGCGGCTGCTGAAAAACGGCAGACTGCGGCGCATAAATATTTTCGAGGGCAGCGTCCGCAGCGGCAAGACCCATGTTTCCATGATATTGTGGGCGTTCTGGGTCGCGGGGTCGCCGAGGGACAGGTCGTATCTTATGGCGGCGAAAACGCTCTCGACGCTGAAAAGGAACGTCCTCGAGCCGCTTTCGGAAATTCTCGGCGACGGCTTTACATACAGCGCCGCCAAAAAGGAGGGGCGGCTTTTCGGCAGGCGCGTTTATCTGGAGGGCGCGGCAAACGCGCTCTCCGAGAACAAGATACGCGGCATGACGCTTATGGGGGCGTACTGCGACGAGCTTACGCTTTTCGACGAGGAGTTTTTCGCCATGCTGCTGTCAAGGCTGTCGGAGGACGGCGCGAAGCTTTTCGCGACCACAAATCCCGACTGCCCGTCGCATTGGGTAAAGCGGGATTATCTCGACAACGGGAGCCTTGACCTGCTGTCGATGAAATTCGGGCTTGAAGACAATATTTTCCTGCCCGAAAAGTACGTTGCCGAGCTGAAAAAGGAGTTCAGCGGCGTGTTTTACGACCGCTATATCCTCGGGGATTGGGTCGCGGCGGAGGGCAGGATATACGGCGATTTTTCCCCCGCGTGCGTTCTCGCGGACGGCGCGCTTAAAGGCAGGCTGTCGGAAAAGCCGCTCGTGCGCTCGGTTATCGGGGTGGACTACGGCGGCAGCGGCAGCGCCTCGGCGTTCGTGCACGTCGGCTTCGACGAGGGCTTCCGAAACGTATACGTGCTGTCGGAGTTTTACGACAAGCGCAACCGCTCCGCGGAGTGCCTTATAAACAGCTTTAAGGAATATGTCGGGCGCGAGAGCGAGCGCTTCCCGACGCTTTCCGCGGTGTACTGCGACAGCGCGGAGCAGCTGCTCGTGAAGAGCTTTCGCGCCGCGGTGCGCACGGAGGTCCACAACGCCAAGAAAAAGCCGATAAACACGCGCATAAATATGCTGAACAGGCTGATTTCCTCGGGGCGGTTTTTCGTGTCCGGGGAATGTCCGCGCGTTATCGAGGCGGTACAAAGCGCCGTTTGGGACGAGCGCTCGCCGAATAAGGACGTGAGGCTTGACAACGGCACGACGAACGTCGACAGTCTGGACGCTATGGAATACGCGATAGAGCGTTTTGAGGATCTGCTCTTCCGATGATTGACTTTGCCCGAATAATATAGTATAATATTATTCGGGTGAGGTCATGAAAAAATACAAATCGTGGAAGTCGCTGAAAAAGCGGCTCGAGGGGCTGCTCTGCGAGGGGCTGAGGGGGCGCGTGACTTATTTTCTCACGCGCTATCACAGGGTGCATAACGCTTACGGGCGGGCGGCTGTGCTGCTCGACGGGCGCGAGCTTGTCCGATTTTCGTGGACGGAGATGTATCGGCAGGAAATCGACCTGTCGAGGCTTTACACGCGGACGGGCGAATACGACGAGAGCTGCTTCAAGGAAAAATGGGACAACGACTGCACGTATTCCGAAACGGACTTTTTGTCGGCAGCGCTTGATTTTATCAATATGCCGATAGCGGAGGCGCTGAAAAGCGAAAACAGCGTCATCAGAGTCCTCGCCGTAATGGACGGGCGCGTCGGCAGGCGGACGCTGCAAAATCTTGACGAGGGCGCTTTTCCCGAATGGGCGAGGGCGTTTTACAGGCTGCGGCTTGAGGTCGAAAATATAGGAGGGCAATAATGGAGGAATTTGCAAGAACGGAGCGCCTGCTCGGAGAGGGCGCTATGAGCCGCCTCGCGGAATGCCGCGCGGCGGTTTTCGGCATAGGCGGGGTGGGGGGTCACGCCGCCGAGGCGCTCGTGCGAAGCGGCATAGGGGCGCTGGATATCGTCGACGGGGACGAGGTGGCGGCGTCGAATATCAACCGCCAGATAATCGCGCTGCACAGCACGGTCGGGCTGCCGAAAACGGATGCTGCCGAAAAGCGCTTTCTCGACATAAATCCGAGCCTGCGGCTGACAAAGCATCAATTCCGCTTGTCCGAAGAGACCGTCGGACGGTTCGATTTCGCGGAATACGACTATGTTGTCGACGCGATAGACGACGTTCGCGCAAAGGTGCTGCTCGCGGTGAAATGCGCCGAGAGCGGAACGCCGCTGATAAGCTCCATGGGCACGGGCAACAAGCTCGACCCGACGAAGCTGCGCGTGTCGGACGTTTACGAAACGTCGGTCTGTCCGCTTGCGAGAGTTATGCGGCACGAGCTGCGAAAGCGCGGCATAGAGCGACTGAAGGTCGTGTGGTCGACGGAAACGCCCGCCGCTCCCACGCGCGAGGGAGAGCGCGTCGTGCCCGCGTCCTGCGCGTTCGTGCCGTCCGTCGCGGGGCTTATACTCGCGGGAGAGGTCGTCCGGGAGCTTGCCTTGTCAAAATAAAGAAATAATTGAGCCGATCTCCGCATATATTCTATAAGAATATTTTTACGGAGGTCATACTATGGACGATACCAAAAAGCTGATAGAGAAATACAAGCGCGAGCTTATGGAGCTGAGCCGCCGCTCCGCGAAGCCCGCCGCCGAGCCCGTCCCCGTCGTTGAGGATAAGCCCGAAAGGGCGGCTGCCGAGCCCGCGCCCGAAGAGAGAAAGCCGAAGATAATCGGCTACGTAAGCGAGGAGAGCGGCGAATTTCCCGCAGTGTACGACCGTTTTATCGCGGAGATAGTCGACGGCGACGAGAGCTCCGAGTCCGAGGAGATCGTCGAATATGACGAAGAGAGCGCGGAAACAATTCCCGACGAAGCGCCCGAGGAGGATATTGTCGAGACCTCGGACGTGCTGTTCACGCCGCCGCGCTTTACGGAAATACCCTCGACGGAGCGGGTGCGCGGGGAGATAACCGAGCAGAGCGTTCCCGAGAATAACCGCCCGGAGGAGGACGTTTCGGGAGTGACGGACAACTCCGCGACCGCGCCGAGACCCGATTTCGCGGACGTGCAGAGCGTTTCCCCGGAGCGCGCCGAAACGCTTGCCGACCAGCCGATAAGCGGCACTGCCGAGGGGGAGCAGCTCACGGGGCGCAGCTTCGAGGACGAGAGCTACCCGCAAAATCCCGAAAACCCACCCGACAGCATTCTTCGGCAGGGCAGCGGCGCGGAGCCGATAAAGTATCCCGAGCCCGTTTACGGCAGCTTCGAGGAGTTCGAGCAGAGCAACGCGGGCAGAGGCACGATGCTGTTTCGGGTGTATACGGCGCGCGAGGCGATGCCGATAGCGGACGCGCGGTGCGTTATCTCCAAAAAAATCGGCGGCGAAACGCACGAGATATGTTCGCTCGTTACCGACGGCAGCGGTCAGACGAGCGCCGAAACGCTCCCGGCGCCGTCTAAGGAGCTTTCGCAGTCGTTTGAGAACACTGTGCAGCCGTTTGCTTTGTATGACGCGGAGGTGACAAGGGAGGGCTTTGCCGACGTGGTGCTGAGCGATATACCCGTGTTCGACGGGGTGCAGTCGATACAGCGCGTGGCTATGGTGCCCGTGCCGTCCGAGGGCGGCGCCGCGGGCGCCGATACCGTGAACATAATGGAGGTGGAAAATGCCCGCTAACTTACCGTATATCCCCGAAAGGATAGTCGTGCACCTCGGCACGCCGAACGCGAGCGCGACTAACGTTTCCGTGACGTTCCCAGACTACATAAAAAACGTCGCCTCCAGCGAGATCTTCCCGACGTGGCCCGAGGCGGCTCTCCGCGCGAATATTTACGTGCAGATATCGTTCGCGCTCAACCGCGTGTACACCGAGTGGTACCGCTCGCGCGGGTACGATTTCGACATCACCAACTCCACGCAGTACGACCAAGCGTATGTTTACGGGCGCGATATTTTCGCGAACATCGCGAATATCGTCGACGAGGTTTTCAATAACTACATCGTCCGCCGCGGCAGCGTCGAGCCGCTGTTCACGATGTTCTGCAACGGCACCACCGTCACCTGCGAGGGGCTTTCGCAGTGGGGCACCGTGCCGCTCGCGAACCGCGGCTACACGCCGTATCAGATATTGCAGTACTACTACGGGAACGACATCGACATCGTGTACAACGCGCCCGTCTCGCCGAATATCCAGAGCTACCCCGGAACGCCGTTCGGGTTCGGGGCTTCGGGCAACGAGGTGCGCACCATTCAGGTGCAGCTGAACAGGATAGGCACGAACTACCCCGCTATCCCGAAGATAGTCCCCGCCAACGGCATCTACGGCGAGAGCACGGTCGAGGCTGTGCGGACGTTCCAGAGCGTGTTCAACCTGCCCGTTACGGGCGTTATCAACAAGGCGACGTGGTACAAGATAAAGTACATCTTCACTGCCGTAAAGCACCTCTCGGAGCTCACGAGCGAGGGGCTTACGGCGGAGGAGATAGAAAACCTCTGGGGTGAAAATCTTCGGCAGGGCGACTACGGGCAGCGCGTGCGCTCGCTGGCGTACTATCTGAACGTAATCGCGTATTTCAATCCCGAGATACCGACCGTAAACTCGGGCGGCGTTTTCAACGCGGCAATGGACGAACAGGTCAAGGCGTTCGAGCGGTTCTACGGTTTAAATCCCGACGGCGTTGTCGATTTTCGGACTTGGCAGATGATAAACCAAATTTACACGGATATTCTCAACAATCTTCCCGAGGGCTACGAGGGCTCGACGGCGGCGCTGTACCCCGGCTACAACCTCACTCCCGGAATGCGCAACGACGATGTAAAGGAATTTCAGACGTATCTGCGCGTTATCGGGCAGAACATAAGCGGCATCCCCGTTATCGAGGCGACGGGCTATTTCGGTCCCGAAACGGAGCGCGCCGTTATGACGTTTCAGCGGCTTTACGGGCTCGAACCGTCGGGGATAGTCGGTTCTCCGACGTGGGACGCGCTCGCCAAGGAGTACAATTATATCCGCTTCGGGACGGAGAGAACGGGATAAAAATATTTTTAATGAGCATTGCCCCCGAGCCTTCGGGGGCGTTTTGTTGTGTGCTGTCAAACGGGAATTGCCGTTCATTTCCAGTTGAGAGCGATGCCCTCATACACCGCCGCCGCCGCGATCATCAGCGCATAGCCGAAAAACGCCAGCGCGTAGCTCCGCAGCGGCGAGCTCTCGCGGTACAGGCTGCCGCCCTCGGACAGCCGCAGCAGCGTCTGCGAAAAGCTTGCCGAAGCGGCAGCCGCGAGCGAAACGGCGCATATCCCCGCCGCCGCGGACGGCAGCAGCACGGCAGTTCCCGAGGCGGCGACGCGCAGGCTCGTTCCCATGGCATAGCACAGCGGCAGCGCCCACACGAGCCAATCCCCCAGCGCGAAAAAACCCAGTATCAGCTCTGCCGCGAGGAACACAGCTCCCGTCGCCAGCGCGCGCAGAAAAAGCTCCCCGACGGTCCCCTCAAGCGAGCGCGAAACCGCCTCGAGAGCGGCGGGGTCGGCTTTCCCCGTGAACACGATGACCGCCCCCGAGACCGCTCCGCACACAGCCGTCAGGCCCATAAGTATCCGCGTTCCGCCGCGGCGTATCTCGGGCGCGCGGACGTGCGTGTAGATCTCGGGCTCGTTCGGCTTGTCCGTTTCTTCGTATGTCTCGGCAAAATCGGGCGTTTCTATCTCGTCCCTTTCGGGCTCCTCGGACATGCTCTCCGTTATACGCGGCTCTGTGCTCTCCCTCGGCAGCGCTCCCCTGTTGTGCGGCGCGTTGACAATATTTTCCATTTGAACAGCTCCTTTGCTTTTTAAAAAATATATGAGCGCGAACCGCGCGAAATGTCCCAAAAATATTGACAAAATCCGAAAAATATGTTAAATTATTAGTGTGGACGTCAACAGAGAAAGGACTTGATATTATGGTATTCGACACGAATATGGCGACAAAGGACGGCAGGAAGATGATGTACCTCATCTCCATAGGCGTAAACAAGGATTGCGAGGACTATGACGCGATATGGGCTGAGCTCGAAAGAAGAATGAAAATCGTCGACATCGTGCGCGTGGATTGGCTCCTGTACGACGACAACGGAAACTCCTGCGACTGCAGCGACTGCCTGTTCTATGCGCAGACCTTTGAAACGGGTATGGGGTTTGCAACAGGTATTATGAAAATTCATGAAATTCGCTCGAGCTTGGAATTTTGTAATTTTTATAATGGCGACTCCTATAAAAACGATTCTAAAAAATACATTGCCGAAAATTTAATCGACATCACGAAAAAATTTATTGCCAAACACCACCCCGACGAAATATGGTGATTTTCGGCAAAAACGGGAAAAATAAACAAAAAAGGTGATATTATGAAATACGACGTTATAATAGTTGGCGCGGGACCCGCGGGAATATTCACGGCGATAGAGCTGCTGCGGCAGGGCTCGGAAAAAAAGGTGCTGATAATCGAAAAGGGACAGCCCGTCGAAAAACGGCACTGCCCGAAATCGCAGACGGGCAAATGCATGAGCTGCAAGCCCGACTGCCACATAACCACGGGCTTTTCGGGCGCGGGGGCGTTCTCGGACGGCAAGCTCTCGCTGTCGCCCGAGGTCGGCGGCACGCTGCCCGAGCTTATCGGCGAGCAGCAGGCGCGGGAGCTCATCGCCTACACAGACAAGATTTATCTCGAATTCGGCGCGGACGAGCGCGTCGAGGGCGTTTCCGAACCCGACAAGATTCGCGAGATACGCAAAAAGGCGATAAACGCGAATTTGAAGCTCGTCGACTGCCCCATTCGTCACCTCGGCACGGAAATGGCTCAGCAGCTCTACGCGCGCATCGAAAAGTATCTGCTCGACAACGGCGTGGAGATAATGTTCGGCACCGCCTGCGACGACATCGTTGTCGAAAACGGACAATGCACGGGCGTCGTCTGCTCGGGGAACGTCATTTACGGGCTCGACGTCGTTATCGCGACGGGCAGAAAGGGCGCGGACTGGCTTGAAAAAATATGCGTCGCTCACGGCGTCGAGCACCGCTCGGGGACCGTGGACATCGGCGTGCGCGTCGAGGTGCGAAACGAGGTCATGGAGGAGGTCAACGCGGTGCTGTACGAAAGCAAGCTCATCGGCTACCCCGCGCCGTTCCGCAACAAGGTGCGCACGTTCTGCCAGAACCCGGGCGGCTTTGTCGCGCAGGAAAACTACGACGACGGTTTAGCCGTTGTCAACGGGCACTCCTACAAGAACCTCAAGAGCGACAACACCAACCTCGCGATACTCTGCTCGCACAATTTCAGCGTGCCGTTCGACCAGCCGATAGAGTATGCCAAAAAGGTCGGTGAGCTCGCGAATATGCTCGGCAACGGGCATATCCTCGTGCAGCGCTACGGCGATATTCTCGACGGCAAGCGCACATGGGAAAAGGAGCTGTCCTTCTCCAACGTCAAGCCCACGCTCCCCGACGCGGTCGCGGGGGACATCACGGCGGCGATACCCTACCGCACGATGACGAACATCATCAATTTCATAAAGGCGGTCGACAACGTTGTCCCGGGGTTCGCGAGCCACGAGACGCTGCTGTACTCGCCCGAGCTCAAATTTTACTCCAACCGCGTCGCGATGGACGAGGAGCTCAGGACGAATATCATGGGGCTGCACTGCCTCGGCGACTCCAGCGGCTGGACGAGGGGCTTGATGATGGCGTCGATAATGGGCGTGCTCATGGGCAGAAAGCTGTATTACAACGAGTTCGCGCAGCGGGTGCATATAGGGAGATAGCCTATCATGGAGGTGAGCAATGATGAATTACGAGGATATAACGCTCAAAAAGAGCACCATGAAGCTGATGAACGACAACCCCTTTTGGTGGATAGCGCCGTTCAGCGTAAGCATTGCGCTGGGGCTTGCCGCGGCTGCGCCGTTCATCTTTGTCGCTTTCAAGGACAGAAGTATATTGGCGCTTTTGGGCATGCTGATATTGGCTGTGTTCTGCTTTATCGCGGAGCAGTTCTTTCACGCCGCCCGCTCGGGAAAGCGCGCGGAATACGAGTTCGACAAGGAGAAAATGACTATCCGCCGCGAAAAGCGCCCCGACGTCTGCTACTATTACTCGGACGTGCGCTCCGTGGAGATAAAGAGCTTTTTCATGGGGTATTGCGTGTGCGGCTATAAGGTGACCATAAAGACCGAGTATAAGACCGACACGCTTTACTACGCGTTCGATGGCGCTCACAACAGCGTAAAACCCGAGGACACGCCGTTCGCGATACTCGGAGAGCTTATCCCCGAGAAAAACAAGCGCGGCACGGTCTCAATGAGCGAATACAACGAATATTGAAAAACGGCGCGGCGGTCATAAAACAGCCTGCCGACAACCAAAGGAGGACATATGGAGCTTCCGTTTCAGATAGCCGAAATGCTCGAGCGGCTCGAGCGCGCGGGTTTTTCCGCGTTCGTCGTCGGCGGGTGCGTGCGCGACGCGCTTATGGGCATGCAGCCCCGCGACTACGACATAACGACCTCCGCGCTCCCGCGTGAAACGGAGCGCGTCTTTTCCGACTGCCGAGTTATCGAAACGGGCGTGAAGCACGGCACGGTCACTGTGCTGTACAAGGGGCAGAGCGTTGAGATAACGACGTTCCGCGTCGACGGGGAATACGCCGACGGCAGGCACCCGAGCTCGGTGACGTTCTCGCGGGAGGTCGGGGACGACCTCTCGCGCCGCGATTTCACGATGAACGGCATTGCTTACAGTCCCAAGACGGGCGTTATTGACCCGTTCGGCGGCGCGGGCGACATCGGCTCGCGCATGATACGCTGCATAGGCGACCCCGGGCGGCGCTTCTCCGAGGACGCTTTGAGAATACTCCGTGCGCTGCGGTTTTCGGCAACGCTGGGCTTTGCCGTCGAAAAGCAAACTGCCGATACGATAACGGCGCGCGCGAAAGACCTGCATAAGGTCTCCGCGGAGCGCGTTTTCTCGGAGCTGAAGCTGCTGCTCTGCGGCAGCGGCGTTAAGCGCGTGCTGCTGGAGTTCCCGAGCGTGTTCGCCGAAATAATGCCGCCGCTCGCGGAGCAGATAGGCTACGAGCAGGGCTCGCGCTACCACGACAGCACGCTGTACGAGCACACCGCGCGCGCCGTCGAAGCCGCTCCCGCGGAGCCCGCGCTGCGGCTCGCGATGCTGCTGCACGACACGGGGAAGCCGTTCTGCCGCACGGTCGGGGAGGACGGCGAGTGCCACTACTACGGGCATGCCGAGAAAAGCCGCGAGATTGCCGACGGGCTCCTGCGGACGCTCAAATGCGACAACGTTCTGCGCGAGAGGGTCTGCGCCATAATAAAGCGCCACGATATGCCCGCCGAGCCCTCAAGGCGCATTGTAAAGCGGCGGCTGTCGCAGTACGGCTCGGAGCTCTTCCGAGACATCATGTGCGCGCAGATAGCCGACAGCTCGGCGCAGTCCGCGCTCGGCAGACCGCGTATCGAAAACGCGAAAAAGTGCCTTGAAACTGCCGAGGAGATAATCTCCGCGAAGCCGTGCCTTACGCTGAAGGAGCTTGCCGTTTCGGGCAGAGACCTTAAGGATATGGTGCCTCCCTCGCCGCTTATGGGCAGGGTGCTTTCGGAACTGCTCGCGGAGGTCGTCGCGGAAAAGCTGCCGAACGAAAAAAACGCGCTGCTCGAAAGGGCGAAGGCGCTTATTTCAAGCCTATAACAATAAAAACTCTCCTGTCAAAATCCGCTTGTTTGCATATAATGCAACAGGCGGATTTCGCCTAATAGAGGCAATACTGTGCAAAGACCGCGCTTAACGGCTTTGTACGGTGCTGCCTGAACTAAGGAGAGATTTTTTTATGACAATTATATATATCAAATCGTTTACGCATGCAAGAAAGGCGATGTCGTTCCTGCAAAAACACGGCATTCGCTGCATCGTCGAGCGCGGCTTTGACAACAGAGCGGGCTGCGGCTTTGCGCTGAAGGTCACGGACAAAAACGCGTCGGAGGCGGAGGTTTGCGCTCTGCTCGGCTCGATAGGGGTAAGCTGTGATATACCTCGATAACGCGGCGACTACCTTCCCCAAGCCGCAGGCGGTGTATCGGAAATGGGCGCGCGCCATGAGCGCTTACGGCGCAAACCCCGGGCGCTCGGGTCACGCGTTGTCCCAAAGCACTGCCGAGGCTGTCTACCAAAGCCGCGAAAAATGCGCCGAGTTCTTTGGCGCGGAGCCCGAAAATACAGTGTTTACGCTGAACTGCACACATGCGCTGAACTTCGCGATAAAGGGAATTGCAAAAAGGGGCTGCCATTTCGTGACGAGCGATATGGAGCACAACGCCGTCATTCGCCCCGTTTACGCGGCGGCAAGGGCGGTCGGAGGCTCGTTTACGATGTTTGAGGCTGTCGAGGACGAGGAGCAGACCGTCTACAACGCGGAGCGCGCCGTCCGTCCGAATACCGTTGCGCTCGTCTGCACCGCCGCGGGCAACGTTACGGGGCTGCGCACGCCGCTTAAGGAGCTTGCAGCGCTCTGCCGACGCAAGCGGATATGCTTTATAGTGGACGCGGCGCAGGGCGCGGGAACGCTGCCGATAACGCTTAAAGACGGCATAAACATCATCTGCGCGGCGGGGCACAAGGGGCTGTACGGGCCTATGGGGACGGGGCTGATGATGACCGACGGCAGCTATCCGCTGAACACGCTGATGGAGGGCGGCACGGGAAGCGCTTCGGAAAGCGTTTTACAGCCCGATTTCTCCCCCGACCGCTTTGAGAGCGGCACTATCAACACCGCGGGCGTTATCGCGCTCGGCGAGGGCGTGGACTTTGTGCGCGGGCTTACGACCGAGAGGATACTCGCGCACGAGCTGGCGCTCTGCCGACGCTTTTGCGAGGGCGCGGAGAAAATACACGGCATACGGCTCTGCAACCGCATTACAATGCGAAATTCGGGGCTGTACGCGCCCGTGGTTTCGTTCAATATCCGCGATATGCCGTCGACCGAGGGCGCGGCTATGCTGAGCGCGAACGGCTTCGCTATGCGGGGCGGGCTGCACTGCGCACCGCTCGCGCACAAGAAGATAGGCACGATAAACGGCGGTACTATACGGTTTTCGCCGTCCGCGTTCAATACCGCGCGAGAGGTCGATATGCTGCTGCGGACGCTGGAGAAAACGGCCTTGCGATAATTCGATTTTTGCAAGTTTTCGGCTGGGAAATTGCAAATTTTTTTAAAAAAGGGACAAATCGGGGTGGATTTGTCCCTTTTCTTGCAGCTTTTTGCAGTTAGCGTGCAGTGATTTGCAGCCGATTTGCAGTTTTTTGCGGTTAATTGCAGTTTTGTGGTGGAAATATTTGGGAGAGATGTAATTTTATGTTAAAATTTGGAAATCGGAGCGGGCGATGAGCTCTATGAGCTTGGCGGCTTTTTCGGCGTTGGGGTCGGTGTTTGTACGCTCGTAATCGCCGCGGGAGGATATTTCGACGAGCGCGTGCCCCGTATTCGCGATGTAAAGCGTCGTCTGCCCCGCGTCGTAAGCGGTGTGCTTTTCGGTTATCTCCGCGTCGTCGGGGACAAGGTCGGCGAGGGCTATCAGCTCGTAAAGCGCATCGATATTGCCGACGACGCCGACGGGTTCCCCGAAAAGACCGTTGTAATGCCCTTTTTCGAGGGTCGTCATTAAATCCCCATATAACATATCGGAATACTCGGACAGGTCGAATTTGTAGATATTGCCGCAGAGGTCGACGAACTCGCCGCGGAGCTCGCGCCCCCACGCAAGGTTTTGATAGCAGCACACCGCGGCGATGTCGCCTTTGGGGAGCTGCGGCGTTTCGGTCACGCGGTCGGCGACGTATTCCTCGCGGGAGACGGCGCGGGTCACGAGCTCCTTGAGCTCGTCGAGGAGCGATCTCCCCGTATCGAAATCGCATTCGGGGTAGTAGCAGACATAGCCGCGCCCCTCGTGGGAGACGCCGTTTATGACGATGACCACGGCTCCGCCCTCGAGCATGGGGTGCTCGTAGAAAATGCCGTCCGTTATCGTGTATACCTTGCCCGTGCGCTTGTCCGTGAGCGTGAGCAGCACGGAGTTGTTGCCGACGGAATCGTTGTAGTCGAACTCGGCGACCTCGCAGCGCTCTATCCTGCCGAGCAGCGCCCAAAGCTCCTCGGCGGCGCTCCCCGTTATCGCGCCCTTATAGCGCGTGGTCGTGAGCGTTTCGCGGTCGAACACCGTTGCGCTGCCGACGATCTCAAAATCCTCGGGGGACGTGTCGGAGAGCCTTTGCGGCACGTCGGGCAGACGGCTGCAGACGTGGTTTTCCTCGCGGACGAGCTCCCCGAGGAGGATCTCCGCGAGCCTGCCGTACAGAAACATATCGGGGCGATAGTATTTTTCGCTTACGCCGCCGCGGAAGCATCCGCTCACGGCAACGACCGCAGGGTCTACGTATGAGGCGATGCCGAAGGTTATAAAATAAATGTCGTCCGTGGCGGTGTTGGTTATCTGAAGGCAGACGTTGTCGGCGGGCGCGGCGATTTCGTCCGTATCCGCGGGGGACTGCTCTATCTCGGCGAGGAGCGACCAAAGCTCCTCGCAGGCAATGCCCGTGACGCGGCCTTGGTATTCGGCGATAAAGCCGCTCTCGGGGTCGTATACCGACGCTTTGCCCGAGAACTCGAGCTGCCCGAGGGGCATATCCGTGAGCTTTTCGGGCTTATCCGCCCAAGGCTCGGAGGGCGCGTTTACCGTTTGTTTGACGATATTTTCCTCGCGGGCAAGCCCCTTTATCATGAGCTCCTTGAGCATTTCACGGGAGCCGCCGTAATAATTGCCGCCGATAACTATAATGCTCTCGCCGCCGGCAAGCTCGGGAGCGGCGTACAGAAGCCCGTCCGAGACGTAGAAGCCCTCGTTCGTTTTTTCGTTCGTGAATATCAGACCGCCGCCGATGCAGCCGCCGCCCGTGCACTGAGTGCCCGTGAGGCGTATGGGGGCGGACTTTTCGATACGTTCCAGCAGCGCCCAGAGCTCTTCGGCATAGTCCTCGGAGAACGCGCCGCTGTATTCGGTGTACGTGTAACTTGCGGGGTCGTAGACCTCTATGCTGCCCGTTATCGAATAGTCGTCGAGGGGGCTGTCCGTGAGATGCGGCGAGCTGCCAACACCCGAAAGCCCGTTGAGCAGCTCCTCAAAGCCGCCGCCGACGTCTATGTACGCCGTCCACTCGGGATTTTTTTCGTCCGTGCGGCGGGTGACGGTTATGGCGGGCGTGCCGTCCTCCGCGCTGCCGCAGCTAACCGTATGACCCGCCGCGACGGAATACTCCTCGCCCGTTTCCTTGTCGAGAAGTATGAGCTCCGCGGTTGCCGAAGCCGCCACTCCCGCGGGAGCGTCATAGTTATAAAAACGGCACCGCTCCCCCGACTCGCACTCCGACAGATACGCCCACAACTCGTCTATCGCGCTGCCGTCGGTGATCTCGACGGGCTCGCCGCCTGTGTTCTGCGCAAAAAAACGGTACCCGTCCGCGGAGCCGCCCGTGAGCCTTTTCACGGAAGCGCCGTCGTAGCCCGTTTTTACGCAGCCCGTGAGCAAAAGCGCTGCCGATAAAAATATTGCGTATAATTTTTTCATATGTACCTCTTTTCCGAAAAGTTCCTGTGTATATAATACCAAACGAAACGCGGCGGGGTTTCGGTTTTTCAAAAAATTTTTCGGGCGCGTTGGGCTGCCCGAAAAATACCGTATTCGGTTATGCGGCTGCCGTCGCTTTCGGCAGAATTTCGGAGAGCGTTTCGTAGATTTTGTGGTGCCCTGCGCTGCTCGGGTGGATGTCGAGCCTGTTGATATTGGTGTAGCCCGCCTCGTGACCCTTGAACGCGCCGTACACGTCCGCTATTACAATAGTATCGTCCGCGAGAGCCTTTATGCCGCCGTTCAGCTCGGAGAGCTTCTCCTCGGCGGCTTCGGAGGCGGCTGTGAGCAGGACGTTCCCAGAGAAGGGGTTGTAGACCGTGAGCAGGACGATTTGCGCGGCGGGGTTGAGGGTCTTTATGCGCTCGGTTATTCTGCGGATATTGCCGACCGTGGCGTTTACGTCGACGGCGCGCGCCGCGGTCAATGCCGACTGCAGAATGCCGTTGGAGTACTCGGAGATACCGTTTGCGGAGATGTCGCCCTCGAGTATCGACAGGAAGAAGTCGGTATCGGTGAGCGCTTGGGTCTTTATCGCGTCGAGCATGGGCTTCAGGAAATCGTTGCCGCCTATGGAGATTATCACGCTGTCCGCTTCGGACGCCGAGCGCGTGAGCGGGGCGCTGTCGTCGGAGAGGACGGAGAGGAGCTCGTCGGAGCGCCTGCCGTCCGCGGCGAAGTTTTCGTAATGGGCGCTCTCCGCGCCGAGGAGGCTGCCGAAGCTGTCGAGGGCGCTGTAATTGTTGCCCGAGACGTACTCCGAAAGCCCGTAGCCCGAGGCTATGGAGTCGCCGACGACCGTCAGGCTGCCGTATTTTTTCGGCGCGCTGCCCGAGAGCATTGTAAGGAGCATTGCCGCGCCTATCAATAATTTTTTCATGATTTTTCCCCTTTTGAAATTTTTCGTTTATATTATTATCACTGCAAACTGTTTTTATCCGCGCGGGGGACTGCCGAATAACTGTAAAAATTATGGTATTTCTCTATAATTTTCCTGTTTTTTGCGGTAAATTTATAAATATTGACTATTGAAATTGACAAGTTAATATGGTATAATTTTTATGGTAGTAAAATACCGCGTGGAAAAAAGTGTAACTTAAAGAGGTTAGCCTGTTTGTGTTTTCTTTGTATCTCTAACCTCTGGCTTTGATCTGGGAGGATTACGTGTTATGAATAACGTAGAACTGGCAAAAAAGGTTGAGGGATATCTCAAGGGAAGCGCGGCAAAGGCTAAGAAGTTTGAAGATCTGGTTGCGGTTTCCATTTCCCTGCTCTCCGAGAACGACGAGGATATGTTCGTCGCCGTAAGAGAGGGCAAAATCATCGTAGACCACTATGCGTACAACGACAACAACTGTGCGGTCGAGGCTTCCGCGGATATCGTTGATAAGATGTTCTCGGGCGAGCTTTCGTTTGACGAGGCTCTCGCGAACGGCTCCGTTCAGGTGAAGAGCGGCGACCCCGCTAAGCTCAAGGCGCTTGAGTGCCTTGTGCCGTCAAAGAAGTCGGCTAAGGCGCCCGCTAAGGCGGCTGCCAAGAAGACGCCCGCGGCTAAGCCCGCCGAGAAAAAGGCCGCTCCCGCGGCTGCGAAGGCTCCCGAAAAGAAGGCTGCTCCCGCACCCGCTGCGGCTAAGCCCGCGGAGAAGAAGGAGACCGCTGCTCCCGCTGCGCCTAAGGCTCCCGAGAAGAAGGCTGCTCCCGCGGCGAAGGCTCCCGCTAAGGGCAAGGGCAAGAAAAAGTAATTCGGTTTTTTCGGCAGTCCGCGGGGGTATTATGTCTCCGCGGACTTTTCCGAAAAAAATTTGCTTTTGCTATTGACAAACGGTGAAAAAAATGTTAGAATTATATTGTGACGCGGATATAGTTTATCGGTAAAACATTAGCTTCCCAAGCTGAGGTGGTGGGTTCGACTCCCATTATCCGCTCCAGCGCGGCGTCCGCGCAGTTGATCCCATTGTTACGCGCAATGGGATTTTTTTGTCACGGGCGTTTCTTGAGTTTTCCTTTCTGTCTTGACAAATTCAGCGAAACACGGTATAATGAAATTGTATGACTGTCAGTGTACCGACTTTCCGAAAGCCTTTGCAGTTGCTGCTGCAAGGGCTTTCGCTATAGAACCAATTAGTATTCATGATCAGCGAAATATTTCTCCGCGAGCACGTCTAACTGTGCCGCGATCACACGAAAATCGGCGTTTAAGTCAAGCGTCTTTGCGCCGATCCGGTTGCCGCCTATGTTGAGATCGCAGTCGGGCGTGAGCGCTTCCTCGGTTTTGGCGTAAAGAAGCAAACCCGAAACATTTCCGGTGTTGTTCTTATCTTGATTTTTTACATAGGTATAGATCTGATAAATATTCCCGGAATGCAGCGTGTATTTATTAAATTGTTGTTGAAGTGTTTTGCCGTAATATTTAGCGTCGATAATAAGTATTTTGTCTTTTTTGCGAAGAAATATATCCGTCTGCATAACGGGCAGAAATCGTATCATAGACTCGTCGTTTTCGCCGATCAGATTCCACTTGATTTGAGCAGCCTTCACTTCCGTTAAATAGCTGTGGTGAACCTTATAATATTCGAGGATAAATTTTTCGTAAAGTCTCGCCATATGCTCATCGGAAAATGCCGCCATTTTATATTCGCCGTTTTCGGTGGTTTGCAGCATTCCGTCCAATACAAAATAGCAGATATTCATCAGCATTTCATAATTTTGATTTCCCCGCCGAAAACGTAATTTGCTCCAAACGATCTCCGACGGCTCCAAAAGAGAAACGCCGTCGAAGAAAAGAAGCGCCTTGCTCAAGTTCGCTTTTCGCTCGGAAGTGACATATTTGTCCTTTATCAAACAGCGCATGGTTGTTTTGAGAATTTGATTGTAAAGATTATTTTCGGATAATTCATCAAATTCACAGGTCAGCTTTTGCTTGCGCTGCATTTTATTTCTAATCGTCTCGCGCATATCCAACTTACCGCGCATTACGGAAAGCGTTTCTCGTTTTGGTACGTATTCTTTGTACAGCCCTTGTTTCAGCTGCCGCGATACTCCCTTTGCCAATATTTCCGCAAACAGATCTTGTGCCATTTCAAATTCTTCGGCGGCGATTTGCTCATAATTCGACTGCTTTAAAACTTGAAAAGCATACGACAGCATGCAGTAAATATTCTTTATAAAAATACCCTTATCGTCAGTCATCAAATACACCACGCAAATCTTTTTCCCAACGCCGCAGATTGGCGGGCTCATCAAACCAATATTCCTCAAGCATTGGGATAATATCAAATTCAACCACGGAGCGCATCCAATCCGCTGTACACTCTCCGGGCTTCCTTCCGCAAAAATAGCTGTGACCTATACGAAAACCGCGTCCAAGAGATTTATCTTCGATTATCTCCCTATTTAAGACCTTTATCCGATCTATCAGCGCGTTAAAGGTCTCGTTGGCAAATTCGCTTTGATATTGCATAAAACCGTTGGAATTAAATCCCGGTTCGATCTCAAAAAAGCCGAAACGCCTGCGAAGTGCGTAATCGATCATTGCAATACTGCGGTCTGCCGTGTTCATCATTCCTATTATGTACAGATTTTCGGGAACGGAAAATTGTTTCCCGTTGTAAGCCAATGTTATCGAAGTGTTCCGATAATCCTTTTCGATAAGCATCAGCAGCTCTCCGAAAATTTTGCTCATATTGCCGCGGTTGATCTCATCGATTATGAAAAAATAAGGCTTATCGGGATGTGTTGCGGCTGTTTTGCAGAAACGGTAGAAAATGCCCTCCGTGAGTTTAAATTCCGCGCCGTCGGGGCGGTATCCCATAATAAAATCCTCATAGGAATAATTCTGATGAAACTGCACCATCTCAATTCGGGAATCGTCCCGCGCTCCCATCATAGCATACGCAAGCCTTTTTGCGGTAAATGTTTTTCCCACACCGGGAGCGCCTTGAAGTATGACGTTTTTCTTATTCCGCAAAAGCGATTCCAAAACGTTATAGCGTTCTTCGGTCATATACACGGCGCTTAAAAAATCGGCTTTGGTATATTCGGGATAACTGTGCACCGTCATCTCATCACCGAGCAGCTCCGACAAACTCATATCGAAATAGGGCTTTAATATATATTCCTCGAAAAGCCCCTCCTCGTTTTTATCAACCTTTATGCAGGTCGAATTATCGTTTGGCGTCCACCATTTTTTAGCGCCCGTATACGGTTTTGGATTTTTCGTTTTCGCTATCAAGCGATATTTCCGCTCGTACCAATCTCTTTGTATTTCGGGATTGAGCACGGGTTCGCCTGTAATTTGTCCGAGCAGCTGAACCTTGCTGCCATAGCACAAATAGAAATAATCGCCTATTTTTACGGATTCCATAAATAATTGTCCCTGCGTGATCTTTGAAACGCCTTTGGCACGAGTTCCCGAACCTATCGCAACTACATTTCGCTTTTCAAAAACAGCTTTGTTTTCATCGGAAACGCCGGTTGCTTCCGTTCCGTGACTGATCTTCCAAATAGCGGGAGCCGCGTCCGCATATAAAGGAACATCCGAAAGATCGATCTTATCCAAAGCTCCGCTGAGCTCGGCGCGAAGCTTCCAAATAAACGCGCCGTCATTGCTGTTTTCGGTTTTTTTGCCAAGATACAGAACAGGCCACCACTTGAGCTCCTCTGTATCGGTCATCATCACGGGACAGTTTGTTTTTCCCGCAACTCTGCGTGCTAAGGCGACCGAATTGGAATTATAAAAATTGTAATTTTCTCCGTATTTCATTGAAAGCTGCTTGCAGGTCGCTTGACCGCCGCAGTCCTTCATGCGCTTCAT
Source organism: Lachnospiraceae bacterium (assembly GCA_023664705.1). Taxonomy (GTDB): domain Bacteria; phylum Bacillota; class Clostridia; order Oscillospirales; family Ruminococcaceae; genus CAG-115. The sequence continues at coordinate 19,108 of JAMPFE010000016.1, read as the reverse complement.
AATCTGCAAAGCATCCAACGTAAAAACAGAGCTATCATTCAAAAGCGAAACCCATTCATCAACGGATAAATCAGGAGTATAATCTTTAGGATGCCAATCCTTGATATTTTCCCTTGCTTTAAGATAGTATCTGCTGAGATAAAACCCAAAATCAACGGTTGCGATTTTAAATTGAGGATCGGAATAGCAGCCGTCGGTCAAAAAGTCACGCAGCAATTTTGCGAGCTCTTCATCTTGTCGAATAACCGCGTTGATTTCATCATACATTGCAAATCCGTTTAACATAGTATCAACGGAACCGTTGGCTTTGATTTTGTAATCGGAGTCCAATTCCGCTGCCACATCTTTACACACATCATACTTATAAATGTAATATTTATCGGGAAACATCAACCAAAGATAGGTGCTGATAGAATTCGTATTTTGATAATGATTTTTCCACGTTCCGTCGTCCTTATTTGCTCGAATTTCCTCCGAAGCGATCTGAAAAGCAGCGACACGTTCGGCAAGGTCGCGGGATTCGTTATACAGATCGCGAAACATTTGGCGCACAGTTTCCCCGTCGGCATTAGCGAAATTCAGCATCATCTGTCTCGGATAAGCGTAGCCGGACGCGAGAAGATTGTGCGCCTTGTCCGTAGCCAGCTTAAACATCGCGCCGAAATTCTCCGCTTTAATATCCCAATGCTTTTGAAAGTGCCCCACTACCTCCCACTTGAATTTTTCTTCCTTCCAATTACTTGAAAAGTCAGCCTTGTATGCCTCAAGAATGATTTTTAATTTTTCCGAATTTATCATAGCTTGTTCCTTTCTGTCAACTGTCGGTGTCGATATTTGCGGTATATGCCGCAAGTCCATTATACCATATCCAATTCGGAATTTCAACATTTTTTGCCGTAACCCTCGGCTCTCAATTTAGGTGAAATCGGGTGCGAAGCCGCGACAATAGTCACGTTTGGCGCTATCATCGTGCCGTCGCCGATAAAAATATCCGCGTCGTCGACGAACGTGCCGTTAAAATTCACATACACCTTTTTTCCGAGATGAACGTGCCTGCCGCCCCACATCGCGTGATACGGCGCTTGAACGTAAGCTCCCTCGCCGACCTCCGCAAAAAGTTCACGCAGAATTTTCGCCTTTTTCTCCTCGGCGTCCTTGGCGTAACCCGCGGAATTGTATTCCTCCATCATTTGCAGATACTCGTAGTATTTTCCCTCGGCGTCGGTCACTTCCCACACCTTGTAGAGCTTTCCCGAATTTAAAATCTCTTCCGTTGTCATAATTTTTCCTCCCGTAATCGATATTGTTTGTTGTCTTTTAAAAATGATTTCTGCGCGCCTTGTATCACAGTATCATCGGGCTTTAAATTGCCCAAAAGCAGCGGCGAATCGGGGTCGTGCAGCTTGAAATTCTCGAACGCCTTTTGCGGATTTTTATTTGCATAGCAGTATTTGCAGCCGTTCATGCAGGTATCGTAGGCGCCGATGTCGCGGCTTTCTATGCAGCCGCAGCCGCTTCGCATCCCCTTGTGCTTGAGATTTTTGAATTCCACGCCGTTTGCCTTGCCGAGAATATCCAGCGTCATACAGCCCGATGAGTGAATTCCGTAACGCGAAAAATCGCCGTTCGTGCCGCAGGTTTGAATAATAATTCCGTATTTTTTCGCGATTTTTCCCAGCCCTTCCGCGAGAATTTCCGTATCGTTAGGCGACATCATAATTATTTCGGGCATATTGTATTCCAATTTTTTGTACATTTCCACAAAGCTGAAAATGCAGCGGTCGATATGCGGCGCTAATTTCTCCGACATTCGCTCAAACGTCTCAAAATGCCGTTCTATCGTGTATTTTTCGGTGAGTAAAACGGGGTCGTAACGCCAAGCTACGCGCCGTTTCCCGACGATTTTCGACAATTCGATAAGCGTTTTGATACTCTCGTCAATATCGGGAACGCCCGGCTCGACGTCGCGTCCGTAAGCGGTTATCGTGTAATGAAAATAGGTGTTGAATTTATCGGTTATCTCGCGCAAATTCGGCAGTATCGGCGCGTAATTTTTCGAGCAGAAAACCACGCAGTCCACCTTGTCGGGAGTTAGCTCGTAGCGCGTCACCTTATTCGGGAAAAGCGGATTTCTCGACAGCACAAATCCCTCGCGAAACCGCTTCAAAAGCCAATCCGCGTAATATTGAACGGTGTCCGTGCGCCCGCCCGTGTCGATTATCATTTTTTCGCGCCCCCTATTTCGTTGAATTTTTTGCGCATATTTTCGGAAAACATTTCGGTTAGTCTTACCAATTCGGCAACATCCTTTTCCGAAAGCTCCGCCATCGCTTCGTTTTCCGCTTTGGCGGCGGGCGGAATGATTTTTTTGACGTACTTTTTTCCCTCGATTGTAAGGTGGATTATCTGATTTCGCCGATCGGTCGGCGATTCGGACAGCGAGAAATATCCGAGCTTTAAAAATTTTTTCACGATTGCGCTTATCGTCTGCTTGGTAGCCGAGAGCCGTTCGCAAATTTCGGACTGCGGACAGCCGCCGCGCTCAAACCAAATAATATCAAGCACGAACAGCTCTTTTGCCGTAAGTCCGTGCTTTCTGGCGTAGATCTCGTAGGCGGCAAACTGCACGTCGCGCAGCTCTCCGTAACGGTTTGCGTATTTGTTGACTTCTTTGACGTCCATTTGTTCACCCTCTCAAGTATAATTAAGTACGGTCTGATATTAGACTTTATGTTTATTATAATCCATTGAATTAAAAAAATCAAGAGTTTTTTGAAATTTTCACCCGATTTTCACGTTTGTTTTTTGACAAAGCACTTTTCAACCGCAAAACGCTGCAAAATAAGGGACAAACGCCGCGGAAGAATACGGCATACGAGCGTTCGGTTTTTCAATATAAAATCCGAATTTGTTATTGAAAAATACTTTTATGTGTGCTATAATAGTTGAAGAAGCTGTATTTGACGAGGGGATACGCACACCGCCGCTCGTCAAACGCAGATACACAGCCCGATACGGTCGGGCTCGGGGAGTGATAAATTATGATAGACGCAACGTTTGCGGTCATCGAGGACGAAGCTCTGCGCAATGAGCTTGCCGAATTTTACGCCGAGCACAAAAGCCGCTTTTATATGATCGCAAATTCAAAATTACATAACCGCGAGGAGGCCGAGGACGCTGTTCAGGAGGTGTTTTCCGCGATAGCAAATAAACCCGAGATGTTTTTCGGAGTTCCCGAGGAGAACAGGCTTGCGTATACGGACGTTATGGTGCGGAATATTTCCGTCGGTATGTTCAACGCGAAAAACAAAATGTTCCTTGTCGAGTTGGACGACGAGACCGGAAACGGCGGGGTCTCCCTTGAAAACAGCTTGTTTGACAGAATATCGCGCGACGAAATATCGGCGTTCATAGACGCTCTGCCGCCGCTGCAGCGAAACGTCCTGATGCTGCACTGCCTGTTCGGCTTGTCGATAGAGGAGACAGCGCAGCGGCTGAATATCTCGCTTACTGCCGCGAATAAGCGCCTGACGCGCGCGCGAAAGGCGGTAAGGGAATTTATCGATGAAAGGAGCAAGCGCAATGAATGAGACCGTGTTCCGGGAATTGCTGCGGGAGTCGTTCCGGCGCGAATACGCGGAGTTTGACAACGCTCCCGAGCACAAATTTACGCTTCGGCACAGGCTTTCGATGAAGAAAATTTTTGCGGGATATGAGAGAAACGTTCGCGCCCTCAAAAAGCCGGAGAGCGTTTATATCCCGAGCAGCGAGACCATGCCGCATTACAGCATAAAGCAGCGTGTGGTTATAGCTTTGGTGGTCATTATTCTTATGACCCTGCTGACGGGTTGGTTTTTTCCGATACGCGAAATTGCGGACGCGCAGATCGGTTGGCTGAGGTCGCGGTACGATTTCCCGTCGATGAAGATGCGGACCGCCCTCACGCTCGATGTCGCCGGGGATTTCGGGTTTGCGATGACCACCCTTGCGGAAACCGAAGAATACAAGAGTTTTCTTGCCGACTTGGTGGATATGAATATTTATTCCGAGGACGAGGTAAAGACGCTGAAGCTGCGGCAGCACCCGAAAAAAGCGGGCGAGAGCAGGGAATACAGCGCCGCGGGTGAAGATCCTCTCGAGTCCTACCGCGTCTACGTGGCGGAGCTGGAGGCAGACGTCGAGTATTACGCCGAGCGCGACGCGGAGTTCGCCGCTGAGATAGCGGAGGATTATTTGCCGCTGCCGAAAAGCTTTCTTGAGCTGCTCGAAAGGCTGTTCGCCGACGCTCCCGACGACGGGGAAGAAAGCCAAAATAAACATTTGTCGGAAATAGACAAAGACGACAGAGTATATTTGTTGTAAATCAACAAAATTTAAAAATGCCGAACAGTTATTGTCCCTAATCATTCCCGAAAACAGATATATATAGCAGAGGAGTATTATCTCCCCTGCTATATTTTTTGAAAGTTGAGGACAAATCATGAAATTCAAGGAAATCAAGAAAGAGAACGGTTGGGCGAATATCGTGTACGCAGCCACGTGGCGGTACGGGTACGATTTCATGCTGGACGCGGCGCAGATGGTGCTCGCGGACTTCGGCAAGGACGTCGACCGCGTCGTGAGGGCGGAGATCGTCGGCGGCGATCTTCACGAGCTTACGGCGGAGGTGAAGGAGCACGGCGGAAAGCTCCGCGAGTGCCCCGCTTTCGAGAGCGAGTGCAGCGCCCTCGGAGCTGCCGGGGTAAGCGGCGTTATGGAATTTCCGCTGCAGGTGTATTTCTACAACCAGACCGACGTGGTCACGCTGCATATCCCGGTGGGGCAGTTCCCGGAGGATCACCCCATACGGAAAGCGTTCGACGCGGACGACGGCGGGTTCGAGCATATTTTCGACCACTACATGGACAGCATAGAGATAAAGGCGTACTGCGCCGGCACCGAGCGCTGCATTAGGAAAGAATTATCCGGAAAGGAGGGCGAGTGATATGGCAAAGGCGAAGAAAAAAACACCCGGGCTGCCGGACAATTTCCGGAGTATTATGGAGGAGGGCGACCCCGAGAAGATCAAGGCGGTGTTCGCGGACGAGGAGCTGCTGAATTACCTGAAAGCGTCGGAAAATCCGCGGGATAATCCGCTGTTCATGTACACGCCCTGCACGGAAATCTACAAGTGGTTCGTGGAGATCGGCTTCGACATCACCATGGACGCGGGCTACGGGCAGCCGATACACTCGCAGGCGTGCGACAGCGAAAACAACATCGAGGGCTTGATCCAAGCGGGCGCAGACGTCGAAGCGCTCAGCAGCGGCAAAACGCCCATCGTCAACGCCGCCGCGCACACGCGCCCGGACTCGATCCGCGTGCTGCTGGCGCACGGCGCGAACGTTCACGTTCGGTCGGATCTTATCGACTTCGCGCTGCTCTATTGGGACAATATGTTCGCCTACAAGGCGGCGGAGTCCGTCGCGCTGCTCGCGGAAGCGGGCGCGGACTTCACCGACAAAACCCGCGAAAAGGCTCTCAAGCTGTGCAAGGATTTCGACCGCTGCAAGGACAGCTATAACCACTACAAAGAGAACAAAAAGCAGTTCGAGGACGCGGTCGACCATATGTGCAAGGCGCTCGGCATCGAGAGACCCGGGTTGAAGGCGCACGACGGCAAGTCGAAGATCGTCGTCAAGGCGACCGATTGGCGCGACCAGCACGCGGAGCTGTGGGAGATGCTCGTGCCCGGGCAGGGCAAGTGCAAGACCGTTCAGGGAGAGGTCGTGCGCATCGGCGGTCGGATAAACGACGAGATATTCAACAGCGGCGGCTCGCATTGGGACAAGGATTTCCGCGCGATGCTGAACGCCCTGAAAGGCTATTACGAAATGGGAACCATTCCCGACGAGGCGGAGCACGAGGAGGCGCTCGCGCTTATCAAGTCTATCGGCAAGAACAGCGACGGCAGCGACGTTCTGCGCCTCTGCGAGATAAACATTCACTGGGTGCTGGCGAACCCCGACCCGATACCGCTCGGCGAAGTGAAGTACAAGAGGTGATATTATGAGCAAATATCTGGACATTGAAATCAAGGACGTGGTTATCGACAACGCCGACAACTCGCACGTGTACCTGAAATACTACCCCGAAAACGGCTGCTTAAAAGTGTCCATGGTGACGAACTATCTCGGCTACCACAAATCGTCGAAGGAGTGGCTCGATATGGCGAGCTACGGGCTGCGCGAGCTGGTCATCAAGGACCTTGAAACGCTTGCCTTCATCGCCGAGGGCATCAAGGACGCAAGCGCGAAATGGACTATCGGGTGGTATCAGGACAAGCCCAACCGGGATACGCCGTTCACCGACGAGAAAATCAAGCAGAAGATAGTTGACACGCTTTCCAACGCGAAAACCGAGCTGCCGAAATTCATCGCGGAACAGCTGCAAAGCGGCGAATACGCCGACATCACCGACGAGGACGGCTGGACGGATCTTTACGAGCTAGCCGACCGTCTCGGCGATAATTATCACATCAAGCTGCGGTACAATCTGCTGTACGATATGGCGAACTACGATCCGCGCTTCGAGTTCAAGGACAACGAGCCGCGCATTGTGATGCTGCGCAAAGATCACCCGATGCAGCTTCACGCGGAAAAGCCGCTTATCCGTTGGAACGGAGGGAAATGATGAGCGAATTTGAGAAATTTCTGCAAAAAAGCGAGGAAATGCGCGGCGGCTACATAAAAAGTCTGGAGCCGCCGGATAAGGATTTTCGGGAAAAGTGGCTTGCCGTTTTTTCGGAGATACCCGCGTTTTTCGAGGAGATTTTCACGGTCTGCGACGGCACGCGGCGGGATATTTCCGAGCAGATATATTTCGATTTTCTGCCCGGCGTCAGGCTGATGCGGGTCGACGACATCATTGAGGCTTGGGAGCGGGATTTCAAGGGCTTTGACGAATACGGCGTCGTGATACCGTTTCTGGAGGACTACGGGGGCGAATATTACGCGTATGCTTTGGCGGGCGAGAGGGAATGCGTCGTTTCGCTGATGGACGGGGAGCTTGAGGAGATACATTATACCGTCGGCGATTTCTGGAAAACCGTTATCGCTTTTTACGACGAGGGCGTGTATTTTCCGGACGAGGACGGCTGGCTGTCGTATGACGAGGAACGCGAGAGCGAGGTCGGAAGCAGGCTCAACGAAAAAATAAGCTATTGGAAAGAATAACGGAGGTATGGAATGGAAATTTCATTTGAGGAACTGAACGAGCGCTGGCAGGAAGCCTACACGGCAAACCCGCGCGTATACGAGCATGAGGACGGAACGATAATCGTGGGCTTCGCGCTTACGGAGGACACGGATTCGCTGTTTCCGCTCGCTCCCGAGAAGCAATGGGCGATAGAGGGCAAGACGATAGGAAAATGGATAATCTCCATAGTAAGTCTCACAGAGAATGGCGCGGTTCTCGGGACGATGGAGTATCACCGAGCCATGGAGCGCCTGAAGCCGTATTTCCTTGCGGATAAGGACGGCTGGACGCTTATTGCGGGACTTACTCACGAACAACTTGAGGAGCTGTTTGAGGGCTTGCCGAGGAATGTTGTGTAATGGGAATGCGGTGAATGTTAGATCCTTCACACGAGAATATCCCTCGCCGCCGAATTGTCGGCGCAGACGGCATAGCTTACGACGCTGCCGTTTATTTCGACAAAGCAGTCGTCGAACTTGTACATTTCGTCGGGCGTGTAGTCCTTGAATACTTTGCGCTGATGCTCTATGCGCTCGTTCAGCGCGTTTGCTATGCGCTTTGCGGCTTCACCGTCGACGGCGGCGAATATCCCGAATTCATCGGGGAACGCTCCCGAGCCGCACAGATACGCGGAAAAATCGGCGACGTCCGCTTCGTCTATGCCGTAAAAGACGTTTAATACGCCGCGAGCCGCCTCCGTCATCGTCGGGAGCTCCGCTGCCGCCATAAGCGCGGAGGTCTTTTGCGCAAGCTCCGAGGGGCGCTCGATGCTTTCGGGGTACGCCGCCTCGAGCGTTTTCTGAGCTCTCGACAGCAGCACGGGGTAGGTTTTCCCGACGAAGTGCATGCCGTCGTCGTACACATACTCCTCGTTAAAATAACCCCTGTCGTCCTTTAAAACGGTGTTGAGGTCGCAGTACGCGACTTCAACCTCGCTGCAAAGAGCGGATATGACATCGTTCAGCTCGTCGATAAGGGCGTTCGTGATGCCCGAATAGCTTGCCATGGAGCTGTTGGCGGTTATCGGCGGCACGGAGACGACGCATATTTCGCTGTCGGGGCAGTTCGCTTTCAGCGCGTTCAGGAGCTCGCGGTAATCGTTTCCGTAATCCTCGAGGTCGGTCTGCGGCGTCAAGCCGTTCGAGCCGAGCATAATGATTATGTGCCGCGGCTGCTTTTCTTTGGCGTAATCGGCGGCGCTGCCCGCGTAAAAATCCTCGTCGAACGGGGAATGCAGCGCGCGGTACGGCGTATAGCCTCCGACCGCGGCGACGTTCTCGCGGTCTATGTACGAATAGAGGTATAAGCCCGTGAAGATGCTGTCGCCGATAAACAGGTCGTTCCCGAAAAACTCCCCGTCGTAATCGCTCGTGAGCTGCGGCGTTAAAACTGGATTTTCCCAAGAGCTTTGCGGCGCGGAGGTCGTGCTTGAAGCTGGTGTCTCTTCGGAGCTTGAAAACGGCTCGCTCGTGCTCTGCGGCTCGCTTTGCGGAAATGAAGACGCGCTGCCGTCCGAGCTGTCGCGGGAATAGTCGCCGTTTGTGCTGCACGCGGTAAGCGTCAGGGCAAGAACGAGTGCCGATAATATTGATCTTTTTTTCATTGAGAACTTCCCTTTCATTAAAGCCTTACATTATACGATTTTTTGACCTGCTCGGGCAGGGCGCTGCCCCTCGCCGAAACGGGCTCGACGCGCTCGAAGCAGCCGTACTCGGGGTTGAAAACGAACGTGAGGTCGTTCCACAGCATGCCCGTATTGAACGTGATATACTTGCCGCCGATTATTTGTATCTGCCCGTCCTGATACATCTCCCGCGCGTTCGGGACGTATGTTTGTATGATCTTATCGGAGCAGAGGATCTCCGCGAGCTCCGCGCTCGGGGGGACTGCCGCGAGGGCGCAGAATTCGCCGCTGTCCGCGTCGGGCATGAACGGCTCGAAGGTGTTCCAGCCGTAGCCGCCCATAAGCATGCCGTTATACAGCGCTATCGGGCAGCCCGAGAGCTCCAGCTCGGGAGCGCCGTTCTTGAACGAATAGACCGCGCTTTGCTGTCCGTTTTCGTTGTGACCGAAGCCGAAAAGAGCGTAAGCGTTGCCGTTCAGGCATGCCAACAGCTTAAATTGACCGTAATCCTGCCTGCAGGCGTTGTCGAGAATGCAGGCTTCGCCGTCCGAGTTTACGTAAACGGGGACGTGGAAGCCCGCGTGCGCGGAGGAATCGACCCTCGACGGCGGCAGCGGAACATTGAGCAGAACGATGCTCTCCTCGTTTTCGCCGTCAAGAGCGTATCTTACGCTCGACACGATATTGTACCGAAACGCGAGCCCGTTCGTTTCCGACAGAACGATATAGTCTCTGTACCCGTATTTGAGCCACAGCATCTGCTCCGTTTCGTTTTCCAGAAGCTCACCGTTTTCAACGCGGAACATCTCGTTCGCGAGCTCCATAGCCTCGCTGTACAGCTCCGAGCGCTCGTAAGCCCCGACGGCTTTCGCGATTGCCGTCTCGTCCGCCTGCATGAGCGAAATATCGCTGATATACAGGCAGGGCAGAAGATTTACGTCGTCGAAGCCGCTTACATAATCGGCAACGGAAAAATCCACGGGGAGCGCGGAGGGCTCGTCTTCCCGAGGAGCGTCGGAGCTGTTCGGCGTCGAGCTCTCAAAACCGCCGCCCGCACTTGAAAGCCCGGAGGAGCTTTCGTTCTCCGAGCTGTCGTAAATAAGTGAGATGCCGCAAGCGGTTAAAAACAGTACAAATGCTAACGCGGCAGTCAATATCGGTGTTTTTTTCATATACAGCCTTTCCAAATAGCGAAAAGTATATCCGTCATATAAAATGCATTGAATATATTATATCACAGATTTAATCCGTTGTCAATATATCAAATAAAACAGGTAATGATGGATATGATGTCTGTAGTGAATTTATTCAATGAGTGGCAGCGTTCGGCGAACCAATCGGGAACACCGTGCTCTCTAAATTCCTTGTACAGGTCATCGCCAAACATTTGCGCAGCGTTTCCCTTACGCGTCATGTCGCCGCCGCAATCGGGGCAGCTTTTTTTCGACAGTTCAAATCCCGAATTCACCGAGCCGTCGGTTATAAATTCGCTGCGCTTGCATCTCGGGCAGAGGTAGTGCGGCGGCAGATTATCCGTGTTGTGAATTGTTTTTCGGAAAATCCCGCCCTCTTCATTGCAAAAATAAACGTATTTTTGCAATTTCATCGATAATTTCCGCGGACGTTTCTTCCGAAACAGCGCCGAAAAAATTCGCTGCCCGAACCGATGATAAGCCCGCTGAGGTGCTTTTGCAATTCCGAAAGAAATACAAGCAGCTTACGGAAAAAATATTTTTCGCTGTACGATAATGAAACGAGCTTGTAGAGATTTTTCAATCCCGCTTGATTTTTGACCAAACATGCAGCTCCGTGCGCTTTATTTGCGCGTTATCCTTTCGCGGCTGTTTTACTTGCATTTCCATAAATTTCACCGTTTCCTTTCAAATATAAAATATTTTCTCGTCCTCCAAGCGAATACACGCGAGCCTTGCGTCGCGGTTAATGTTTCGGAACGCGCAGCCGCAGTCGACGTCGTAAAAAATGCAGTCTTTCTCGGCGTCGTAATATCGGAAAACTTCGCCGCCCGTGTACGCGAATTTTTCATCGGCAATGGTGGGCGTATGCCCCGCGATTATCATTCCGTGAGGTATTCCGCCGAGCAAATAACCCTCCTCGCGCGCGTAGAGGTAAAAATCCTCAACGCAGTCGAAATTTTCTCCTAAATTATCGATGTTTTCGGTATACCCCGCGTGAACCGCGACGCACGTTCTGCCGTTTATTTCAAGCTTTGCGTAATACGGCATTTTTTGAAATGTTTCAGCCCATTTTGACAGATCGCCGAGTGTTATATTATGCTCCGTCAGCAGTTTTTCAATCGTACCGTACAAATCAAAATCAAGAAACGTCAGTGCGTTTGACTTGATAAAATACCGCACCGATCTATACAGCGCTATCGCGTCCTCGTTTGAGGAAAAATCCGTGCTTAATTCTTCGTCACGGTCGAGCATAAGCATAAGTTCAACGTACTCCGAGAATTTCTCATCGTGATTGCCGCGCAAAAGCGTGACGTTCGGCGGGCATTTCTCCAGCCATTGCAGCATTTCATAGCTTTGACCGCCCCTGTCTATGCAGTCGCCCGCGATGATAAGGCGATCGTTTTCCGACAAACCGATTTTTTCGAGCATTGCGTATGACCACAGTCGGGGCAGATAAGCAGACCGCAGAAAATATTGTCGTATTTTTCGCTGTCGCCGCCCCCTTTCTTGCGACTCGTAATCAGACTTTGCACCAATTCCCATTCCTCGGGCTCGATTATCGGCTCGTGCATACCCTCGACGATGAACGTTTCCGCAGTCGCAACGCCCTTGCGTTTTTTGCTTTTAAGGGAAATTGTGGGCTTTTTCTGCCCGACTACCGCGCCTTTGTAGGTCGCGTTTCGGAGAATGTTCCGCACCATTGCGACCGACCATTCATACTCCTTTCCGTCGTTCGCGTACTTTTCAAAATTCGCGTGAGTTTCGGCAGCTACCGCACTCGGACGAAGAATTTTCTCGGCGGATAATTTCCGCGCAATCTGCTCGATACCCAAGCCGTTCTCCGCCATATCGTAAACGCGGCGCACGGTCGGCACGTAACGTTCGTCAACGACAAGATGGTTGTTGTCGACGGGATTCTTTTTGTAGCCGTAGAGAGCTTTCCCACCCGTGAATTTGCCCTGTTTCTAGCGCGTCAAAATCGCCGACCTTGCCTTGCGCGAAATATCTTGAACGTATAATCCATTGCCGAAAACCGAAAATAGTCTAACTCCACCTAAGAGGGATGTTTCCCTGCAAAATGATCGGCAAGCCCGTACTCACACAGCTTGCCGATTATTTTCGGTTGATTTTTGGACTTGGATATGATATAATGTAAGCAGACGGTACGAACCGCAAATATTTGGAGGTACATTATGACCTACACATACCATTATAATTCGCCGCTCGGCGGTATCACTCTTTCGAGCAACGGCGCGAAATTAACTGGCTTATGGTTTGACGGACAGAAATATTTCGCAGCTGCGCTTTCCGGCAAGAGCGAGGAAAAATCGCTCCCGATATTTGAACAGACGGCGGAATGGCTCGATATTTATTTCAGCGGAAAAGCTCCGGATTTTACGCCGCCGCTCAAACCGGAAACCACACCATTTCGTAAGGCGGTTTGGGAGATAATGCTGACTATCCCGTTCGGAAAAACGATGACCTACGGCGAGATCGCTGAAATAATAGCAAAACAAAAGGGACTTGACAAAATGTCCGCACAAGCTGTCGGAGGAGCGGTAGCGCATAATTCGATCTCGCTTATAATTCCTTGTCACCGCGTTGTAGGCTCGAACGTAAGCCTGACGGGTTATGCGGGCGGCATCGACAAAAAAGTGCAGCTCCTCAAATTGGAAAAAGCGGATATGTCGAAGCTTTTTGTTCCGAAAAACGAAACCGCAATATAATTTTACATATCAAAGCCGATTTTTCGTTAAACGAAGCTCGTTTTTTTGAGAATAACATTGCTCACCGTGAGACAGAGTATCACGTTCATGATTCCCGCATCGAGCGGCGTTATCATCGGGATCATCATAAACAGCAGCATGCCGATCCCCAGAGAAATTATCATCGCCAGCCACGTTTTTTGCTTGGCAATCACGCTCGCCAACACGTACATCGCGGCGAAAACTCCGATAAGAAAAATTTTCGAGAGCAAACACATCACAACGTTGGCGATTGTCGTTCCTTCGAGCGCGAACGACAGCCTCGAAATCGCGCCGCCGAGCATCGTGCCGACAAAAAACGCGAGAATGAAGAACGCTCCCGCCACAGTTCCGGCAAGCGTTTTCGAGAAAACATACTCGCCGCGCTTCGCGCGCACGGTGAACAGATTTTTCGAGTAACCCGCTCTTAAAATCCTCCGTCACGAACAGGCAGATAAAAACCGCCGCGCCGAAATACAGCAGATTTATGTTGCACATGCTTGTCATATCCATGCCCATAGCTGCCGCATCGGCACTCGCCATCGCCGACATATCGACGGAAGCGGCGAAGCTCGCCGTGCCGATTATCTGCCAAGCGCTTGTGAACATCGGCTCGGGCACCTCGCCCGTGACGGGGTCGGGAGCCGCGCCGAACATCGTTGTCATCACCAAAATCAGTATCGGCATAACAAGACACGCGCCCGCGAAAATCCAAATAAGCGGCATGGTGAACATTCGCCGAAAATCGACTTTAAGCATACTTTTGAAGCGGTTTTTCATTTGCTTTTCCCTCCGTTCATAAGGTCGATGTAATATTCTTCGAGATTTATTTTCGCGGTTTTTATTTCGCTGATCGGGATATCGTTCGCGAGCAATTCGGCGGCGGTCATCTCGCAAATCATTTTGCCGCCGCGCACTATCCCGTAATGCGTCGCGATTTTCTCCAATTCGCCGAGAACATGCGAAGAAACGACGACCGTGCAATTATGATTTTTCGTAACGTCAATGAGAACATCGCGCATAATTCGCATGCCGTCCGCGTCAAGTCCGTTTATCGGCTCGTCGAGGACGAGCAATTCGGGTTCGCCGAGCAGCGCCATCGCGATGCCGATACGCTGCTTCATACCCAGCGAGCAATTTTTGTATTTGTTGGAAGCCGCGCCCTCCATGCGCACGGTTTTGAGGACTTTTACGACCTCTTTTTCGGGATTTTTTATGCTTAAATTCGCCGCTTTTCTACACGCTGTAATTTTGAAAGCAGCCGGGAGCTTCGATCAGAACGCCGATCTTTGCCCTCGCTTCCGCGTCCGTGTAGTCGCGCCCGAATAATTTTATCGTGCCGCCGCTCGGGACGAGCAAGCCGCAAATCAGCTTCTCGGTGGTGGATTTTCCGCTGCCGTTCTCGCCGATAAATCCGTAGATTGCGCCCTCGGGAACGGTCATATTCAAGCCGCTGAGCGCCTGTTTAGCGCCGAAATTTTTCGTTAAATTTTTTATTTCGATAACATTTTTTACTGCGTTCAATTACACCGCCCCCTTAATAAACGTCGCATTTCGACAGGATCGCTGTGCCGAGAATATTGTAAATTATCGTCCATGCGAGCGACACTCCGATACAAACGATAAGCGTTAAAATATTGCTGCCGAGACACGCAAAAACGGACGTTCCGTAGAGGAAAATATTCAAAATCGACGAATTTCCCAAAATCGCCGCCGCGCCGATGATGAGAATCCCCGTGCCGAAAAAGAATGATGATACAATATGGAAACCCCGAAAAATCTGCGGAAAATAATATTGAGGAACGTGTACAAGCTCGCCCAGCCGAGGCTCATGATCATTTTGCCGAGTATCGCAATGATAAGCGACCCGTAATTCGCTTCAAATGATGCGCCCACAAGCGCCCCCGCGAGCACGCCGCCGATGAGATATGTAACGCACATGCACGCCATTGAGAACGCGCCCGTCAGCGCCTTTGAGATTATATAATCCTGCTTTTTGGCATGCGTGGTAAACAATTGTTTTACATAGCCGCTTTTGTAATCGTGTCCGATAAATATCGAAACCATAATTCCGCCGAAAATGAACACCATGTTCATATTGGCGTAATTGGCGATGTCGTTCACCACGTAAAGCGGAGTTTGGGCGGCGACAATCTGCCAAGTGTTCGTGTAAAGCGGCTCGACAACTCCGTTCGCGTTTTCAATGCTCGTCATGCCGAGTATCATCGCGGGAATTATCGCCGCTATGCAAAGAAAAATGTAATACATCGGCGTGTGAAAAAGACGGTAAAAATCCACTCCGAGCATGCCCTTAATGCGTTTCGCGAAGCTAGGTTTTTCAAATACCGGTGTATGTACGGCTTCCATTTTTACGCCTCCTTTTTCGACATAATTTCGATATAATATTCCTCAAGACCGATTTTGTTTTTCTGCATTTCCGAAACCGTGTGACCGTTTTTGTAGAGGAATTTCGCGATATCTTCGGGAGAATTTACATCGTAAATGCGCAGATATTCCTCCTCGAATTTAACGCTCGGAAATTGCTTTGAGAGTGCGTTTTTCGCGCCGCTCATATCCTTCGTTTTGAGGGAAATAAACGTCCGCGAGCGGTTATCCATATCGGCGGCGGAAATTTCCTTGATCATTTTTCCCTGCCGAATTATCCCGTAATGCGTGGCGATTTTTTCGAGTTCGCCCAAAATATGCGAGGAAATAAGCACCGTGCAGCCGTATTTTTTCGTGATGTCCACAAGAATTTCGCGCATAATTCTCATACCGTCCGTATCCAAGCCGTTTATCGGCTCGCCGAGAATAAGCAGCGCGGGATTACCCAAAAGCGCCATAGCGATGCCGATGCGCTGCTTCATTCCGAGCGAGCAGCTTTTGAATTTTATCCGCGCCGAATCCTCCATGCGGACTATCTCCAGCACTCGGCGAATTTCGTCGTCGCGGTTCGGAAGACCGAGATTTATCGCCTGCATCATCAAGTTATCCCACACGCTCGAATTCGGAAAGCAGCCCGCGTTTTCGATCAGCGCACCAACATGTACACGCACTCCCGGATCTGTATAATTTCTGCCGAAGAGCGTTATTTTGCCGCCGTTCGGCACGAGGTGTCCGCAGATCAGTTTTTCGGTGGTGGATTTGCCGCTACCGTTCTCGCCGATAAATCCGTAAATAGCGCCGACCGACACCGTCATATCCAAATGCTCGACCGCGTGCATTCCGCGAAAACTTTTCGTTAGTCCGCGAATTTCTATTGCGTTCATAATTTTAACCCCCTTTCTGTTGACCTGACGCAACGGAACAGGACGACAGGACAACCGATTATTCGACACAAAAACGCCCTCCACACTATGCGTAGGGCGTTCACTTTCGTTATCGTTCGCACAAACACGGAAAGGCGAGCTGCCCGACTGATTTCCTTTTCAGCCGTGCGGATAGTCGCTTATTTCGATTGCATAAAGGAGTGACCGCTCCGTGTTATACAAAGCGGTCGTGAAATTTTAAATAAACTTAGAAGAACGATTACAAATATTTTACACTTTTCCTATAAGCCTCGATGTTTTACCAGACAGTATCGATGCCGTATCATAACAAAGACCGCTGCTCGAAAGCACTAAGTATTATTCCAGCATAACGCTTTTCACGGACTGTCCGTTTATTTTCCTCGAATAGTAAGACAGAATAATCTCGTAAGCCGCGAGGAAAGCGGCGAGCGAGAGCGCCAGTCCCTTAAAATTAAAATGAAATTCGGGAACGTTCTCAAAATCGGCGAAGATCACGCTTACCACGATTTTCAGCAGGAGATACTGATACGCCGTCCCGAGCGCGAAGCCGATATAGGAAACGGGGCGATAGCCGTCGAGGAGCGCGCCGCTGCATTCCTTTTTCGAGTAGCCGAAGACCTTCATCATGGCGATGGTCTTGGTATTCGCCTTTACCACGCTTGTGAGCGACATCAGGAGCGTCATAAATGCCAAGATCAGCCCGATCGTGAGGATCATAACCGAAAATGTCTCGCTCGTCAGGTCATTCATCGACATCGCCATCTGGGTCATCGCGGAAAAACAGAACGCCGAAAATCCGACAAAGAACACGAGGATCTTCCTGCTCCGCAAAGTACTCTTTTTTAAGCCCGCTAAAAAAGAGAGAGCAGTTTCGTCCGCTTTCCCCGCCTTGATCCTTACGCTTTGCGTTTCCCGAAGGAGGTCGAGTATGGGGCGCTTTAGCGTAAAAAACGCGTAAAGGATTGCGAGGAGCGTAAAAAACGCCGTTGGAAGAACGATCAGCGCAAGCGCGAGTGGGATATTGAGCGTCGGGCGCATATCCGGGAAAAGTCCGCTATCGTTCCGTACGTTGTAAAAGGTTGGCATATAGAATGCGGCGGCGGTATACCCGACGACCGTACCGACCAGTACGCTGATTCCGAATACCCAAAAGCGCTGCGCAATGTTGACGTTCGAATAGCCGAGCGCCTTTAAAATACCGAGCTCCTTCCCGTGAGCGTCGATATAGTTTTTGATGTAAAAAATTAGAAGTACTGCGGTCGTCGCGACCAAACAACCGCCCGAAACGCTCGCGACAACCTTCCCGGTCGCGACCTCCGCCTCGTAGAGGATAAGCCCCTGTTCCGTCGCGATCTCGTCCTTGATCCCGGCGATGTCGATGTTATAATTCAAAAACAGCGCACACACAAAAACCGCGCAGCAGGCCACGATCCCGATTGCGAAAAGCTTCGCGACGTCCCTTATTCCGATCAGCATTTTTTCACCACCCTATCTCATAAGCGGTTTTTCGCGAAGCGTTTAAATAAACCTCCGAAATTTTTCCGCTGTTCATTTTGACGACCGTGTCCGCCATTTCGGCGATGTTTGCGTTATGCGTTACCATGACGAGCGTAAAGCCGTATTCGCTTTGGAGCGCAGATATGTAGTCGAGGACTTGACGCCCCGTTTCCTCGTCGAGCGCGCCCGTCGGCTCGTCAAGAAATAAGACCTTCGGCTTTTTCGCGAGTGCACGCGCGACCGAGACGCGCTGTTGCTCCCCACCCGACAGCTCGCTCGGATATTTTTTGAGTTTTTCGCCGAGACCGACTGCCTCGATCACGGAACGGTAATCCCTATTCCCCGCTAAGTCCGCGCCCATTTTTACGTTTTTGTCTACGTTCATATTCGGGAGGAGGTAGTACTGTTGAAAGATAAAGCCGATGCTGTCCCGCCGAAACTTGGCAAGTTCATCGTCCGTAAGCGCCGTGATGTCCTTTTCGTCGTAAAAAATACCGCCTTCATCGGGGCGCTCAAGGGATGAGAGGGCGTTTAAAAGTGTCGATTTTCCCGACCCCGACGCACCTAAAATGACAGTAAAATTGCCATCCTCAATCTTTAAACTGATATTTTTCAACGCCCGAAAGCGACTCTCTCCCTTGCCGTAAAACTTGGTAATCTCCCTTGCTTCAATCATGTGATCAGCCTCCTAGCTTAAACTTTTTAACAATCCGATAAATACCTCGGTCATCATTGTGTCAATCTCCTCGCCCGTAAAGCGACAGGTATTTGTCGCGCAAAGAGCGGCGATCCCGTGGGTATAGATCCAAAGGTGGCGGTACAGCCTTTCGGCAGTCTCGCGGCTCAAGCCATAACCGTCCTTTACGGACGCGAGGATCGCATTGTAATTTTCGTCGATGATCGGAAGGACGCTCGAGAGCGTGGGCGTATCGGCGTATTCGTTCATGAACAACAACCGAAAAAGTTTCGGCTCGTTCACGGAAAAAAGTATATACTGCGTCCCGACACCCTTAAACGCGGGCGTTTCCAAAAGCCCTCGCCGAATGTACTCCTTATACATCGCCCTCGCCGCTGCAATCACGGCTTGCCGAATCTCGTCCATACTCCGAAAGACGGTAAAGAGCGGTCTCGCCGAGCTTTCGAGCCTTTCACCGAGCGCTCGTGCGGTAAGCGCCTCAAAGCCCTCACTTCGGGCAATCGACAAGGCGGCTTCAACGATCTCAGATTTGGTAAACTTCGCCTTCGGCGGCATAAAATCGTCCCCTTTCGTTTTAAATTATACGTTTTAAAACATCTGTTTTAAGTATAACATAAAAAAGCGGGAATGTCAATACCCTTGGAGAAAAATTTGCCACCCCGTGTACACGGGGCGGTCATTTGTATTTAGCGAAACGTCACTCTCACTCTTTCGTGTCCTCATAGAGAACATCAGTCATCGCGTCAACCCCGTTCTTCAGAGCCGTTATCGCCTGATTGAGAACAAGCTGGTGGAGCGCATTCTGTATCGCGCTTGAAATCCCC
>JAMPFE010000168.1 GCA_023664705.1 Lachnospiraceae bacterium | reverse complement strand
ACAACGGAAATATCTCGCCAAAGGGCATTGTAAACGCGCTTATGGATATTCTCGGCGCGATAATCGCGTACAAAACAATATCGGGAGTTGTAGGTGCCGTTTCGGCGTTTTCAAAGGGCTTCGGCAGCTTAATAGGTCTTATCACGGCACACCCCGTCGTTGCGGCAATCGCGGGAATAACGGCGCTCACGATAGGCATTATCGCGCTCAGCGAGGAAATGGAACGCCAGCGCATAGCCTCGCATTTCGGAGATATTTCGATATCGCTTGACGAGATACGCGAGCTTGTTGACCCCATAACCGAGGACGTGAACAACGTTGCGGATGCCTTTGACGATAACAAAACAAAGCTCGAAACCGCAAAGGATAATTTTGCGGATATCGCAAAAGCCGTGCAGGAGACCGCGGATTCGTTCAAGAAGAACGATATCGAGCAGGATGTCGCGGGCTTTGCGCAGCAGCTTGACGAGTTTGTTAACAGCGCTCTCGAGGTCAATGCCGCAACATTCGACACGAGCGCTATCAAGTCCGCATTCTCCATGGACGGCGTCATTGACGAGGAGGAACAGGCAATTCTCGATCAACTCGGCGATCTGGGCGGCAGCGTTGCCGACACGATAAGGAGCTACGGCGAGGAGATACATAAAATCACGCAGGCTGCTATTGATGAGAACCGCGAGCTTACCGAGGCGGAGATCGCAAATCTGGAAAGTCTGTACAAAAAACTTGCGGATTTGACAGCGGAGCAGGAAAACATCAAGACCGCCGCGACTTGGGAGCGCCTGAAAAACGGCGATTACACCTACGACAGCTACGCCGAGGTCGCCGAGCAGATAAAGGCGGCGCAGGAGCAAGCCGAAAAGTCCCGCGAGGCTATCGAGCAATCCAACTACGAGGCAATAATGGAAATGGTGGCAATGGCAGAGACAAACGGCACTTCCGCCGAGGATCTGGAAAAGCTGAAGCAGAACGAGATAGCAAAGCTCAAAGAAAATCTGGAGGCTTCAAGGATCGAGGACAAACGCTATGAGCGCGACGTCCTTTTGGCATGGGTAGAGGGAGCGTCGAAAAACCTGCTTGAAGCGGCAGACGTGGACGCAGAGATGATGGAAAAGGTCAAGGAAGCGCTTGAAATGATGCTTATGGCTCCCGCGGGTACAAGCTCGGATGATTTCATGAGCCAATTTCAGATAAGCGAGCAAGACCTTCCCGCGTTCAATATCGCGCGATTGAAAATATTGGAGCCGATGAAGGAAATGGGCTTTGACGTTTTACGGGAAATGAATGAACTCAATGAGGAAATCGGCGAGGGCATTTATTCTTTTGATGAATTTTCGGATAAATACGCCGATCTGGTTGAAAAATTCGCGCCGTTTGATATAGACGATATTATGCCTACGCTGCAGGAATTCAGGGATCGCCCCGATGAATACGCCGAAGTGTGGAACAAATGGCTGGAACTTCAAAACTGGTGTGTACGTATTGGCGTTGAATTTGACGGCTCGAAAGCCGAGGAGGAGTGGGATAAATTTCTTATCGGAGAGCGCTCTAAACTCCAGACATCTTTTCCTACTCCGTCAAGCTACACCGCGCAGCCCAGCGCCGCCGAGGGCGAAATGCGGCTTGATATCCATGTTTACAGCGACGAGACGGAGACCGCGAGAAATATGGCGATGGTGAAAGCGGGGCGCGCCACAAAAGAAACTGTCGACCTGTACGCCAACAACGGAAAGGGGAGAAGCTGAACAGGGTACTGCTAAAGGTAAAATCGAACGGTGTGGACGTTGCGATCGGAGAAAATCGGATAGCGACCTACAAGGTTCAGCTTGTCGACATAAACGGCGACGGCGCGGGCACGACCGAGGACGGCTACACGGTGCTGGACGTTCGCCGCCGCAACCGCGTGAAGCTCATGCTGAAATTCGACGGTCTGAAACAGGAAGAGTTCACCGCGCTGATGTCGGCGATAGATCAGCCCGAATTCGAGCTGACCTATTTCGACGGCGAGTTCAAAACAGTGACCGTCTACGCGGGCGACCGCAATTTCGAGCTTATAAAGGCAAACAACGAACGGGACAGCCGCTGGCGGCTGGACGTTGATTTTATCGAGCTGTGAGGTGATGAAATGTTCGCGGTAAGCGAGGAATACAAGCAGGCGATAGCGCAGCGGCGGCGCGAATTCAAGCTGACGGCGATATTCTACCTGCGCGACAAAACGATATTGACGCTCGGCGATGACGATCTCGACGACAGCGGTTACGCCCAAGGCGACCGCTACGTCAAGGGCGACGTCAGAATCGAATCGCAGATGATGTCGGGGAGCGCCTCGGACAACATGATAGATATCGGCGCGGTGCCGTCGGCAAAGCTCACGATGACCGTGCGCAGTCCGACCACCGACATGCACGTCTTTTCGGGCGCGTATCTGTGGCTGTACGTTTCGCTGAAGCTCCCGAGCGGCGTGTGGGAGCCCGTTCCCATGGGGAAATTCTACATCAACGGCGCGTCGATAAGCCGCGAGGGAAACTGGGTGACGTTTGAGGCTTACGACGGCATGCTCAAGCTCCAATACGAGCTCACCGATGCGATGCGGGAGCAGCTCAAAGGGAAAACGGCAATGGACGCGGCGAGGATACTGTGCGGAAATCAGATCCCGCTCGGCTTGACGGCAGACCCCGACGGCGAATACGTTCAGTATCCTAATTCGGATCTGCCGCTGAATTTCGATTCACCGCAGATCGAGATCGCCCGCGACGCAATAATGTGGATAGCGCAGATAATGGGCTGCTTCGCGCGCGTAAACAGGCTAAACTGCTTGGAATTCGTGCAGATAAAATCATGGTGGAAAATGTACGACGAAACGACGGGCACAATACTCGCGGTGCGGAATATCCAAGGCAGCGAGCGCTACAAAACGACGTTCGCGGACGACCGCATACACATCGTCGGTGTATCTATGCGCAATTCCGACGGCAAGCTGATAACGCGGCGCTACAGCTACTCGCACGAGA
>JAMPFE010000167.1 GCA_023664705.1 Lachnospiraceae bacterium | reverse complement strand
CGAACTCACTCAAATCGACAAAAACGGCATAATTAGAACCCCTTATCTCCACCAAAATAAGAGAAAACCGCATTGTTATGCGGTTTCTTTATTTTTATCCCTAGAAAATCCCTATAAAAATGCCGCTTTTTATATTTTCAGCTCGTTGAGAACGTCAAGAGCCTCCTGCTCACTTGACTTGTACATATGCGAATATGTGTTCAAAGTTTCGGTAATACTTGCGTGACCTAACCGTTTTGAGATAACTACTACGTTCACATTTTTATTTATCAGGAACGATGCGTGGCTGTGTCGGTAGTCGTGTATACGTATATGCGGCAGTCCTGCGGCTTTGGCATATTTCTTGTTGTGGTTCTCTACCGATGTATCACGAATAGGAGTTTCACCTTTGCCGCATATTCTGTAGTTGTCATTGAATTGCAAGGGAGCGGCTTCCTGCTGTCTTTTCTTGTGGGCTGCTAAAATCTCAACAAGCTGATCGGGAATGAGTATATCACGCTCACTTGTGCTTGTCTTTGGGGTATCTTCGTAGTCGCTGCCGTCATCGTCCTTGACCTTTTGCGAGACGGAGCGGCGAACGTGCATTATATTTCCCTCTATGTCATTCCAAGTTAATCCGTAAGCCTCGCCCTTTCGCACTCCCATAAAGAAAAGAACACAAAAGAAAACATAGTAGTTCCAATCGTCCACAGTATGGCAATCATTCTCGGCACACTTTATAAACCGCTTAAATTCTTCTTCCGTGTAAAACTTCATTTCTTTCTTACTGCCGCCGCGATTAACATCTTTGAACGTTCCCAACGGTTTCAGCGGATTTTTGGGAATATATTCCATTTTTAGAGCATAGTTTATCAGTCCTGTAAGGGCAATATAGGCATTGCGCTTTGTTGTCAGCGATAAGTCTTGCTCGTTTATAGTCGTTTTCCATTTTGCCATTTGCGCTTGTGTCAGCTTGTCGAGCCGTACATCTCCCAGATAAGGCGCAACACGCAGCCGCAGATTTTTCATAGAAGTATCGTGTGACGTTCTTTTCGTCTCTTGCGCATGGTATTTGTCATACTCGGCTATAAGCTGATTGACGGTCATTTTCACCGGAGCGGCGGTGTGATTTTCCTTGTAATCGATCAGCAGTTGCTTTTCGGTCAGTTGAGCCTCGCTTAATCCATAACAAGTCCGCTCTACTTGCTTTGTCTTGCCGTTATTGTCCTGATAAGCGACACGCACTCGGTATTTTTGCAGACCGTTCTTCTTCTCACCGTCGATCTTGTATATCGGCATTGTCGGCACCGTCCTTTCCGAGTCTCATTATACCATATTTTGAGTAAGAAAACAAGCGTTTGCGAAAATTTTGTGTTGTTGTCTTGACTTTTGGGATATAATGCTGTATAATGTCAAGTGGATAAGAAACACGTAAAAGTGAAAGAAGGATACAATTATGATAGATATCTGTCCGAAATGCAAAAATATTATACCGCACAGCGTTAGAGTGTGTCCGTCTTGCGGTGTTGATATTATTGATTATAAGGATGAACAAGATCGTCAAGCAGATCGTCAGCCAATTACGGAAACGCAAATCTCGGAAAACTCAATCGAAAGTACAGCAATGGCACACGAAGAACCTATTGAACAGTTTGCCCTTGCCGAAGAGAATTTCTTATCGGAATACGAGGATAGCAAGCCGATAAAGACAACTCCGTCTAAAACCAATACAAAATGGGTAGTTGTCGCGGTTGCCTGTTTAGCCGCTCTGATAGTTGCACCGATTGTAAAAAATACCTATGACCAAAAACATGACCAACGTATTATGGACGAAATACTTAATTCAATCGAGAGCAAGCCGCAGTCAACATATTCGCACAGTACGACAAATAAATCGACTACAACTCCCGTCAGCAATTATGACAAACTCACTACAAGCGACAAGAAAAGAATTTGCGAATATATTCAGAGCCGATATGACTATTACGACAGAAAAGAAGGCAGAAACACAGGCGATAAATATTCCGATTCTATTTGGCAAGAGGTTATGGATAAATATGAAATAGAAGAGATTGAGGTATCTATCATTTGGCAAAACTACTACAACTATTAAGCCGCTCCTATAAAAACATACGATCGCAAGGGTGTCCGTTTGCTGGATGCCCTTGCTTTTGTATGGTCGTAGTGTCAATGAATTTTCGGTAGACAAAATTCGTTCAACTTAGAAGAAATATGAACTGTTAGCCCTACCGAACATCCAAAATTTCCCAAAATGTGAACATACCCCCCGCCACTATCACCGACAACACAACACCGAACGCCGCCGAACGTTCAGCCGCTCGACCTCTTGTAACTATTCCGGTATCGTCAAGAGCCGAATAACCCGCTCACAAATCAACGAGAACGCCGTTAAATTGCTCTATATTCAACGATAACACGATAGACAAGTAACTACACTATCAACAGCAAACACGCGCTTAAAATAGCGTTTACGCGCTGATTTAGGCGTGTGATTTTGTCAAGACATATTCACACATTATATGTGTACAAATTACACAAACAAAACACACAAACTTTGTGTATATCATCTATTGACATTCACACGAATTAGGTGTATAATAATAACTGTAAGGGATAGCAAAACAAAATCCCCTTACAGGAAGGAGATTTTGCAAAATGGTTGTTGCTTCAATCGTCGTTTTCGGGGTTTGTCTCGCTAGCAATTTGTACAACCTCGTAACGGCACACGACAACAACAAGCACGGCGGCAAGCGTAAACGCTAAAAGCTACCGCGCGAATACAGGGAGGTGATAAGAGCGGCACGGCTTGCCGCTCACTCCCTCACCTGTATTATATCACAAAAAAATCATTTTGTCAAGTACAGGAGGGCAAAAAAATGAAAACCATTAACACGACCATCGGCGCGTTTGTCATCGCTTGGAGATTATCGGCTTACGGTTTGGACGGCGAACACTATAACGCTAACAACTACGACCAATTCAGCAAGGCATTGAAAAAGGTACTTAAAACCAAATTTTTCGCGGCTGCGGATGATGAAAAGGGAGA
>JAMPFE010000166.1 GCA_023664705.1 Lachnospiraceae bacterium | reverse complement strand
CCCGAATATTACAGAGCGGGCGATAAGGTAGAGCAAGTTAAAGCAAAAATCCTCGGACGTTATCCCGAATTGGCGCAGCTCATGGAAGATTACCACAATGCGCAAATGGAACAGACAAATCTCGGTGCATATCACCATTTCTCGGTCGGCTTTCGCGTAGGCGCGCAGCTTATGCTTGAAATGTTGAAAAAGCTTTGATAGACGGGAGCCGATCTAAAAAGGTCGGCTCCCAATACATTATCTTAAAAGTCTCACCGCCAAAATGCCCTTTTTCAACATGAGGTTGAAAATTTTTGTTGAATATTACTAATTGACAAAAGGACAAGAATGTGGTAAAATACTTGTGGAGAAGAATGTTTAATCATTCCGCCTTGATGCGCCCGTATGTTGCCGCAAACAGCATACGGGCGCATTTTGATTATAGCAGCATTAAAGATCAAAATCCAAATCGCCGATAGCCATTTCAAATGATTTGCCGTGAAACAAGTCAATGGGTGTAGTCAAGAGCTTTAAGAAATTTTCATCGGCATAGACCGATGTCCAATCTTTTGTGTAGAAATGATACTGTCCATAATCATCTGCAATGTAATACTCATTTCCCTCGTAAAAGAACATCACATCAACAGTCATAGGCGGATCATTAGTTCGCTCCGGAAACTCATCCCAGCGCTGCCACTCGGTAAATTCGAGCCACGTCATTTTACCGGTACATCTTTTTCCATTTATCATAAACTTTCTCCTTCCAAATTCGGTTAATGTTTGAAACCATATCTCTTTCCTTGTCCGTCGGTTTGGCAAACCCCTTTGGTGTATCCAATTCGCGATAATTGTAACCATGATGCGTGTGCGGCAGCACATCAAGGTGCGGTTTGTCCAAGTCTATGCTATTGATTTGGAAATTTTCAACACGTTTGGAATAAAACGCTCTGCCGACACTACGGCAGAGCGTCAGCTTGTAGAAAAAGTCCCACAAAAGCTAGACATTTTCCGAATAATTATGGTATAATATATATGTATACGCAATATTATTCCCCGCAGCATAAGTTCCTCTTCCGCCCATCATCTCACTCTCCTTTCTCTGTTTGAGTAGAGAACTGTGATGATGTTTCCTTCCATTTCGGGGATTAAAACGCTCTGCCGAACCAAGCGGCAGAGCGTCAAGTATCACCCATAAAGGACTTCTATTTCGCTTTCCACTTCGTAGATAGTCTTGCCGTTGAAGATTTTTGCATTCTCAAACATTGCCGTCCTCTCGGCAGGGTCATCACATTCTACAGAAAGCAAATAATCATGTTCAGGTTCAGAACCATCGGTTTTTTGCCAATAATCAACGGTAAGCACATACTTGCCATCTTCACAAAAACCTTGGACAAAGTATGTAGTATTGCTTAAAACGAATTCAATCTCGCTGCCCCGATATACCTTATCTATAAAGTCACCCACAGTCATGCCTTTCATTAAATCAACCCCTTAAAATATTTCTTGTACTTGTTGTACTCTTCTTGTGTAAGCGGACGCGGCTTTCGATTGGTGAAATCATCGGGATTGTACTCATGAACGTGCAACACCGGTTTTCGCAATGGGTCTATGCTTTTCTCCGGATGATAATCAATCTCAAATCTTAAGTAATGGTTTTCATCGTATTCCCTATACATCCGGAAATCGCCGTCTTTATTAAGCATAATGTAAGCACTTGATGAGTGAGATTCTTCAGGCAATCCATGGCTGGCTTTATTATCCACCTTTTGCAGGACTTTAACTCCTTCCACCATCCCAACGGTTTTATATGTATACGCAACATTATTCCCTGCAGCATAAGTTCCTCTACCGCCCATTATCTCGACCTCCTTTTTCTGTTCGAGTAGGGAATCGTGATGATGTTTCCTTCCATTTCGGGAAAGGGAGTCCCATAGCAGATGACCGCCGATGGCTCTATTCTCTCAAGCATAGCATTATATCCGCGCATAAATCCGGATCTGCTGTTCTTGCAGCCTATCATTCCGACTGCGACCACCGAGCCTTTTTCTGTTCCGCTGAAACAAAAATCAAAGCTTCTCGGCGTACTCCAGCTGATCGTAGGATAAACAGTAAATCCTTGCTTCTGCCAAAAAGCACCTACCCATCTGTTCTTTGCTGTGTTTTCGATCTGCAACCAAAGCGGCATATCCGCATATAACGAAAAATCAGGGGTAAGTAAGAAAGCATATTGAGAATAGCGTGCAAGACTTGCTTTAGGATTTTCGTAAGTTCCGCTAAAACGATAATCATCAACGAAGAACTCAACGCCGTAACGTTTGTATTCATCCGTCTCATTCGGTCGAGTATCGGAACACGCCAACAAGCGAATATCTCCCTCTACCAAACTTTGCTTATGAACAAACGGTATCTCCCACTTGCCATCGAAATAAAACTCGTTTCTTGTAAAAAGCGCATTGCTGCGCATAGAAGCACTTGTCATAAAGCGCACCTCCTGTACTTTGTTCAAAATCAACTATCGAACCATCAACTTTTTGTGCATTTTGACGTTGACAAAGAGCAGGAAACTATGGTATAATAAAATTGTCAAGTTTATGTGTTATACGCATAGCTTCCTAAACGCATCGGTTTGCTGCGCCAACAGCTTAGCGGTGCGTTTTCTTTGTCATAATAAACTGTTCATCGTTATCATCCCTTTCAATATAATAAGTTGGCAACTACAACATCTGTCTTGCATTTTTATATTATACCACAAAATACAGTAAAAGTCAATACTAAAAATACTAATTTTAAATGAAATTTATTCTTTAGCAATATAGTTTTAATTTGTGTTGTTAAAAGCAATAAAATTTTGCAAAAAATATTGCACTTTCCGCCAAAATGTGGTATAATAAAATAGAATACACATTTCGGAGGGCTTGCAATGTCGGACAACAAAAAAGAACAAGAGCGCGACGAGCTGCACCGTGCTATATGGGCTATCGCGGACGAGCTGCGCGGCGCAGTTGACGGTTGGGATTTCAAGAACTACGTTCTTGGAACGATGTTCTATCGCTACATATCGGAAAACCTGTGCAGCTA
>JAMPFE010000165.1 GCA_023664705.1 Lachnospiraceae bacterium | reverse complement strand
AATTTTCTTCCCCTATGTTCACCGATCATAATATCTTGAACCGTAAAAATGTATATGTTTTCAGCGATTTTCTTACCATACGTTCTCTTGGCTTTTTCAAACAAGTCTTGCTTTACCATTGCCGACATACAAATAATCGCCGCTCCCGTATCACAAGCAAGTTTAAGAGCCTCCGTGGTTTTTCCCGAACATCTTTTACCTACAACAGTTGTCATATCGTTTATCTTCCAAATAAATAACAATTAGCATAGAAAAATAACGGCACTCCACGAACAAATCAAAAATTCTCCTTTCGCAAAGTGCCGCATATTTTCTCCGCATGACCGCGGCTTGATTTTACGGTGTTTAAGGCGCACACCGCAAAGCGTAATTGTATCAAAACGGCGTTTAAACGCACACCGCAAACGTTAGTCCGACAATATCTCATCTACGACCGCCCTGATATCGTTCGTAAATTCGACCTCTCCGTAGTTTCTGAAAGCGTTCTCAAGAGTTTCCCTTGCGTTTTCCTTGCCGATCTCCTTACGAACATAACGAATAATCGGCAAATGAAAAGCAAAATGCTGCGGACAGCAAACCACCCTGCGCCATTGCAGTTCCTCGGGCGCGGAACTATGACAAGTACCGCAAGCCTTAAACCGCTTGCCGCAGACCATACAGATTCTGTAAGCCTCTGCCATTATATCATCCCCGTTCAATCAGAGAAAATATTCTTCACCTCTTGATCGGACGCCGCCTCAATATTTTCGGGATCATTAGTACCGGGGTTCACCGCAACAAGTTCGCCGTTCCGATAAATGTAAAGAGTGTACAAATCATCTTCCAGTTCGCTACAGAGGTCGGGCAGCGCTTGAAAACTAAAGTTATGCATAGTTTGGTCGCCGCCGAGGTCTACGCTGAACTCCCCGGATATGTCCGCACGAGGGAAATACCAAGCATACGCAATCTTATTGTCACACTTATCGGTACCATAACCGTGAAACCAGACCTCGCGAACCTCGGAGTACTTGTCGGACGGGTTATTAACACTTGTACCCCGATAAGTTCTGTTATACGCGTATCTGATATTCATACCCGCCTCAATAACAGTATCGGTAGGCAAAGTAATAGTCTTGGTCGCAGGGTCAAAAGCAAACTTCTCATCGGACGCGACCACACCCTGAGCATAACTCTTCAC
Organism: Lachnospiraceae bacterium; assembly: GCA_023664705.1. Classification (GTDB taxonomy): domain Bacteria; phylum Bacillota; class Clostridia; order Oscillospirales; family Ruminococcaceae; genus CAG-115. Next base: position 1,888 of record JAMPFE010000165.1, on the reverse strand, counting down.
AACAGCCCCCGCAGTACCGAGAAGCTGAATCTTTCCGATTTCCTGACCCGCAGCCCCAACAGGCGTTTCGTCAATAATAACGGTCATATTGGCGGAAATTTTCTTGGTCTCCGATTTCTTGACCGTCATATTTCCGCTCTTTATCTCACCGCCGGTCTGCGCTTTAAGCATGCCCTCGGAAATAAGACCGTTCGTGCCGCTTACCGATACGGACTTATTCTTTTTCTTCTTGCCGATAACACGACCGCCCTTACCCGTAATATCGCTCTCTTCTTGACTATGGTCAATAGTAAGAGAATCCATCTCATCCATCAAAAAATCGAGCCATCCGTCGCCGCGGGTATAGGCTTCAAATCTGGTAACCTCCGTTAGCGTATAGTCTCCCATGCGCTGATAAATTTCAGTCATTAAACAATCCCTCCATTATAAAACAAATCTGCTAAACCGCTCTTTCGGTATCTTCTTCAGATCCGCACCGACCAAGCGGCTTTGCATTAAGTCCGTAACACTGTTATCCTTCTCGATTTGTTTAAGCGCGTATATCAAATCAAACAAAGTAACATTGTTCACAGTCTCAAAATCATAAGGAAAATTCGCATTGCAGACAAGCCGCAAAATAATACCGTCCAAGGCTCCGCCCGAACGGTCGTTCTCTTTTTTTCTTTTTTTTCTGCGCTCTCGGCTCTCCCTGCAATCCTCGACATACTGCTTCCTCAAATAGTCATCGTATTTAATCCGTTTAGGCTTTTCGTGACCCGTGACATAGGTAAGAAGTTCCGATAATCGGTTATAAGCGTTTTCGTCGATCACAACATCTCCGTTTTCATCAACAAACACCGTTTCGCCATTCGCTTCGCTGACTTGAAGTTCCCATAGGTTAAACTCATTAAAAAGCAAATCGGGAACATTATTTTTCAACTTGTCATCCCGCCACAGCAAAAATTGAATCAAAAAAACGGTATAATCGCTTGTTTTTGTAAAATCAAGCCCCATATCGTCAAGTTCTATCACCATGTCATAGGAAGAAGTGGTGAACAAGCCGACCTCCTGCCAGAAATCGGTCTCGTCTTCCTCGTTCTCGCCCCGAACCATTCCGACAGTCGGGATATTGACCGATACGTTGTCGCTTATCCTGTACGAACGTCTGCCAAGCAGACTAAACGTTTTCCCTTGCATATTTCCTTATCTTGTCCGACCAATCGGTTATCACGAACTTCACCACACGTCCGGAATAATCGTTGTTGTAAACGTCGAATATCTTGTTGTAAACAAAATGATTTTTCGCGATACCAAGCCCGTTTTCCTCGCCGAACATATATTTCAGTTCACGGGTTATGATGTCGTTGCGGAGCCGCCCCTTATATCTCATCATATTGCGGTGAGTTACCACCCACATATAAAGCGCCACCTCGGTATAAGTGGACTTGTTGTTCCCAAAAGGAAACACCGCTTCCTCGTCCAAGTCGTACATAATGTACGAACCCGTCTCGGTCAGGATACCGGGGATAAACTCAAACGGCTGAATATGAGGCGGCGCACCGTCAAGCAAAACGTCCGCCTCATCGAGCGTCACTTCGCCGTTCCCGAGAATATCGACGATAAGCCCGTTATTCAGCAGCGTATTTGTAATGATATTGCGGTAATCCTCTATAAGGTTGTCATTCTTAGCCATCACACACCACCCGTTATCTCAAATTCACATTCACTGTTTGCGCTTTCTACAGCAGCGCGAACAGTGATTTTTTCTCCTATAAGCAATTCGTCCACAGGACAGGAGATCTTAACGGAATTTCCATCATATTCCACAGTAATCGCGCTATTGGCGTTTATATCACACGCGACCATTTCCTCGGTATCGACCCACACGCGTCTGGATCGCCCAATCCGC
>JAMPFE010000164.1 GCA_023664705.1 Lachnospiraceae bacterium | reverse complement strand
GACGGACGAACACGGCGGCGGTCAAGGGAAAAAAGAAGGACGTGTGCGAACTCACGGGGCTTTCGGACGCGGCGGCTGATTTTCTGTTCGGGCTTGTCAAGAACCAACGTTACGGAACGCTCAATAAGCTGAACTATCTGCTTGGAGACCTCGCTAATGATTGTGATGAAGATTACGATATGCAAGGCGATAAGAACCTTGAAAACGCAAGCAGTATCCTCAATGCGGTGTTAAACTATATGGAGAAATATTCGCGTTATGAAAACGCGCTCGACTTTATGGAAATTGCGGACGTTGCTCGTCAGCAGAAAGCCGAAACGGTTTACAGAGAGTTGCTTGTACGGCGGATAATCGACGCGGTCAAGGTCGGGACGGAGGAGTACAAGGAGCAACACAAGCCGTGGGAGTGATTTTCGGGCACAGAAAAGCCGCCGAGCGAAAAACGCTCGGCGACTTAAATTTAGTGACTAAAGTTCGTTCGTTCCTGCCAATAATACGTCACCCGAAATGCTCATATCAAAATTTTTATCCATTTCAAATGTGCTCGATGTGACGTAAGTTCCTTCAGATAATGCGTCCGATGATATTTTGAACGCGAAATGCAGCGCATCAAATTCCTCTTGTGAAGCTTTTCTCAAACCAACGAGTTTTCCAAATGGATCAGCGTTTACGTTACCGTTAGCTGCAGTTTCATAAATGGTATAAACGTCAACAACTCCATTTTCGTCAAACCACGCGTAGCGTGTAGCAAATCCGCCGTTCTCTACCTCACATCCGTCGAAAAAATAACGAACAGGTTCTCCGTTATACAGCATTTTATCCTCGCTGTTAAAGGAAATACCAAAGTTGCCAAATCTTTCGAGCAATTCCTCTTTTGATATGCTTGCCCAACCGCCGGGTTCCCCAACATCTGATACCGACCCGTCAGGAATGCCTTGAATAAGCATATCATCATATGCACCGTCCACAGACTTGGAAACTTTTACGCCGCTTTTTATTTCTTCGAGAATATTCTCGTACATTGCTATGGTTTCATCGATAATTTCCTGCGTCCATACAAAATCGCCCCTGCTGCCTGTCCAACCCTTTTTACCGAGCATTCTTTGGAGTTCGATTTTTTCATTATCGAGCCAAGCCTTGTACTCGTCATACGTCCACCACTCTACATCGGGAATGTCAATGTCATAGCCGCCCTGCCGTAAAACGGAGGTGTTTGTTTTATCGGCTATAATAATCTGTTTGTCGGATTTCCTCTCGTCTGAAGTCGCCGAGGTTGCGAACGCACTCGTTACTCCCAATACAAGAGTTCCTGCCATTGCTGCTGCCGCAACGGAAATCTTCTTAAATTTCATAATTGCCACTATCCTTTCTTCGATAGCATTTCTGCTAAAGTGATTGTACAAAGAGGAAAATCCTCTCCGTTTTTCTTCCATACCTATAAGAGCCATAGAGTAAGCCGAGCGGCAATCGCCTTTCGTTTTACGCACAACAGCTTCGTCACAGGCAAGTTCAATATCGCGGTTGTAAAGCAAAAACAGTACCCATACGGCGGGGTTAAACCACTGTATGCAAAGCACTGCTGCAGCCGCAATCTTCCTTAACATATCAAATCGTCTGATATGCGTCATTTCGTGCATTAAGATATAGGTGAGTTGTTCGGGCTGTATGTCTTCAAAGCCTTGGGGGAGGACTATCGTCGGACATAAAATACCATACGTCAACGGCGAAACAGCTTGCTTTGAGCAACGTATCTGAACATTTCTGCGAATTTTCTGTTCCGACAACCATTGCTCAACATAGCCGCCTTTAACAATTGTTGCGCATCGGTATCTGCGATAAACGCTTATATATCCTACCACAAAAACAGCTAAAACTATAACCATTCCTACAAGCCACACTATTGCACATACGGGTATAGATAACCCCGCTTGAGCATTTCCGGGCAAAGGTCTTTCGACAGCTTGAAGATTTCCTTCTGTAATGGCGCTTGAGATTATCGGGATATTCGTCACGGTAGTTTTAGGAGGGGTCTGAACCGTATTTTCCGAGTTGCCAAACAGAGAAAAAAGCGAATACACACTTGTTACTGCGGGAATTGAAATCGGCAAAACAAGCCGAAGCATTGCAATTTCCCAGAGGAAAATGAATGTTCTTTTCGGTAGCTTATTTAATAAAACCGCTCTCAAAGCAGTGATAACAAGCACCATTACGCCGCCTGCAAAAGTCATTTCCAAAAAGCTCATAGCCTACTCCAATTCTTTCACGATTTGTTTCAGTTTCTCGATTTGTTCCGACGAGAGGTTGTCCCGCCCAAGCAACGCCGCAACCAACTTGTTTTCCGAACCATCAAAGATTTTTTGAACAAGCTCGTTTGTTTCCGCTTTTTGGACTTCCTCGCGCGGAATTAAAGCACGGCAGATAAAATTCGGCTCGGAACGCTCTATTGCACTCTTGTCGATACAGCGCTTGATGAGCGTGTAGGTGGTATTCTTTTTCCAGCCGTAACGTTCTGTCAGTTCCATAGAAATATCCTTTGCTGATACCTCGCCACACCGCCAAATAACGTCCATTACCTTGAGTTCCGCATCTTGCAATTTAATTGTCATAGTGATGTCCTCCTTTCACAATTCATTAGACTGCGGTGGTCTACAATGATATTCTACCACAGTCTACTGAACTTGTCAATAGGATTTTGTAAATTTCACATAGATTTCACATTGTTGGAAAATCCCAAAAATATTTTTAGTGACAGTTAATTTATCGCATTAAATTGCAACATAAAATAGCCGCCCTAATAAAGGCGGCTATCTCGTTTGTCGAATATTCGGTTGTCCTGTCGTCCTGCTCCGTTGCGTCAGGTCAACAGATTTGGAGCAAAGGCTTGGTCGTATCGTGCGGCAAGGCAACGAAAATGAGGAGGTCGGGATTTACAACTACGTTACAAAGGACACCTTTGACGCGTATATGATGAACATAATCGTTACAAAGCAACGGTTTATTTCACAACTCAACACCACCACGTCGCGCTCGTGTGAGGACGTTGACGATCTTGTTCTGAACTACTCGGAGATACAGG
>JAMPFE010000163.1 GCA_023664705.1 Lachnospiraceae bacterium | reverse complement strand
GTGTGAACATTATCTGATAAAGCGTTCCTTTTAAGGAATTTGAAAGCGCATTAAATCGCTTAAAACGAACGATGATACCAATTTGCGGTCTTTTTACGGAACAAATATTTATAAAAAGACCGCGTTTTAACAAGGAGTGTGATTATGGGAAAAATTAAAAGGAACGTTTTAAGTTATTTCCATTTAGAACAACCGCTGTGAACATTCGCGTATCTTTCGCAATATTCTTTTGCGCACGTTTCGCATTTGTTAGGTTCTCGATAATCGCGAATTATATCCGATAATCGTTCAATTTCTTCAACAATCGTATGTAGATTTTTTGAGTCAATGCCAATTAAGATTTCCGTTAAACCATCGAGAACCAACTTTTTTGGAAATGTTGTCGAGGTTTTTGGGAACATGGTATTTATTATGATACGCGCTTTTGTCAAGTTCACCGTATCTGCAATTTTCCACCACAGGGAAGTCACCGCAGCGATAATGTTGCGAGTTACGGCAATAGAACGTATCTAAATAATCGTGTCGTTCGCCGTATTTACAAATATCACAAGAAACGCCCATTTTCATATTTCCTTTCTGTTATGTTTTTATGATGTAAAAGAACTCGGTATGACTACCGTAATCAACCTGTTCAGTATTACTATCGTCCTTTTTCCAAGAACGATAGTAATATGGTGTAATACCGCGTTCAGCAAGTGTTTCAACAATAAGCGCCCACGCTTTCTCGTGAGTTTTAGCTTTGCCTACAATGTGCTTGCGCTTGCTTCCAAGCCTACTGGTTTTAATGACATACATTTGATATACCTCGACACACAATTTTTACGGGGTTGTTGCCCTCAAACGAAGTAATAATAAATCGATCATTATATTTGAGCATTTTATATTTACCCGTTATAACCTTAAACATATCGTCCACCGAGTCTAAAATCGGGTATCTGTCTTCGAGAGCAGCAGTTGAACTTTTGGCGAATTTCTGTTCAACCATGTCCAAAAAGTAGGTAAAATTACCGTCTTGACCCATATAGAACTCGTTCCACTCATCATCGGTCAATAGCCTACGAACATCAAGCTGCTCAATAGCAAGATTATCAAAGCTGACAACCTTGAACTTATCAAGTAACCTACCGAGATTATCCTTGAGCCAAATCCAATTCTGATCGATAGTAACCCTGTTCGTGACGTGCCACTCTTTCCCTCTGCGGATGTTCTTATATCCAAGAATAAGCAGCTTTAAATTTTGGTTCGCGAGCGCCCGATAATCAGCAGGGGAGAAGATACCATTGATAACGTGAATGACCGCATTAGGGTACTGCCTTACCGTTTCAATAAATTCTTTAGTAGGATTTACAAGAGAAACGCCAAGACCGTAGATAAGTTTCTCGTCGACCAGACGTTTTATCAAGTCTTGCTTTTGCTCGAAATGCACTTGGTTTACTGTTATATTAGCAATAACCTTTTTCTCTTTGAGTTTTTGCAGAAAAGGTATCAGATCGGGATGGCTTGTTGTGTCACCGCCGCCTATCGCTACCTCTTGATACGGATGCAAGGTGTCGATAAACTTTTGGTTAAGAATATCACCGTGCTTTCCACAAGTAGAACTGCCTTCGTGACAATTGTGAACCAAATAGTTATTGGCAATATATGTATGACACTCGGTTTCGAGATTATATACATATTGCTTTTCGGTAATGGGAATTTTCTTGACAATTTTAGTTCCGTTGTATTGAGTAATATCAAAAGCATGACATTGCAACCCTTTTCTTATGCACGTTGGGTTTGTTAGCCTAAGAAAATTACCCCAACCGCCATTACCAACAACTCTAACATTATAAAGTGTCTTATGACGATTACCACGATTATCCGAAGCTTTTTCACGAACAAACGGAATACTTAAGCCGTTCAAACACCTTTCTGTTTCTTCAATATAATTTAGATCGGTATTGCAAATCCTTATGATTTTGCTTTGCTTGTCTATATGTCCTTCCGAATCATATATCCCTGCCAAAAAGCCACAGTAATATTCAATTGAGTTATTCTTTTTGAGATTGCTCGATATTAACCCGTTCAATATATCATAAGTATCTTTTTTGCCTGACCCTACAGAGATTTTCGTACTCCCATTACTCATATTGAAATCCAACCTATATATATCGCAATACGGTTTGGTGACCTCGTAAACCTTGTCGTTTATCTCATCGTCCAAAGTAACAAATCTGCAAGTGTACAAATCGTAGCCATTATGATCTATACAATGTCCTATATGACCGTCACCTACCCAAGCACCCACTAAATATCCAAGATTGTAATTCTCGCTGCTGTAATCGATGTTTTTTATTTGATAATACATAGTAAACAGCTCGGAACCAACCTTGATATTGCCTAATTTATTAAATTTTCTGAAATGGTTCGCGCCCGTTCCTGCCGACAAAAACGGATGATTAGGAGTTGCAGTAACCTTGTTCCCGTCCTCGGTCTCGACATTTATCAAATCTTCTTCCACATGGACAAATGTTTTTAACACCTTTGTTTTTATCAGTTTTCTCTTTGAGCCGCGAACATAAGGGTTTTCTTCAAATCCAATCACTTCTTCTCCTACTTCAATATCTTCGATATTTTTATAGGAGAAATCGCCCATTAAGACCTTCGTTCCAGCAGAAAAGCAAAATTTACACTCCATATCGCAGTAGTTGGTAATCTTGATATCCATATTCTCGGCAAAATCGGGAACAAACTCATCATCCTCGGTTTCTCGGATTTTCGTACCGTCACTCAGAAGGATGGTACGAAAATTACCATTCTTATACATTCCTATCATATTCATTATAGTATTTCTCCTTGCTTATTGTGTTAATCGTAACCGTAATAGCCGAAAGCCATTACTTTCTCACTGCTAGGTGTTACGTATTCCTGTTCAAAGGTTTCAAACGATCTGTTATCAAAGAACTTGTCATAAGTCTTGATTTCATAATCATTGAACAACTCGTCAACCGCTTCGTCATCTTCCCAGTCGATATTCTTCCATTCACTGTATTTGCCACTGTACTCCTTAATCAATTCTTCTCTTGTGGCAAATTTATTACCATAACCGCAAAAAAGAACTTCACCGTTCTTC
>JAMPFE010000162.1 GCA_023664705.1 Lachnospiraceae bacterium | reverse complement strand
AGCCTGTTCCCACGCCCGACACGGTGGAAATGCTCACGGTCAAAGAGTGCTGCGATGTGGTAAAAGGTTTGAACGAGTACACGGTTCGACAATTGGTAGCGCGTGATGAGCTGCCGTATGTTCGCTGTGGGCAGGGTAAGCGCGGAAAGATACTCATTCCGAAAGCCGCACTGCTCGCGTATTTCAGCGGCAGAAAGGAGTAATTATGGACGAGATATTCAAGCTGCTGAACCCCAACAATACGGTGACGATCAACCGCCCTCTCGCTCACGCGCTCGGACTGATTGAGGCAGTGATATATTCCGCGCTCATCGGAAAGCAGTCGTATTACGATGGGCGCAATATACTCGATGATGACGGCTATTTCTATTCAACCATTTCCGATTTGCAAGAGAGCACGGGTTTGTCGCGTTATCAGCAGGACGGAGCAATTAAGCACCTCGCGGAAACGGGATTGATTGAGTGCTGCAAAAAGGGTATGCCCGCGCGGCGGTTCTTTCGGGTGAATGGCGCTGTCGAACTGCTCAAAGGATTTCTCCAAAGGGGCGTGAAGATTATGCAGTTGCTCAATCCTCATACGGGGCAAAACAGCACATCAGTTTGCGGGAAACTTACAGACCAGTTTGGGGAAAATTCGCAAACAAGTTTGGGGAAAACTTGCAAACATACATATAATCTAAATAATAAATCTAAAATTATAAATCCAAATCAATCAATCGTTCCCGACGGGATTGATAGGATTGATAATTCAATTAAACGTTGCTGTTCTTTGGAGAAACGCGCCGAGTATCTTCAGCTTATCCGAGAAAACATTGAGTACGATTACCAGACCGAAAAAGAAAAAGTGGACGAGCTGGTGGAGATTATGCTTGATGTCGTCTGCTCAACAAGCGAAACGGTTCGCGTGAATGGGGAAGATATGCTGCAAGAGGTCGTTAAGAGCCGTTTTCTCAAACTTGGCGGCAGTCATATCGACTACGTTCTGACCTCGCTGAAAAAGACCACGAGCGACGTTAAGAATATGCGCGCGTACCTCATCACTACTCTCTACAACGCGCCGACCACAATTAACAGCTACTATACGGCGTGGGTCAATCACGATATGTACGGATAACGTTAAAAAATGCCATTTCCATTTGCGGGCGATTTTCACAAGGCTTGTCAATCAGGCTATACTCAATAGCTTGATTGACAGGCTGCGCTCATCAATTAAGCGTTGAGTTGGGAAAAAATTCTCCAAACCCTTTGACCCCGATTTAAAAAATCGCGGCTAAAACACAATTTCCGAAATGAAACCCATAATGATAATCCGCGCAAAATGCGCCGACCTTTCCGAAATTACCCTCGCGGTTCATCGGCAAAGCTGAAAAGGAATTTAGAGATTTTGTCGCCGATTATCTCCGAGAGCGTTTTGACATTGTTGGAGATTTATTCTCGATTATTGGCACGGCGTGATTTTGCGCTTAAGATTTTTGCGCGGCTATCTCCCGTTTGCGCGTTATCAGTTGGAGCAGTTCTTTGGGGCATTCGCGATGTGGGCTGCCCCAAAAGCGGATGACCTCGGGGCGCTTATTTGCGTTTGAACAAAAATCGTCCCTTGACTTTAGGAGCTCTTATCTACGCTCGGACGAAAAAAAGTTGTTGATTTCGTGAGTACCTATTTTCGTTCAAACGAAAAAAATTATCATATGGCAGTGGTCGCTTTTTGTTCCCGCCCTCAAAAATCCGTTTCGGATTTTGGGACCGTTTTTGCCTTCGGCGAAAAAACGGCGGTCGGGGTTCAAGGGTTCTTCCCTTGCGAAATGCACTTTTGGGTGGTTTATCCGCCCAAAAGTGCTATTGAGTATAGCACTTACGTGCAACGCATAGAAATCGGCATGACGAAAACAGTGCCAAATTACGCCGCGACGAAAAAACGGTTGCAGCAGAACAAGGGCGGTTTTTCAATGAACACAAAAAACGGCGAGCAACTCTCAAGTTCTTTTTGCGTAGACAGAGGACAACGCCCAACCCCAAGCACACCCGAAAATAATTTTGGCATACCTCTTGACTTTAAAGCAAAGAAGTGCTATAATAAAAGAGCAGAGGGTATGTCATAAATTCACACATCGACATTGAAAAGGAGAGATGTACTATGGCAACCATTAGGAAAAGGGGCAACAGCTACTCAATCAGGGTAAGCTGCGGCTACGACACTAAAGGCAGACACAAGGAACAGGCAATGACGTGGAAACCACCCGAGGGTCTTACCGAACGGCAGATACAAAAGGAACTCAACAAAACGGCTGTGATGTTCGAAGAGGCGTGTATGCGCGGTTTCACCACAAAAGCCGTCAAGTACGAGGAACTTAGCGAGGAGTGGTTCGAGGAGTACGCACGGTTAAATCTTCGCAACACGACTTATGAGCGGTTAAAGCAACTGAAACAGCGCATTTACCCCGCGATAGGTCACTTGCGCGTGGACAAAATTACTCCGCGGCAGCTTCAAGCGTTCGTAAACGGTATGGCGAAAGAGGGCGCGAACGAAAAGACGGGCAAGCCGCTTGCTCCGAAAACTATCAAGCACCATTTGAGCCTGATTTCGGACGTGTTCACCTATGCGGTAAAAATGGGAATTGTTTCGGATAATCCTTGTTCAAAGGTTTCCATACCGAAAGGCGAGGTCAAGGAAAAGCAGATATACTCGCAGGAAGAAATGGCGCAGTTGCTCACAAAAATGGACGGCGAGCCGCTGAAATATAAGGCGTTCTTCTACCTTATGGCATACAGTGGCTTTCGGCGCGGTGAAATGCTCGGTTTTGAGTGGAAAGACATTGATTTCGAGAACGGCATAATAAGCGTGAGAAGAACGTCTAACCAAACCGCCGCGCGAGGTATCTACACCGACACAACCAAGACCAAGCGCTCCCAAAGAACGCTGAAAATCTCACCGTACATAATGGAAATGCTGAAAGAACTCAAAGCCGAACAGGACGAGGAGTCTCTCAAACTCGGTGATTACTGGGTCGATACCGACCGACTGTTCACAAAGGACAATGGCGAACCTCAGCACCCGAACACGACCTATGAATGGCTGAGGCGCTTCTGCAAGCGCGAGGGAATGCCGTTTCACGGCTTAC
>JAMPFE010000161.1 GCA_023664705.1 Lachnospiraceae bacterium | reverse complement strand
TTGGGAACTTTTAGCAAGCCATAGAAAAAAGTGCATACTTTTTTCAAGTGAAGTGGGGCCCCCTTCACTTTTCTTTTAGGGAACCCTAGCCCTAAAAGCGTTATGCTTGACTAACTGCGACGGAAATATCTCAAGCAACTTTCATCTGTTTGTGAACAAACAAAAGGCACAGTTTTTGGCTGTGCCTCTGTTTTGATATTCACTTGAAAAATTCGTTTTATCATTCACCGTAATATTTTTTTATGCCAAACAGTATGCTTTCGATTTCTCCATCGGGAGCGCAAAGTCCGACTGACTGTTCTTTGCTGATCCAATAGTCGGGGTCATTGCTTTTTAAATCTGCAATCAGCTTGTTGGCTTCTGCTAACGTACCTGGGAATATCACAGTGTTGTTGATCTTGACCTCAGCCTCAAAAATTTCAACGGCTTCAAAGCAGTTGTTGGAATCATAAAAAATGTGAAAATCTCCGAAATCATCGGATGTGTTCTTACTGAATGGGCTTTTTTTGAACTCTTCAAATGAACCAAACGCATTACGAACGATCTCGCGCTGCGCTCCAAAACGAATACCGTTTACGCTTTCAAGCGGGGCTACAATTATTTTTCTCATCAGATCTTACCCTCCTGCTCCAGTTTGTCAACATAATCCAGCATCTGCGAGATAGCCTTGTCGTATTTGTTGCCAAACTTCGATTTAATATCGTCTATGTCCATTTGAACCGCGCCCCTAAAATCTCCATTATCGATCAGTTCTTTTTGCTTTTCACGATATTCGATGGCTTCATGGGAGCTGCCATAGCTTGCGGTTTTCCTGTGATCTGCTTTCTCCATTTTTATTGCAGGTCCATCGCCGCGTTCCAAAATTGAAATAGAATCGGCAGGCATATGGTGAATTTCGTGGGTATCACCGTTGCTATGCTCTTTGACTTCATTATAGCTTCCTCCCGATTTAGGTTCCCTTTCTGTCTCGTTCGGAAACTCAAAATTTTCATTGAGATCTTGAGAATCGGATTCGTCACTTTCGTTAGGAAACTCAATTTTTTCCTCCAGATTCTGCGGATCAGCTGTTTCGCATTCATTAGGAAAATCGAAATTATCTTTGAGTTCAAGTGCATCCGAAGCCGCTCGCTTGTCAGAAATTTCTGAAAACTTGCTATTGATCTTATTCTGTATGGCTTCTACGCCTTTTTGAGCAGCAGGCACAGCTATTTTCTCCACAACATCGCTAGCGAGTTTTGCCGCCCCTGCTTTTAATGCTACTGTTATTGCTTTGGGTATCATATAACTGCTCCCTCCTTCCACCGTTTAAGCTCACCCACGTTACCAAGTTCGTTGCAGGTGTAATCGGTAATTATAGCACGAATAATCTGGTTCTGCATCTCACGCTCAGCCACATCACTCAAAGTCGAGCGAGCTGCTCTCGTCCACGAGGTGGTATCCGAACTTGATGAATACGCATCTCTCACTGCTTTGGTGACTTCAGGATACAAAGATCCTATCGCTGCCGCACGCTTTACGTTAGCATCGCCCTTGAGGAATTTGAGCACCTTGACTTTTACAGAACTCGAAGCACCCATTTGCTCCAAAAGCCGAACGACCTCACTTAAATTCACGCTGCCCGTTGCCTTATCGTTCAGAATTTCGGTGAGTTCCAGCCGCTTTGTGAGATCTACCTTTTGGGGCTTCACTTGGTCACATTCCCGCATAACATACGGGCTTTCATTCTTGTTGGCTTTTTCGACTTTGCAAAGCACGGGCTCGATCCACTCATTCTGATAGACTGCTGCAACACCGCAAGGAAGTTTCGCAAGCTCCGCGATCTGATCATCGTTCAAATTCGCAGCTTTCCCGACCAGCTCACGGTCGCTCAGATCGGGCAGACGCAGGATGATCTTCGTGTTCGTGTTGCGGATGACCGCCATATCGAGCAGCCCCGGCGCTTGATCCGCAATGATAAATCCCTCGCCGTAGGTGCGCATTTCCGCGATGGCGTTTGAGAGCATTTCAACGCTCTTTCCGAGCAGATTTCCGCCCTCTGTCGGCTGTTCGGTGGACGTGCGTTTCAAAAGGTTATGCGCTTCTTCAAGCACGGTAAGGTGATTGAGTTCGGCGTTCATCTCATCGCCCGAAATACGGTATTCTTGGAGCTTCAAGACCAACATTCCCATTATAAGCGACTTCGTTTCCGTTGAACCGATGCGGCTCAGATCGACAATGACATTCCTCTTGAAAAGTTCCTCATCGGTAAGCTCGTCGCTTTGGAAGATCAGACCGTTTATTCCGTTGGTAAGCGAATTTAACCGAGTGAGCAGCGAACCCTTGTATGCGCCTTTGTTTTCGGTATCGTATTCGCTGCTGTCGATGATCTTCTTGACATTTCGCGCAACGTCGGCGAAATTCGGATAAAGATTTTCACCAAATTCATTGGCGGATTCGGTCAAGTTCCAGCCGCAGTCCTCATAGGATTTCTCGACGGCGTTTTTGAGAACGGCAGGCATTGCCGCATACATCGGCCAGCAGACGTTGAATATCTCGATCAGTCTGTCAAGATGCTCAAGAACGTGAACATCTTTCGGAAAGCTGAACGGGTCTATCCGCAGGAGCGGAGTTTTCGCCTTATTCGTTCCGTAAACGAACACGTCCTTATCGTGACCGAAAACTTTTTTGTATTCGCCCTTAGCGGGTTCGACCACAAGGAATTTTACGCCCTTTTGGCGAGCCTCGTCAAGAATTTTGTACACGGTATTGCTCTTGCCGGCTTTTGTGCTGCCCGTGATAAAGGTGTGCGCGGTGAGCGAGTTTTTGTTGAGCGAAACGTCCGTGCTTTCTGAATGATTCATATGGAATATCGTGCCGAGGTGCAGCTCATCGCCGTTTTCCGTCTCATCGTAAGAAGAGATGTTTCTGCCGAACTCCGCACACTCGATAACGGGGAGCCCCGTCACGGATTTGCGGGGAAAATTAAGTGCTTTGGCAAGTTCTTTTCCGGAAAGCACCGTTGTCGGATCGACCTGAGCGGGGTATATCAGCCATTCGGTCGAGGCGGCTGCCAATCCGAATACGGGATGCCGCAGACGTTGAACACTCTTTAAAATCTCGGCAGCTTCGTCGCTGTCGCCGTCCCACAGATTGACCGCCGATCTC
>JAMPFE010000160.1 GCA_023664705.1 Lachnospiraceae bacterium | reverse complement strand
GATCTTAACGGAATTTCCATCATATTCCACAGTAATCGCGCTCTTGGCGTTTATATCCCACGCGACCATTTCCTCGGTATCGACCCACACGCGTCTGGATCGCCCAATCCGCAAGAACTTATCTCCGTTAAACTGCAAAGCAATATCGGTTTTCACGATTTTCTTATAATCGCAAATCCATTCATCAACACTGTCTTTTTCGGAATTGTATTGGTCTTCCGAAAGCGTAAGTTTAATAAGACCCTTGTCGTAAAACATTGTCGTACTGTCATTTTGAGAAATCTTAAACACGGAAGGATTTTCCCTGTCTCTGCCCCAAAAGAACCGTTTGTCATGACCGAGCCTTATAGTGTTTTCGTCCGCAATAGTAACAAGCCTATGCTTTCCGTCGCCGACATTCATAACCTTATAATCGGTTTCATCGGTATTGAACTGTGTAAAATCGAATACAGGATATTCAAAAATATCCCCCTTATCGTCCTGCCATTTAAGCGGCATTTCAACACACCGCAAAAGCGTTCCCGAACAGTAAATCCCCGCATTTTTATGACTGTTTTTGCACACCCAGTACACATTTTCATCGCAGTCATAAAGCAAATCGCCTATTTTCAGACTGTCTCCGATCTTCACCGAAAACTTCATCGTAAATCCGTCCGTAGAGCTGAATTTATTCTCATACATTCTGATTATTATAGGCTTTTTCGGGGTTATCCCCTCACAGATAAAAATATCGGGAGCGCAAGATACATCATTTTCGATTTCCATATCCATTAGAAATCTTCCGTGTTTACGCATAACGTTCGCTATATTACACTCGCCACCCGTGCGAAGTTTAAGAGTTTCATAACCCACCGTAACGCCCCCTTTTTCTGTGAGCGCTCCATATCTCCGCGTTCTTATCGCGATAAGAACTCCTTACGGTATAACGATCAATCTCAGTTTTAAACGCGTCTCTGGCGGCACAAACGCTGTTAAGAACATCTTTGTTGCCAAACGCTCTGAAATCCGTACCCGTCAAAAAAGTTTGCAATGTCTCGGTAGTGAACTTGTAGTTAGCGTCAATATACGCAACAGCAACATAACTCGCCAAAAGGTCTTGCTCTTTGACCGTCAGATTTTCCTTAAAGATACCGACTTCCTCATCAATCGTAAAATCCTTTCCGGAAGCGTCGGAAAACGCGATACAGGCGGGAACTATATAATCCCGCATAACTGTTTCCGCTTGTTCCTGCGTCATATCCATAAACTTATATTCTTTCATTTTATTGAAAGAACGGTCTATGATAGCACTAATTTCCGTAGCCACAGCTCCCACCTCTTTTCACGTAAAATATCAGGTTATATCATCCAAATCGAAACAAAGTATCTTCTGAATAAGTCTGATAATGTAAATATTGGTAAGTTTACCGCTCTCTTTAAGCGCACGTATCTTGCTGATAGCGACATTGCGCATATTGGTACGCTTGATTTTGTTAAGCGCTTCCTCGATCTTACCCATATCGCCCTCATCAAACAGCGCCTCAAGTTTGTTCACATAAGCAAACTCCTTGTAAACGGCATTCAGCCTGAAATACTCGGCTACTTCGGGATCGCGAACGATAACATAAGGAGTAAACAAGAAATCACGCGACATATTGTGCATAACAACAAGTTCGTCAAAAGTCATATTTTCAATATCACCGATAGAGTTCCAACGATAATGAGATTTCGTTTTCTCGGAAATCCAAGTAAGCCCGCCAAATGTTACGGACATAACCTCGACCACTCTACTTGGGTCAATTTTGCGATTTACAGTACCCGCTTTATCAACAATACCGCCCGGAGCGCACGATTCAATAACAGCAGTCAATTCATTGATAGAACTTGCCGTCTCATTTGCATCAACAGCGTTCGCATTTTCAGCCTTGTTGTCAGTCATTTCGTCATCAGCAGCATCAACAATATCGGTATTTTCAACAACTTCGGCGGTCGCAGTATTTTCTTTATTCAACTCGGTCTTTGCAGTTTTGGTATCTGCGGTTTTCTTCGTATTAGCCATTTAAATCACCTTTCTTAATATAAAATCCCCGAAAGGCAAGTTTTTTGCCTTTCGGGGTGTGTTTAATCAGTTTAACACAACTTACGGTTATACGACCTCATACTCGCCGAATACGGTATCGAATACAACGCCAATACCCATTTTGGTTTGAGCCTGAACAGAAATAGTCTGGTCGTGATTCTGATACTGGTCGAGTTCACGAACACGCGTTTCGCCCTCAAACCACAGTTTAATGAACTTGTAGTCCACGGGAAGAATATAGATTATATTATCGGGAGACTTAAAGTCATAAGTACCGTGATTAAAGGTCTGAGGAATTTCAATAGTATTATAACCCTCCCAAACCTTCAAATAACCGAATTGATTCTTTTCATTCTTCATCTCGTTGGAAACCCAAGCGTTCTCTACCGCGCCCTCGAGTTTCGCAAGAGCCTGTCTGGTGCCCGCAAAACGAACGGTTCTGCCCGCAGCAGTCTGAACACGAATAGCAAGATTCAACAGAGTCTGCTTATTGAAAGAACCGGACTCCTTAAACTGCGTAGGCAGATATGTACCCGCGCCGTTAAACGCAGAATAGATATGCTCGTCAATAGCGCGTTGGAAAGCCTCACGAATAGCAGTAAACATCTGAACGGCATTAGTAATACCCTTCATAAAGCGTTCCCACTCATCGTAGATCATAACCGCATACCACTCGGTAGCTAGACTAAACGTTCTGCCGACAGGCAACTTCTGTCTGTCAATATCCCAGTGATTACCGCTGAAACGAGACACAATAAGCGTCGAAGGGTCTTTCACAATAAACTCGTTCTTCTGGTCGAGAGCGCCATTCTTGACCTCCACCAACTCCTGATAGAAAGCAGAAGTGTTCCACGCATCGGGCAAAGTAACGTTCAAAGCGGTTTCCATAACCTCATAAATCTCATCACTATGTCTGTTCCAAAGGTGGAAGTTTATCTTGTCAACATCGTCAATACCAAGAATACTCAAAAAGCCCTTTCTGATATTGTCATCAACCTTTTCCCCTTTGCCGTTAGCGTAACTCTTAACAACACCGCGCGTAGAGTCTACACAAAGTGCAATAAGACCCTGTTTAGTCACATTATCCATATATTATTTCCCTCCTTTTCAAAATCAAGC
>JAMPFE010000015.1 GCA_023664705.1 Lachnospiraceae bacterium | reverse complement strand
AAAAGCGTATCCTCGCCGCCGAGATCGTAATTCCGCACAGCCGCGCGGTCTCCTCGGGAGAGCGCACCGCGCAAGCCCTCAGCACCGCCGCGGGAGCGAGCAGCGCCGCCGCGAACCTGTCCGCCTCGCGCTCCTCTCCGCCGTTCGGCAGCCTGCCGCTCCGCACGTGCCCGAGAACGCAGTGCCCGAGCTCGTGCGCAATGGTAAAGCGCCGTCTGCGCAGTCCGCAGGCGTTCTCGTTCACGGCAATAACGAGCCGCCCGTTCTCCTCAAAGCTGAACCCGCAGCGGCTCACGCGGTACATTTCCTCGATATTTCGGCAATACACCCCGCAAAAATCCGCATAGCTCACGGTTTTCACGCCGACAGCCCCCGCCGCCTCAACGGGGTCAACGGGCAGCGAGGAGATATCCGCCGCCCTGTAAATATCGCAAATGCTCATCAGCGCCCTCCCTTGTACGTCGGCACGTCGAAAATCGTCCTTTCTCCGCGCCGCTTCAGCGTCATCCCCCGCGGCGCGCCGCCCTCTCTCGCGGCTATCAGCACGGTCTCCCCGTCGTCGGCGCACCGCTCGAGCTCCCTCTCCGTGCACCTGTCCACGCGCTCCCTCCCGAGCTCGTCCAGCGCCCTGTACATCCGAATATGCTCGTCCTCAAAGCCCCCGCTTCCCAACAGCTCGTTCGGCGTGCAGCCCAGCGCCCCGAACAGCGCCATAAGCACCTCCTCCTTCGGAAAGCTCACGCCGCGCTCGTAGTTCCCGACAGCGGACGGCGTAACGCCGATCCTCGCCGCCAGCCCCTCCTGAGTCAGCCCCGCCCGCAGGCGCAGCTCCCGTATCCGCGTTCCGATCTCCATAGCTCCTCCGTTCCCTTACGCGCTGAACCCCGTGGGGTACCTCAGCTTGTCCATTGCCTTTTTCCTGATATTGAATACGTTGCGCTCGCTGATATACATCGCGTCGGATATTCTCAGCCAGTCCTCTCCGAGTATGTAATACCGGTACAGCACCGTGCGCTCGTTGCCCGAAAGCGCGTTCAGACACTCAAGCGCCTCCCGCTTTCTGTCGCAGGCGCGGTCGATGCTTGCGTTCAGCTCGGTCTCCAGCGCCGCCAGCTTCTCCGTCATCCTCGCCGCGTATTCCTTCGTCCTGTGCGGCAGCCGCAGTATCCTGTGCAGCCGCTCGATATGCTCCGTTTCGGCTTGTATCTCCAGCTCCGCCTCCCGTGCCGCCTTCAGAATTTTCAAACAGTCGTCCATTCCGCCACTTCCTTTCATAATTTTCTCTTACCTATGAACGATTATACCACAAGAAACTTGTAGTGTCAATAGGTTTTTCGCGAATTTCATTCACAATGAACATTTTTGTGAAAATTGCCTAAATTTCATCGCCGACATTTTATTGAACAACCACCCCGCATTTAAATCATAAAACATAAATAACTGCAAAAAACTGCAAAAACCGAAAAACCCTTGAAAATTTCCAACATTTATAATATAATAATATTACGGCGGCTGCAAAAAGCTGCAAGCCGCCGCAAAAACCGAAACCGGGAGGTATTTTATGAAAGTGATCCTTGTAAACGGCTCGCCCCACGAAAAGGGCTGTACCTACACCGCGCTCCTTGAGGTCGAAAAGGCGCTGAATGCAAACGGCATTGATACCGAGATATTCCAAGTCGGCAATAAGCCCATAGCGGGCTGCATCGGCTGCGGCGCATGCAGCAAGCTCGGAAAGTGCTTCGTCGACGACCCCGTAAACGAGTTCGTCGAAAAGGCAAGGTCCGCGGACGGCTTTGTCTTCGGCTCGCCCGTGCATTACGCGGCGGCAAGCGGCTCCATCACCTCGTTCATGGACAGGGCGTTCTATTCGGGCAAAAAACATCTTCAAGGCAAGCCCGCCGCGAATATCGTCAGCTGCCGCAGGGGCGGCGCGTCGGCGGCATTCGACCAGCTCAACAAATATTTCACGATAAGCAATATGCCGATAGTCTCCTCGCAGTACTGGAACCAAGTGCACGGAAACGCCCCCGAGCAGGTCCTGCAAGACGAGGAGGGCTTGCAGACCATGCGCACCCTCGGCAATAATATGGCTTGGCTTCTCAAATGCATCGCCGCCGGCAAGGCTGCGGGCATAGAGTTCCCCGCGCCCGAAGCGCCGATACGCACTAATTTCATCCGATGATAAATAATATCCCCCTCTTTCGGGTATAATACGATTACCCATAAAAAGGAGGATACGCTATGAATGTCAATATCGACCGCGGCGGCTGCATAGGCTGCGGCTTGTGCGCGGAGATCTGTCCCGACGTGTTTCATATGGCTGACGACGGCTTGTCGGAGCTTATCGCAAAGCCCGACGGCTTCGAGGACGCTGTCCGCGAGGCGGCGAAGTCCTGCCCCGTCGAAGTAATTCACGTCGACTGAAAAATCCCCCGTATGCATTTACGGGGGATTTTTACCGCAATTTTCCGCAATTCAGTCGTCAAGTATCGTGCAGTTCACGAGATACGCGGGTCTGCCCTCCCAAACGACCTCGGAGGCGCGTGCGCGGACGTGCTTGTTAAACACGGGGCTGAACGACTCCAGCTCGCGGCTGCTCCCCGTCTCCCGCAGGGCGCTTATCGGGCAGCTGCCGAAAACCCCGCCGCAAATGGCTTGGCAGCAGTCCGTCCCGAGCTTTCCCTTGCCGATAACGTCCTCTATGAGCTTGTTGAGGTAAAGCAGCTTGCGCGTTTCCGCGTCGACGATATACAGCGCGTGCTGGTGGTTGTCGAGAATGGATTTCAGCGAGCTCGCGTAGTTGTCCGCGCGCGCCTTCAGCAGGAATACCGAAAGCACTTTCGACAGGAACACCAGCGAGTCTATCTGCTCCTGCGTCCAGAAGCGGTTGCTCCTGCACTCGTCAAAGCCGACAAAGCCCTTGAAAACGCCGTTTTCAACTATCGAGCACTGCAAAAGCGATTTAACGCCCTGCCGCGCGAGAATATCCCGCTGAAGCACGGGCAGCTCGTTTATGTCGTGGCAGTAGAAAATGCCGTCGTCGTTCATATTGTCAAGGTAATCCCCGCCGAGGTCCTCCTCGTAGGAGACCATTTTCAGATTGTCGATCTCGGGTGAAACTCCCTCGTTGCACCACTCGAATGTGTTTCGTGTATACAAGCCGTCGTCCGTGTCCTCGAAGATGTACATACGGCTCACCTCAAAGGTCTTTCCGACGAGCGCGAGCACGCGGTTTATGCCCTCGCTGATGTCGGCGCTCGAATACAGCGCGCTGAAAACGCGCATCATTATCGAAGCCGCCCCCTCGGGATTGCTGCTCAGCACGACGTTCGTCCTGCCCTTCTTTACAGCCTCCTCCGTTCGGTAAGCCCCCTCCTCCATGGTCGCCCTGTCAAACAGCACCACGCAGTTCTTGCCGTTGTTTTTCGCGCGGTAGAGCGCGCTGTCTGCCTGCTTTAAAAGCTGCCGATAGCCGCGGTTGTCGGGATTTACCGCCGCGACGCCCACGCTGCTCTTTACGCCGCCCTCCATGGGAACGTCAATATCCACGACCCTGCGCAGTATCTCCTCGCCCCTCTTTTCGGCAAGCGCGGCGGTCGCGTGCGGCATAAACACGAAGAACTCGTCGCCGCCGTAGCGCCCGACAATATCCGTATCGCGGAACGTCCCCTTGACCGTCGAGGCGAACTTTTTCAGAAACTCGTCCCCGAACATATGCCCGAAGCTGTCGTTTATGCTCTTGAAGTCGTCTATGTCAATCATCAGCAGAGCGCCGCCCGCGCTGTGCTCGAGCTCCGTTTTTATGAGCTCCTCGGTGGTCGCCTTGTTGTAGATGTCTATGCACAGCGAGTCGTACATCGCCTTGGCTTGTATATTCTCAAGCCTCGTCATTTCATCGTCGAAATCCTCCAGCTTGCCGATTATCTCAAAAACGTTCCCGTCGGTATCGCAGACGCTCTTGAAAAACGCCTTGTAGTGCCGCGGATAGCCGTCCACGTTTATCTTCACGGGTATCTCCTGCGAGCCCGCCTTTTTGCTGAGCGTCTTCAGCAGCGAAACGAACCCCGGGCGGAACTCGGGACAAACGAGCTCAAAGCCGTCGGGATTTTCCCCGACGTTCTCTACCGTAACGAACTCGTTTCCGCTGTCGTAGCTGTGCCGCATATAGGAAAGCGCGTCCTTTTCGGGGTCGTAGTTGAAAACTATCGTGCCCGTCTCCTCGAGCAGCACCTGATACATCTGCTCCTGCACCTTTGCGCGGCGGCGGCTCTCAACGCGCTCGGTCACGTCGGAAACGGCGGCGTACATCAGCGTTTCGCCGTCCTCCTCGATAACGCGGTAGCTCGTATGCAGCCAGAAGCGCGTTCCGTCCGCGCGTATGCTGTTAAACGTGTATTCGCCCTCCGCGCCGACGGAGAGGTCGTTATTGCCGATAAATTCCTCCAGCGAGTACTCCGCCTGCTCGAAGGTGCCGTCCTTTATCCTGAACATCGCGAAAATATTGTCGCTCATATACACGGGCACGGGTCGGCCGTCCTCGAAGCGGAAAACGCCCACGCCCAGCGGTATATGCCGCACCGTCCTCTGCAGCAGCTCGTCGGTCTTTTCCGCCTTCATCCGCGCGACCACCTCGTCGTGCACGTTGTTTATCGTGCAGAGCGATTTTGTAACGTTCCCGTTTTTCGCGCGCGTCAGCGTTATCGTCAGTCTGCACCACTTAAAGCTGCCGTCGGACATTTTCAGGCGCAGTATCACCGACTCCGAGCCGTCCGACTTGTACAGCCTTTCAAGGAACTCGGAAAACTGCCCCCTGTCGTCCGGGTGAACTATGGGCGCCTTGCGGAACTCGTGCGCGTCCGTAAAAATATTCTTGTCGAGCCCCGAAGCCCAGTACTCCTTTATGGACGGCGAGCAGAACGTGCGCCCCGCGACGTGGTCGGACTCGATAACGGTAGTGTTCGTCTGCTCCGCAACGAGCTTGTACAGGCGGCTGGTCTCCTCGACCTGCGCCGAGGTCACGGAGTCGTCAAAGCGCGCCTTGTCGCGGCTGAACATCATACAGCCCGCGGCTCCCGAACGCACCAGCACCATTCCGAACGTGTGATATTCGCCGTCCCCGAAGGCGTCCAGCACGCGTATTTCGGCATAATGGTCCGTAAAATCGGGGTTGGAAACGGGCGCGGCGTAAAGCTCGCGCAGCGTCTCTCTATCGTCCGGGTGAGCGTATTTCTCCGCCCAATCGTTTATCAGATAATCCAGCGGCAGCGGCTTCGCGTTTTCGGCTCTTTCGGGAAATCTTCTGCTCGAAACGAGCTTCGTCGTCATATTTTTGTAATCGAGCTCGAAAACCTCGTCGTAAAGCCCCGCGGAGGCGTTCGCCGTGCGCTCGGCAATGCGGTTTTTCGCGAGCGCGCGCCGCCCCGTAACGTCAATAACAACGATGATATACCGCCCCTCGATATCCGTCCGGATAAGCTGCACGCGCACCACTCTGCGGCTCCCGTCCGCGAATTTTATGCGCAGGTCGCGTTTTCTCTCGTTGCCCTCCACAACGGCTCTCACCAGCGAAACAAGCCGCCTGCTGCCCTTTGGAATGTTCAGCACGGAGTAAAATTTATCGTTCGCGTAGGCAATCTCGGGAGCGCTCCCGTATTTTACCAGCGCAATGCCGCTGTCGAAATTATGAACGATAGCCTCGAGCTTCGCCTTGTTGGCGTAGTGCTGCGAAACGTCGTTAAACGCGATAAGGAACTCGGAATTTCCGAGGGAGATATGCGTGCCCTCGAGATAGAGCGGCTCGCCGTTTTTATCGTATCTGCGGACGGTCGCGCGGACGGCTTTGCCGCTTTCGGCAGCTTCGGCGCACGCCCTTGCCGAAACGGGCGCGTCCTCGGGGTGCAGGCTTTTCCAAACGTCCGTATTCTCCTCGGGCGAATACCCGAGAACGCGCACATAGCCCTCGTTGACGCGCAGCACCTCGAGCCTGCCGTCGGCAAGCCTGTATATACCGTATCCGTCGAACGCCTCGTCCGCCAGCTTGGATATCATTGAGTAATCATTTTTCATATTACGAAAATCCTTTTTAATAATATATTTATGTCATTATACCACATTTTCATCAAAAAGTCAAGGGATTGAGAAAAAGCAATAAAAAACCGTTCGCATTTAACACCGCCCTTGTGTACCCCTCGAAAAAGGGTTCCTATACAGTGAGACCACCGACGATAACATACGGTTGAAGCGCAAGAGGATTGACGCGATAAACAGCGACTCCACGCGCGCAAACCTGCGAAGGAGGAGGAAAGGGAGAGGGGAAGAAGATCGGAAGAGGAAACCCGTAGGGGAAGGGGGAGGATTTAAGCGCGAGAATGACGAAGAAGAGCCGCCTGACCTCCTCCCCCTTCCCCGAAGGGTGTCCTCTTGCACCGAGGTCTGCGCTTCGGGAAGCACAACGTAATCCGACAAAAAATCAGCATACCACACCCAAAACTGCAATTCACTGCAAACTTTTCCCCCGCCAAGAAAATTTCCAAATTTTAACATAAAATTACAGCATTTCCAAATATTTACATCGCAAAACTGCATTTTTATGCAAATAACTGCAAATCGGCTGCAAAAGACTGCACGCGAGCTGCAAAACACTGCAAGAAAAGGGACAAATCCACCCCGATTTGTCCCTTTTCAAAAAAATTTTGCAAGTTTCCAGCCAAAAAAATTCATTTTCTTCAGCGAAATAAAGCGCCTCCGCCCACGGGCAGCATTCGGCAAAGCCCGCGGACACCCCTCGCAAACGGCGCTGTTATGCGCTTTTCGGCAAAACCCGCGCCGCTTTCGGACAGCGTCCGGCACGTCAGCGGACACCCTCGCAAACGGCACTGTTATGCGCTTTTCGGGCAAAAACCGCGCCGCTTTCGGACAGCTTCCGCCACGGTTTGTCAGCGCTAACTCCCTCGGCGGCACGACAGCGGACACCCCCGCAAACGGCGCTGTTATGCGCTTTTCGGGCAAGGCCCGCGCCGCTTTCGGACAGCTTCCGCCACGTCAGCGGACACCACCCGCAAACGGCGCTGTTATGCGCTATTTCACGATAACGTCGTATCTGCGCATCCAAGCCTCGATCTGCAAAAAATACGCGTATATCTGCGGCACGGTCATAAGCTGCCCGTACCAGTTCTTTGTAAAGCTCGCGCCGCTTGTAGAAAGCATTTGCCGCAGTTTGTCGGCGCTAACTATCTCCGTGATACGGCAGTCCCCGCTGTCGAGGAGCGCGCTCAGTTTCCCGCTCAACAGAGCCATATAATCGGGATTGTGCGTCTTGGGGTAGGGACTCTTCTTGCGCCAGAGCACGTCCTCGGGGAGCACTCCCTCCATAGCGTGCCGCACCAAGCCCTTTTCGCGCCCGCGGTAGTTCTTGAACGCCGCGGGAATATTGTACGCGTACTCCACCAGCCGATAGTCGCAGAACGGCACGCGCACCTCCAGCCCGTGCGCCATCGACATTCTGTCCTTGCGGTCAAGCAGCGATACAAACGGAAATTAAATGAAAAACTCAACGTTCAGTTCCTCGTCCTTATATGTAATTTGCTTTATAAACTGCCTTGCTATCTGCTTTTTGGTCTCCAAGTCCAGGTCATCCCAATTGTCAGTAAACTCCTTTATTTGCTTGAAGTTGATTTCTAACGGCTTTTGCGCGGTGAGGTCGAGTATCTCATCGACTATCTCACCCTTGCGCTTTTCAAGCTCGTTCACCTTGCCGTTAAGGTATTCCAGCATAGTATCGTTTGCTTTCACAAATTTCTCAACGATTGAATTTATTTCTTCATCTATTTTCGTTTGCTGAATTTTCAGTTCGTTGAGCCTTGCGTTGTTCTCGCCTGTCCTTTCCGTCAACGCGTATCGGAAATCCCCAATATGCGGTAGGAGAACGCTTTCAACGGCTTGTTCAAGCTCGTCAAAGGTAGCGTGAGATTTTCTCTCGTAGCAAGTCTTGTTTTTTCTGCCGTTACAGTAAACATAGCGTTTTCCGTTGCGCTGTCCGTTCACCACGGTGACAGCCAAGCCGCAGTAACCGCACTTGATAAGCCCCGACAGCCAACTGTTTTTTCCGCGACCGCTGTTTTTTATTGATTTGTTGCTCTCCATTTTTTTCTGAACGCGCAGCCAATCTTCGGAGGAAATAAGCCCCTCGTGCAGATTAAGCTGAATATTCTCGCCCTTAAGGTCTTTGAACTTGCTTTGCGTTTTCTCCTTGCGGCGACCGTAGATCGTACAGCCGTGAACACCGTCAAATTGCTCGATTTTGTCATACAAAATTGCGCCCTTTGATTTGAGATACCCGTAAACATCGGCATCGGCACGGACATAAACGGGATTGGAAAGTATTCTCATTATCGAGGTGTTTGTGAATTTTTTGGGGTATGTAAATTCACAATCGGGAGAATTGAGGTACTTAACGATTTGACCCATTGACGAGCCGTCCTCCAAATATTTCTTGTAGATAAACCTCACAATGCCGCTTGTTTCAATATCCTCTTCAAGTATGTGCGTTTTCACGCCCCCTATCGTAAACGGTATCTTCTTGTAGCCTATCGGAGCTTTGCCCGCAAGGAACAAGCCTTTTTTGGCTCGTTCATAGAAATTATCCTTTATTCTTAGCTGTATTGTCTTGCGTTCAAGCTCCGCAAAGACCATTATGATTTGCAGCATTGCCTTTCCCATCGGCGTTGACGTGTCGAATTGCTCCGTTGCCGAATAAAACCCGACATTGTTTTCTTCCAATTTTCCGTAAATATTCGCAAAGTCGATAACGGAACGGCTTATTCTGTCAAGACGGTAAACGATGACCTTTGATACCGCGCCTCGTTCCACATCCGACATAAGCCTTTGGAAGTTGGGGCGGTTTGTGTTACTGCCGCTGTAACCTCTGTCGGAGTAAACCTCAAAGCCCTCATCGGGCGTTATCAGCCTTTTGCAAAAGTCAATCTGGGTTTCAATGCTCGTGCTGTCTACCTTGTCAACCGATTTTCGGCAATAAATCGCTATCATCTTAATTTTCCCCCTTTCCTAAACCTTGAACGGGATTATACCGCTTTTTCCCGTTCTTGTCAAGACCTTTCGGCTTGGAATTTTCTTGTTTCCCTTTATTTTCCATTATCTCCAGCATTCTCCTTGTCACGTCGTTCACAAACCTTTCCTTTGCCTTGTCCGTTAGTTTTGAGTGTGTTACCGTAACTTTCATACGATAGTCTCCTTTCAAAATTTGAATTATACTATCGTATTACGTCCGTGTTCGTCCAAATGCATACGCCATTTTTTCTAACTAGTTCTGCGCTTTATCGCTGTTTAGATTGTATGCTTGTTCCTGTACATCTCGTTTGTTATGTTTAAACACCGTAACCGCTCATAGTTCTCAACCTTTGACCACTGAACACCCTGCTTGCTGGTAATGCACTCGCAATGTACAAACGCAAAATAACTGTTTACCATAGCAACATCTATATGCTTTCAATCTTTAACAACTGAACACCTATATAATTCCTGTTCTCCACCCTTTACGCTTAAAGTCGACTTTGGCTCTACAACGCCCTTTATCGCAATCGATACAGCTGTGCGCTTTTTGGCAAATGAACGTCAAATTTTAGAATGTCTAAACCCTTATTTTTATACACCTTGCACAAATTTATATGTGGTAAAGTCACATCAACATTACTACAATACAATTACCCGTTTTAAGCCATAATGCTCACGTTTAAAACGCTTTTCGCAACATCTCTTTTCTCTCTGCTTCACGATTTCTCGACCTGTCATTTTCTGCTTATACCAGCGTAGATGAGAGTGAACCTACCCATTATTTCGTTGAGAGTAATTTTGTATATATACTATGCTCTGTTTACGGCAGTACACCTTTTACGGAGTGATGTGGGCGGGATAGGTTCTCATAATATACTTGTATATATGTGGTGGTGATGTAGTACGCGGTTTGCAATGTTGACAAAAATTCTCATCTGCTTGACACGACTTCCAAAAATTTCATTTCACTTCTTTATGTTGACAACTTTTTATAAGCAGGCAATCATTTAAATGTTAGTTTAACACTTTAATATAAAAAACTTATTTTACAAATCAATAGTATCAACTCGATAGGTTTAGTAGGAAAAGCAATGGGTGTCGGTTTAATACTTTAGAGCCAAAAACATATTATACCTATCAGCAATACGCCTTGATAAGTTTGTAAGTAAAACAGAATTGGAAATGATTACCACTTAAACGCTATAGTCATAAATCGCTCATATTTGCCCGATATTGATTTTTCAACCGAAGGCATAACTTTACCCTAAAATATATTCTCGAACGATTTTAGGGGCAATTACGCCGCTCTGCGTGCCTTTTTGCGTAGAAGTTAAAATTAAAAGGCGCAAATCCGTTTTGGATTTACGCCCTTGCATATTAACTTTTTCAGAACCTCGGTATATCCGTATCGCTCTCTTTGGCTTTCATAATGCGATTATATACCGTTTTCGGGTCGTCGTCATCTCCAAGAAATCTGAACGCGCTTGCCGCCACATATTCCCTCCGCAACTCAAACGACCGCCACCGCCTGTTTAATTGTTCACTTGCCGCTCCCGTGGTATTACTCCCCGCGAATATATCCATCACCAAATCGCCCTCGTCCGTCAACAGCTTGATGAAAAATTCCGCCAATTGGCTCGGAAACCGCGCGGGGTGCGGTCTTATCTCCGCTTTTCTGCACGTTCGGAGATATTTGCAGTTTGATTCACTGTTCGATATTATCAGACAATTACTCGGAATACTGCCGCCGTTATTTTTCGTCCACGAATTGGTATGTGTTGTCAATCGCTTTTCTTTCGGTAAATCAAGCCTGTAAAACTTTTCGGGGTTCTTGAACAGCTTTTTCATACTCTTGCTGTAAGGATTGAGAACCTTTGTAACGTCCGATTTCGGGTTGCTTGTTTTAGACATCCACCAAACCATATCAACAGCGTTCTTACAGCGGATTTTCCTTTTGTTCACATACTCGATCGGCACGGGCAGTTTGCTGTGATTATACCAGCAAAAAGGCTGCGCCAGCTTATATCCGAGATCGTCAACAAGCATTATCAGCGTTCGGAACGCATATAGGCTGTATGTAGGTTCACCCTTATTGTAGGTATTTCCGATATCTATTACAAAGCTGCCCGTGTCTTTAAGCTTGGGTAATAATTTTTGAGCGAACTGTTTAAACCACTCCACATACTCGCTTTGAGCGACATTGCCGTACTCCATCGGTTTAAGCAACGCAAACGGCGGCGAGGTCAAAACGAGGTCGACGGAATTGTCCTCCAACTCGTCAATAAGTTTCAAGCTATCCCCGCAATACGCACTGCCAAGATCGGTTTGATAACAAAGCATAAACACTCCCTCCAACGCAAAAACAAATCGGCAGCGGCATTTTGCCGTTACCGATCTGCCGTAATTATTGTCTTGCTGTTATTATAACAGATTTTTGGGGGAATGTCAAGCATTGTATGCAATATTATTGTCTATCACAATAACGCCTTAATCAAAATCAATTGTTTTGGCAAACACAGCGTCATAGATTTTCGCGCCCTCGTTATTACTAAAAATCGATCCATCATTGTGGAATTCAATTTTCATCAAACTTACGCCGGATATATCAACCGAAAAATCTACTGGCAATACGTCTTTATCGAAAAAAGGTGATGAATAAAGCAACTCTCCGTCTCCATATATCTCAAAATAAGCAGGATTGGGACTTATAGAATTATAGTGTGGAAAACCGCCTATTCCCGAAAATGTATCGTATTGACCATTGAGAAGATATGTAGCAGAGCATTCACTTTGTGCGCTTTTTTGATTTCTGCCGATAAAGTACGAAAAGAAATGATCGGTTCCCGTATTATCTTTTGCACTGTCGCTAAAACTCTGCAAAGTATAATTTATTTTGGATTTAAAAAGTTTCTCATTCACATACACGCTCGGTTTCGGACCTTCCGTGCTGAACGGCTCAATATCCACTAAATATACAGGCTCATATTTTTTCAATTCGGAACGAAAATATATAAGCCGATCATTATTGCCTATATTGGATATTCCAATTTTGATAATTTCATAGGCAGTCTCAAAATCACCCCATTCAGCATTTGATTTTGCATTATCAATCACGTTATCAACATAGCTGCTTGTCAATTCGTTATAAAGGTCGGAAAGTTCCGTATAATCGGTGAAATCAGCCTTTTTACCGCCTACATATTCCCGTGCTTTCAAAAAATCAAGGCTTGCGGTGTATTTGTTTACTTGCTCGGTAATCTGACTCATAACCCTTTGCTTTAAATCTGCGCCAATTTTAACAGCGGTTTCATCTTCGCCGTATTCTGACACATATTGATTAAGCATAGCGTATGCATTTGTGTAGCCGCCCGAATCGACACATTCTCTTATGCTTTTTTCATCTTCCGATCTTCTGCGTTCAGCCTCCTGTTTTGAATTATCGCTTTCCAAAGAATCAGCATCCGTGATTCCAGATACTGCGCTGCTTAGCGTATCAAAACCGTCAGTGCTGTTTATAGCGGAATTGCCATTATCCGTGTTGGAATTCTTCGCTGCAACTGACATCGCTCCGCTCGAAGCACCTTGATTATCGCACCCTGCCAGCGACAAAACCATTGCCGCGCAAATTACAGCCAAAAGTATCTTCTTCATAGTTCTTGAACCTCCATAATTCCGCTCTCATATCCGAAATACGAAAGCTGTTTGATTGTCTTGTGTTTTAGTGGATTTTAACATCCGATCAAGGTATTGCGGGTCCCTCGGAATTGAAGTGAATTTCATAATTCACAGTGTGACGGATTGATGGTGTGCCATCAAATCTTGCCTCAATGTAACTGATCTTTCCATCCCAGCCCGAATTTTGCAAGATCTCATTCCACTCTTCCTCTGTACCCGCAAAATAGATATTATCCATTTGCTTGCTTTTACCAATAGCATCCGGGTCAATATATGTTACGGTTCTCGGAATAGTAAGATTGACAACTTTTGAAGAATACAAAAGGTAGCCATCTAAATATGTTATCCCGTTTGGAATTTTCACATTATCAACAGAACACGATGAAAGCGCCGAGTGCATAATGAATTTAACGCTGTCGGGTATACTGATGTATTCTAATTTTGTATAATTTCTTGTAAAAGCCTGCTCTGCTATGCCGACTGTTCCATCTTTTATGTTTACGGCTGTAGTTCCATCTTCACAGTCAATGACCCAATTTCCTAAGTACCTAACGCCGTGTTGGTTATTCAAAAACGGCGTAGCTTGAAAAGCGTGTCTTTCTATATTTTCAATACCGTTTCCCACTGTAACGGTCGTTAGTTCTCCACATCCTTGAAAAGCAAAATAACCTAATGACTTTAACGAATTCGGGAGCTTTACGGATTCCAAGCTTTCGCAGTTGCTGAAAGCCCAATCACCAATTACCGTGATACCCTCGGGAATGGTAATTGATTTAAGGTTTCTCAGTGATGAAAACCCTTGCCTAGCTATCTGCGTGACCTTTTTTCCGTTGTATTCCGCAGGGATAACGACATTTACAAATAGGGCACGTTTATCGTTAGCGCGCGGATCAATTTCCTCAACCGATAATGTTCCATCATCAAGTTCAACAAATTTAAGATGTTCAGCTCCCAATACCTCACCTTGCGTTGATTGTGTCGGCTGCTGAACCGTTATCTTGCTTTCCGACAAGTAATCACTATGTATAAAAGACCCGTCTGCCAGCTTGAAATAGTTGGTATTCGTTTTCGCCACCACATTTACCTTATCGTTCAGCCTGTATTGCTTAACCGTATTACTGCCTTGTATCGCGGTAACTCTGGAGCTTATGTTATCGGTATTCACAAAGCGTTCGCCGCTGACTTCCGTTTCCGTCCATTGGGGAGTATCGTCCTTTGACGTTTCCTCGGCCTGGGAATTGCTCTCGGAAGATGATGTTTCGGGTTCGCTTGTTGTTGAAACCGTGCTATTCTGCGGTTCGCTGACCTCTGGAACGCTTGAAGTCGTTGCGGTCGTGCTGCTTTGCGGCTTGCTTGTTTCGGAAGTGCTTGAAGTCGTTGAAACCGCACTGCTTTGCGGTTCGCTTGCCCCCGATACCACGGAAGAGCTTTTGTTCGATTGTTCCACGGGAGTATTTCCGCTACAACCCGCTAATTGCGCCGTAATCGCAATCACAACCAATGCCGATAATGATGTTTTTTTCATAATATTTCCCGTCCTGTATACCAACAATAGGCGCACCCAAGTTTTCTTAAAGTGCGCCAAAGAGGAATTTAATGAAGTTTACTTTCTTTTGTTTCTTGCGATAAGTATCGTTGTGCCTGCCAAAGCCGCAACTCCTATCACTGCAGCTACAGCCGCAACTCCCGTATCTGGATTGTTTGGATTGGAAGATGCATCGGATTGAGTGTTATCGGAAGAAGTGGCGTCGGGAGTTTTACTGTCAACCGAATTGTCCGAACCGTTGCTGTCCGCGTCGGATGTTTCATCTGAAACATCGGTTTTGCTGTCTTCGGAAGCGGATGGTGTATCTGTCGGATCTGCAGCTGATATAGCGGAGAATTTTATGCCTTTTGCATTTGCAAAGGTTTCTGCAAACGAACCGCTTCGCCGATTATCTCCGAAATGTCGTTATAATTTGGCCCTCTATCGCCATTATATTCTAGTGCGTTGTCGGAAATCGACGTAACGGTATTGGGTATGGTTACAGTCGTGTTGGTGGGCTGTAACCCCGTGATTTGGGATACGGTATGCCCCATTATTTCATCGGGTATAGTGATATGACCAAAGCTCACACCCACTGCGGGACAAATTGTAGCAATAGACAATGTTCCGTTATCCAACACCTTGCATGAGTAGAAATACGCACAATCGTCTCCGTTTAGCGCAAAATCATTTACAATTAAATGCCTTACACATACAGTAAAGCTGTCTCCCGCCTTATACTCTTCCGCGCTTGCCGTTATGTTGAATGGATTAGTGATTACATTGGTAATCGGTGCGGCAACTGCCAATATCGCAACTGCCGCTGCTGTTGCGATTGTTTTCTTTAAATTCATAACTTGTCCTCCATGATTTTAATATTAGGTGCGTTTGCACTCTTTTTACATTATATCACATCCTTTTTGATTTGTCAAGTATAAGTGCCAAAAAAGATTGTTCATTATTATAAAACCTGAGGAACGAGGTAAAGCCGCTGTAATAGCAACAGCGGCTTTTTCATAATGTTAATCTTAAATGGAGTGTGTCGCCGCAGTGCTTTAATGCACTATGCGTGACACTATATCTGTCACACTTTTTGCGGTAAAGTATATCAATCATTCGTGACGTAACTTATGCGCCAAAAATTGATATAATGAGTATCACAGGGGGTGTTTTTATGGTTATATTATACGGATTTTGCGAACGTCTGGTTCAGTTCAGAAAGAATTTGGGTATAACGCAAGCGGAGCTTGGCAGAAAGCTCGGCGTAACAAGAAGTGCTGTCAACACTTGGGAACAGGGACTGTCTATTCCCCAGTTGAAACACGTTGTACAAATGGCTGAAATTTTCCACACGACTATTGATGAACTGGCAAATCCCACCGAGCGGGTAACCGTTGATATCACCGAGTTAGACCCAAAGGAGCGGCAAGTCATCTTCAATATGGTCGACTGTCTGAAATCGAAACACACTGACAATCAGTCCTGAACGCCAGCGGTGTCTTGGTCTGCGGATAATTTCTTGATATACCGCTTGTGTCGGTATTGCAAGGTCGACAGCGGAATTTCCGTTTTCTCGGATAATCTGCACCAGCTCATAACCTTTTTGAGCCTGTAAATTTCCTCGTCCGAATAAACGCGCTTTTCGGTTTCTCTTAACTTGTTCAGTTTAAGCACCTCGTCTTTTATCTCGTCAACCGTTTTTCGGAGATTTTCAAGCTCGCCGTCAACCTTAACGCTGACATTGGAAAGATAGTCGGCAAAGCCCTTACACAGCTTTATATTTGCTTTGCAGAACTGAATTATCGTGTTCAGCTTATCCCGTATCTCCTCATACTCGCTCACATCAAATCCCCCCTCTCGAACTTAACAATCCCGAATTTAATAAAACTTAACGACTTTACCCCTCACACCCTCGAAATACCCCCGAAAACACCCCGAAAATCCGTTTTTCGCTCCTTACCCATATTCTTTACCCTTTCAACCTTACCACCCCCTTAAAACCCCTCACAACCCCTTATTTTCACATCCCGAAATCTCATCGGAATTTTCCGCAAATGCGTTATCTTACTTTGGGCAGATTGTTTTCGCAATAATCCGCTATCGCTTGGTTATCACCGCAATTCATCAATCTGTCAAGCTCGTTATCCTCCGCGCTGAACCTGTAAACGTGCCCCGTAATCTCATACAGCTTTTTGATTTTCTGACCGTGAGCGGCGTTTTTGCTTTTGGAGCACCACTCGATATTATCAAATTCGAGATTGTATGGGATTTGCAGATAATCTGCCGTTTCAAGCGATCCAGAACCGTCCATCACGTTCGCCGTTAAGTCGGAATAATTCACCAAAAGCGCATCGTTTATTATATCGCGGCAGATAGCGACAAACCGTTCAAGGGATATTGCCTTGCCGTAGATGTAAATATTAACGTGAAAATTCTGAAAGCTCATTCCCGTGAGCGTTCCCGCTTTTCTGCTGCTTTGCTTTTGCCCAAGTCTGTTATACCTAATATAACTTCCGTCAAAACCCACAAAAATTGCCGTTCCGTCCTCAAACGTAGCCTTAATACCGTTTTCCTGCTTAACAACGCTGCTTATTAACGATATGACATATTCAAATGAAATCGGCTTATCGTCGTCTGGCTGATAACGATGATATGCCTTGAATTGCGGGAGATTTAAAAGTCCCTCTTTCTGCGCGTTGTATTGAGGAATAAATTGATTGCTCATTTTGGTTACCCGTATTCGGCTCTGCGCCGAACCCTTTCTTGAAAAAATTTTTGTAATTAAATTACAACTATCTATTAAGAAGGAGTACTCTGACGAGTACACGGATATAACAATCTGCTTTTGTAATTTCGGCAACCGCTTGAAAAGTTCAAATAAAAAACGGTGCAGTCCGTTCACCGACACACTGCACCGTATTTTTGCAAGTATATTGCTCTTTACGAATTTTTAAGGTGATTGTAAATCGTAGCCCGACTGCACCCGCATTTCCTGCCAGCCTCCGAAACGCTTATCTTTTTCAGCCTAATCATCTCCAGAACCTCGGAATTAAGCTCCAGCGGTTTTCTGCCTTTGTATACGCCCCTTTGTTTAGCGCACTCTATGCCCTCTCGCTGTCGTTCCAGAATATTGCGCCGTTCAAACTCGTTTATCGCGCCTATCAACTGCAATATCAGCTTGCCGCTGTTGGTCGAGGTATCTAGCTGTTCCTTTACGCTGACGAACTTCACGCCCTTTTCGTCAAGCCGTTCTATCGTTTCCAATAGGTCTTTCAGATTGCGGGTTAACCGTGAAAAGTCCTCAACGAATACACAATCTCCCTCTCTCACGAAATCCAGCATACTCCGAAACTCCGCTCGGTTGGTGTCCTTGCCGCTCGTTTTCTCCACAAACCATCTGTCGATACCGTAACCCCGTAAAGCCGCTATCTGCCTGTCCTCGTTCTGCTCCACCGTACTCACTCTGACGTATGCAACGTTCATATTTTCGTCCTCCTTGAATTTTCAACTTGTCCTTTTTAAGCAATAAAAAATTTATCATCTCCAATCCCGTCAAGATAGACTACACCCTATTTGAGCAGTCGCTGACCGTATAAATAGGCTTATTTTCTTGACATTTTTGACAACATTTTTTGATATGTCAAAATGAAATCCCACCATTAGGAATTTTTAACATTCCGATTGTTGAGCAAATAAAGTATTGAGCCTGTCCGCAAACGAACAGGCTCTGAAATTCTAACTGTAATACCGCTGATTTTTGCTCTTGGGCTTATCGGGAATGGCAAGTTTCAGCTTTCCACTTTCGACAAGCGGACGGACGATATTTGTCATAAGATAGTTTATAGACAATCTGCCCTTGAAATGCTCCTCAATCTCCGCACGGGTCCTCGGCGTTATGCAGAACGTGAGCAAATCTGCTTCATTGCCGTTCGGGAGCAGCGTTGCCTCCGTGCCGTTATAAAGCGTTACTCTGAACACTCCGCGCTCGGTCACGAATTTCGGCTCGGGCAGTCCAGCGTTTTTCATAGCGTTGTAAACGGTAGGTATGCCGCTGTATCGGTTTTCGGTAACGTCAATGACTTCAAGAGCGTTCGCAAGGAACGGATTGCGGGTATCAGCCGCCACTTTACCCAATCTGTCAAGGGTCATTCTCCCGTAAAGCCCGCCCGGGTTTTCTATCTCGATACGGTTGGAGAACATCTTAATTGTTATAGGCGTAAAATCGGTATGATTGCTGTAATCGCGGTGAATGAGCGCGTTCAGTATCAGCTCTCTGACCGCAATAACGGGGTATTCCGTCTTGTCGGCGCGTTTGCCCGTCTGCGGGTCAATATAAGTTGCGTTCTTCATATTCTTGCGGACGAATTGCAATGCCGCCTCCAGCATATCGGGAATATTGCCGTCAATACGCGCGTTATCTATAAAACGTTCACCTACGGCATTATCCGCGCCCATCTCCGTACCTTGAATTGATACGGCGGTAATACAAAGCTGCGGAAAAAAGCCCTGCGGATACGGAGAAAACAGCATTACGCCAGCCAGCGTTGGCTTGCTGTCTACCGTAAAGCCTTGTAAAGAGTTTATTTTATCATTCGTGAGATCGGCAAGGTTCGGCTTTTTCTTGCGCATTGCGATAAGATATTCCGTATGCGCGTCCGTGTCGATATCTGAAAGCTCGGCGCGTTCGGCAATGCGCAATTCGTCCTGTATCTTTTTCCGAAACGCCTCATAGCTGTAAACCTCATATTCGGTCATATGCCTGTCGCCGTCGCCAACGCGCACATAAGAGCCTTTCAGCCGCCCCGCGCCCTTATAAAAGCACGGCTTAAGCTCGTTGTCTATCTCTTGTATCTCTGCGCTTACAACGGTTTTCCCGTTGATATCCGCAACGGTACAGAGAGGTCGCAGTTCGGGTTCCATTTGAACAGCTTGCTCCATAATCTTTTTCTGCAAATCGGCAGGGTCATACACTCCGCAGACCTCAAAGCCGCTTTTCTCGTCAACGCCAAAGACGATAACACCGCCGCCGTACTGATTTGAAAACGAGGAAAGCGTATCAAACAGCTTTGGGCAACTGTCACGAGCCGCCTTTATCTCCAGATAGTTGCTCTCGCTTTTAGTCTGCGAGATTTTTTTTACCATTTCAACTAATTCAAATTCAAGCATTTTTCTCACCCCTCATAATTTAATTATACGCATTTTATAACACTTTGTCAATAGGAACTTCGTATAAATTTATAAAAATCGTTATAAAATTGTTGGAAATCGTTAAAAATTGTCTAAATCATTAGAAAAGTGTTATAAAGTCGTTATAAAAATCTAAGAGCCTGTCCGTGGGAACAGTCTCTTATTTGTCGCATATGTAAGATTTGTCAATTTCATCATTATAACAAAGCTGAAATATTAGTAGCTAATGCCCTTGCTTGAGTTTTGGTCAAGGTATTGTTTCCGTTATGGTCATACGGTCTATTCAGTAGCAATCGGTGATATATGTTTTTTGCTTTGTCGTTATAAATAGTAATATTAGCATTTATACATACTTTAACAGATATCTTTGTAATCTTGCCCTGTAATTTAGCCTGCCTTATATGTGTCACGACATCTTTGTCCGCTCTGCCTAAGCCTTGCTCAACCGAAAGTCCTTTAGGATCTTTAAAAGCAGCACTCGAAATACTCCCGTCTGCTTTGATAAAGTTCCTGTTAGGGTGAATTGCCCGATAAACATAATCTGTGGAATTCACGCTATTCTCCCGTTCGTTCATAAAAAAATTTCACTTCCTTTGCTATCTTATCACACGCGATGGTCTTTTCAACTTCTTTGCCGCCAGAATAAACTACAAATTCCGATGCTTCGTTTTCAAAAATGTCAAATTCCAAATACGAGCCATCCTCTTTCTCGAACTCAAACTGAATAGAACCATCAGCTACAGGAAAAATTTCAGGAGGAAATTTTTCCAATGTAGATAAAATTGTGAAACATTTTACTAATAAAATATTCTCAAAACGCTTTGCGCCATTATCGTTCCAATTATCCTTAAGATTAGATATGGCAGCTAACTTTTTTAATGCATTTATAAAAAGTTTGTGATTTTTTTCAAATGAGGATTCAATTTTTGATATATCAATAACGTTCACAGAACGATTACGCAAAGTCCCAATCGCAGGGTGTCTCATAACGCTATCTCTAGTATAGGAAGGACGCTTAGCACCGTTCATAGTAACAAGTTCAACTTTCCCATTTTTCATAGTAACCCTTGTTCTCGGCTTCTTTTTGGGCAACTCATTACGCTCTGCTTTTACTTTAGGCATGTGGTAACCCCCTTTTTTTCATTATTTTCTAAATTATATCATATCTAAGAGGCAAATGTCAATACCTTTTTATGTAACACTGCAAAAAAATTTGTACACTAATTGTGCAGTTAGATTACCCAAAACGATGAAGTAATGCTGATGTATTTGAAAAGTTTTTGGCAAAAATGACAGGAAATATGCACGCCATCAGTGTAAAAAGTCCCAAATGAGTTTTTTTGTGCGATGTTGCCTTTGCACTATTATATGAAAAATTTGTAATGAAATTCTAATGTCCGCGGTTTTCTTTTATAATACTTATTTCAAGCAGCGTCGCCATAAAGTACTCCAAATTCAGCACGAACATCTCGCGCATACGGGTATCGTCCGCGTTTTCGCCGTCAAGGTAGTCCACGTCCGCGAGGCAGCGGTCGTAAGCCTTACGCACAAACGCCTCGGCTTCCGCTCCCGACATCGGCTTTTTCATCAGCGCGCCGCGCTCGGGCACGCTCGTTGCCCACGGGAAGCCGTTGTAGTGCAGCACCTCGGGCTTGTGGTACCACGGATAGCCGCCGAATATCTCGTCGGCACATTCGCCGCTCAGCGCCACGGGGAACCCGCTTTGCTTTATCTCGCGGCAGAACAGCCAAAGCGAGCTGTCCACGTCCGCCATTCCGGGGAGGTCGCGCGCGTAGGTCGAGTCGGCGAGCGCCTCCGCGAGCGCGGGCGTATCCAGCACGACGTTGGTGTGCTCCGAGCCGATAAACCGCGCCATTTCCTCGACGTAGGGCGCGTCCTCGTCGGGCTGAAACGCACTTGCCTTAAAGTTCTCGCGGTTGTTTTTGTAGTCTATCGAGAACGTATGCAGCTTTTCGCCGCGCTCGGCAAATTCCGCCGCGGCAATTGCCGAAATGACCGAGCTGTCCAAGCCGCCCGACAGGAACGTGCAAAGCGGCACGTCGCTGACGAGCTGCCGCTTCACCGCGTCGAAGATGAGCTCCCGAACGTGCTCGGCAGTCTCGTCAAAGCTTTCGTTATGCGGCTTGGCGGCAAGGCTCCAGTAGCGTTTGACCGTCAGCCCCTTTCGCGAGAGCCTTGCGCAGTGCGCCGCGGGAAGGTCGCGGATATCGCGGAAAACGCCGCCGCCGACCGTTTTCGCGGGTCCTATCAGCATTATCTCCGCCGCGCCCTCTTCCGTAATGACGGGCTTGACCTCTGGGTGCTTCAGCAGCGCCTTTATCTCGCTGGCGAACACGAGCCCGTTCTCCGTTTCCGCGTAGAACAGCGGCTTTACGCCTATCCTGTCGCGCGCGAGGAACAGCGTTCGGTCGCTTCTGTTCCACACGGCGAACGCGAAGAT
Source organism: Lachnospiraceae bacterium (assembly GCA_023664705.1). Classification (GTDB taxonomy): domain Bacteria; phylum Bacillota; class Clostridia; order Oscillospirales; family Ruminococcaceae; genus CAG-115. The sequence continues at coordinate 29,344 of JAMPFE010000015.1, read as the reverse complement.
GCCGTTGAACATTTCGAGGCACTTTTCGCCGTACTCGGCATATGCTTTGAGCACGACCTCGGTGTCGGAGTGCCCGAGAAAGCGGTAGCCGCGCTTTTTCAGCTCCGCGCGCAGCTCCTCGGTGTTGTAGATCTCGCCGTTGTAGACGAGCGTATGCTCCCCGAAGGTCATCGGCTGAGCGCCGTTTTCGGGGTCGATGACTATCAGCCTGCGGTGGGCAAGGCAGACGTGCTCGTGCTCGAACGCTCCCTCCGCGTCGGGTCCGCGCGGCGTGAGCGCCCGTCCCATTTCGCGTATTATTTCACCGTTGATTTTGCAACCGTAATTTACCTCTCCTGCAATCCCGCACATAATGATCGCTCCTTTCGTACTGCATTATATGCGTATCCTCGGGATTTGACAGCGGCGAAAACTCCCCGAAAAAAACGGGCTATTTCAAAATTACAGCCTTTTCTTTGTGCAAGTTGCCTATTGAAAACGTTTTAATTTTATAGTATTATATATATTAAGAACAAAAAGCGTTTTCTTCGGTTTTAGGAGGCGAGCACAGTGAATATCACAATAAAAGACGTTGCCAAGGCGGCGAACGTGTCCGTGGCGACCGTTTCGCGCGTGCTGAACAATAAGAACAACGTGTCCGAGGAGGCAGTGCAGGCGGTCAACCGCGCCGTCGAGGAGCTCGGCTACAGCCCGAATTTCCTCGGGCGCGACCTGCGCAAGAGCGAGACCAAGCGCATACTCGCGATAATCGGCTCCACGGAGCGGAATTTTTACAGCGACGTTCTGCGCGGCATGCAGGACGCGGCATTCGTCGACGGCTACGATATTCTCATCGCCGTTACGCGCGACGACCCCGAGCATGAGATGCACCTGCTCGGTATGCTGTTTTCGCGCGCTGTGGACGGCGTGGTGCTGCTCGCGCCGAAGCTCGACAGCAAGATAATCAGCGACCTCTCCAAGCGCTACCGCATTGCGATATGCCTTGAGAGGCTCGATATAAGCGATATTCTTTGCGTGACTATCGACAACGAGCGCGCGGGCTACGACGCGACGAGCTATCTTATCGGAAAGGGCAGGCGGCGCATCGGGCTGATTACCACGGAGATACGCAGTCAGTCCTCCGTTGACCGCGAAAACGGCTATATGCGCGCGCTTAAGGACGCGAATATCCCGTTTGACCCCGAGCTGGTGTATTACGGCGATTACGACGCCGACACGGGAACGCGCGGCTGCGAGGAGCTGCTGAGGCTGCCGAACAGACCCGACGCTATTTTCTCCATTTCGGACACCATTTCGATAGGCGCTATGACCTATGCCGTTCAGCACGGCATTACTATCGGAAAAGACCTGCTGTTTTTCGGCTTCGACAATATCGCTTACTCGCATATGTTCATACCGCGGCTTTCGACCGTCGAACAGCCGTGCTATCTTCAGGGCAAGACCGTGGTGGAGAAGCTCATTGCCAATATGAAAACCGACGAGCCCGACAAATCTACATATATGCTCCCGCACAGCCTTATCCTGCGCGAATCGACGGGAGATTAACGGTTATTGCGCTGGCGGGAGACGCACTCGGCGACGATTTCCGCGGCGGCGAGTATTTCCTGTTCGGTATTGCAGTCCGAGAGGGTGAGACGGAGCGCACCGTCAAGCATATTTTCATGGAGACCCAGCGCCGTCAGCACATGCGAACGGCGCTGTTTTCCTGCGGAGCAGGCGGAGGCTGCCGAGGCGCACACGCCCATGAGGTCGAGGCTCATCACGAGCGCCTCGCCGTCGACGTTCGCGAAGGAGAAATTCACATTTGAGCATAATCTCTCGGTACGGCTGCCGTTCAGGCGCGAATCGGGGATCTTTTCCAGCCGCTCGATGAGGATATCGCGCAGACGCGAAAGCCTGCGCTGCCGTTCGGGGATATCGGAGCAGACCTCCGTTATCGCCGCGCCGAGCGCTGCGGCTGCCGCGACGTTCTCCGTGCCGGAACGCATGCCGCGCTCCTGACCGCCGCCGAAAATTATCGGGGAGAGCGGCGTTCCCGTGCGGACGTACAGCAGCCCCGCGCCCTTTATGCCGCCGATTTTGTGCGCCGAGACCGACAGCATATCGACGGGGAGCCTGCGCATATCGAGCGGGATATTGCCGACCGCCTGAACCGCGTCCGTGTGGAACGGCACGCCCCTTTCGCGGCAGAGAGCGCCTATCTCGGCGAAGGGCTGGAGCGTGCCCGTCTCGTTGTTCGCCGCCATTACCGAGACGAGCGCGGTGTTTGCGTCTATCGCCGCGGCGGCGTCCTCCGCGCGGATTATCCCGTCGCCGTCGGGCGCTATGCGAACGACCTCAAAGCCCCGCCGCCCGAGCTCCTTACAGGCGCTCAGCACGGCGGGGTGTTCCGTTTGGGTGGTCACTATGCGGCGCTTTTGGCTGCCGAGAGCGGAAAAAATCGCCAGATTATCGCTCTCCGTGCCGCCGCTCGTGAAAAATATCTCCTCGGGGAGCGCCCCGAGAGCCTCTGCGCATTGCTCCCGAGCTTCCTCGAGCGCGAGCCTTGCCGAACGTCCCAAGGTGTGCAGCGAAGAGGGGTTGGCGAAATTGTCCGCGAGAAACGGCATTGCCGCCGCGAGCGCACGGGGGCGCACGGGCGCGCTTGCCGCGTTGTCAAGGTATATCATGATTACTCCAGAATTATCGTAAAGGGTCCGCTGTTGATGAACTCCACGCGCATATCCGCGCCGAAAACGCCCTTTTCGACGGGGATTTCCCGCGCGCAGAGCGTGCAGAAATACTCGTACAGCCGCTCGGCTTCTTTCGGCTCCTTTGCCGCGAGGAAGTTCGGGCGGTTTCCCTTTCGGCAGTCCGCGTACAGCGTGAACTGCGAGATTATCAGCAGCGAGCCGCCGACGTCCTTCAGCGGGAGGTTGGTCTTGCCGTTTTCGTCCTCGAAAATGCGCAGCCCCGTAAGCTTTTTCGCGAGCCGCTCGCAGTCCGCTTCCGTGTCCTCCGCGCCTACGCCGAGCAGCACGAGAAAGCCCTTCCCGATGCTGCCGACCGTTTTTCCGCCGACGGAGACGCTTGCGCGCTCCGTGCGCTGTATCACTATCCTCATTATCTGTGGCGGCCTCCGTGACTGCTGTGACCGTCGCTGCGGTGACTGCCGCCGTGGCTGCTGTGTCCGCCGTGACTGCCGCCGCTGCTGCTGCTTATTACGTGGCTGGTCGTGTACTCGCGGACGAATTGGTCGACCTGCCTTGTGATGCGCGTGCGGTTTTGGTCGATGTAGCTCCCCGCGCTTATCGGAGCGCGTTTTTTGTAGCCCTTGACCGTGCTTGTGACGATGATTATCGTGATGATAACGGCGGGTATCAGCCCGAAAATCGCGCCGCCGAAGATGAACGAGAGAAATCCCGAGAGCGCTGCCGACGAGCCGCCGTCCGAGCCCGCGTAGCGCTCCAGCGCGCGGCAGAACTCCCTGCCCGCGGCGTAAAAGCCCGAGCTGTCCAAGCCGTCGTAAACGCTGTTGAAAATGGAGTTCGCGTGTTTGGCGTAGTAATCGTGACCCTTACCGTTGAGCTCGATTTTGTCCTCGTAGCCGGCATAAGCGGGGTTGTCGTGCGTGTTCAGCAGCATAAGCACCGCGTACGAGCTGCCGCCGCCGAAATTTGTGTCGCCGAAATTCTTGGCGTAGCCGCTGTCGGACATTCCGTTGAGGTCGCGCGTGATGACTATGCCGACGTTGCACTTTATCTTGTTCGCGGTGTCGGTCATTATCTGCAGAAGCTGCTGCTCCTCGGAGGCGGTGAGACATTCGTCGTAGTCGGCGAGCGCGGCCTTGAAGCCGACGTCGGAGGCGGACGCCGTTCCCCCGAATACGGGGAAAATAAGCAGTATCGTCAATATTACCGCCGAAAAAACTTTCATTTTAAGCAAGGCAAATACCTCCTATAAGCGACGCCAGAAGCCATATGAGCAGGAAGAGCCCGACGCCGAACAGAAACGCCTTGGGCTTGCTTACGGGCAGCTCGCCGAACATTTTTTCCGTCTGTCCGTTCATCGCGAACGCGTAGTCCTTGCCGTTGTATTGATAATTCAGGAACCACACGGGCAGCAGCGCGTAGACGTATTTCTGCTGGCGGTAGACGAAATTTGTCCGCACGGATTCCAGCGAGGAATAGACCGCCGCCATTCTGCGTATCTCCTGTTCCGCGGCGGCGAGGACGCGCTGGTCTATGCGCGCGGCTGCCTGCTCCTTGGAAACGTCGTACTTCTCGGCGGCGCAGCCCGACAGATACGACATCGAAAACGGCTTCAGCCCGCCGTAGGTGAACGGCTCTATGCTCTCCATGAGGCTGTCGTCAATGCGCTTGGAGCCGTCGCACGGCACGCGTATGAACGAGAGCTCCGCGTCGCGCTCGACGTTGTACACCTTTGTGTGCGTGTAGCGGCGGTCGCCCGTCGTCCAAGAGCGGGTGGTCTTGCCCGTCGCCGTGAGCTGAACGTCCGCGAGACCGCTCTTCAGCCAGTAGGGCACGTACAGCGCGGAGATGTTGCTTATCTGCGCGTTGGACTTGAAGCCCCTCGGCAGCAGGAACTTGCCTTTTATATACTCTCTGAACTTCTGCTCCGCGCGCTCCCTTGTCGTAGAGAACGGGATTATCATATTCGGCTTGAACTCGCCCGAGAGCCGCCCCGAAAGTATTACGGGGGTGTGGCAGAAATGGCAGCGCGTCGACGCCGTGAGGCTGTCGCAGATAACGCCCGCGCCGCAGTTCGGGCAGCTGTACAGGGCGCTTTGCCCGGTAAATTCCTCCGTTTGCTCTTGTGTCTCGTCAAGCTCGGGCTCGACGGCGGTATCGAGGTTGACCTCCTCCTCGTTGTGCTTGAAGATATTGCGTATCTCGTAATCCGAGAACGTGCTGTCGCAATAAAAGCATCTGAACCCGCCGCGGGCGTTGTCGTATTCGAGCGCCGCGCCGCAGTTCGGGCATTGATATGTAACGGTCTGTACGGTTTCCATAAACTCTCCTTAACTATTCACCGTGATTTTGCCGAGGACCCCGCCGATGCTCTCGGCGACGACGAGCTCCGCGTTTTTGTCGGCGTTGGTGGGGGATTTGTTGATGACGGCAAGGTGCTTTCCCGTGAAATAATTCACGAAGCCCGCCGCGGGGTACACGACGAGCGACGTGCCGCCGATTATCAGCGTGTCCGCCGCCGCTATCTCCGAGACGGCGTTTTCGATGTCCTCCGTTTTAAGGCTCTCCTCGTAGAGCACCACGTCGGGCTTTATCCGTCCGCCGCAGTCGCACTCGGGAACGCCCGCGCTGTCCGTCACTGCCGAGAGGGGATAAAATTTTCCGCATTTCGAGCAGAAGTTGCGGTGAACGCTGCCGTGCAGCTCGATGACGTTTTTGCTGCCCGCGGCTTGATGAAGCCCGTCGATGTTCTGCGTTATCACCGAAGAGAGCTTGCCCGCGCGCTCGAGCTCGGCGAGCTTTAAATGCGCGGCGTTGGGCTTGGCGTCGGGGAATATCATTTTATCGCGGTAAAACCGATAAAATTCCTCGGGATCGCGTGTGAAAAACGTGTGGCTTATTATCTGCTCGGGAGGGTACTTGTACTTCTGGTTGTACAAGCCGTCCACGCTGCGGAAATCGGGGATGCCGCTCTCGGTGGAGACGCCCGCTCCGCCGAAAAACACTATCCGTTTGCTGTCGTCGATTATCTCCTGCAGGGTCATTTTATCAGCTCCTTAACTTTATTTTACTGCAAAATTCTGCCGTCGGATATTCTCACGAGCCGCTGGGCTTTGCGCGCGGTGTCCTCGTTGTGAGTTATCATCACGACCGTTTTCCCTCTGCGGCTGAGCTCCGAGAGGATATCCAGCACCTCGCTGCCCGAGCGGCTGTCGAGGTTCCCGCAGGGCTCGTCGGCGAGTATCATGGCGGGGTCGGCGGCGATGGCACGCGCTATGGCGACGCGCTGCTGCTGACCGCCCGACAATTCCGTGGGGCGGTGCAGGGCTCTGTCGGAGAGCTTTACGCTTTCAAGCGCACGCATGGCTATCTCGCCGCGGCGTTTTTTCGGCACCTTTCGGTACAAAAGCGGCAGCTCGACGTTCTCGAGCGCCGTGAGCCCCTGTATCAGATTAAAGCTCTGAAAGATAAAGCCTATCTTCAGGCTGCGGATATCGGACAGGGTGTTGTCGGAGAGCGCCGCGACGTCCTCCCCGTCGAGCAGATAGCTGCCCGAGGTGGGCGCGTCGAGGCAGCCGAGGATATTCATCAGCGTGGATTTCCCCGAGCCCGACGTTCCGACGACGGTCACGTATTCCCCGTCGGCGATGTCCAGAGAAACGCCGTCCAGCGCCTTTATCGTGTTCGCGCCGACCGTGTAGTATTTTTGCAGCTCACGTACATGTATCATTGAAAATTCCTCCCGAAACAGAAAATTACTACTATTTTGGTCGGAAAATGCCTTGATTATTCACTTTTTAAGCCGTCAATAACGTCGACAATATACACGTAGTCGGGGAACTCCGAGAGCAGCCTGCTTCGGCAGCGCGACAGGAAATCCGCGCGGAGCTCGGGGTGGTCGCGCATAGCCTGCTTGGCGCCCCAAAGGTGCGTAAAATCGCCCTGCGGGTAGAACAGGCTGTCCTTGTCGAGGAGGGTTTTCACGGGCGTTCCCGTGTAATCGGCGCACATCGCGGCGAGGCGCTGCTCCGCGAAAACCATATATTTCAGATAGTCGCCGCACTTGGCTGCCGACTTCATAAACGCGATAGCCTGACTTGTGTAGAACTCCTTGAAATCGTTGTCGGGAACGTACAGAAACGCCGTGTTAAGCGGCAGAACGTCCTCGCGGAAGTCGGGGATAACGTGCTGCCCGACGTTGAAAAAGCCGAGCGGCGGATAGATGCCGTCGGAGACGTCCTCGCGGTGGGCGGCTATCAGCTCGCTGCCGAATTCCAGAGTTTTCCAAACGATGAAATCCGTGTCCAGCATCACCACGGGGGCGCTGACCTCGCGCAGCGCGAGCAGCTTTCCGCCCGCCCAGAACATCAAGGGGTCGATGCCCTCGAGGTCGTCGGCGACGCAGATCTTTATATCGTTCCAGACGTCCGAAAAGCCTATCCTGCGGTAATATTCGGCATAGCGGCTGTCGCAGCAGAGCGTTATTTCGCCGTTGAATTTTCTCCAGCAGAGCGCCGAGAGCGCCGTGCAGTATAAATCGAAATCCTCCGCGGCTAGCTCGGTCTTTCCCTTGGCGAACGCGGGCGCGGAGCTCGCGATGTGTATCGCGTTCACGATGTCAATAGCTGCCCGCGAGCACTCTGCGGATAATGAGGAACACCGAGCCGCCGAGACCTATGACCGTGAGAACTATCGCGAGTATCATCACGCCCGTGGAGCCGCCCCCGTCGTTGCCGACATTTATCACATACGCGACGATATTTTCCTCGCCGCCGCCCATTTTGCTTATATAGCTGCGGAACAAGCCAAGCCCCTCGCCCGAGAGCTTTGTCACCTTGCCCGTGACGTTAAGCGTCGTCCATTCGGGCAGCTCCTTGCCGTCCAGATAATCCGCGGTCTCCTCGACGACACGGTTCGCGGTTTTCTGCGTCGCGGCGTCCCTTATCGAGAGCGCGACGAATTTCAGCTCCTCCTCGTCGTATGACGACGGCAGCGGCATCGCGTAATACTGCGCGGTGGTTTTGGTGTTGTAGGATATGCCGAAGATCGTGTCGGACTCCTCCAGATACGCATAGTTGTCCCAGATGTCGTATATCTCGCCCTCGACGAAGCGCCCGTTGTAGAAATCGCTTGCCTTCATCGTTTCGAGGTCGCCGCGCGGCTTGGCGAGCTCCGCCTTGTCCTTAATGGTGGCGACGAGCAATGCGATGCCGAGAAACGCCAGCATTACAAAAATTATCAAAAACCTTACAAATTTCATAGCTTTTTTCTCCCGAAATGATATAAAATACGCGAAACGCGTTTTTTACGAGTTTAATAGCCCGTTTTCTCGCGGTGGAGCTTTACCGCGACAAGGGCGATGCCGCCCGCCCCGACGAGCGTGAGCGCCGCGCCTATTATTATCGGCAGCGCCTCGCCGCTGCTGCTGCTGTGCACGTAGAAAACATAGCGGCATATGTGGTTGTAGGCGTTTGTGGTCGTGGGCATGGTGAGAGAGGGGTCTCCGACGAGGTCCACGAGCTCCTCGCTTTTGATGAGCTGCGCGTTATTTGTCAGGAACAGCATAAAGGTCTCGACGTCGTTCGGGTTCATTTCCACGAGCACGCCGCTGCACTCGAGGGGAGCGCCCTCCCCGACCGCAGACAGCTCCTCGGAAAACAGCCCGTCGAGCGCCGCCGCGCTGTCTCCGCTCGCGCATACAAGCATATAATACTGCTCCTGCGGCTTGGTGATCTTCCCTGCGGGTATCACGTAATAATACTGCGCGAGGGGCTCGCCGAATTCGAAACCGAGAAATTCTTGCCGAACCGCTGTCCGGCCTATTTTCCCGAACTGCCTGTCGAGCTTTGCGCCGACCGACATCCCCGCGATATATTCGTTCTGCGGAACGCCCGTAAGCGCGATGGGCGTGCGGCTGCTCTCCGCAGCGATCCGTATGCCCGAGGCGGCGAAAGATATTCCCGCGTAAGTCACTATCCCGAGAAGCACAAAAGCAACAATGTGTTTCATATGTATCACCAAGCAAATTCAGATATTGTGTATTCCGTAGCCGAAGCGGTCGAGCGGACAGAGCATCAGCGTTTCGAGCATTATCCTGTCGTATTCGTCGAGCGCGGCGGGGTCAAACGCGAACGGCGCGTAAAGGCTGCCGAGGTCCGTCGGAAAGCTGCCGAAACGGAACGAGCCGAATGCGAAGCTGCCCGAGCGGAGCGCCGCGAACAGGCGCTCGGAGCTCAGCGCGTTAAAGCCCGAAAAGCTGCCGAGGGTGAACGAGCCGCTTTTGTAGAGCTCGAAAAGCCACTCCCATTCCCATTCGTGCATGCCGCTGCCGAAGCGGAACGAGCCGCCGAAAGAGCCCGTAGGATAGCCGAACGAGCCGAATAAGCACGGCGCATAGCTGCCGCAAAACCCCGTGTTGGGAGCGGCGGGAGCGCCCTCTCCGAAGCGCTTGCCCTCCGCGGAGCCGCCGAATATCGCCGCGAGCTTTTCGTTCAGCTCGGGGTCGTCGGGGGAAATTTTCGCCAGCTTCTTCGCGTAACGGACGCCGCCGTGCTCCCGCAGCCACGGCAGGAGGCTCCCCGCGAGGAAGTAACCGCGCAGCGAGGCTATATCGGGCTCTTGGGCTATTTCGGCGGCGGAATGTATTTTCCGCCTGTTCAGCCACAGCGCGCAGTCCATATGCGAACCCCCTCCCGTTTTACGTCTTGTATTTTTCGTTATTTTTTAGACAGTTTGACACATAATAATTATATCACAAATTTCCGAGGTTTTCAACATATTTTATGAAAAAAATTCTCGGTTTCGGCGTATAATATGAATATTCGGCGCAGTCAAGGGCTTTGTGTGACGTTTTTTTTCGATTGCCAAATTTTTAACGGCAATATTTTCCTTGCTGCCGAAAAACGGGCGGTCAAAATTACCGCAAATTCGGGAAGGAGCGCTTTATCAATGAGAAGAACCAAAATCGTATGCACGCTGGGTCCCGCGACGCAGTCCGACGAGGTGCTGCGGCTGCTTATCGAGAGCGGCATGGATGTCGCGCGGCAGAATTTTTCCCACGGCACTCACGAGAGCCACAAGGCTGCGCACGACCAAGTGACGCGCGTTGCGAGGGAGCTCGGGAAACCCGTCGCGACGCTGCTTGACACAAAAGGTCCCGAGGTGCGGCTCGGGAAATTCGGGGGCGGCAGGCGCGTTGAGATAAAGGCGGGGGATACGTTCACGCTGACTACCGCGGAGGTCGAGGGCGATAACGAGCGCGTTTCCGTTTCGTATAAAGGGCTGCCGAACGATATAGGGATCGGCGCGCGTATCCTCATCGACGACGGCAACGTTTCCGTGCGCTGCTCGGATATCGTCCGCGGCGCCGACGGAACCGCAGATATTATCTGCACGGTGCTGAACGGCGGGGCGCTGTCGGACAACAAGGGCGTGAATATCCCCGACGTGAGGCTGTCGATGCCGTATCTGTCGGACACCGATATTGCCGATATACGCTTCGCCGCGCGGGAAGGCTTTGATTTCGTCGCGGCTTCGTTCGTCACCTGCCCCGAGGACGTGCTTGCCGTGAGAAAAATTCTCGAGGAGGAGGGGCGCGGCGACATACGCATTATCGCCAAGATAGAGAACGGCGGGGGCGTGAGGAACATCGACGATATTCTGCGCGTTTCGGACGGCATTATGGTCGCGCGCGGCGATATGGGCGTCGAGATACCGTTCGAGGAGATACCGCGGATACAGAAAATGCTCATCAAAAAGGGCTACAACGCCAACAAGCAGGTCATTACGGCGACGCAGATGCTCGAGAGCATGATGCACAATCCGCGCCCGACGCGCGCGGAGACTACCGACGTGGCAAACGCGATATACGACGGCACGAGCGCTATCATGCTGTCGGGGGAGACCGCCGCAGGCGAGCACCCCGTCGAGGCGGTAAAGACCATGGCGCTCATCGCGGAGACCACCGAGAAGGCTATCGACTACAAAAGGCGATTTTACAAGCAGGAAACGCGCGACCGCGTGAACGTTTCGGCGGCGATATCGCATGCTACCGTGAGCGCGGCTATGGACCTCGGCGCGACCGCGATAATCACCGTTACAAAAACGGGCGCGACGGCGCGAATGATCTCGCGCTATCGTCCCGAGTGCCCGATAATCTCCTGCACGACGAGCGAGGTCGTTTGGCGGCAGTCCGCGCTTTCGTGGGGTGTTGTTCCGCTTATGGCGGAGGAGATGATGACGAACACCGACGACCTCATTTATCACGCCGTCGAGAAAGCCGTCGGGGCGGGGCTGCTGAAAAGCGGCGACCTTACCGTTATCACGGCGGGCGTTCCGCTGGGGGTCTCGGGGACTACCAACCTTATGAAAGTGCATATCGTCGGAGACGTGCTCGTGAAGGGGACGGGCGTTACAAAGGGCTCCGTGACCGCGCCCGTGTGCGTGGCGCAGACCGAGGAGGAGGCTCTCGGGAGGTTTGAGGCGGGGCAGATACTCGTTATCCGCAGGACCTCAAACAGGGTGCTGCCGCTGCTGAAAACCGCCGCGGGCATCGTCACCGAGGAGAGCGGCGAGGACTCCCATGCCGCCGTTGTCGGAATGGCGCTGGATATTCCCGTTATCGTCGGCGCGGAGAACGCCGCGGCTGTCCTGCGGAGCGGCACGACCGTTACCTTGGACGCGGACAGGGGGATAGTTTCCGCGGGCGCGGGCGGATAAGGAAAAGCCTTGACGTAAAATTTACGCCAAGGCTTTTTTATGCAGTTGATAAGGGTTTATTCTCCCGCGAGAAGCTCCCGGGGGGCTATCTTCTTTATGCGGCTCGACAGCAGGCATGCCGCGCCGAACGCGAACAGTATGAGCCCCGCGCCCGCGATAACGTTGAACACTATCGGAACGGAGAACGTGCATTTTACGATGCCGATACCGCCGAGGAATAGCGCCAGCAGCGGGTTTATCACGAACGAGCCGAGGATTATCCCGACCGCCGCAGATACCGTGAGCGCGGGCATGAACGAGTACGCCGTTTGCAGAACGAGCTGCCCCGTCGTAAAGCCGAGCGCCTTGTAAATGCCGTAGTCGCGCTTTTTGGAGGCGAGCATGGTGCGCACAAGAAGATACAGCACGAACAGAACTATGACCGCGCTCAGGATAAGCACCGCGATAACTATCATCGTTACCAGCGAGATGTAAACCTGCCCCGAACCGTCGAGGATAGCCTTTTGATTTACCATCATGCTTACTTTATCCGAAAATCCCTCGGTCACGTCCTCGTTGAATTTATCAACGTCTACGCCGTCCTTTACGTCGACATAGTAGTTGAAGTTTTTCATCTCGGAAATGCGCTCCATGCCCTCGCGCGTCAGGAGGCAGTCCTTGCCGAGGTTGTTGGAGAGCTGCGTGAAGCCCGAGACGATGTATTTTTCCTCGTTTGCGGCGGCCTTGAGCGATATTTCGTCGCCGACCTTGACGCCCTCCTCGCGGGCGTATTTTATGGCGACGGCGACCTCGTTGTCGAATTTCGGGAAGCGTCCCTCGACGACGGCGTTTTGGTTGCCGATCTTCGAGCAGTCGTCGCAGACGCTCGCCATGAGCGACGCGCCGCCGTTGGCTGTGACATAGGTGTCGGTGGTGTAGAGATAGAATTTCTCCGTGCGCTCGTCGTTCTCGAGAGCCGTGCGGAGCTCTTCATCGGCGGAGGGAGCCACGCCTATGCAAGAATCGGCGGACACCCCGACTATGATATCGATGAAGCTCTGCTGGTTGATGACGAAATTTTCAAGCATTACGCCCGAGAACACGATGACGAGCGACAGAACGAGCATGGTCACAGCGACCGTGATGTTCCGCTTCTTCTCGGAGAGCACGTTTTTCAGCGCCAGCGCGAAATTCAGCGGAGCGCCCGTTTTGTCGAGCGGAACGCGGTTTTTCTTGAAGCTGTGCGTCCGGACGCCGTTGCGGAGCGCCATTATCGGCTCTATTTTGCGTATTCTCTTTGCGGAGAGATACACGGCAGCCGCGATGACTCCCGTCATGAAAACAAGCGTTATCACGCACGGCAGCGGCAGAAATCTCACCTCATACGGGATACCCGTCTGGGATATCATCATATCGTTCAGCGAGGGGAATATCAGATAGGAGAGCGCTGTGCCGACCGCGGAGGTGACGAGCGCTATGAGCGAAAACTGCGTTATCTGCGCGGAAATGAGCTGCGAGGACTTGTAGCCTATCGCCTTGAGCGCGCCGAGGTTCTGCATATTTTCCTGCACGTAGTTCATTACGTTCGAGGAGATGACGACCACAGCGATGAGCGTTATCAGCAGCGCCATGGCGCTCAAAATCGCCGCGCAGATGGTCTGCGAGATGTATCTCGAAACTACCAGAGTGGCATAGGAATTGCTGCCTATGGACGCGTTCGGAAACTCCTCCAGCAAAGCGTCCTTTATCTCCGTTTCCGCGCTTTCGCTTTTCGATACGTCGTCAAGGCGGAGGGAGATGAGCGTCGCGGGCATTGTCGCGAGCTTATCGGAAAGCTTGCCGTATTCGTCCTCCGACAGCACCATAGCGCACATCACGCAGTTGTGCGAGCCGACGCTCGCGCTGTTCGTGAAGCCGCAGACCGTGTATTTAAGCGTTTCGTTGCCGAGCTTCAGCGCTATTTCGTCGCCCACGGCGTAGCTCACGCTGTAGAGCAGCGGAAGATAAAGACCGCTTTTGCCGCTGTCCTCGGTTATCTCGATCCTGCCGACCTTGCGGGAGAGCGCCGTTTCCTTGTCGAGGAAAATGAAATTGGTGTTTATCTCGCCGCCGTTGTAATCGAACGAGCCGTTCCCGATATGCGTTTCGGCGAAGCAGAACTCCGTTACGTCGCCGCGTTCGTTCAGCAGCTTTTCGGCGAAATCCTCGAGCTCGCCGGCGCCCGCGGCCGCGATGTTGACGTGTCCGTCGTTCAGTCTGTCGTAGGTGCGGTCGAAGTTTTTCTTGTAGTCCAAGCCGAGCATCAGCCACAAATTCATCATCATCGAGGCGAGCAGAACGAGCACCACTATCGCGGCGGTCTGTCCCTTTGCCTTGCGGAGATTTGAACGGGCGAGCAGTAAATTTTTGTCCATATTACCACCCCATTTTCGCGAGGAACGCCGAGAGCTTTTCGTGGCGCTCTTTATCGTCGGGCTTGTATTTTCCGAGGTCGCACTCGCCGAGTATCGAGCCGTCTTTTAAGTAGAGGATGCGGTTTCCGCGCCGCGCGGAGCGCATATCGTGCGTTACCATAACGACGCTCTGCCCCTGCTCGTTGAACTCCGTGAAGGTGTTGAGAACGTCCAAGCCCGTCTGGGAGTTCAGCGCGCCCGTCGGCTCGTCGGCGAAGAGTATCTCGGGGGAGTTTATCAGCGCGCGGACGATGCCGACGCGCTGCGCCTGCCCGCCCGATATCTGCGTCGGGAACTTGCGCTGCGTTTCCTCGGGGATATCGACCGCCGCGAAGAGCTTTTTCGCGCGCTCCGCGACCGCCTTTTTATCGGGGTTTACGAGCAGACCCGCCGCCATAACGTTGTCGAAAACGCTCATCGAGTCTATCAGATATATCTGCTGGAACACGAAGCCGCAGTGCTCGCGGCGGAACACGGCAAGCTCGTCGGAATTGAGCCCCGTTATCTCGCTGCTGCCGAATTTTATCTTGCCGAGAGTGGGAACGTCCATTCCCGAAAGAGCGTAGAGCAGCGTGGATTTGCCCGCGCCCGACGCTCCCATAATGATAGTAAAATCGCCCTTGTAGAGCTCGAGGTCTATGTTTTTAAGGATATGCTGCATTGCGCCGCCGCTTGAAAAGCTTTTGCTGAGCGCTTCCGTTTTAAGTAAAATTTCCATTTCAGAACCACCTTTCAGCTTATATTATAGCTTTTCAAACCTTAAATGTCTTTAAGAAAACCTTAAATATTCCTTAAATTTCCGATTTGCTCAGGGAAATTATCACGCTTGCTTTCAGTCCGCGTTCGCCGTTTTCGAGCTTCAGCTCCCCTCCCATTTCGCGCATGAACGTATCCGAGATGAACAGCCCCAAGCCCGCGCCGTCTATGCTCTCGGTGTTTTTTCCGCGCTTGAATTTTTCTTTCAGGCTCGGCAGCTCGTCGGCGCCCGCTCCGCCGCCGAAGTCCTCGACGGAGACCGTAAGGAAGCCGTTTTCGGCGCTTACCTCGATTATGACGTCGGTGTCCGCGTATTTGTAGGAATTGGCGAAAATGTTGTCGAAAACCTGCTGCAAACGCAGTTTATCCGCGAACAAAAGCCGCTCGGGGATCTCGGGGATCTCGGCGCGGTTAAGGTAATCCGCGTTCCTCAGCATTTCGGCGAGCTCCGTGCTCGGCAGGTCGGCGGGCGTGACCGTGAGCTGCTGCAGATCCTCCAAGGCTGCCGAAAACAAATTTTTCACGAGCGTGTTTATCTGATCGGCTTTCAGAATTATATGCTCGTAATTTTCGCGCGTTTTTTCGTCGCTCGCCACCGCCGCGCCGAGCTCCGCGACCGCCTTTATGCTCGCGACGGGCGTGCGGATATCGTGGGACAATTTCGCGACGAGCTCCTTTTTGGAGGCGTTCGCCTTTGCCTCGGCGACGCGCGCCTTTTTCAGCTCCGAGCGCATTATGTCGAAGCTTTCGGTGAACGCGCCGAATAAATTCCCCCTGTCCATTTCGAGGGGGATATCGAGATTTCCTCCCGCGACGCGCTCCGCAAAGCCCTTCATCTTCCCGAACGGCTTTACTACGCGGAATTCCAGATAGAGCGCGTAAGCCGCGCAGAGCGCCGCCTGAAGTATCAGGGCTGCCGCGAACACGGCGAGCAGCGCCCGCTTTTCCGAATTTGCGGGGCTTTCGCCGCCGCTTGCGATGAGCTTGCCGACGACCTCGCCGTCTATCTCGATATCGAGAATGGCGTCGCGGTGAGCTATCGCGGCGGCGATGTTTTCGGAAACGCCCTCGCGCGTGCGGTATAAAAGCTCTCCGTCGTTTCCGAGCACCGCGTAATCCAGCCCCGTGTCGTTGATGTGCCCGTCGAGAGCGCCCCAATCCTCGCGGACGGAGTGCAGCGCCTCGTTTACCGCGAGAACGTCCCGCGAGCCGCTGTTTTCACGCGAAGCGAACATGACGAGCGCCGAAATTTCAACGAAAAAAATTACAATAATGCCGACAAGAAATCCCTTTTTCATCGCTTGCCTCCCCGAAACTTGTAGCCGTCGCCCCACGCCGTGAGCACGTATTCGGGGTCGCTCGGATCGCGCTCTATCGCTTCGCGTATCCTGCGGATATGGACGTTGAGCGTGCCGTCGCCCGTGAATTTGTCCTCCCAGACCTTTTCAAAAAGCTCGCGCTTGGAAACGACCCTGTTCTCGTTTCGGACGAGGTAGGACAACAGCTTGAATTCAAGCGCCGTGAGCTTCGCGGGAGCGCCGTCCGCCGTTACGGTCTTTGCGGCGAAATCTACCCGCAAACGCCCGTCGTCGTACCCGTCGGGGCTCTGCCCGTAACGCTTGAGCACCGCCTTTACCTTGGCGAGGAGAACCCCCAGCGAATAGGGCTTTTGGATGTAGTCGTCGCCGCCGATATTCAGCGCGATTATCTTATCGTCGTCGCTCGTTCGGGCGGAGATGAACAGAATGGGTATCGAGGTGTTTTCGCGCAGCTCGCGGCAAAGCTCAAAGCCGCTGTCGCTGCCGAGATTGATGTCAAGCAGCAGCAGCGACGCGGAATTTTCCGCAAGAAAGGCGCGGCACTCCTCGGCGGAATAAACCGCCGCCGCGGTCACTCCGAACATATTAAAATACTCCGCGGTGCTGTCCGCGAGCAGCCTTTCGTCGTCTATTATCAAGCAGTCGTATTTCATATTGACCTCCGTGGTTTACCGAATTATATTTACATTTTATCATATCGGAGGAAAAAAATCAATAGGAAACGCGGAGCGTATCCGGGCTGTTTCGGCAGCCTTTTGCAAAAGCGCAAAAACATATTGATTTTTCCGCGGCTTTGTGGTATAATTTAAACGGAGGATTTCGGAAAATCTTCACAAACAGCGTAAGCGTTAAACGGTTGTGAGAAAGGTGATAATATGGCTGAATATTTATGCAGATGCTGCGGCGCGGCGCTTGACGTCAATGGGCAAATCACGGTATGCAAATGCGCCTTCTGCGGCGTTTTGCAGACGATCCCGCGCCTCGATTTCGACGAGAAGGCCATCCTTTGGGGACGCGCCGACAAGCTCCTTCGCGCGGGTGAGTACGACCGCGCCGAGGAGCTGTACGACGAGCTTCTGAAGCTGGACGATACCGACAGCGAGATTTACTGGTGCAAGGTTTTGTGCCGCTACGGCATCGAGTATGTCGAGGAACGCGGCAAGCATGTCCCCACCATCAACCGCTTCCGCTACAAGCCGATACTCGACGATGACGACTACCGCGCCGCCGTAAATATCGCCGACGGAGACCGCCGCCGAATATACATATTGCAAATGACGGAGCTCGAGGAGCTTCGCAAAAAGGCTCTTGCCGTATCGCAAAGCGAAAAGCCCTATGATATTTTCATCTGTTACAAGGAAAGCGGACACGACGGCAGACGCACCGAGGACTCCGTGCTGGCGGCGGAGATTTACCGCGCTCTTGTCGCCGACGGCTACCGCGTTTTCTTCGCCCGCGTCGTCTTGGAGGACAAGATAGGCAGCGAATACGAGCCGTATATTTTTTCCGCGATAAACTCCGCCAAGGTGATGCTCGCGGTGGGAACGTCCCCCGACAATTTCGCCGCCCCGTGGGTGAAAAACGAGTGGAGCCGATACCTCACGCGCATTTCGGAAAGCGGGGACGGCACGCTCGCCGTGCTCTACAGGGATATGCGCCGCGAGGATCTGCCGCGCGAGTTTGCCCACCTGCAAGCCATGGATATGTCCATGCCCGACTTCACCGAGGAGCTTTTGCGCGGCGTCCGCAGGATCTTTTCGGAGAACAGCGCTCCCGAGACCGAACAGCCCGTACCTCACACGGAGGAGAACGCCGCGGCGCTGCTCCGCCGCGCGGAGATATTGCTTGACGAGGGAGAATACTCCCGCGCCGAGGAGCTCTGCGAAAACGCGCTCAATCTCGAGCCCGAAAACGCGAAAATTTATTATGTGAAATTACTCGCGGGATTTCGCGTAAAAACCGCCGCGCAATTGGCGGATCTGTCGGGAGATCTGGAGCAGTCCTCAAACTACCGCATGATAATGCGCTTCGGCGGCGGCGAGCTGAAGTCCGAAATGTCCGAATACCGCAAGGCCGCCGCGTACAGATACTACTCAACGGCGGGCGCGTTAGCCGAAACCGAGCCGCAGTACCAAGCCGCCGAAAAGGGCTTGCGTTCGCTCGACGGCTACAAGGACAGCGCGCAGCTTGCTGATAAGCTCCGCGATAAATCGTCGGAGCTGCGGGAGAAAAGCGCCGTTTTGGCTCGTCAAAGCGTCGAACGCGCCGAAAAGGAGCGCAAAGCCGCCGAGGAGGAGCAGCTGCGCCTTGCGGCTCAACGGGAAACCGCGCAAAAACGGCGCGGAATATTCAAAAAAACGGCTGTTATCGCGGGCGCCGCCGCGGTCGTTATTGCCGTTTCGGCAATCATCGGGCAGAATATCTCGCTCTCCCAAAAGTACAAAAGCGCGTCGGCAATGAGCGACGAGGGCGATTTTGACGGCGCGGAAAAGGCGTTCGCGGCGCTCGGGAATTATTCGGATTCTCGGGAGCGGGTTCTGGAAATGCGCTATTTGAAAGCCGCGGAGCTTGTCGAAAGCGGCGATTACGAAAACGCGCAAAATTGTTTAATGACCCTTGGCAGCTATTCAAATTCCAAGGAGCTGCTCGATAAGATCAAGTATGAAACGGCGCGCCAAAAGCTCGAAAACGGCGAATTCGATTCGGCTTACGCGCTGTTTTACGAGATACGCGGCTATTCCGACAGCAGGGAAATGGCGTGCGCGGCGCTGTATCAAAAAGCGGAAAAGCTGCTCGCGGACGGCAAGACCGAGGACGCGGAATCGGAGTTCCTGCGCGTTTACGAGTACTCCGACAGCGCCGACAGGGTGCGCCAGATCCGCGTAGACCGCGCCGTAAAGCTTATCGAAAGCGGACAGCTTGAAGAAGCCGTCGCCGCGCTGAAGCGGCTCGACGGCGAAGACGCCGAGCAAATGCGCTCCGACGCGAAATATATGTACGCGGAAATTCTGGAGACGGAAAAAAATTACGATGAGGCGATCGCGGCTTTTGAGAGCATATCGGGTTACAAGGACTCCGCCGAACGCGCAAAGAAGGTGCGCTACGACAGGGCGCTCGGCTATATAAACAGCGGCGACCTCAACCGCGCCGAGGCGGAATTTAAGTTCTTGGGGGACTACGCCGACAGCGCGGATTACGTCGCGAATATGGACGAGATACGCTTCAGGCACTGCAATGTCGGCGAGATAATAACATTCGGCAATTTCAAGCTCTCCCTCATGGAAATGGGTTATACGGGGGATTTCGACATCGACTGGAAGGTGATAAAGCGCGACGGCACGCGCGTTCTGGCGGTAAGCAGAGAAATAATCGACGTGCGCGCGTTCGGCGGGGAAAACTGGTCGGAAAGCGCTCTGCGGCAGTGGCTGAACAACGATTTCTACAACGCGTGCTTCACCGACGCGGAAAAGGCGATGATACCGACCGTCACCGTCGTCACCCCCGATAACGAATCCACGAAAGTAAGCGGCGGTCCCGATACCGAGGACAAGGTGTTCATTCCGAGCAGCGGGGAGGTTTTCGAACTGCTTTCTTCGGAGCGCTACGCCGTCCCCGCGTTTTCCGAGTGGGCGCTGGAAAAATTCAAGCTCAAAACGGTCGAGGAGCAGTCCCGCTTCCGCATCGGTCTCCGGACGACCTACTGGTGGACGCGCACCCCCGGGCATCTGCACGATATGACCTATATCAACGAGTATTTCGGGGCGTTCGATTACGCGGATCCCGACGGTATGTACGGCGTTCGCCCCGCAATCTGGATAGAAATGGGGGAGTAAAATGGCTGCTTTCATTTGCAGAATGTGCGGCGCCCTGCTGGAGCTCCCCGACGGCTCGGGGACGTGCACGTGCAAGTCCTGCGGGGTCCTGCAGAGCGTTCCGCTTCTGGATAACGGCGAGAAATTCCGCGCCTGCAAAAACGCGGAGCGTCTGCGCCGCGAGGGGCATTACGACAAGGCTCTGGAGCTGCTTAACGGCTTGATAAGGCTCAGCCCGACCGACGCGGATCTGTACTGGGCGGCGGCGCTTTGCCGTTACGGAGTGTCGTTTTCGGAGAATAAATTGACGGTGGAAAACGCGCCCGCGAAATCGCTGCTTTCGGACGAGGACTATAAAACCGCGCTGAAATACGCCGACGAGACCCAGCGGACGATCATGGAGGGCGCGGCGGCGAAAATCGACGAGGTTCGCCGAAAAAGCGCCGCAGATACGCTCGGCGGAGACCGCAATGTAATTCTGTACTGCGGGAGCGACGCTCTGCGCGCGAGAATATCCGCAAAATTAACGTCGGCGGGATATATCGTTTCCGATAATGAAAACGCCCCCGATTCGGCGAAAGCGGCGCTCGTCGTCGGGGAAAGCGCCGAGGATTTCCGTACCGATCTCTGGAAACGTTTCGCGGCTTCGGGGAAAACGGTCATCCCCGTTTTTCGTGGTCTCCCTCCCGAAGACCTCCCCGAGGAGCTTCGGCGGCTTCAGGCGTGCGATATGGATAAGCTTGGCTGGGAGAGCGGTATTTTAAACGCCCTGGCGGCGATTTTCGGGAAAGCCGCCGCGGAGCCCCCTCCGTCAAGATCCGCGGAGCCCATGCTCCGCAGAATTTACATAATGCTGGACGACGGAGACTTTTCGGGCGCGGACAGGATAGCCTCGCAGCTTATCGAAAAGGAGAAGAACAACCCGAAGCTCTGCGCCGAGGCATATCTCGCAAGGCTGCTTTGCGAATACGGGGTATCCTCCGAGGAGCAGCTTGCGGAGCTTCGCGGGGATTTTACAAAATCGGAAAATTACCGCAGGGCAATGCAGCTTGGCTCGGAGAATTTACATATCCGTTTAAGGCGGCTGCTGCGAAATAAAACCGCATCGGAGCAAAGCCCGCCGACCTCATAAAAATACCGCCGCCATTTACTTGGCGGCGGCGCTTTTTAAGGCTCTCGTTCAATGCTCACATCTCGATAACGACCTCGTTCACGTCCTTCAGAACGCTTTCGGTAATGAGGTTCTCGGGGAGCTTTTCGCCGTTTACGGTCACGGATTTAACGCCGTGCTGCGAGCCGTTTGGATTTTTTACGGTAACGTTCAGCACGTGCCCTCTGAAATTCTTCCTCATCGTAAATTCCTTCCAAGCGGACGGGATAGACGGATCGATGACCAGACCCTTCGTGTTCGGGTTCAGCCCGAGAATACCCTCGGTCGTGCCGACCATAACGGTAGAAGCCGTGCCCGTCAGCCAGTGAACGTGCGCTCTTCCCGCGAACGGGCTGTCCTTGCCCTCGACGAACTGCCCGTAAACATACGGCTCCAGCTCGCGCTTTTCGGCATTGTCGTTGTATGTCGCCGGGGAAGCCTCCGTCCAGTACTTGTACGCCATATCGCCGCGCCCGAGCTTCGCCTCGGCAAGTATCAGCCAGCCCTGCGGCTGCGAGAAGATGCCTGCGTTCTCCTTTATGCACGCGTTGAAGCAGTGCATAAGCGCGCCGTCAAACGCGTGGTCGACATACGGCGGATACATTACCATAGCGCCGTAGGGCGTGTTCAGCTCGCGCTCCACGCTGTTGAGCGCGGTCTCCGCCTGCTCCTTTGTCGCGAAACCCGAAATAACCGCCCACGACTGCGGATTGAGCCACATGGAAGCCTCGGGGTCTGTGCGCTTGCCGATGACCTCGCCGTCCTCCTTGTAGCCGCGGATAAATCTGTCCTCGTTCCAGCAGGCGTTGAGAATATCGGTGAGCTTCGCGTTTACTTCGTCGAGGTACTTTACATACTCGCCGTCGTTCTTCTCGACGGCGTAGCCGCGCAGTATCTTTATCGCGTAAACGAGCTGGAACGCCACGAACGTGGATTCGCCCTTCTTCCCGAGGCGGAGGCAGTCGTTCCAGTCCGCGTGCAGTCCCGCGGGCATTCCGTGGTTGCCGAGGTTGTTCATCGAGAACGATATTGCCCTCTTGAGGTGGTCGTAGACCGTGCCCTTTTCGCCGTCGTTCGCGTAGAATATCTCCTCGTCGAGGAACGCCGTGTTGCCGCTCTCGCCGATGTACTTCGCGACGGTCGGGAACAGCCACAGCGCGTCGTCCGCGCGGTAGGACGGGTGTCCCGTCTCCTTTACATACTCGGGGTCGTCGGGAGTGTTCTCGTGACCCGCGTTGTGAGTGTACTTTACGAGCGGCAGACCCGCGCCGTTAGTCACCTGCGCCGACAGCATAAACACTATCTGCTCCTTCGCCATTTCGGGCGCGAGGTGGATAATGCCCTGAATGTCCTGAACGGTGTCGCGGTAGCCGAAGCCGTTGCGCAGCCCGCAGTATTGGAACGAAGCCGCGCGCGACCAGATAAACGTGATAAAGCAGTTGTACGCGTTCCACGTGTTGACCATATTGTTGAAGTTGGGGTCGGGCGTGTTGACCTGCAGATTGTCGAGCTTTCCGTGCCAGTAGCTCTTCAGCTCCTCAAGCTCCCTTTCGGCAACGCCGTCCTTTTCGTACTTGGCAATAAGCTCGCGGGCGGTGTTCTCGTCCTTCTGCCCGAGGATATAGGTCAGCTCCTTTGTCTCGCCCGGTTGAAGAACTATGTCGCTCTGCAGCGCGCCGCAGGAGTTGCCGCAGTAGTTGAGGTCGCCCTTCAGACCCTCCTCGACGCCCTTGGGGTTCGCGTAGCCCCTGTACGTGCCGACGAACGCGTCGCGGTCGCCGCAGTACGCGTCGACCTTTGCCTTAGCCACGCCGAGGAAGCGCGATTTGCCGCCTTGGAGCTCGTTCTGGCGCTGGAGCACGAAATTGCCTTTAAAATAGGTATGCGTAATGAACAGCGTATACTGGAGGTTCACCTGATCCTGCTCGTAGTTGTTGTCGTTGACGAACTCGCAGTAGCCCGTAACGGAGAGCCTGCGCGGCTTGCTGTCGGCGTTTGTTATCTTCGCCGCCCACACCTCGTAGGTCTGCCCTTGGGGAACGTAATAAGCGACCTCGGACTTGATATTCTTGTACTCCGAGGAGATGACGGTGTAGGCGGTGCCGTGGCGACATTCGCTCTTGTACTCGTCAAGGGGCTTGCAGACGGGCGCCCAGGAGCCGCTCCAGTACTCGCCGCTGTCGTTGTCCTTGATGTAGACGTAGCGGCCGGGCTGGTCGTTGGCAACGCCGTTGAAGCGGTAACGGATAATGCGTCCGTTGGCGCCGCTTTTTTCGAAGCTGTAACCGCCCGCGTTGTTGGAGATGATAGCGCCGTAGTTGGGGTCGCCGAGGTAGTTCGCCCAAGCCGAGGGCGTGTCGGGGCGCGTTATCACGTATTCCTTGTGTTGTTCGTCGAAATGACCGTAGTTCATAGTAAGACCTCCGTTTTGGTTTTATTTAAGTTAATTATAGCACATTTTCGGCAACTTACAAGGGCGGTGTTTTGCACAAATTTTTCTGCGGCTTTTTGGGCATATTTACAAATTTATTATTGGTAATTTTCGGCTCTTAATACTTATTGCCGCTAATTGACAAGTAAACTTGGTAAAATTTGCAGTCTTTTGCAGGTCTCGTTCAGTTTTTTGCAGTCGTTTTGCAGTTAAATGCGGTTATTTGCAGTTTTGCGGTGTAAATATTTGGAAATAATGTAATTTTATGTCAAAAACTGGAAATTATTTTGCCGAAATTTCGGGGAGGAAAATGATTGCAGTAAATTGCAGTTTCGGATGAACTATGATGAATTTGCGGGAAAGTTTACAGTTGACAGTTGATAGTTGACAATTGACAGTTTCGGAACACCGCCTGCGGCGGCGATTTTAAAATATTGCGCCGCGCAGCGGCGCACCTTAACTGTCAACTGTACACTGTACATTGTCAACTGTCAATTCTTGCGCGTGATGATGACCTGAACACCCTTTGCGTAGCTGTCCGTGAAATCGACCTCCGCAAGCCTTTCGGCGTCGACGGTCATGCCCGCCATGCCAACGTCGGCCCTGCCGTCCTTGACGGCGGGGATTATCTCCTCGAACTCCATATGCTCGATAACGGGTTCGCAGTCCAGCTTGTCGCACAGCGCCTGAAAAATATCGGGGTCGATACCGACGATATTGTCGTTTTCATCGCGCATTTCGTAGGGCGGGAACTCCGCGTTGGTCGCCATAACGAGCTTGCCGTTGCCGCGGTCGACTCCCTCGGGCGACGTATATTTGTAATTTCCCGTATCGTCGCCGATGTAGCTGCCGAGTATTTTGTCGATCGTGCCGTCCTCCTTGAGCTCGCGCATTGCCGCGTTGAGGCTTTCGGTAAGCTCCTTGTTGCTTTTGTTTACGGCGATGGCGTAGTCCTCGTCGGCGAAGGGGTCGGGGAGTATTTGAAGGTCGGCGTTTTCGGCGACGAACACCTTGGCGGGCTCGTCGTCTATCATAACGCAGTCTATTTTGCCCTGTTTGAGCGCCTCGACGGCGTCCGCGCCCTTGGCGTAGCGCACGACCTTGGCGGGCTTCGCACCCTCCGCGGGGGTCTCCTCGAGGGCTTTCGCGAAGCTGTCGCCCGTCGTGCCCTGCTGGACGCCGATGGACTTTCCGGGGAGATCGTCCGCCGAGAACACCGTGTTCGCGGGGACGCAGCCCGACAGCATTGCAAGGCCGAGGCAAGCCGCTGTGAATGAGACGATAGATTTCTTTAGAGACATTTTTTTCGCTCCTTTTTGTATTTGCTTTTTAATTATAGCATATTTGCGCGTTTGTGTCAATAAAATATGGGTGTTACATATATTTTAAGGTGAATTTGCACAAAAACTCCTCATAGAAATTTAACAAATTGTTTAAATTTTATAAAAATGCTTTACAACGGCGGGGGGACGTGATATAATTAAATATAGATACAAATTAGAACTTGGAGGTATAGAAGTTTGATCGCAGAGCCATTTGCAATAACAATTGATACATCATCTTGTAAGTCGGTCGTGACGGGGTATGATGAGGCATTAAATGATACTTGGTACTATTGTGATCTTTCTTTGGAAAGCGGAAAGATTTATGGTTTGGTAAGCGAGCACGGGCAGGGGTGTGAATTTCTTTCTTACTTTCTGGGAGGGCGGATAAGCTTTGATAATGTAAAGGTGTATTTCAACGGTAATTTAATATCTCAAAGCCGTTTAAATGAAATCGGTTGGAATTTAGAGCCGCTTAGGGAAAGCTACGGAAACAAGGTCGTCAAAAAGGCTATTTTACACGCTTTAAAGAACGAGGCAAACGAAACAAAGCTTCAAGATATAGCCGAGAAATTTCTGTTGACGCCCGAGCGATCAAGCCGTAAATTTAATCGCCTTAGCGGCGAAAGATGGCGAGCCGCCGCTGCTTTGGGCTATGCGCAAAACAAACGCATCTTTTTTGCGCCGTATAACACAAGCAATTTTTATTACCAAATGTGCCGTTCGAGTTTATTGAAATGCCTTAGGGAATTAACGGAAAGCGGCGCGATGGTCGTACTTCCGTGCGGCAGCGACGCTTTTATTAAACATATAGCAGATGAGATAATTTATCTCGATAGAGAATTTGATATCAAGGAATTACAGACATTTTATTCCAAACAATGAAACAGCAATTGGATAAAATAAATTATGATTTTAAAGAGAGGAATGTGATGATATGGAACTCAAAAAGCTGATCGCGGAAAGCGAAAAGGTTCGGGTGTACGAAGCCGACGGCAGGTGCGTTAAGGTTTTCAAGGACCCCGACGAGCCGAAGAGCGTCGTGCTGTACGAGGCGCTGACGCATACGCGCGTCGAGGAGACGGGCTTTGCGCGTATCCCGCAATTCGAGGGGATAACGAAGATAGACGGGCAATGGGCTGTGATTTACGAGCATATTCCCGGAAAGACCTTTGAGCAACTTATGAGGGAAAATCCCGCTGAAGCTGACGGGTATCTCGGGAAAATGGCAGACCTGCAAATCGAGGTAAACTCGCTGCACTCCGCGAAGATAAGCCGCTTGACGGACTATCTGAAGCGCTCTATCGAGGGGCTGGACATGATTGACGACGTGAAAAAGTACGACCTGCTGACAAGGCTGGAGGCTATGCCGAAGCATATCAAGCTCTGCCACGGCGACCTTTCGCCCGACAATATCATTGCGGGAGAGGACGGAGCTTTTATCGTCGACTGGCTGAAGGCGAAGCAGGGAAACGCCGCGGCGGACGTCGCGAGGACGTACTTCAATTTCTGCCTGAAGCACCACACGGAATGGGGCGAGAGGTATCTGAAAATTTACTGCAACAAGACGGGCACTCCCGTGAATTATGTTCACGATTGGCTGCCGATAGTCGCGGCGGCGCAGCTTAAATTCCGCCGTCCCGAGCAGAGGGAGCTGCTGCTTACTTGGATAGATATTGCCGATTATCGGTAAGTCTGAATATTTACTTGACATTTTTAGAAAAGTGTGGTATAATATACGAAAACGGAAAGGAGTTAATTTATGACATTCGATGAGATCATGGCAAGGGTGAAAGAAATGGCGAAGGACGTTGACGCGTCGGGGACGGATTTTCTGGCGGTTCAGGTGAACCTTACGGGAAAGGACGGCGGCGTGTTCTATGTGGAGGTCAAGGACGGAAAGGTCTCCGCGGAGCCTTACGACTATCACGACCGCTCCTGCGCGCTTACGCTCGAGCCCGCCAACTTTGTGAAGCTTATGGACGGAAAGCTCGACCCCGTTATCGCGTACACTACGGGGAAGCTTAAGGTCGAGGGCGACCTCGGCAAGGCGCTGGAGTTCTCGAAGCTTATCAAAATGTAAATCGAGCCCGCGGTGAGAAAAACACCGCGGGCTTGGTTTGTATATCAATTTGTCAGCGCCTCTACCGATCTTTTCAATTCTTCAAGCTTGGCGGGGTCAGACGTCTCAACAAACTTTACGGCTTTAACGATTTGTTCATCCGTTGCGTTGAGAACCTCCAAAACTTGAATAACATTGTACATTTCTTTTCCTGTCATTTCGTCCACCGCCGTTCACGCTCCTTTCGATTTTCGGGTAATATCATTATATCAAAAAAATGTTGATTTGTCAAGGCGCAGCGGCTATTTATTTTTCTGCGGAAAATTGTCGAAAAGCTATTGACAAGTACGGCATAATATGCTATACTTGTGACAGAAGCACATTGCGCTTTCAATAAAATGCCTTATCAAGAGAGGCTTCAGCCCGAAAGGCGGGGGACCGGTCCCTATGAAGCCCGGCAACCTGTCAGTTGACAGTGTACAGTTGATAGTTGACAGTTTAGGAAGTGACGAAAGCGGCAGCGTTTGTAGCAGCAACACAAGGCGTCTTAGCCTTACGCTACAAACGCTATCACTTGCATCAAACCTAAACTATCAACTGTCAACTGTACAATGTCAACTGTTCAAGGTGCTACATCCTGCGGAAAGTTTTACTTTGCCGAAAGATAAGGAGTGAACGGATATATGCTGCTCGCTCCTTAACAGAGAGCGAGCATTTTGTTGTATTTTAAAAGGAAGGTTTGGCTATGAACACGAAAAGATTATTCACCTCGGAGAGCGTTACCGAGGGGCACCCCGACAAGATCTGCGACAACATCTCCGACGCGGTTCTGGACGCTATTCTGGCGCAGGATCCCATGGGGCGCGTCGCGTGCGAGACTACCACTACGACGGGAATGGTGACGGTCATGGGAGAAATTACCACTACCGCGAACGTCGATATTCCGTCGATAGTGCGCGAGACCGTCCGCGGGATAGGCTACACCTCGAGCGAATACGGCTTTGACGCGGATACCTGCGCGGTGTACACTATCCTCGACAAGCAGTCGCCCGATATTGCTATGGGAGTTAACAACGCTCTCGAGGGGAGGAACAAGAACGAGAATGACGTCGGGGCGGGAGATCAGGGCATGATGTTCGGGTTCGCGTGCAACGAGACGCCCGAGCTGATGCCGATGCCGATAAGCCTGGCGCATAAGCTCGCGAAGAAGCTCACCGAGGTGCGCAAAAACGGCACGCTGCCTTATCTGCTGCCCGACGGCAAGACGCAGGTGACGGTGGAGTACGACGGCGACAAGCCCGTGCGCGTGGATACGGTCGTTGTGTCCTCGCAGCATAAGGCCGATGTTACGCCGGAGCAGATACGCGCGGACGTTATCGAGAAAATCATCAAGACTACCGTTCCCGCGGAGCTCCTCGACGGGAACACCAAGTATTTCGTCAATCCCACGGGGCGCTTCGTGGTCGGCGGTCCCATGGGCGACAGCGGGCTTACGGGGCGGAAGATAATCGTTGATACATACGGCGGATATTCGCGCCACGGCGGCGGGGCGTTCTCGGGGAAGGACCCGACCAAGGTCGACCGCTCGGCGGCTTATATGGCGCGCTACGTTGCCAAGAACATCGTTGCCGCGGGGCTTGCCGACAAAGCCGAGATACAGCTCGCTTACGCTATCGGCGTCGCGAAGCCCGTGTCCGTGATGGTCGATACGTTCGGAACGGGGAAGATCTCCGACGAGAAAATTGCCGAGGCTGTGACGAAGGAATTCGACCTCCGTCCCGCGGCTATAATCAAGACGCTTGACCTCAGAAAGCCGCAGTATAAGCAGGTTGCCGCTTACGGGCACATGGGGCGCGAGGACTTGGACGTTGCCTGGGAGAAAACCGACAAGGCGGAGGCGCTGAAAAAGTATCTTTGATTTCCGAAAAATGTATTTTCCCCCGTTTTGCCGAAAAACGGGGGATTTTGTTTTGCGGAAAATTCGCAAAAAACACTTGACAAAGCGCGGTTTTTGTGATATAATAATATATCCATAAGGGGTCGTAAAGGCTTCGACGGGGATTCAGAAACGCGATAAGCGAGTAGTGAGGGCGAAATCACTTTAAAAGTCGCAACTTAAATTTAAACGCAGACGAAGATCTCGTTTTAGCAGCTGCCTAAGCGCGCTGCCGTCATGCTCCGCAGTACCGCGGGCGGGGATATGGCGTCGACTAGCGGTGAACGACTTGAGCGAATAGCCTTATAGCTCTCGTTGTATTTAAGGCTACCAAACGCGAAAGCCTGCTTGTCGGCGTTCGCGTGAGGGAATTTTAATTGATAAGCTGCACTCGGAGAAGATCGCGCGGACGGGTTTTCGGACAGGGGTTCAATTCCCCTCGGCTCCACCAAAGGCGAGTTATACGAACCCTGCGGGGGTTTCCATTACTATGTTGAATGGCGTGTTCCTGCTGTCGGTTCGTATTGCTGCAAAAAAATGAAATGAAAAGGGCATTGTCGTTAGGTGATGCCCTTTTTCATTTTTGCACGGTTTTTGTATTGCACAAAATGTACAATAATTCTGGTATAATCTTGTATGAATTTCCAAAAATTGGTTAGTCAATAGTATGCTTTCTTTTCACTGCATACAAAATGTGGTATACTGTTTTTCGGGCG
>JAMPFE010000159.1 GCA_023664705.1 Lachnospiraceae bacterium | reverse complement strand
ATGACTGGTTTGTTATGGATTTACCCGACAATTATATTATAGTAGGAGGTGATAAAGATGAAAAGGGTGTTTTGATTGTAATGTGCGCTTTAAGAACGTAACGGGTGTACTTATGGCAGTTATTATGATGTTCGCAACGCTTGGCGTTACGGCATTTGTCAACGGTGATGTTAGTAACATTTACAATTACGGCTCACCGGGTAGTTATACCGTTAGAATTACATATAAGAATTGCGACCGCGTAGAATGACTATTTAAGAGCTTGTGTTCATAGGATTTGTGCGTAGATTTTCGAGCATAATTTTGCCGAAAAGCTGCGTGCAATATTCTATGAACACATGCTCTAAGGCAACACCGCGCAAAGACTCACCTTCGGGCTTTGTGTGGTGTTGCCTTAAAAATGGGGGGGGATAAGCAATGAACACATCTATATATCTAGTCTTGAAATACTGGAGCAAGCACAAAAAGAACCTCGCCGCGGTGATTTTTTCGGGGGTATTGCTGGCGGCGTTTATTATGGCATTCCTTTTGTCGAAAAGGGAAACCTGCGCACGGGAGCTGGACAGGTATTATGACGGATATGGTGCGTATGACATTATTATCGGCAATTCCGACGATGAGATATTAGCCAAAGTTACCGAGGGAAAAAGCAATTATAAATACGGGTATATTGAAGTTCTCGGAGAAGTGGGAACTCCGGCGAAACGTTATCTTTACGGCGTGCTTCATGACCCGCAAAATATGTACCACGCGCCTTTGCGGGAGGGAAGACTGCCCCAAACGTCCTCCGAAATTGCTTTGGACGAGGATATTGTAAAAGAACTGTATTGGGTTGGAAAATGCGGCGAGACTATAACGCTCGACGGCGTGACTTACACCGTTACGGGAATTATGGGAAGAGACACGAATTATTATCGCAAGGGACTTCATTGGGGAACGGAGTTTTCCGAATATAATCTCCCGCCTATTTTTATTGGCGATAGCAATAAAACACCGCTTTACCGCATTGATATGCTGGGAAATTACTACAACGGCGAGCTCTTGCCGGGAATGGACGAGCGCTCAAAATCGCTTGACGGACGGTTGGCATACGAGCAACTGTTAAATGAAATGATCGAGGACGACGAGCATTGGGTTTATCCGAATTACGACGTAAACCAAACCTTGAAAGATAACGTGAAAAATGATGTTCACGATAATTCAAATTTTCTGCTTTTTATCATGACCGTTGGAATTGTCATAGCGGGTTTGTCGGTATTTTCCGTAACTAAATCCGTTTTCGCGGAGCGCGCCGAGTGGATGTCCATGCTGCGGCGAATCGGCGCGGGGCGCGGCGTTATCGCGCGGTTTTATGCAGCCGAGTGTATGTTCACCCTGCTTTTACAGACAATGCTCGGATATATTGCGGGAATTGCGGCATACTACGGTATTTTCGCCTATAAGGTGAATGCTTTGGGTGCCAAACCAATCAGCGGATTTTCGTTTCATTACGCCGTCACGAACAATTCGCGAAACCCGTTTTTATACACAGCGATTTTCTCTGTTGCCGTAATTTTGCCTGCGTATTTGCTTTGCGCGCTCACCTCCAAGCAGCGAGCCCGCAAGCTTAAACCCGCGAAAAAACCGCGCAGACTTAATCGCTGTTTAGGGAAAACGTTCGCCTCCGGCGGCGTTACCGTTGTGCAGATAATTTCGCTTACTCTTATTTGCTTTTCGGTCGTTAATTCTTATTTGTATTTTACGCGTGACGGAAAAACTCCGAAGGATTTTCTTAGTATGCCCCAAGAGATTGAGGATTACAGCGCCGGCAATATCGATATGAAGGAAGAGGGGATCGCGGAATATTATTTTTGCACAGCGCCCATACCCACGGGCATAGGTCATCGGGATAACGACATCGGTCAGTCCTTTATCGCGATAAACCCCGACGATACAAAGGGCTTTGGCGACGACACCGCGGCGAAGCTGCCCGAAGGCACGGTGTCGACGGGAAGCATGGATTATTTGTTTATTGCGTCCGACGAACCCGTGAGAGCCTGCGGAAGTGAAATAGATCTGTCAAACGACGCCGTTCGCGATTTGTTTCTGCAAACTTCCGCCGAGAAGTATCAAAACTTCTTCGACGAGGGGCAATTGGGATCGAAACACTTGTATCAAGCTCCGACAAGGCTCGCCGACGCGAACACGATAAGCGGACTTTCGGAATACGTTATCGAGGGCGAAATAAACTTAGACGCGATAAACAGCGGCAAAGAGGTGATAATCGCCTACGCTCAGTCATCTCCGCCGTTTGTAAAGGGCGACACGGTTACGCTCTATATGACGGAAGCAAACGCGGACGGCTACGGCGCGGGGAATATCACAGGCGCGGAAGTCGTGGTCGGCGCTGTAGTGAAAATACAAGAGAACGTCCCCGCCGTGGTGCGCAATGCGGTCTGCGACAGCGAACGTAAATTCAATTTTCTGACGACTTCCACGGGAGCTGCGGCAATGGGCGCGCCGAGCTGCTCATATTCCGAGGCTTACTCTTACGAGGAAGTGACGGGGGCTCCGTTTCCGTTGTCCGCCGAGGTGTCCGTGAAATCGCTGAAGGAAATAAAACACGGCATTTTCATAAACCGTATGACAAAAATCGGAATTGTCGCCCTAATTCTCTCGGCAATGCTCCTTTTGGGATTTTCCGCGTATTTTAACGGAATAGGCATAAAAATCCGCGCAAAAAAATACGAAGCGTCCGTTTTAAGAGCAGTCGGCGCTCCCGTTTCCGTTATCCGAAAACGGCTTATGTTCGGCAGCCTTAAAATACCTATCATAGCGTCGGCGCTATCGTACGTTTTTTTGAGAGCGGAACAGTTCGTTATGGAAAAACTCGGAACGTGGTATATTGAACAGCGGTGGGCGCATCAAGACATGAACCACGCGGTGCATGAAAGCATAAGCGGTTTGCATTTGTCTCAAGTCGAGCAGGCAGAGTATTTCAAGGACGTAAACGCCCATTTGGTTCACATAAACCATGTCAGAAGAACGTTTTTCCTTGACAACGGAATGTGGGAGCTAAAAGCGGAGATACCTTGTCTGATATTTTTGGTGATACTTTGCGCGTCGACGTTTATTTTGACAGCTTTGGCTCTCAAAAAATTCAAGCGCGATATAGCAAACGACCTTAATTCGGGGAGGACAAGACAATGATAAAAACCGA
>JAMPFE010000158.1 GCA_023664705.1 Lachnospiraceae bacterium | reverse complement strand
TTTGCAGACGATAGAAGAAAACAAAAAAGAGCTGGCAATAGTAGAAACCGAACTGGAAACTGCTAGTGCCGCCGCAAAAGAAATTGACAATTTCGATGCTCAAACAAATGCGATTATAAACCTTGAAGAAAGTTGGAAATTTCTTACAATTAAGGAACAACAACAAGCATTAAGGTTATGTATTAACAGAGTGACCATAGACGGTTGCAAAATCTCAATACAATATAACTTTTAGCCATTTTTCACCTTGCATACGCTATAGGCACGGCGTATGCAAGGTGAAATCGCCGAAACGGAGGTATCACCATGTACATAAACCGAAAAGAAGCGCTCAAAATCGCGATAAACGCGATAAGAAAGCTCCCCGAAACCTACGAAAACAAGCAAGCCATAGAGCGTTTAGAAGGAATGCTCGAAGATTGCAAACTAACGGGAGTGTTCTGGACGAAAGAGAAAGTGTTAAATGTTCTCAATAAGTGGAAAGATGAACACGGTCGAAACCCATCGGTCACCAATCTAATGGAACCCGATATGCCCTCGCCCACAACGATACAAAAACTGTTTGACATGAGCAGCAGCGCCTTTCTGAACATTTACTATCCGCGTTCAGAAAAAACGAAGCGCAAGAACAAATATACAACAAAAACCGAGCGGGAATGGGTCAAAGATTTTGTTGAACAATTCAACAAAATTCAACCTTGTTCCGCAGACGATTATAACGCGAAACGCGACAAGACATCGCCCACTTGGCAGACCATAGCAAGGTATCTTAGTTTGTCAACTTGGCGCGAGCTTGTTCAGAAAACAGGGGTTAATGCACAATGTCTGAAAATGAGGCGCGGATTATCCGAAACCCCCAAAACCTTTTACGTAGATTCGACGTGCAGTTCGTACAATAAACTCAAAGACTTGTTTGAGAAAGTGTACAAGGTCGATCTTTCATTTTGCGAGGAAGAAAAGAAAAAAATAACGCAAATATATAAAAGTAT
The DNA here is from genome assembly GCA_023664705.1 of Lachnospiraceae bacterium. GTDB lineage: Bacteria > Bacillota > Clostridia > Oscillospirales > Ruminococcaceae > CAG-115. The sequence goes on along the minus strand of JAMPFE010000158.1, from coordinate 2,218 downwards.
ATTATAATAGGTATACCATTTTCCTCTGAATACATATGAAAAAATTCAGATCAGAGACAACAATGAAATTATTACCGTTCATAATACAAAAAAATATGCGCCGTCATTTTTATGACGGCGCATCAACATACTATTTCATAAGTTTTTCAACTATCTTCTGAACGTCGGAATAGTTATACCCCGCTTCGGTAAGTCTCTTTTTTCGCTCATCACCATTTCCCCAGTCACCACGGATAACCTCAAGAGCGATCTCATCAACAGTCTTTAAGGTCTTTATATCTTCGGCGTTCACCCATCCATAAACGGACGAACCGTTACCGCAATTAACAAGGTGATAAGGGTGTTTAGCGCCTTTGGCAATAATGGTGATCTTCGCTTTGCCGGCAGTACACTTAGTGCCGTTTACAGCAGTGGACGAACCGTAATGCGTATCCCCCGTAAAATCTACAATGTCGCCCACTTTAAGCGTGGTATTGCTTGCCGTATTAGTGTTAGTAGTATTGGTTGACGCGCCGGACGCTGTAGTAGACGTGGCAGCAGTGGTCGTATTATCAACCTCTAACTCAACAGGCGGCAGTATAAAACCTTGGAACACCAACGAACCACTGTTATACCCATTGCTCTTTTTGTAGGTTTGAGTATAAAAACGAGTACCGCCGTATGCGCTGTTGGATGTAAATATGTCTCCGTTAGCCTCAACACGTTCTACGATAGCAACGTGACCGCACCCATCGTTTCCGTTGTACACTTGCCCCTTTCTCCAACAAGCAATTGCACCTACTTTAGGGGTATCTGAACGTTTATACCCGTCAGCGGTATTTGGGTACCAGTTCTCCGCGTTAATACTTGCAAGAGTAGGTTTTTCGCCTATGATCTCATAAAATCTACCCCACGCATAACCTACACAGTTTGGCAGAACAGAACCGCCGCTTATAACGATACAAATATTCAAGCCGCCCTTAGTTGTGCTTATCCAATGCTTGTCCGTCGCGCTGGGAGCAGTCGTTCTTGGAGTAAATTTCACTTTCTTAGCAGTAGTGGAGGTATTAGTGGTATTGGTATTAGCGGTATTAACGGTCGTCTTTTTGGGATAACCGTTAAACCCTCCGTTTATGATAATTGTTGAATAATCAACATATCCCGTATCAATATCACAGTCTCCGTCGATACCGTTCACTTTGCCCGTACCCGATTGCCAAATACCGTAATCGCCCTTATAATAGCACTTACCGCGATAATCGGCACACCAAATAACATATTTTTTACGGACATCTTCGGTTATATACGTTTCAAGCGGTGAAGTAGAACAATACAACCCCGCAAATAATCCCGCGTTTTCAAGTTCGGAACAGAACGTAGTTACCAAGTCGGAGCAGAATTTCTTACCTTTCTTAAACTGCGAACTTTCTTCTAAGTCCATATAAAGCGGAAAATCGAATTGCTTGCCTTTCACGGCTTTAATAAACGCTTGCGCTTCGGCTTTCCCGTCCGCAAGCGTTTCGGCATACGAATACCAATAAGCTCCGACGTGAAGTCCTGCGGTTTTAGCGTTCTTGTAGTTTGTCTCAAAGGTATCTACCGTAGAAGTAGAATACCCTGCTTTGATAATAACAAATTGCTTGCCGCTTGCCTTGACCTTATTAAAATCAATAACACCTTGATAACCCGAAACGTCAATTCCTTTCATTTCCATAAAATCACGCTCCTTTTAAGAGATATCAACTATCCAATCGCTGTTCAGTTGTTTTACAGCCGCTTCAATGGCGGCGTTCACACTTTCCTCGTTAAAGGAAATACCATTTTGTGCCAGAAAATCCAGTACATACTGTTTTTTCTCGGCACCGCGCTTTTCGCCTTGATAAATTTGCTCGGCAGCAGCCACACCGATTTTTGCCCAAGCAACAAGGCTTTCCCTCTGTTGCGATGTGGTCTTTGAACGAATCCAAGGGATAAGAAATGCAGTCACAACAGCGGAAATAAGCGCGATAACAGCGTTAATAACAGCAGTAACATCAACAGTCATTATACAATACCTCCCATAGCATTAATCAATTTAACAATATCGTCCACCTTTTCCGATGGAGTGTCCTTAACGGTACCAAGCGCGATCTTCATAGTGTTTTCCTTCTTTGCTTTCCAAAAATAAAACGCGTTGGACGCGGTAGTTTCACCGCAAAAAGCCAACGCTATCATTCCTATATTCGACGTATCATACCCC
>JAMPFE010000157.1 GCA_023664705.1 Lachnospiraceae bacterium | reverse complement strand
AAATTTTCATTCATAACGTACCTCCTGAATTTAACCGCTTGGGTTATTTGTTTGACATTATTATATCACGATACAACTAACTTTGTCAAGAAGAAAATTCTTATAATTTTTCTGTAAATTATTGGATATTGTCTTGGCGCTTATACTTAATTTATAATATAATAAGCCCCGACATTTCAATCGGGGCTTTGGCGTTATTTGGTTTTATGGTGAGTTCTTTTGTTGTTAGCTAAATGCAATTCAAATCAGCGTCCTCCATGATCTGATCCGCCCAATATTCCGCGTCATAATGGTGTATATAATCGGGAATGTCATTTATTGCTTTAGCAACAAATGAACTATTAACAAGTTTAACTGCTTTCGATATTTCAACGCTGAATTTCTCGGAGAGTTTTTCAGCAATATATAATAATGTGTTTTTCATAACCTCATCACCCTTCCTTATCGTCAATAAGTTTTAACGCCAAAACAGCGTTGTCCGTGTGGAACGATAATTGATCGTATATGCCATTGTTCAACGGTTTAAGTTCATCAGCATACTGACCGTAATTTGACCGACCTGTTTCTATTAAACGAGTCAACTCTACTATATTTGAATCCGCAACTTTGCCATACACAAAATCATATCTTGGCTTTAGATTGTGAAATCTTGATATAGCAAACTCCTCGCCTACACGATTGTTGAACACAAATTCTTTCCACTTGTCATTTGCTTCGTTAAACAAATAGCCTTTCAACCTTGACAGGACTGCTTTATCAAGCGAGTAAACAAACACAAGAGGTTTTACCGTCACCTCCTTCTTTAATGAAAACGCCTTTGCCCTATCACAAGCAAGTTTTTCTGCTTGTTCAAAACAAGTGGTAGTATAAAAACCTTGCCCAAAGTCAACAGACTTATAGCCTCTCTTTACGTCAATTCCGTTTAACAGGCTTTCTCTGTGTACGGAAATCGTTCCATGATACACCTTGTCAGGCAAAATTTCAATTGTCATTATTTACCAGCTTTGTAACTTGATTTCTTGGCAAATTAGCCCTTTTAAAAGACCATCTCTACATATATTATACTCTATTATAAAGAATTTGTCAAGCAATATTTAAAATTTTTTTTGCGTGATGTGAAAAATGGGTATGAAATAGGACTACCACGCGGTTTAGTCTATTGGCAGAGCGTTTTAAATATCAAGCGGCTTGTTTCGGTCGTTCTTGTTGCTGTGACATACCGAAAAAACAGCCTTTAAGGGCATTACCACCTAAATGGCTTTGTGTCAATTCCGAGCGCTTTCAGTACTGCAAATGCTGCTTTACGAGAGCCATAGGTTCCGCTCATCATTTTCTGGATATAATTTCCAGCATACCCCGTTAATTCTCCGAGATCGGCATACGTCCAATTTCGTAAAGTGAGTTCGTATTTAATCTTTGCTCTGAACAAGTAGAAATTTTTTATTTTGTCGCGAAATGGTTTTCTCATATGATCGCCCCCTTTCATAGAGCATAGAATAACCGCCCGATCTGAAACAGTCGAGCGGCTTGTGTGTTAGTGGGTTATGTGTTCACGGGTATTAACTCGTTGAGTTTGTCGGCTGCCTTTGCTGTGGCACTACCGAGAAAATCAAGCCCCTCCGCGCCGATACAGATGCCGCCTCGTGCGTTTGCGCCTAAGCCAAAAAGCAATCCGCTGATCGCTCTCAGGCTGTTCGACAGTTGAATAAACTCGTAATCGTCGATATCCGCTATGTTTATTTTCATTGTGTTTCGTCCTTTCGTTGGCGGTGAATTGGTATGGCTCACGCCGCCGCAAGCCGTACCTTCTCCGCTTGTGTTAGTGTGTTGTTAGTCGGTGAAATCGTGGAATACCGTTACACCGTCAACGGTCTTGTACTTGTTGAGGTTGTACCAATCAATCGGCGAGAGTTCCACAAGTTCATCGACGGTGATTATTCTGCACTCGGAGAGTATGCCGTCGAGAAAATACTTGCAGTCGTCCTCGTTGTCGAAAATATACACGGAGTACTCGGTCGGTATGCCGTTCTTAGTGCAATCGTCAACCACAAGAGCGAGGGCTTTGCTTGCGAGAACGTCACGGAACGCATCGGCAAAAAGATTGTGCGCATCAAATGCAGTCTCTTCGCTAACAAATCCGCAGTTCGCGAGTTCGTCCACGGTGTCGAGCGCAGCGCTCAAAGTGCGGATAACGCTTGCGGTGTTCAGTGCCTTGATAGTGTTTACAGTTCTTTTAAAAAATGTAATTTGTTTCCCCTTGTTTGGGGTTAGGGTCTTGACTTTTCCCTCGAATTGTGGTACAATATCAATGTAAGTCGGTATTGTACCACTTTTCGGGGAGTTGGCTCTTGTAAGTGTTGGAGCGCTTGCAAGAGCCTTTGCCTGATTAGTTCACCACAAAGCGGCGGCTTTCGGTTGTCTTTGTGTACCTTGCCGCGACGTCGGGCAGTTCGCGCTTGAGGGCGGTCGTGTCGATGCGGCTGCTGCTCACGGGTTTCCAAGTAACCTTGTAGCAGTCAATAACAAGTGTGTAGGTGTTCTGCTCGGTCATTGCCGCCTTGATTTCGTCCTTGATCGTCTCCGCTTCGGCGGTGATCTCTTCGCTCATTCGCTGAAGCTCCTTGAGTTGGTGGAGCTTTTTTACAAGTTCCTGTGTGTTCATTGTGTGAACCTCCTATAATGTATTTTTTCAGGTCGCGGAGTTGGTGTTGTTGCGCCCTCTCCGCTCTCTGTAATTATATTATACACCTTTTGCGGTGAATGGTCAATAGGCAATTCCAACAAAAATATACACCTTTTTTCGTGCATTTTATACACATGACAAGGTGTATAAAATTAGGTATAATAAAACTATGGAAGGGGTGATTATATGCCGTTTAAATATGATAAGTGCTTTAATTTATTCAAAGAGCGCGGAATAACTACTTATAAAATCCGAAAAGATAATTTAATTTCTCAATCGTCCTTAACAAAAATGAAAAACGGCGGGAATATTGATACAAAAACACTAGAGCGCATTTGCGCCGTGCTTCAATGTCAGCCGGGGGATATTATGGAGTATATTCCCGATGATGCCGACAAAACCGAAAAAGAATAGCAATAAGGGCGAGAGTCTTTTGACCCTCGCCCCGTGTTGATTAAAGTGTAAACATTACGCCGTTACTGTCGGCAAGCAATGAATAACAATAAAGTGTGTAAAAATCATCACAAGTGTGTTTTT
>JAMPFE010000156.1 GCA_023664705.1 Lachnospiraceae bacterium | reverse complement strand
ACAAAGGGTAAAATTGTAAATACGCACTACCGCCTAAAACGAGCCACGGCGGCTGCGGCGATTATTACCGCCACAGCGCCGTTTGCCGTTTTAGCGTCCTTAAACGCTTCGCATTATTTGGCAGCGAAACGCCGTGTGTAAAACACCTACGAAAAAGATTTCTTTTCCGTCGCAAGTCAAGGCGAGATGAAGGTTCACCTCGCCCGAACTCGTTGCCCGCCGCGCGGGCTGGCAAGAGCGAAAGGACTCGAACCCAAATCTTTCGGTTTTGGAGACCGATGTTTTACCGTTAAACCACGCCCTCATATGCGGTGCGGCTCGTCAAGCGACCGACTTAACGATACCGCGCCAAATACCCATAAAACTCCAATAACTCGCATAATAGTCACATTACGCAACCAATCGGATGAAAGCAAGGATTTTTACTTTTTTCCCGAAAGTCCGATCGGTTTGAGCGTCAACGAGAGGCTTGATCGGTTCTGTTCAATAATTATAACTCGGGCGGGTCGGCGCGCCCGTATCTCCTACGTTTGCAAACGCAAACGGGCGACGGCTGCCTGTTCCGTCCTCCGAGCAGAATTATTTGTCGCGCATTTCAGAGATTATCGCATCTCTGAACTTATTGCTGAATTTCAACGACGGTATCTTCATAGTCCCAACATGAACAGTCTCTTTATTATAGGGTTCCACCACGTCATGCGCTTTAAGTTCCCTAAGCCTGAACACGCCAAAATTGGTAAGTTTTATATCCTCGCCGCTCGCTAACACGTCTTTGATCGAATCGGTAAAAGCGTCGACAATAATTTCACACTGCTTTTTGGTATAACCGTCAAGTTTTTTTTGCAAAACGTTCACAAATTCTTTTTTCAGCATACGATATACATCTCCTTTTTTATAATGACCCGCCGTGGTACGCCTTCTTGTATAAACAAGACTAAGCGCGGCTGATTCTGTTCTTACCTCAACATTACGGGGTACACGCGTCATTATGAACAGACCACCGATACCCTCCTGCGGTTTTACATTTGCCACTAAGTACACTTGGTAGCTTAATGCCAAGTTCCCGTTCCACTTCTTTCGACATATTCCACGTTTTTATGAGATTGCCGTCTTTGTCATACTGATCGACCTTTACGAAACGAGAGCATTCAATAGCATATTTATTATATGTATTTTTTGCCATTGATTTTATTAGTAGTTTCATAAACAAATCCATACATACAAACACCTCCACGGATTTCAACTAAAAATTATTTATTTGTTATTTGACCACTTTTCCAACAAATCGCTTAATAAATCTGTTTTTATATAAACCCAAAATCTTTTTTTGGAGTTTGGGTTTAATGCACACAATTTGTATTGCAGCCCATTATCCTGTAAAAAATTCCGAAGATTGAGAGAGTAACAGCAATATAATTCAGTATTCATTAGCACGCTCCATTCAATTCAATCTCAGAGTATACTCACATACTTTACCCTCCGTTTGACTAAACACAACAAGTTTTCCCGCCGCGTTTGAAGTCTTGTTCAATGTCATCGAATAAGGATCGACACCAACAACAGAAGGAACATTGATAACCTCAGAGCCAATTCCGATCTCTTCGGTTTTCGAGTGATGCAAATGACCCGCGAACAGATATTGTATAGGTACGCCGTATATTGCCGCAAAATCTTTCAACGCGCGTTCCATATTTTTTACTTCGCCATGAATACCTAAGCAAATATTTCCCACAAGATTTGCGTAAATATAACCCGTCGGATTTTCGACAAAAATGAAATTTTCATTATCCTTAAGCCTAATCCTAATAAATTCTCGAACAACCTTACCCATATTATCATCAACAAACGTTCCCTTAGGTTGTCCAAGCTGACGCAATTCGGTATGATTGCCATCTGTCATTTGAAAATTCACCCTCACATATTTTGTAAGTTCACTCAGCCAATTTGTAATAAAATCGGCATAATATATTGTACCGTCAACAACGCCATACTTTAGTTTACGAAGTTGTGATACACGAAGTACACCATCCGAAAAATCACCCATATTAAAGACATTCAGAACCGTAATATGTTCTTTTTTTATAATATCAACGGTTTTATTCAGCAGTGTCCACATACGTTCTTTAAAGATTTCAGGACTATACGCATTTATAACATTTCCCAACAAATCATTTATTTCAAACTCCACACCAACGTGTTCATCTCCGAAAATCAAGCAATATGCTTTATCATCTTCATTAGGTACTATATATTTTGGAATTTCCAAAGGCGGTATAGAAGAGATGGCATTACAAATATTTTCCATTATCATTTCGTCACGAGCGAGTTCGCGCAGCCATCGGTTGTATTCTATCTTCTCGGTCTGAAGTTTTTGGCGTTCTTTAACCAGTTCACGCTTAGCTTCTTTTATTTCATCAAGCAGACCAACATCATCGGGAGTGTTTGCAATACAGCACTCTGTTTTAGCGTCTTCGTACCCCTGTAAGTAATTTTTCACTTTCTTACGATGAGCACTTTCATCAAAATTCACACCAAAAGCCTTGTTGCAAAGTTCCCCAATTTGAATATTTGTCAAACCATACTGTTCTTTATTCTTATAAAGCCTTATTCGATAGGCTTTATTACTCTCATTCGGAAGTTGATCGTAATTATGCATGATATTTCACCTCACTCATTTGTTACCTCTTTTCTTTCCGTACTCTCTATCTCGCTCACCCCTTTTATTCAACGGGCGTCGGCTTTCCGTCAACACCGATATTCAGAGACGTTCCGTCCTTATCCAGAAACTCGTCAAGTACCTCGGATAAATTATAAGTGCTCATATCATTCTTTTCATATTCCGTTATCATATACACACCGTTTTCCTTGGTTATCACCGCATTGGAAAACGCGAATTTTCGTTGAATTTTCGCCATTTTATCACTCCTTCTTATCGAGAAAAGCACTTCGTATCAAAGTATTCACTCTTTGCTTATTTTTACCGCTCTCATTTTTTGCCTGTTCCTCTGCGGCAAGCCGCTCCAAGTCCTCGTCCAAGCCCTCTTCATACTCAAATATCTGCACGCTCTTTTTCGTGTTAGCGGTATTGGCTTTAATGTCCATGACCTTATACCCCAACCGCAGCAGTCTCCTCGACAAAGCGGGGATATACACGCACCTGCCCGGTACATCAAGCCGTCTTTTTATCATTTTCTCGGGAAGATACCACTTTTCGCCCTTTGCGCGAGCCGCGCG
>JAMPFE010000155.1 GCA_023664705.1 Lachnospiraceae bacterium | reverse complement strand
AAGCGCCGCCACCAACGATATAAACGGTAACGAGCAAGTCCTTATCAACGGAAAATTCACCCGACTCGTCAAACAAAAACCAACTGTCGCCGTTTTCCCATTCACCACCGACCTGCGCGGGAACAAGCCCCGAAATATTATAATCCGCCAATCTCACTCGCCCCCACTCTTTTTAAACGGACTATCCGTTACGCTATTTTCATACTCGCGTATCTCGTCTTCGGTGCCTTCAATACGCTCAGTCCATTCCTCAACAGTAACAGTTTCCTTGTCTTTCTGTTGAGTAGCTGCTTCCGCACAGCAAGAACTGCTGCAACAAGCCTCGCTATCATCATCGTCACAGCAATTGCGAATATCATAAATTTGTTGACCGTATTCATTCAAATAATTCGGTTTGCCAAACCTAACCATTATCCAACCCTTAGCGGCATTAGTAGTATAAAACACTTTAACGATATCCCCCGGCGAAAGAAACGCACAGCAGCGATTGTACAAGTGATACTCGTTCTCATTCTTATCCTCGCAAAACCGAACACAGGCGATAAGCGTCATCGGCTGATACCATATAACGACAGCACTTTTAGCGCGTAATATATAGTTATCCGCATTTTCCTCATCATACTTGTTTTGAGTGCTGTTCATAGCCTGTTTCATAAGTGATATAGTGCTGTCGTAAGAACCCATCGTCACTTTACCCCTTTTTCATAAAAGCTCATAATTTTATTTGCCGCTTTATATATTTTGGAAAGATACGCCCCAATAAAATCGCAGAACGCTTCCTCGGCTGCGTCCGCATCGGATGGTAAGGAAACATTGTAGCTATACAAAAACGCATGTACCAACTCGTGTATCACAATGCGCCGCCTAAGCGATTTTGGCATATTATCACTCAAAAATATACGCAGATCGGCAGGTATCGTTATGCCAAAACACTCACTGTCTTTATGGGTAAGACGTTCGTCGCCGTCATTGATAAAATCGACCTGCCATTCAAAATCGTTTATTTTAATCTCCATAATTCCTCCATTTTTATAACACAAGATAAATCACTGCATTTCCAAATGCCACGGCAGATTATCGAGATTAACAAGCGATATAGACATAGAACTTCCGCTGTACGAGACCCCGCTCACAAGAAATCTCTTGCAAAGCAATCCCAAAGCCTCATAGTCTATCTCAACGCATTGCTCGACCTCGATATGCGGCAGCATAGGACATTCCACCGTAACGGAAGTACCTATAATAGTCAGCATTTGCAAACGCATTTTAGCGAACGCATCTACGTTTTCCTGCGAATACCCGAACAAATTTTCCTTAGTCTGCGCAGTCCTATAGCCGACTTTTTCAATACTTAGCGCCGACTTGGCATTCCGATTTTCCGCGGTGGAGGTGTATTGCAATCCCTCAAAATCCTCGCCCCAAACGGTAATAACGTTCTTGGCATTCGGAAAATCATATGTAAGACTTGCGCTTATCACGCTTGCAATAGCGCCGTCATAAAAACTCCAAGCCGTAGATTTATTCTCGTAAGCATAATCAAGCCCGCCGTCGCATATTCTCAAAACCCCGTCACGGTCATAATAAACGCGGCATTTCAGCGTATTGGCAAATTCAAGCAGAATATCCCCCGCATACGTACCCTCCGCCATTTCCAATTCCTCGCCCGTGGAAATATCACGAACATCATAATCAATAAGCGGTTTTTTGCAGTCGATAGGCTGCCCGTTTCCCTTGGGCAGAGCCAAAAGTCTGCTTGCAAAATTTCCCACGGTGCTTTCTATTTCGATTTTCAGCGATTTATCCAACATTGTAGAGCCGTAGTCCGAGGTCAAAATCCCGAACTTATCAACACAGCTTACATTTACGGTCTCAAAATCGACGGTTATTCCCGTAACGATAAAAATTCCCCTTGAAAACCAGTAGCTGTTCCCATTAGATGGACTGCTCAAACCTTTCCAATACTTGATTTTTCGCGTATACCAAAACCAACTCGATTCACCGCCCGTATAAATCTTCGAGATATTAGGCACGGAAAATGAAAGTTTAGCCTGTAATCCTTGCGCATACTCGCAGTCGTAACTGTCCGTGCCTTGTATAACATCGTCGCCTATCTCCCCGATAACCGTCTCGTCTTCAGCCAAAATCTCAATTTTCGTGATAACGGTCTTGATATTTTCCTTAGCAAGCTGCAAATACTCATTGTTTACGGTATTGTAAAAATCCATTTTCCACACCACCTTCCCACAAAAATCTTCAATCAGAGTTTCTTTAAAGCGCCGCCCTCGCACTTAGCCATAAATCGGGTTTTCTCAAAAGCATTACCCTCGCACTTGCTCTTCGTCAATGTCCGTGCAGACGCTCCCATACGGGCGAAACACTTCTTAAATATTTCACAATTTCCATCGTCTTTTGAACAATGTACTCTATCTCGTCAAGAGTATTATATTCCGACAGTGAAAACCGCACAGCGCTCATAGCCGCTTCATCGGTCTGCCCCATAGCTTTCAGAACATAACTCGGGTCTAAACTCCCCGAATTGCAAGCCGACCCCGCCGAACAACAGATGCCCTCATTATCGAGCATCAAAAGCAAACTCTCGCTCTCAATACCCTCGAATCCGATATTAACGATAGACGGCAGTCTGTCAGCCGAACCATTGATCCGGCAGAACGGAATAAACGACAACCCCTTTTCAAGAGCGTTCCTCATATCCAAAACTCGCCCGATATTCTCATCAAGACTATCGACCGCCTCTTTAAGCGCCGCAGCCATAGCACATATACCACCAACGTTTTCGGTTCCCGAACGAACGCCTCGTTCCTGTCCTCCGCCCTCTATCAGCGTATACGGCGTTATCCCGCGCTTGCAGTATAAAGCGCCAACGCCCTTAGCCCCGTGAAATTTATGCGCCGAAAGCGACAGCATATCACAGTCAATATCGTTCACATCAACAGATATATGCCCGACCGCCTGAACCGCGTCGGTATGGAACAACACGCCGTTTTCATGACATACTTCGGCTATCTCCTTAACGGGCATAAGCACACCCGTCTCATTGTTTGCCGTCATAACGGTAACAAGCGCGGTATCTTCCCGTATAGCGTTCTCGACCCGATCCGCGCTGATTTTACCTTCACCATCAACATCGAGCAAGGTTATCTCAAAACCCCGTTTTTCCAGTTTGGCAAGCGTATTAAGTACGGCATGGTGTTCCGTTTTCTGCGAAACGATATGCCGTTTGCC
>JAMPFE010000154.1 GCA_023664705.1 Lachnospiraceae bacterium | reverse complement strand
CCGACCAGCTTATTTTCGCGAGGTCGCCGTCATTGAAACCCACCGCGTATTCGCAGATTTTGTCGACCAATTCCAACCAATGTTGCAATTAACGTGTTGTATTTCAGCGTGCCTATTGCAGGACAGCAACGAATACGACAAAGCTGATTATAGAACTGTTCTCAAACAACAACCCCTCGCCAAGCGAAATCGGCGAGGGGTTATTCGTTCAACATATTTTCGGAATATGACTTTGCTATTAGTTGAAATTCACAAAGATGCGAAACGACGAACTTTCGTTCTATGCGATATGTCAAATAAGTGATTTGTGCGTTATTTAAGTGCTGAGCCTTGACAAGGCAAGGCATTTATGTTAAAATACAGGAAACATAGTTAAAAAGTATGTTTCGGGCTAAAAATGACGTTTCACGCAGAAAAAACGTCATTTCACGCAAAGGTCTTGACTTTTTCAACAAAAAATTTTATAATTTATAGTGTAAACCGATTACAGCAAAGCGGAGTGTGAAAACACAATCAGCCACGCGAGTTCGCCCTATTTTAGCGGACAATTGTGCTTTAATCGGCGTTTCTTTTACCATTTGCGCTCAAAAATCGACCAATTGTGCCAAGCGTATTGACATTTTGAGCAAAACGGATTATAATTTTTATTATTTACAGTTAAGAAGGGACATTGACTATGATTACAATTCGTAATATATAACAGTCTGTATAGGAATAGCTGCGCCTAAAATCAAAAATCACCCGAAAGTCGAGGTTCACGCCGCGGTTTTCGGGTGATTTTTGTTTGAAATACGTTATAAGAGGAGGATATCGATGAAAACGGGTTTTAAAAGGCTCATAGCGGCAGTATCGGCGTTTGCGGTCATAGCAGCATCGGTCGTGTTCGACGTGCCGCAGAGGTTGGCGGCGGTGGCAGCCGACAGCAGCAACTGCACGGGCAACCACAGCGGCTGGACGGCAACGTCAACGCTGCCGACGACCTCGGGGAAATATTATCTTACGTCGGACGTTAATGTGGCGGAAAACGTCTGGTTGAAAAACGCTGACATTACCCTTTGTCTTAACGGGCACACCGTCAGATATACAGGGTCTTCTTCGAGCAACGCACTTGTTTTTACCGTTCCCGATGCGAGTACAAGTCTCACTCTTTGTGATTGCAGCGGCGGAAAAACAGGCACGCTGACGGGCGGCTGCGGTCACGGTCTCGGAGGCGCAGTTTACATTGGCAGCGGTGCAACGTTTACACTGAACGGCGGAAATATTTCGGGTAATCTAACTAGACTCGGCGGCGGAGTATTCGTTGACAGCGGCGGAACATTTATAATGAACGGCGGCAGTATTTCGAATAATACCTCGACTGAGGACGGCGGTGGTGTACGTGTCAATAGCGGCGCGATATTCACAATGAACGGTGGCTCTATTTCGGGCAATACGGCGCGGCGCGGCGGCGGTGTAGACAATAACGGCACGATCACAATGAACGGCGGCACTATTTCAGGCAATAAAGCGGTAGGAGCTGACGGCACATCGGCAGACGGCGGCGGGATGTTTCATTTTAGCGGCACGTTCACGATGAACGGCGGCTCTATTTTGAATAATTCGTCGAGCGAGGGCGGTTACGGCGGCGGGGTGTATTATGGCTCCGGAACGTTTACAATTGACGGAAAGGTGGAAATCATCGGCAACACCGTTGGCGGGCAAAGCAAAAATGTAGATATTCGTAATCCCATTACAATAGGACCTAATTTCGCGACGGACAAACCTATCGGCGTGATCCGCAGGAATATCAGCTGCGACAGACCCTTAGCGGTGACAAACGAGGCAGACGAAGTTATATTAAGCAAATTCACGTCGGAGGCGGACGAAGGCTATTATTTGGCTTATGAGGACGGTGCTGTAAAAATGCTGGTTCCTCACAGGTTTACGAAAACCGAGGAAAAAGCCGCGACCTGCCTTGAGGACGGCAACATTGAGTATTGGTACTGCACGGCTTGCAGGAATTATTACTCCGACGGCGAGGGTAAAAACAAAATATCAGAGACGAAAACCGTTACCGCAAAGACGGGTCACACACTTACGACAATCGCGGGAAAAGCCGCGACCTGCACCGAAACCGGCGTTAAAACGTGTTACCACTGCTCGGTTTGCGATAAATATTTCAGCAGTAGCAGCAAGTACGGCACAAGCGAAACTACACCCGGCGAGGTCACTAATGCATTGGGGCACAATTACAGAAACGCCCCTTGGAGTATGGATGACACACATCATTGGCACGAGTGCAGAAGAAAAAGCGGCGGCGTGGCTTGCGGCGTTATCGATGAAAAGATAGCGCACACTTGGAGCGTCACGGTGACGAAAGAGCCGACCTGTACCGAAAAGGGCGCAAAGGAATTGACTTGCGAGGTGTGCGAATATACCAAAACCGAGGACATTGCCGCAACGGGGCACTCTTGGAACAGCGGCACAGTAACAACAGCCGCAACTTGCACGGCAAAGGGCGTTAAAACGTATACTTGCACGGTTTGCGGACAAACCAAAACGGAGGACATAGCGGCGAAAAGCCATACCGAGGTAATTGACAAGGCAGTCGCGGCAACTTGTACGACCGACGGCAAGACCGAGGGCAAGCATTGTTCCGTTTGCGATACGGTTATAACAGCGCAGACGACCGTTGCCGCGACGGGTCACGATTGGGATAACGGCACAGTAACGAAAGAGCCAACCGAAACCTCCGAGGGCGTAAAGACCTTTACTTGCGAGAATTGCAAAGAAACCAAAACCGAAACTATCCCGAAACTCGACCACGTTCATTCGCTCACGCACCACGAAAAGGTTGACGCGGACTGCGTGAACACGGGAACGGTCGAGTATTGGCACTGTGAAAAGTGCGGCAAGAATTACGGTGACGCGGCGGCGAAAAATCAGCTCGCCGATTTGACGATAGCCGCAAAGGGTCACACCGAGGTAGCGGACGCGGCGAAAGCCCCTACTTGTACCGAAACGGGTTTAACAGAGGGTTCACATTGCTCCGTTTGTGATAAGGTTCTCACGGAACAGCAGACAGTTCCCGCGCTCGGTCACGATTGGAATGACGGCGTGGTCACGACAGCACCGACTTGCACCGAAAAGGGCGTTAGGATGTTCACTTGCAAGCGTGATAACTGCGGCGAAACCAAAACAGAGGACGTTGACACAACGGGTCACACCGAGGTAACGGACGCAGCAAAAGCCCCTACTTGTACCGAAACGGGTTTAACAGAGGGTTCGCACTGCTCCGTCTGCGGTACGGTTATAAAAGCACAAACCATTGTTCCGAAAACGGGTCACGCTTGGAATGACGGAG
>JAMPFE010000153.1:1358-3376 GCA_023664705.1 Lachnospiraceae bacterium | reverse complement strand
ATTTTTAACCCTCCTGTTGTGTTGTGGTCTGCCATCATCGGCGCGTGGTCTACCATACCGCGCGGACGCTGCCCGAAAATTCGGGAGCGTTTCGGCTTTACGCTTCTTTTTCCCATTCGTTGGCAATACGGTACAAAGGGCATACAATAGTATCATAGCAATTAACTTCAAAATCTAAAGCTTTGTTAAAAAATGTATGCGCTGTAAATTCCGCTGTATCTCGGATCGCCTGAAATGTTTCGGGATGATGCCGGTTCCAGTTCATAGACAACAAAGCAGCGTAAACAAGATTATAAATTATAGCCGCCTCTTCAGGTGTTGCCGCTCTTCGCTCATCACGCGAATTTCCGTGCGTTCCGTCGGCTTTTTCAAGCATAATTTTCTCGCCGTTCTCGTCAAGTATGTAATATGAACGGATTGAAATTGTTTCCGCGACTTCTGCCGCCATCGCTTGCAATTCCTTTTCGCTTTTGTTTACTAAAACAGCCATCTTTTTATCCTCCTAAATTGTGGTTATTCCCTTCAAGGCTCACGCGCCTATTTTAGGGCATACGCCGCGCGGCGGCTTTTGGCTTGCATCAGCTTTTGCCGATACTCGCCGCGCGTGTTGTATTATGCGTTTTCGTCGTCCTCGTCGTCCTCGTCCGGATCGTCCTCATCAAACTCGCCATCCGACTCCAGATCGTCCAGTACTTCCGAGATAGCAGCGCCGAGCAAATAACATCTAATGGTTACATCTGCCCATTCCGCGCCCTTTTCGGCTATGTTGACATCATCGCATCCAAACTCGCGGAGAGCCTCGCCGAGTATGTCCCAGTTGTGCGCTATAGCACATTCAGCCTTCCACGTGTTGCAATAATAACTTCCGGATGCGTTGCCGGTTACGCTGTCAACCGTCCACAGATCATCATTTAATTTTTGCTCCAATCCGTCACGGTCGCCGCGCCAGTCGTCAAGGTCGATGTTCTCCGCTATGTACTCGCGGATGTCGTCGGCTATTGCCTCGTTATAGTTGTACCTTGTTTCCGTGTTAGTCATTTTAAAAATCCTCCTAAAATTTGTAAAATTGTTGTTTTTTTGGGAGCCCGTCAAAATATCGTTGCAATTTCTCCGGACGTATCACGCCGGAGTCGAAGGGGCACGGCGTGAGGTTTTAGGAGGAGGATCAATATTCAATTGTCAATGATCTATTGTCATACTATACAGCTTTTCGCGCGTTTGTCAATCCGTCGGGCGTGTGCTGCTGTCGTTGGTGTGGTTGACAGTCTCAACCGGATTTTCACCATAGCAGCCGCCGAAAAGGGCTTGACTTTTGCGGAAAAATGTTGTATAATATATGTGTGGTTTGTGCGTGTCGGGAAAACTTGATTGAAAACCGCCGTTTTGTGTGTTGTCGGTCGGTGTGCTGTTGGTGTGTGTGGTGTGCAGTGACCGCCGCGCTATTGTTTCGGTTTTCGTGTTTGTGTTTTCCTTTCTGTATACATTATACCACGTGCCCGGGATTTTGTCAATAGATTTTTTTAAAATTTTTGGGTAAATAATAAACAATTATATCCCGTGCACGGGGTTTTAAATTGTGCAAAATATACAAAAGGAGGTTGATTGTATGTCTAAAACACCAGCGCAGCGCAAAGCAGCGGCAAAAGATCGAGATGAAAAAACACAACTTTTTCGAGTCCGTTTAAGAAATGAACAAATTGAAAAAATTGAAAATTTCATTGAAAAACATAGCGATGAAATAACAAAGACTGCATTTGCTCGGCGTGCTATGAATTATTTTATTGATAATGATATAGTGCCCGGCGATGAGTTGGAGTAGTTTTAAATATATGTTTATTTCGCGCGTAAATAGCCCTAAAATCAATTTTTACGGCTTGATGGTGTAACTATATTATAAAGGGGTTAAAAGCGTTTTAAAGTGCATTTAAAGCGCTTTTTCGGCGTGTGTGATTTTATTTGTTGAATTGTCGGAGATGTACACCAACATTGTCGGAGATGTACACCAACATTGTCGGAGA
>JAMPFE010000153.1:0-1258 GCA_023664705.1 Lachnospiraceae bacterium | reverse complement strand
GTACACCAACATTGTCGGAGATGTACACCAACATTGTCGGAGATGTACACCAACAGGGAAAAAACAAAGTGTAGTAACTGTACTATTACAACTAGTACAGTACTTTAGTTAATAAAAGCGTTTTTTCATAAAAATTCACCATATGCACAATATACCATTATTCACGAATTTTGAATATTATGCAAGAATATGAATATAACAAATGTGCATATAATTTGAAAATTGTGAACCTTCGCGGCACTGTTGGAGCGTCGGGAAGGTTCCGAAAAACTGTATATACTGTATATGTGTAATACATACAGTTAGTCGAGGCTTACTAAATCGTAACTTTCGCCAAAAGTTACGATTAAACGGCGCGGACGATCGGGGATAACGGGCGGGGTATGTTCACATTTTGAAAAAAAGTGAACGGCGGCGGATTGCCGTAGTTCATATTTTTTTTAAGTCGAATGATTTTTGTCTGTCGAAAATTTATTCATTTTTAATTTATTCGTTATGAATTTTATTCATTTACATATTTTACCATTTATTTAAATTTCACTTTCGATTTTTGGCTTATTCTTCTATAAATTTATTTCTTAAAATCTTAAAAATTTTTGAAATTTTAATGCAGATGTAAATGAATATTGAATTTTAATGGATAAACCGCCGCAAATTGAAATTTTCATTTTAACAAAATCAATTGTTCCGATTATTCTTGAAGCTGTTTTTGATTGAGTTATGAAAATGTGGAGATAACCTTATAAATTAAATATTTACATAAATTACCAAATTTCTTAAAAGAATCGTTCTTGATTTCTAAAAAAAATGAATTTTTCCTTATGAAATGGATATGCAAAAATCGGATTTATTTATGGATTTTTAAGAAATTACTTGTTATTGATAATTTTTATAAGGGAAAGCTTATGATTTTACGAAAATCAATTTTTGAATAGAGTTTTTTTAAAATTTTTAATTCGAGGAGCATGCAATTAAAAGTTGATTTTTGGCAATTTTGTTCTTGTTATCGGATTATTTTTCCGTAAATTTTGTTACCAACTAACTTTTATAGAATATTTTTTGAAAAAGTATTGACTTTTTTATTTTGATATGATATAATGAGGATACAAAAAATTGAAATGTAACATCAAAACTCGTAATATATATATTTTACGAGTTTACACGTTACATTTTAAGCGTAAAAAGAGGTGTTTTCGGTGGATTTAATCGTATTAAATGAAACATCCGAACTTGATTGCAGCGGTATCTCAAAAGGTAT
>JAMPFE010000152.1 GCA_023664705.1 Lachnospiraceae bacterium | reverse complement strand
GAATATGAACTATTGTGTTACTACGTTTGGTTATGACCCGTTTGAGGATTGTGGTTTATCTAATAACGATAGGAAATACTGCTTTAATATTCTGTCGACGTATTGCGATATACCGGGTATAAAGGATGACGGTCATAAAATGCAAGCGTGTATTCAGATATGTTTAAGTCAATTGCAAGTGCGCAAGATTGATGAAATGCTGAATAACGAGCTTGATGAAATGGGGTCGGACGACGACAGGATACGCGTTCTCGCGGGTTCCAAAAAGCAGTTACAGGACATTATCGGTAAACTGGCTCAGGACAACAACATATCTTCTAAATACAACACTAACTCGAAACGCGGCAAGGACACGCTTTCTCAAAAGGAGAAGGAGATGTTTGAGGCGGGGTACGAGCCTGTAAGACCTAACTTGTTTGATATCAAGACCTCGGAGTCGTTTGAACAGGTTATGAAGATAAGCCTTAAATGTATGGCGGAGCAGTTGGCATTTGATGATGCGGACTGCGCCGAAATTATAAAAAATCAACGTGAGACTAATGTTAAATTGAAACAAAAAACAGAGGAATTGGAAGAGGAAAACAGAAATCTCAAAAACGAACTCAACGACTTGAAATTTAAGTACGGCAAGGGGGAGTGATTATGGAGTATTATTTCCCTTTGACCGAGAACGAGTTCTCGCAAAAGAAACTTGAAGAATATGAAAAACTGGAAAAAATAATAAATCAAGGGCGGAGAAACCCGATTTGGTTTATTGAAGAATTTTTCGGTACGTTTCTTATCGACTATCAGAAGTTGATGTTTATGAACAGTTGGTACAGAAAATATGTACTGTGGCTGTGCAGCCGGCGAGCGGGTAAATCGACTACCGCCGCCGTTTTTTTAATGGCAAAAATGCTGCTGTTTCCCGATAGTAAGTGGTATATCAGTACCAACTCGGCGGCGCAGAGTATCGAGATTTTCAAAATACTTGAGGATATAGCCTTGAAACGTGTTCCGTCATTTGCGAAATGCACGGATTTCTTTGCGGAAGAGGTGCGGCGGGCTAAGAACGGTGAGACGGGTTTTATTCACTCGCAGTCGGGGTATACGTTTACTCTATATAACAATTCGCGGCTTAAAACGCTTTCTATCAATAATAACGCGAACAGAGGTAAAGACGGCAATGTGCTGTTCGATGAGGTGGGTTGGCAGACCGATGAGCAGATGGCTACATTGGAACACTATGCCGATACCGATTCATCGTTTGCTACAGGATTAAGCGAACACGATTTTATTCCGCCTAAGCAACCGCCGAAGCAGCTTTTGTATGCTTCAAGTGCGGGCGATATAGAGTTTCCGTTCTTTCAAAAATACAAACATTTTGCTATGAAAATGTTGGAAGGCGATGACAACTATTTCGCTTGTGATATAAATGTGAATACTATTTTGCATTTCTCTACCGTAAACGGTCAAAAAATCGAGTCGCATATTACTCGGGAATCTGTTGACAAGGCTTTCGCGGAAGACCCAGAAAAGGCAGAGCGTGAATTGTTCAATAAATTCCGCGTGGGCGGCGGTCAAAATGCCGTTGTAAAAATGGAGAATTTTACTCAGAACTCGGAAACGCGTGTGCCGCTGCTTATTAATGACACGGGCGATAAAAAGTTTATTATGTGCTTTGATACCGCGAGAGCGTATGACGGTTCTATTTTGTCGATATATCAGCTTATTAAGGGTAAAGAGGGGTATTATCTGCAACTGGAGAATTGTATTTCGATGTTCGACATAAATTCTCCGAAGAAAACTCCTTTACCGTTCCCCGAACAATTGGCTATTCTAAAAGAACAGATGATAAAGTACAACGGTATCGGTGTTCCCGAATGGAGTAATATTGAATTATACATAGACGCCGGTGCCGGCGGTGGTGCCTTGGGTGGTATTGCCGACAATCTTGCGGACAACTGGAGAGACAGTCAAGGGCATTTGCACAGAGGTGTTATTGACCCTGTACATAAACAGTATGAGACTTATAGAATGAAGTACAAGAATGCCGATAAGATAATACATCTTATCGAGCCTGTTGCTTATAAAAAGGTCATTTATGACGCTCTTGAAAAAATGAGCGCTATGAATTTGATAAAGTATACCAATTATGACGGTAAGGAATTTGTTATGGTTCCCGATATTGAAAAGAGCGGGGAATTTAGAAAGTACACGCTTTCTACCGAAGAAAGACTTGCGCTTGTTAATATTGAGTTGCTTAAAACAGAAACTTCGTATATGTGTCGTTATGATACGCCTAATGGTAGTGTTCAGTATGAATTGGCGCGTGAAAAGAAAAATACAATGCATGATGATAGAGCCTAAATTGATGGGCTGGGGCAGGATAATCCATAAACTGCTCAAAAATCAATTTCCTTTAATTGACTTGGAGTTCCGGAGACGGATGACAGGGGGCAAGTTATAAGGCGATATGTTATTGCTTTTATACAGCCTGAACGACTAAATAGGGAAACCTCATAGGATAAATTAAATGAGGGTGCGATAGTCTGAACACCGCAATATAATCTAACAGTGAAATGCGGGAGTCGCGGTCGAGTGTAAAGACACTCTTGGAAGAACCGTGACCGCCGATCAATAGATATTGGTCGGTCATTAAAGTAACAGATTGATACTAACGCCATGGCGGCGTATGCCCTAGCACTTAAACGCAGAACGGAGTTGTTGTCGGTTAATGACAGTAAACTCGACGCGAATTTTTACAGGCGGTTTAGTCGCAAAACGTTTAATATATAAGAAACATATTAATTATAACGATTGGATAAGTAAAAAAAAGGACGGTTGCTCACCGTCCTCGTTATGTTTGTTCATTTGTTTTTAGCAGACTGATTTTTTAACTCGTCTGCATACACAAGAAGCTTGGCTTGATTTATGGGATCAAGATCATCGAAAATCTTATTTAAAACCTCTAATTGTGGGTTTTGAAATGTGATACTGATGTCGGTTTCATTATCTTGAATTTTAGAGTTGTTTGTTCTGCCTAGTAGGTAGTCAACAGAGCAATTAAGGTAATCTGCAATTGTTTCTACTTTGTCAACAGATGGGATCTGTCCTTTTTTCATATTGTCAAAAACGCTTTTATTTAAATTGACATTTTCTAGGAGTTTATTTTTTGACAACCCTTTCAGTTTTGCTATTGAAACAATGCGGCTTTCTATAGTTTGTAAATTACTCACAAAGAACACCTCCCAAAATTGTTCAATTCGCCGAAATTCCGTAAATTAACGGAAAAGCACTCGACTTCCGTGAATAAACGGAGTATAATATAACTTGTAAGTTTCCATACGACGATCGGACGCAATTCTCCCAAAAACCGAAGCCCGATCCGCCCACGGTGTACTAT
>JAMPFE010000151.1 GCA_023664705.1 Lachnospiraceae bacterium | reverse complement strand
TATCCCGTATCGTCAAATCATCGCTCTCATAGCGGACGTTCGTTTTCAGCGCGTCAAGGTTGTCTATCTGCGTGGGTTTTGCGAAATATTTCGCCCTATCCAAATCCAACTCATAGCACAGCTTGTTGGCGGCTATATCTGCTTTGGCGGGCGAATAACCGAGGTTATCCCGCAAGGCTTGGGAAACGCCGTCCTTTGTCGCGCCCTCAACGTCTATTTTGACGCTCTTGCCGCTGATACCGTCGGAAATCTCGACCTCTTTTTTGTCCGACAACACAAAGGCGTTCGCTTTTTCGGCGGCGTATTCGTTTTGCAATTCGCTTATATCCGCTTCAATCGCCCTTTCGTAAGCGTCGGTTTCGGAAATATCGTAAACGGTAGTGGTGGTAAACGTCTGCTTTCCGTTTTCGTCACGCACGGGGTTTCCGTTCTCATCTGTTGCGGGCGCGTTTATCTCAATACCCTTCGCGTCCTCGTTCAGCTTAAAGCCTTGACTTTCCCAAAACGCCTTGCCCGCCGTCTGCCTTGCTTCGGGCATTTCCCGCTCGATGATTTGATTGTTTCCCTCGCTGTACGCGGGTAACTCAACGCCGTTATTCCGCATATCCGCGAGTATATTTTCGTAGGTTTCGGAGCGTAAATCCGAGCCGATCTCCGCATTTTTCAGCTCGCCGATACGCGCCTTAATCTCCGTCATTCGCTCCGTTTCGGGAACGTCGGCGGCGATATTGCAATGCTCCGCGACCTCGCTGTGCATTTTCTTGTAATCTTCCTTTATCACCGCCACCTGTTCCGCGTTTTCGGCGGGATAAATGCAAGTGATTTTCCCGTCTTTCCCGTTCAAGAATTGACACTCGATACCGTTTTCCTCAAACGCGGCTTTCATAGCTGTCACATTGTTTTCCCCAACGGGAAAGCACTTGACCGACTGCGGCGCACCGTTGATACGTTCCTGCATAACCTCGCTGAAAATCTGCTCCACCACCGCCTTGTCGCGGTCGAGAAACTCCACCGTCTGCTTTTCTCCGTTCCCGATTATCGCAAGCGGGATTTTGTACTGCTTCGCCTTTTCCGCGATACGCTCCGCGTCGCGGGCAAGGAAATTGCTCGTTGAGGAAATCGGCGAATTTGCCTTTTGCGCCTCGGCGATCAACGCCTTGTTCGATACCGTTCCCGCAGCTTTCGCGCTTGCGACCTTGCCGCCGACGAAATTTATTCCGTCCACCGACTTATGGTATACCTCTGAAAGTAGCTTCTCGGCGAACGGAGCGAGCATTTTAATCAACTCCAACGCGACCTCGATAGCCTTTTGGCTCGTTTGCAATGTTGCGGACGCAACCTCATCAGACATAAAAATTACCTCCTTTTTGTAGGTGCGGCGGTGGTATCTTCACCAAAGCAAGCGCGGTGCTACATATAGCACCGCGTTTGCGCCGCCCGATTTTACTAAATTCTGTCCTCGTCCGAATAGGGTACGCGGTCAATGTAACGCGCTTCGTCCAATTCGCACAAGTATTTGCTCACGGTTTCCTCGTCCTCACTGGCGTATTCCGCTAAATCGGCGGCTGTAAAACTCGTATCGTTTATCAGCCAATTTCTTACCACCGCGATGATACCCTTATGCTCCAATCGTAACGCCTTATCGGTATAGATTGAATTGTCGAACGATTTAAGCCGCAGCTTATATCTCTTGTCCATTGAAAACACCTCTCATTCCGTTTCTATTTTCTTTCGCATTTCCGCGAAAAAAGCCTTGTTATGTATGGGTAAACCGTTTTCTATGCGCTCGTTCTCAAAATCAAACCGCCGTTCAAGCTGTTCAACGCTGAAATCCGCCCGAAAATTGCGCCAAGTCCGATTATCCCACTCTTTAAGCTGTTCCCACAATTCGGGGTAGTATCTGTAAAGCTGCCGCAATTCCTCTAACGACTGCAACGGACAGCACAAACAGGATGTTTGTGCCGTTTGCCCAAAAGGCGGCAAGGACGCCGCCAACTAAGGCAAACAGGCGCCAACAAGATACCCGCTTGAAATGCTCGTAAAGCCCGCCCCAATCGTAACCGCGCTCATAGCAGAAATCCAAGCAGTCCTGCTCCGTCATACCCCAATCAATAAGCGGGTGCGCGTGGCTCTCGCTTTGATTTCGTTTTCGTTCAAGACGGAACTGCTCATCGGCGGCGATACCGACGTACTCAATCACGTCATACTCCTTGCGGAGCGGTCGCAGAAATTTCTCGCGCGGCACGTCTTTCAGCATAGAGGTACACCACCTTGTTTGCACATCCGCCCAACTGTACCCGACTTTTGGTAATCCTTTCCTGTCAACAAAGCGATGTTCAAGCATAAGATACTCAAAGCTATGTTTCGCCTTTATGCGGGTAATCCTTATTCCCGTGTCTTTCTCAAACTTGTTGATGTGGTCGTACATTGCGGGAAATTCAAGCCCCGTATCGCAGAATAAAACGCAGTCTATCGGCATTTTGCGCTCAATCATACCGAGCAGCATTGCCGTGCTGTCTTTCCCGCCCGAAAAGGAAACCATATTGAATTTCGGTTTTTCCAATAAATTTAACCTCCCGTCTGAAAGGAAAAAGCCGACTGATTTTCGTTCAATCGGCTCTCACTGTCAAATAAAATTTCCGACAACAGCATTTCGGCAAAGGAAATACAAATCATCGGGAATTGCCCCGCTCCTGTTAAGGTCTGTCAACGTTTCAATCTGGTAAATAAAATCACTGAACATCTTCTCGCTCTCCGAAAGAAAACTCCTGCCGAGTAAAAGGTCAGCTGGAACATCGAAAAGGTCTGCGATTTTAGAAAGCGTTACAATATCGGGAACGCTTAAAGTGCTAAGGTACTCGTCAATTTGTGAAACCGTCAAGCCGACGTTGGCGGCAAGTTCCTCTTTTGTCGTTTCGTTCGTTTCAAGAAGCGCCGCAAGAACTATACTGAAATTTACCACAGCCTTGTCCTTGCAGTTTTCGCCGCAGTCATCTCCATAGACCTCTTGCGTCGCGCTCACGTCACATACCTTGTCAAGGGTTTCACTGCGTACTAACACGACATCCTCTCCGAGTATGTCCGAAAGCTTTAAACGCGTATCAAATCGCGGCTTGACGTCGTCACTTTCGTACTTTTCAAGCGTGTCTGCGTCAATTCCCGAAAGCGCGGCAAGCGCTTTAATCGACATACCCTTTGCTTCTCTTACTTTTCTGATTTTTTCGCCAATAGTCATAGTAATTGTCCTTTCTGAATTTGATTTTTCCTCGGTGCTACATATAGCACCGAGGTCATTTCGTATCACCGAGTTGTACCGATTAAATTTTAGTGTATCACGCTCCTTTCAATCCTTGTCGCGGGTAAAATTGTACCGCCAATCGTTATAACTGCGATTGTAATAGC
>JAMPFE010000150.1 GCA_023664705.1 Lachnospiraceae bacterium | reverse complement strand
AAATTAGGACAATCGGGGTTAATAATAGTGGCAATTACACTCGGTTGTCCTTTTTGAAAAGAGTTAATTATGGGAGAACCAAAACCTACAACACCGCATTATATCTGCGTTTGTCAAAGGACGACGGCACGGACAGCGAAAGCTCGTTCATTCAGACGCAAAAGGAAATGTTGACGCGCTATGCCCGCGACAACGGATTTGTGCCGTTCTCGGTTTATTGCGATGACGGTTTCACTGGCACAAACAGCAACAGACCCGATTTTCAGCGTATGCTGAACGATATTGAGAATGGGAAAATCAACTGCGTTATTACGAAAGATTTGTCGCGGCTTGGGCGCAACCATATTGATACGGATATCTTTATGGAGATTTATTTTCCCGAACACAACGTGAGGTACATAGCCATTGCCGACAATGTTGATACGTCGAAAAGTTCAACGATGAGCATTGCACCGTTTAAGAATATTCTTAACGATTTTTATTCGCGGGATATTTCGCAGAAATCTACGGCGGCACTAAGGATAAAGCAAAAACAAGGCAAATTCATAGGTTCTAAAGCTCCCTATGGGTATGAAAAAGACCCCGCCGACAAAAATCACCTCGTCATCAATGAGAAACAGGCGGCGGTCGTTAGACGGATTTTTCAAATGGCAAAGGAAGGAATGGGCGTTAAAAACATAGCCAAAACTCTTTCAGCCAAAAAGATACTCCGTCCGGCTGCAGCTGCCGCCGCTGAGCACGCTGAATTTAAAAAATACGCAAATGACGGGAAAGAATATTTGTGGTCGGGTTCGGTCGTGCGCGGAATACTTCGCAATCCCGCTTACAAAGGCAGCGTGGTGGGACACAAAAGCGAAAGGAAATCCTATTGCAGTAAAAAACGCTCAAGCTGCACTCCTATCATAGTTGAAGGTATGCACGAGCCGATAATTGCTCCCGAAGAATGGGAATTGGTTCAGCAATTGATAACGAGCCGTAAAAGTTCTGTGGGCGAAAGTCGGAAATTTGACAATATCTTCTGCGGTTTGCTTATCTGCTCCGATTGCGGTTACACACTCGGAATTCGGCGTTCAAACAGAATGCGGGATAGCGAGAATGATTACGCGAACTACGATTATTACTGCAATACCTACAGAGAATTAGGTCCAACAGAGTGTTCATCGCACCGAATAACCGCAAGCGCGTTGCACAATGCGGTTTTGGAGGATATTCAACGGCTTGCAAATGAGGCTCTCGAAGATGATAAGCAAATGATTTCATCGATTGCGGATAGGCTCGGCAAAGCCGAAGAAGGCAACGTTCGGCAAGTGGAACGCGAACTGAAGAGGGCGCAAAAAAGACTTGCGGAACTCGATAGGCTTTTCACAAAACTCTACGAGGAACACGTCAATGACGAAATTGACGAGCACAATTACAAGAACCTTTCAACGTCTTACAACAACGAGCAAAAGGAACTTGAAACAAAAATCCGCGAATTGGAGGACGTAATCAACAGCAGACGTGAAAACGGCGAAAATGCGGAAACATTCGTGGACACCATTAGGCAATATTCGGAGATAGACGAGCTTACGCAAGCGATATTGCACAGCTTGATAGATAAAATCGAGGTATACGAGCCCGAATACGTTGACGGCGAGTATATTCAAAAACTCGATATTTACTACAAGTTCATCGGTAAAATCGACTGATCCGAGATATAAGTTTGAAATAAGTACCATTGTGTTTGTTCTACGTCGGCAAAAATGCCCGCTAACTGCCACTCCGCGTTATTTCCGAATTATAAGTGCCTCAACTGTTTCCTTGTCGGGATTTTCGGAATCGAGCAGCCGATTGATTTTATTAGTCAATCTTTGAATTTCATCGGTTGGCTCGTATTGCGTTGTTGCAATTTGGAATTACTGTTTTTCCTCTTGCAGAGCGGGTTTGCGGTAGGCGCAGCGCTCCGATTTTATACGGTTTGCTTGCTCGAAATCCTCGTCTGAAACAATTCTCGGGAAATTATTTTCACCGATATATTTTCGATTTTCGAGAACCCGACAAACCATATTTATATTCCATACGGTTTTACCCGAATTGTAGGGTATTTGCATTTCGGCAGCTATGGTTTTCAAGGACTTACCGTTTATGTAATCCGCGAATATTTTCCGCACGGCTTCCGCTTCGTTCTCGTTGATAGCGTGTTTCCCGTTTACCATGTAGTACCCGAACGGTATGCTCCTGTTTTTAAGCACCTTGTATCACCTCTCGATCCGCTCTGTAAAGCCGATTTCTCCGATTAAATCAAACCGTATTTCGGTTTCCGAAAGCACAGTTATTTTCTCGACTATTTGACCGAACTTTATTTCGTCAAACTCGGTTATCGGTTCGGCTCTGTCGAATATTCCGATTAGTTTCCGCAACTCGTCAAGCCGTTCGCTATCCTTGTCGTCAAGATTGGCGTGGAGCTGCTTTTGGGCGGTTATCAGCTTTCGGTCAAGCTCTTGGGTGCGCTCTTTAAAGTACGCGCCGTCGAGCGCGCCTTGTGAATTCAGCATTGTTAGTAAGTAACTCTGCTGCTTGATTTCCGCTATTTCTTTGCGTAACTCGGCGAGTTGAACGTTGCCCGATTTCTCCTTTTCGGAGAGCGTTTCGAGTTGGCGGAGCATGGGCGCGAGAATGACTTTGTAATGCGCTTGAAGCTTGTTCCAAAGCCGAATGAAAGCGTCTTGGAATACCCACTCGCCGATTTGCCTGATATCGCAATTGCCGATATTTTTATGGTCGTGGTTTCGGCAGACCCAATAAATTTTATCGCGATTTTTCTTTCGTCTGAATGTCCCGCCGCATACGCACTTGATTTTTCTGCTGAATGTGCTGCGATGCGGTGTATAATCGGCGCCCGTTTTTCTCGCTTTCATCAGCTTTTGAACCGCGTTGAATAGGTCACGCTCGATAATCGATTGGTGTGTGCCGCTGACGTAATATTTCGGCTTTTCTCCGCGGTTGTCCACCTGACGAAAGGGCAGGGTATCGGTCATGAAACTCTTTTGTAACAAGGTGTCGCCGACGTACTTTTCGTTTGCCAGAATCTCTAAAATTCGGGGCGTTCGCCAGCATTTTCCGTATGGCGCGGGAATTCTGTTTTTGTTCAGCCTTGCCGATATTTCTTCCGCACCTATGCCGTCGGCGTACCATTCAAAAATCTGCCGTACCGTTTCGACTTTTCCTTTATCGGGGGAAATTTTCCAGTTCTTATAAGTAAAGCCATACGGCACGGAGCAGTTTTTGTATGTGCCGTCTGCCATGCGTTTGTGTACGCCGATCCGCACGTTTTTTGATATCGACATTGATTCTTCTTGCGCGAACGCCACACTTTGCTAATTAAAACAGAAAGGCGGTATTTTCTATGATGAAGAAAATGCA